>NZ_JBEYIL010000011.1:0-406643 GCF_040635845.1 Streptomyces sp. NPDC006872
TCCCGTACGGCTCACGGAACATCGCGGTCTCGGAGGCCGAGGCCCATCTGCGGCGACTGGTGAAGCAGGGGCACGCGGAGGCGGTGACCGGGAGCGATCCGGTGACGTACGTGGCGGTGTAAATCACTCGCGGCGGGCGCCGGCTCCTTGATACCAACGCCCTCATGGACCCCCTGCAGCGGCTGCTCGCCGAACGCGCCTGCGAGCGCCTCGTCGTCGACTTCGTCCACCGGCTGGATCTCGGCGAACCCGCCTCGGTGGCCGAGCTGTTCGCCGAGGACGGCACCTGGGAGTGGCCGGAGGGCGGGCGGCTGGTCAAGGGGCGGTCGGCGCTGCGGGAGTACTTCGGTTCGCGTCCCTTCGACCGGCTCTCGCGCCGCCTCATGTCGAACATCCTGGTCACCCCGACCGCAGCGGACACCGCCCTGGCCACCTCGTACTTCTCGACGTACCGGGTCGACGGCTACGAGGGGGGCGTCGTCCCCGCCGGACCACCCGTCCAGGTCGGGCACTATCAGGACGCGTTCCGCCAGGTCGACGGGGTGTGGCTGCTGGAGACCCGGGTCCTGTTCCTCCCCTTCGGCGGACCGACACCCCGCGTAGGCTGCTGACTTGATCGGATCGTCGGATCACGGGGACCGGGGGCCGGGGGGCCAGGGGCATTAGGGGGATGAGGGCCGATGAATCATGCGACTGAGGTGTTCCAGCCACTCCAGGCGGACGATCCGCCCCTGGTGGCCGGTTACCGTCTCGCCGCCCGGCTCGGGGCTGGCGGCATGGGACGGGTCTACCTGTCGCACACACAGGGCGGCCGGCCGCTGGCGATCAAGGTGGTACGCCCGGAGTTGGCCGACGACCCGGCCTTCCGGCGGCGGTTCCGCCGGGAGATCAAAGCCGCCCGGCGGGTCCGTGGCGCGTACACCGCCGAGCTGATCGACGCCGACGCGGACGGCGTACCTCCCTGGCTGGCCACGCTGTACGTGCCCGGGCCCTCGCTGGCGGAGGCCGTCGCCCGGCGCGGGCCGCTGCCGGTGCCCGCGGTCCTGTGGCTGGTGGCGGGGGTGGCAGAGGCGCTCCAGGTCATCCACGGTGCGGGAATCGTGCACCGGGACCTGAAGCCGTCGAACGTACTGCTCGCCGCCGACGGGCCGCGCGTGATCGACTTCGGCATCTCGCTGGCCTCCGACGTCACCTCGAACACCGCCACCGGCCTCGCCGTCGGCACACCGCAGTTCATGGCTCCCGAGCAGGCGACCGCCGGTGAGGTCACCGCGGCGACCGACGTGTTCGCGCTCGGTCAGACGGCGGCGTTCGCGGCCCTGGGCGAGGCGCTGTACGGGGACGGCCCCTCGGTCAGCGTGCTGTACCGGATCGTGCACTCGGAACCCGATCTGTCCCTGCTGCCCGAACCGCTCCGTCCGCTGATCGCCCGCTGCCTCGCCGCCGATCCGGCGGAGCGGGTCACCCCGGCGGAGATCGTCGAGTGGTGCAGGCGACGTCTGGACGGAGACGCGGACAACGGCGCCGGGCCGACCGACTGGCAGGAGGTCACCGGGCCGGAGGTGACAGTTCCGTCTCCGGTCCCCGATCCCACCCCGGTGCACATACCGACGTTGCCCGCGCCGCCCTCGCACGAGACGCACCGGCACACGATGGCCGCGTACCAGGTGCCCCAGCCCGCGATGCCCTTGCTCGCGCCGCCACAGTTACAGTCGCCGTTTCAGTCGCAGCCGACGCGTCCGGACGGGCGGCCGACCCGGCGGCGGCGCACCGCGTTGCTCACGGCCGCCGCCGTGACCGCGGGTGCACTGGTGCTGAGCGGCCTGGCGTGGACGGTCATGGAGGCGGCGGACCGACTCCGCCACCGGGACACGGCCGGGGCGTCCTCGGCACCCGGTCCGACCGGGTCCGCACGGCCGTCGGCGTCCTCGTCGACGGCCGGCTCGACCGTGCCCAAGGCGCCGCAGGCCACCGCGTACCCCCTCCAGTGGCTGGACGCGAAGACCTCGCTGGACGTCAAGGAGCCGGTCCGGCGCGAGGACGGCAAGGGGGACATCCGCTTCGCCTGCAAGCAGGACGACTGCGCGCTGGAGAGCGACACCAGCGTGCTCTCCTTGGTGTACGGCGACCCCGGCGGCGGCCTCGACACGTGCCGCATCCTCCTCACCGGCGCCAAGAGCCACCGGCTTCCCCTCGCCGCGGCGGCGGCCGGCAGCGAGATCTGCGTCAAGCACCCCTCCGGGGACATCGCACTGCTCGTGATCCAGGTGAAGTCGACCGCACTGCCGGACATCGCCTTCGTGACCGCGGACATGACGGTCTGGCGGGCGGCCTAGTCAGCAGCCCGCCGTCGACCTGATCAACTCAGCGGCCGGTACGAGGAGTTCCGTCTCCTCGCGGCTCATCGTCGGGTTGACCGCCCGCCTCCGCAGGGCCTCCGCCAGGCCCTCCTCGGTGAGGTCGGAGGGGTCGGCGAGCAGCGCGGTCAGCATCGCCCGGGCCGGATCGGCGATGGGCTGCGGAGAGACGGCGACCTGGGCGAGGATCACCGCGGACATGCCCCAGTCGAGCCCGGGGTCGCCCTCCTCCGCGTTGGCCCAGTCGATGACCCGGGGACCGTCGGCCGTCAACATCACGTTGTCGGGGTGGAGGTCGAGGTGCAGGATGCGGGCGCCGGCCGAGACCCGTCCCGGTACGGCGTGCAGCGCGCGCAGCAGCCGGGCGAGAGTGGCTCCCGCCTCCTCGGCGTCCAGCGCGCCCGCCGCGAACGCCTGGAGCATCGTCGGCCCGTCCAGGCGCTCCATCACCAGCTCGGTGCGCGAACCGGAGGGCCGGACGGCGGGCGCGGGGTAGCCGTACGCCCGCACATACGCCATCACCGCCGCCTCGACGGCCGCGTCCCCCCACCCTTCCCGGTCCCGGCGCAGCACCCACGCCTCGTCGATCTCGTACACGTCGGCCGTACGGCCCGAGCCGAGCAGCCGCCCCACGCCCGTACCCATCCCCGCGCCCATCCCCATCCCTGCCCCCGTCCCTGTCTCCGGCATGGCCATGAACGTACCCGTTCGAGACCGCCGTCACATTCGAGGCTCCTGCGACGGGCCCGGAGGGCCGTTGATCGGTGAACCACCCCACATGACCCACATCACCTACTATCCAACCTAGTCGGGCAAATGGGACGCCATGCGCATGCCATTACCCGCCCTGACCTGCGCATTGAGAGCCAGGTCATACAAGCGACCTTCACCCCGAATACGACCACAACTAGCAAAGGGGGTCTTTGCGGACGGCTCCCGACCCTGCTTCTCTGGATGACGTCGCACGGTGCCGACGAGCCCACGGGCCTCGGCGCCGTCGCATGCAGCCACCCACCGCACACCACGCGGTGCGGCCACGCACCGCGTGACTCCGGCATGCAGCGACCGACTCTGTCCCCGAAGAAAAAGGTTCTCCGTGTCCGTCTCCGTCATCCGTCGCATCGCTTCCCCGAAGAAGGCCCTCACCGTCGTCGCCGTGGCCGCCGCCACCGCCGGCATGGCGCTGTCCGCGGCGCCCGCCCAGGCCGCGACGTCGTCCGTGGCCTCGGCCTCCCAGGCCCAGGCGATCGCGCACAAGATGATCCCGAGCACGGCTCAGTACAACGCCTTCGCCAACATCGTGAAGCACGAGAGCGGCTGGGACGTCGACGCCACCAACGCCTCCTCCGGCGCCTACGGCCTCGTCCAGGCCCTGCCCGGCTCCAAGATGGCCTCGGCCGGCTCCGACTGGAAGACCAACGCCAAGACCCAGATCAAGTGGGGTCTGGACTACATGAACTCCCGCTACGGCAGCCCGGTCGGCGCCTGGAACTTCTGGCAGGCCAACGGCTGGTACTGAGCCACGCCACCCTCCCCCATACGCGCCGAAGGCGGCGGCCCCCGATCCCCGGGGCCGCCGCCTTCGGCGTACCGACCGCCTTCAGCGGTTGAGGTCCAGCACGGGCACACCGCGCCCTTCGTACGCTTTCGGATCCACGGTGGCGACGAGCGCGTCCGCGTCCCACTCCGGCAGGTGGCCAGCGGCGTGGATCGCGGCGCCGATCCCCGGAGGTACGCCGTCACGATGCATCCTGGCCACCGCGAGCGCCGCCGAGTAGTCCAGATCGACGGTGTGCAGCACCTCCAACTGGCCGACATGCTCGGCGAGGCCGCGATGCTCGCGGTCGGCTTCCAGAACCGAGAGCGTCGACACCCACAGACGGGTCTCGGTCTCGAAGTGAGCCCGGTGGACCAGCGCGGACACCTGACGGTTACCCGACAACGCCACCAACGTCGGGGAGTCCAGGATCAGGTGGTGCAGGATCACGCAGCTTCACCCTGCTGCCGCGCGAAAGCCTCCCTGAGCCTGCGACCCATGGCCGCACTCTCCTCGTCGCTCACATCGATGCCGAAGTGCTCCGCCAGATACGCGCGGGTCCGCTCCGCCCGCTCCCGGCGCTCCTCCTCGGTCAGCGTCGACTCGGCGAAGTCCTGAACCAGGGACCGGATCGACGTCCCCCGGGACTCCGCGATCACTGCCAAGCGGTCCCGCACCTCGGCAGGAACCCTGATCATCGCATCAGACATACCCGGAGTATACGTCGCCGTATACTCACCCGGCGCTGACTTTCAGCTCCTTCACCCCGTTGATCCAGGCGGACCGCAGTCGCCGTGGATCCTCCACCAGCCGCAGCCCCGGCATGGCGTCGGCGATGGCGTTGAAGATGAGGTTGATCTCCAGCACGGCAAGGGATTTGCCGAGGCAGAAGTGGGGCCCGCCCCCGCCGAACCCGAGATGCGGGTTCGGATCCCGGGTGACGTCGAACGAATCGGGATGGTCGAACACCTCGGGATCCCGGTTCGCGGAGGCGTAGAAGATCCCGACCCGGTCCCCCTTCCTGATCAGCTTCCCGCCGAGTTCGGTGTCCTGAGTGGCGGTCCGCTGGAAGGCGGTGACCGGGGTGGCCCACCGCACGATCTCCTCGGCGGCGGTGCCGGGCCGCTGATCCTTGTACAGCTCCCACTGCTCGGGGTGGGTGAGGAAGGCGTGCATCCCGTGGGTGGTGGCGTTCCGAGTCGTCTCGTTCCCAGCCACGGCGAGCATGAGCACGAAGAACCCGAACTCGTCGGAGTTGAGATTGCCCTCGTTCTCGGCCGCCACGAGCGTCGAGACGATGTCGTGAGCGGGGCACTGCTTCCGCTCGGCGGCCATGTTCATGGCGTACGCCAGGATCTCGGCGGCGGACTGCTGCCCGACCTCGGCGGTGACGGCGAACTCGGGATCGTCGTACGCGATCATCCTGTTCGACCAGTCGAAGATCTTGGATCGGTCCTCCTGGGGCACGCCGATCAGCTCGGCGATGGCCTGGAGGGGCAGCTCCGAGGCGACGGAGGTGACGAAGTCGAAGGAACCGCCCTGCGCGAGGGCGCCGGCGACGATGGCGGTGGCCCGCTCCCGCAGCCGCTCCTCCAGCCCACGGATGGCCCGCGGCGTGAACCCACGCTGCACGATCTGCCGCACGCGCGTGTGCTCGGGCGGATCCATGTTCAGCATGATCAACCGCTGGGCGTCGATGGAAGCCCGCTCGATGTGCTCGTTGAACCGGATGATCGCGGTGTTGAGGTAGGAGGAGAAGATCTCCGGATGCGTGGAAACGTACTTCACGTCCGCGTGGCGGGTCACCGCCCAGTACCCCTCGTCCTCGAAGCCGGCCACGTTGCCCGACTGCGGGATCCAGCGGACCGGTTCGGCGACCCGCAACTCGGCGAACTCGGGGAGGGGTACACGGTGTTGCAGCAGGTCGGGATCGGTGAAGTCGAACCCGTCGGGAAGCGCTGGACAGGGCATCGGCGGCTCCAGCCATCTGACGATGCAAGCTGACGGTCGATCTACGGTCGATCTACGGTGGATCCACGGCGGATCTGCGGTCGATCTACGATGGATCTGACGGTTCATCAGAAATAGATTGCCGTGAAGGTAGTTCAGGACCCTCGAGGCTGCAAGACCCTTGCGGTGACCCACATCACGTAAGCAGACTGCACTCAGCAGAACTAGAACACGTACTAGTTCCGAAGGGATCCGCACCCATGGCCGCCGAACCCGTGATCGTGGAAGCAGTCCGCACCCCCATCGGCAAGCGCGGCGGCGCGCTCGCCAACCTGCACCCCGCCTACCTCCTGGGCGAGACCTACCGCGAACTCCTCGGCCGCACCGGCATCCCCGCCGACGCCGTGGAGCAGATCGTCGGCGGCACGGTGACCCACGCCGGCGAACAGTCCATGAACCCCGCGAGGACGGCCTGGTTGACCATGGGCCTCCCCTACGAGACCGCGGCGACGACGGTCGACTGCCAATGCGGCTCCTCACAGCAGGCCAGCCACATGACGGCGAACATGATCGCGTCGGGCGTGATCGACGTGGGAATCAGCTGCGGGGTGGAGGCGATGTCACGCGTCCCCCTCGGCTCGGGCTCGAAGCACGGCCCGGGCAAACCGTTCCCGGAGGAGTGGAACGTAGACCTCCCCAACCAGTTCGAGGCGGCCGAACGCATAGCCCGCCACCGGGGCCTGACCCGCGAGGACGTGGACGCCCTGGGCCTGCTGTCCCAATCCCGCGCGGCGACGGCCTGGGCGGAGGAACGCTTCAAGAAGGAGACCTTCGCCGTCCAGGTCCCGACGACGGAGGAGGAGCAGTCGACGGGCCAGGGCATGTGGCGACTGGTCGACCGGGACGAGGGCCTGCGCGACACATCGGCGGAGGCCTTGTCGCGCCTGAAGCCCATCATGCCGACCGCGATACACACGGCAGGCAACTCATCGCAGATATCGGACGGCGCAGCAGCGATCATGTGGTCGTCGAAGCGCATGGCAAGGGCGCTGAAGCTGAGGCCGAGGGCGAGGATCGTCGCCCAGGCCCTGGTGGGCGCGAACCCGCACTTCCACCTGGACGGCCCGATCGACGCAACGAAGGCGGTCCTGGGCAAGGCGGGGATGTCCCTGAAGGACATCGACATCGTCGAGATCAACGAGGCGTTCGCGTCGGTGGTGTTGAGCTGGACAAAGGTCTTCAACCAGACGCTGGACAAGGTCAACGTCAACGGCGGAGCGATCGCCCTGGGCCACCCCGTCGGCTCGACGGGAGCCCGCCTCATCACGACAGCACTTCACGAACTGGAGCGCACGGACAAGGAGTTCGCCCTCATCACGATGTGCGCAGGCGGCGCAGTGGCAACGGGGACGATCATCCAGCGGCTGTAGTCCAGCGGACGAACTCCGAGAACACGGCGGGCTGAAGCACGAGGACCGGACCCGTCGGGTTCTTGGAGTCACGGACGGCGACGGTGGCGGGGGTTTCGGCGATCTCGACGCAATCCCCGCCCTGGTCACCGCTATACGAAGACCTACGCCAGTTCTTCTCCATAGCGTTCCTCCATCACTCGCCGGATCAGCCGTGCCGAATCCTTGAGGGAGAGAGCAGCAGCCCGGAGATGATCGTAACGGAGTGAACAGTCCTTGACGGTGTCCGGGTTCGCGCTCGGATACCCGATGCCATACCCCTCGGTATAGACGATGGTCGGGTCGCTGGAGAACCGGTAGAGGTTGAACGAGCCTTGCGTCCCGGGGTGCGCCCCGGCGGCGAACGGCAGCACCTGGATGTTGATCCGGGGATCGTTCTCGAACGACAACAGATGGGCGAGTTGCTCGCGCATGACGGCCCGGCCACCGATCTCCTGACACAGCGCGGCCTCACTCAACACCAGCCAGAAGACGGGCGGTTCGCCCTTCTCGAAGATGCGCTGGCGAGCGAGCCGGACGGCGGCGCGGTCGTCGAGGTCGTTCTTGTCGAGCACGCCGAGCACGGCACGCGCGTAAGCGGGGGTCTGGAGCAGGCCATGCACCAGGTGGGTCTGGAAGGTGCAGATCTCAGCGGCCCGCGCTTCCAGCTCCGCCACCTGCCGGAACCAGGCCGGAAGTTGACTGCGAAGCACAAGCTCGACGAGCCGCGAGAAGAGACCGCCGGTCCCGAGGGCCGCATCCACGCGCTCACTGAACTCAGGGGTGGGAACCTTGCGCGCGGTCTCGACCTGCCCAACCAGCGACCCGGTGTAGTTGAGGATGTCCCCGAGCTGCTGCTGAGTGAGCCCGGCCGCTTCCCTTAACCGGCGCAGCTCGAACCCGTAGTAGTCGAGCGGCGAGGCTCCGGGATCGAGGACGTTGACATGGGTCACGCAGGACCTCCCACGACACAACGGGTTGTATTCACGGTGTAGCCCAGAGTAGTTGGAGCAGGTCACCCTCGTCCCGTGAACGGATACTTCCCCTCGATCTACGCGCCCCCGGTCCCCACGCAGTACCGGATGACGCTGACGGCCGACACCCACTCGGCCCGCCACATCCGCAGAATCGCCCGCGCCCTCCTGGCGGACTGGGACCTGAAGGACCTGACGGACCCGGTCGAACTGGCCCTGACAGAACTGATCGCCAACGTGATCCGCCACGTCCCGGACCGCCACTGCAAGCTGCTCCTCCTGAAACAACCGACGGGAGTCAGAGCCGAGGTGACGGACAACTATTCCCGACCCCGGCGGAGTTGCACCCGGAGTCGGAAGGCGGCCGGGGCCTGTTCCTGCTGGACGCGAAGGTGGACAAGTGGGGGGTGTCACCGGCACCCGGGGGCGGAAAGACGGTGTGGTTCGAGGTCACCGAGAACGCTTCTGCTTGAGCCAGGCAGCAGTGAAGGACACCACCACGATCAGGGCTCCGAAAACGGCAGACCACAGCAAGCCCCAGGGAGGGTCATCCAGTGAGCCGATCGCCCACAACGCCCCTGACATGACTACCCATACGCCGAGCAGCCGCAGAGCCACCGCACCTGGTGAGAGAGGCTCCGCCCGCTTCCACGCAGCCGCCTGCCGCGCTTCCTCGTACCTGCCGGTCCTTGCGTCATAGGCCTGCTGCCATCGCGTAAGACGGGCCGCGCCCCAGAGGAACAGCCCCATCCCGGCACCGAACAGAGCCGCCTGGAACAGCACCCCGGGATCGTCAAAGCCGGACAAGGCCCAGATGAACGCGACCGCCAACACGATCCCGCAGACCACACCGGTCCGCACCGGGTGGCGCGCCACCGTGAGTTCCAGCCGGGTAGGCAGCTCGCCGGTTCCCAAGCGGCGATCGACCGCCAGCAGCACCTTCTGCCAACGGCGCATGTCCGCCCTCCCCCGATGGGGACGCCCCGTGCCCCCTGGTGCACTTCCTGGAGGACGCCCGCCGCCGCAGTCTTCTACGGACGGCGGGCCCCGTCCACCGGTTCCGACACGTACGACTGCACGAGCGGCCGGCCGAAGAAGGCACGCCGGAGCAGATCAGCTCGGTGCCGGGTCCCTCTCCGGTATTGCCGGCCGCGCGGCCGGTTCCGGCGTCGTCGTCGCCACCCGTGCCCTCGGGCCCATGAACAGGTAGGAGAGGGCGAAGCCGCCTCCTACGACCGCCGCGCCGCCGGCCGCGTCCAGGATCCAGTGGTTGCCGGTGGCGACGATGGCCGAGACCGTGAAGAAGGGGTGGAGGAGGCCCAGGGGCTTCATCCACCACTTCGGGGCGACGATCGCGATGACCAGGCCGCACCACAGGGACCAGCCGAAGTGCAGGGACGGCATCGCCGCGTACTGGTTGGTGAGGGCCGTCAGTGTGCCGTAGTCCGGCTTGGTGAAGTCCTGGGCGCCGTGGACCGTGTCGATGATGCCGAGGGAAGGCATCAGACGCGGGGGAGCCAGGGGGTAGAGCCAGAAGCCGACCAGGGCGAGGAGGGTCGCGAAGCCGAGGGACGCACGGGCCCAGCGGTAGTCGACCGGGCGGCGCCAGTACAGGAGGCCCAGGACCGTCAGCGGGACCACGAAGTGGAAGGACGTGTAGTAGAAGTCGAAGAAGTCACGGAGCCAGCCGACGCCGACCACCCAGTGGTTGACCGCGTGCTCGATGTCGATGTGGAGGAAGCGCTCGATGTCGAGGATCTGCTGGCCATGGACCTCCGCGCGGACCCGGCCCGCCGAGTTCGAGCCGCCGGTCGCCGCCAGCCTGACCTGCTGGTACGCCGCGTACGTGACACGGATGAGCAGAAGCTCCAGCAGGAGGTTCGGGCGGGTCAGGACGCGCTTCAGGAACGGCAGCAGCGGTACGCGACGCCAGCGCGTCGGAACCGGCTGCGCGACTTCCGTCGGTATCGGCGCCCGGTAATAGGGGGACGTCCGCGGCAGGAACGGGACGACCGTGGCCGCGGCGATCGCGGCCAGCAGCACCGCGTTGTCGCGCAGCGGGTAGAGGGCCGCCATGTTCGGCAGCATCATCTTCGCCGGGAGGGTCATCACCAGGATCACCGCCACCGGCCACACATAGCGGTCGGAGGCGCGCTTGCCGACCCGCCCGACCACCGCCAGCAGGACCCACAGCAGCTGGTGCTGCCAGGTCGTCGGCGAGACGACGATCGCCGCGCAGCCGGTCAGCGCGACCGCCAGCAGCAGCTGACCGTCACGGGCGTAGCGGACCGCCCGGCGGATCCCCAGGACGGCGACGGCCGCGCCCAGCGACAGGAACAGGCCGATCTCGATCGGGCCGGCGAGGCCGAGGCGCAGCAGGGCGCCGTGCAGGGACTGGTTGGCCAGTGCATCCGCCTCGCCGCCGAGGCCGACGCCCGCCATGTGGTGCACCCAGTAGGTGTACGAGTCGTGCGGCATCGCCGCCCAGGCGAGCACGGTGAGCCCGGCGAACGTGGCGCCGGTGGCGGCCGCGACCCGGCGGCGACCGGTGAACCAGAGCAGCGCGGCGAAGAGCAGGACCGTGGGCTGGAGGGCGGCCGCCACGCCGATCAGGACGCCGGCCGCCCGCCAGTCCCGTACGACGAAACAGCCCAGCAGGACGAGCAGGACGGGGATGATGCTGGTCTGGCCGAGCCAGAGCGTGTTGCGCACCGGCAGTGACAGCATCAGCAGGCTGGTCGCGACGGGCGAGGCCAGCAGTGCGGTGCGTCTGCTGATCGGCTGCGGCAGGGCGCGGGCCACGACCAGGCCGAGGGCGGCGACCAGCAGCAGGGTCCCGAAGGTCCAGCCCCAGCCGAGGGCCTGTTCGGCCGCCCGGGTCAAGGGCTTGAGGACGAGCCCACCGAACGGAGTACCCGTGAACTGGGTCGAGTCGTAGAGGGAACCGTTGACGTGCAGCACGCCGTTCGGTCCGACCCAGGTCTCCAGGTCCGTCAGCCGCTCACCGCGCGGGGTGCCGAGGACGACGGCCACCTGGCGTACGGCGAGGACCGCCGCCACCAGCCAGAGGCCGAGGCGGGCCGCGCGAAGCCGCGCCCGCGCCGTGTCGACCACCGTGTCGACCGCCGTCGACCCGAAGGCCTCCGTCGGCCGCCCGCTGTGCTCCGCATTCGCCACGCCTCGTAGGCCTCCCGCCCCGTTCGTGCCACGCGTCCCATGCGCAAATTTCCTACGCGCACTTTACGAGGGTCGCGCCTCCCCGGAGAGAGACGCAGGCCACCCCCATTTCACCTGACGTCCGCCCTCCTTTTGTCCGGAAGACGATAGTCGTCCGGGGGACCGGTCGCCTCCGCGGGGGCGGGATTTGGATCACGGTGCGAACAGATTCGGCTCTTCCGCCGTACCGTCCTTGGCACCACATACGCAGTGGAGGGTGACGGAGGGGATACGGAGCATGGTCGGTTTCCTGCGGGAACGGCGACGGCGGTTGCGGGCGTGGGGCAAGCGGTTACGCGGGCGGGTCGTCACCGTCCTCCTGGCGCTGCTGGCGATCCAGCTCGGTTCGCTCGTGGCACCGGCCTACGCATGCGGCTGCGGTGCGCTCGTCCCGGGCGACGACCGGCAGCTGACGGTCGGCCGGGAGGCCTCCGTCGTGCGCTGGGACGGCAAGCAGGAACAGCTCGTGATGAGCCTGACCGTCGACGGCGACGCCGACCGGGCCGCCTGGATCATGCCCGTGCCGAACCGCGCGACGGTCGCGCTCGGCGACCCGGAGCTCTTCGACCAGCTGGCCGGGGCCACGGCGCCCGAGCAGCGCACCCGACACCACTTCTGGCCGCAGGACGGCGACTGGCCGCTGACCACCGGCGACGGCCAGGTGGGCCCGCCACCGCCCGGCGCGGGGCCCGGCGGCGTCAGCGTGGTCGGACGCCAACGGCTCGGGCCGTTCGACGTGGCCCGGCTCACCGCCACCGACCCGGCCGGCCTGGACGACTGGCTGCGCAGCAACGACTTCGCCTTCCCCGCCGCCCTGAAGGCCGCCCTCCAGCCGTACGTGGACCGGCGCTGGGAGTACGTGGCGGTCCGGCTGACCCCCGAGACCACCGGCGCCGCGCTGAGCGGCCGGCTCGACCCGCTGCACCTCACCTTCGCCGCCGACACCCTCGTCTACCCGATGCGGCTGTCCCGGCTGGCGGCCACACCGCAGTCGCTGGGCCTGTACGTCCTCGCCGCCCACCGGATGGAACCGGCCTCCCGGATCGGCGGCGAGCGGCCCCGGGTGACGTTCGCGGGACGGCCCGGCACGACGACGGGGCCGCTGGCCGAGCTGGCGAAGGGCGCCCCGTTCCTGACGGCCGTCGCCCAGGAGTTCCCGCGTCCCGCGGAGATCTCCGGGGACCTCGAGCTGCGCCGGGCCACGACGGACACGGCGTTCCGACAGGTCATCTACGAGGACCGGCTGCTCGCGCTGGCCGGGATTCCGGTGTGGCTGCTGACGGTCGTCGGCGGACTGGCCGTCCTGAACACGGCCGCGGTCGTCCTGGGCGTGCGCTGGGGACGGACCCGCCGGGCGGGCCTGCCCGGACCTCGACATGCGGTGGGATGTCAGCCGACGGCCACGAACCCGGTTCCGGGCGCGCCTCCGATGCCGACTCAGGCTCCGACCGCAGCTCCGAGCACAGCTCCGAGCGCGACTCCGGCGCCGGCCCCGGCCCCCGCTCAGGCTCCGACCGCGACAGCCATGCCGGCTGCGCCCCCCAGGTTCGCCGCGCCGCCGACGCCCCCCGCGCCTCCCCGGCCCCCCGCGCCTCCCCGGCCTCCCGCGCCCTCCGTTCCTCCCGGGCCTCCAGCGACTCCCGCGCCCTCCGTTCCTCCCATGCCCTCCGCGCCTCCCTCCGTACCTGCCTTCCTACGGCCCCCCATATCTCGCACCACGTCGCGCTCCACGTCTCGCTCCACGCCCCCGATGCCGGCTGCGCCACCGCCGTCCCCGGGACTTGGTGCCCCAGGAGCTCCTGCCACTCCTGCCACCCCTGCCGCTCCCGCCACTCCCCCGGGGCCCCGCACGCCGCCTCGCTCGCGCTTCGCGCCCCCTGCGCCGAACGGCTGAAATCCGCTGCCGAAGACCAGCCTGACTAGTTAGCATTCCTAACTAGACATGCCGCCAGACATGTCAGGTACACGAGAGGCAGAGCGCATGAGCGAGTCGCAGGTCTGGGACGCCGTCGACGCCTACTTCACCGACCATCTCGCGCCGGACGACGAGGCGACGGAGGCCGCGCTGCGCGAAAGCGAGGCCGCCGAGATGCCGCAGATCAGCGTCTCGGCGAACCAGGGCAAGCTGCTCCAGCTGCTCGCCGAGATCCAGGGCGCCCGGGCGATCCTGGAGATCGGCACACTCGGCGGATACAGCACGATCTGGCTGGCCCGCGCCCTTCCCGCCGACGGCCGTCTGATCTCGCTGGAGTACAACCCGCGGCACGCGGAGGTCGCCACCCGCAACATCGCCCGCGCGGGTCTGGACAAGGTGGTCGAGGTGCGGGTCGGCGCGGCCCTGGAGTCGCTGCCGCTGCTGGCCGACGAGAACCCGCCCCCGTTCGACCTCGTCTTCATCGACGCCGACAAGGCGAACAACGCCCACTACCTGGAGTGGGCGCTGAAGCTCACGAGCGCGGGCAGTCTGATCGTCGTCGACAACGTCGTACGGGGCGGCCGGGTCGTCGACGCGGACAGCGACACGGGTGACGTGCTCGGCACCCGCGCCGCGATCGAGCTGATCGGCTCGCACCCGAGGCTCAGCGGCACGGCGATCCAGACGGTGGGGACGAAGGGCTACGACGGTTTCGCGCTGGCGCGCGTCCTCGCGTAGCCCCACGTTTCCAGGCCTCGGAATTCAGGCCTCGAGCCTCACACTCCGGGCTTCAGGCCTCGTGATAGAAGCCCACGTTGACGCTGCGCGGCCCGGTGCGGTCGATGACGATGATCTCGCCGGAGCCGCCGCGCGCCAGCGGCATGCTCCCGCCGTACGCGAGCGGCTGCGTGTACTGCCCGCTCACCAGCCGCACCTCGGAGGACGGCTCGTCCTGCGAGCCGCGCAGCCACGAGACCTGCCAGACGCCATCGGGGCCGCACAGGAACTCCAGGTGGACCCGGGAGACGAACAGCCAGTCGTCGGGGGTCGCGAGGCGACACACGGACTTGTCCCGGCCCACCCGCAGCACGGCGCCCGGATCGCTGGGCGAGTCGGCCATCAGCATGCCGGCCGTGGCGCCCTCTTCCGTGCCGGAGACGGTGGCCATGGTCAGTTCGAGCACGTGCGCTCCCCTTGAGATGTCTTTGACATGCCTGTCGGCGTCCTGGGTCCTAAGTGTGCTTGTACAGCGGCCGCATGATAAATCGCCCGGCCCCACCGCGTCCGGCACAATGGACGCATGACCGAGCGAAAGCCACCTGGTGTCCCTTTCGAGTCCTGGGTCGACAAGCAGATCCGTGACGCGGAGCAGCGCGGCGAGTTCGCCCAACTCCCGGGCGCGGGTCGGCCGTTGCCGGAGATCACGGACACCTCGTACGACGAACTCTGGTGGATCAAGCGCAAAATGGCCCGCGAGGGCCTCTCCGTGCTGCCGCCGACGCTCGCCCTGCGCAAGGAGGCGGAGGACGCGCTCGCCGCAGCGTACGAGGCGCCTTCGGAACGCATCGTCCGGAAGATCATCACAGACGTCAACGTCAAACTGCGCGACATGATGTTCAAGCCGCCGCCCGGGCCCCCGCTGGGCATGAAGCCGTACGACGTCGAGGCGGTCGTACAGGAGTGGCGGGAGCGCCAGGCGCGGCGGGAACAGCAGGAGCGCGGGACGACGGCCGGGCAGTCAGAGGTGCAGTCAGAGGCGTAGCAGCCGCTCCGTCAATTCGCGGTAGTCGCGTAGAGCCAGCCGGAGTTGCTCGGTGTCGACGGTCGTCGTGGCGGTCGTCGCGGCGGGCGCAGCGGCCGCGGCTGTCGCCGGTCGGTCCTCGGCGCCGTCCGTCGTCGGCTGCCAGGACCGGCGCAGGGTGCGGCGGCGTCGGGCCATGGCCTCGGTGAGGCGGGCGGCCAGTTCCTCCAGTGCCTGATCGGCCTCCACCACGGCGTCCCGGGGCCCGTCGACGAACCCGACGACCGCGTGCCGCATGCGCAGGGCGATCCGCTTGCCTTCGTCGTCCGGCAGGAGCGGCCCCCCGTGGTCGACGGGGGCCGTCCTCGTGTTTGCGTTCGTGCTCGTGCTTGTGCTCGTGCTCGTGCGCGGTGTCACGTCCGGCATGGCGGTCAGCTCTCCTTCGCCTGGTGACGGGGGAAGTTCCACGGCAGGTGGCGGCCGAACCGGGAGGAATCCTTGGTCTGAGCCTTGGCCTGCACCTGGTGCTGGGGCTGCTGCGGAGCGGAACCGACCAGGTCGTCGAAGAGCGCGCGGGCCTCGACCATGGCCGTCCGCATGTCCTCCGTACCCGGCGCCCGGCCGTCGTCCGTGCCGGCCGCGTGTGCGGCGCCGTGGACGCGCCGGTAGCCGTCGACATGGTTCGCGTGGTGGACGGAGAGCGCGGCGAGCTGCTCCTCGTGCTCGCCGCCGTCCGGGAAGCCGCGGGCGCCGGCCACCTCCGCGAGCAGGTGGTCCGCGTCGGCGACCGCCTCCCGGGGCGAGTCGACGAACTTCTCCTGCGCGGCCCGCCAACGGGCCTGGAACCGCTCGCGCTCCGCCGGCTCCAACGGCCGCTCGCGCAGCTCGCCGTGCCGTTGCACGAGGGCGTCGAGCTCTCTCTCGGCGGCGCCGACGTCCCCGTCGTGCCGGGCCACGGCCCTGTCGTACTCGGGCCCGAAGCGGTGCTTCAGGCCTCGTCCGCCGTGCGAGCCGCCCCGGGCGCGCAGGATGCGGACTGCCGCGACGACCATGACCGCCACGATCACGATCACGATCAGAGCGATGATCACGCCTGTGGACATGCCTTGCCTTCCGGTGGGTCGGCCCCACGGGCCGGTTCCCATGTCGTGTTGCCCGGAAGTCGTCCGCCAAACAGCGCGCGACGGCCGGCCGGGTACCGGGTCGACGAGCGGGGCGCCGCGCATATTCGCTTGCGGGCCGCGCACACCGGCTCGGCAGAATGAGCGAATGACCTGGACGATCGCCCCGGAAGCCGTCGACTCCCCCGCCGCCGTCGCGCTCTGGCGGGCGTACTACACCGAGGTCAGCGACCGCTACTACCTGCTGCACGAAGGGCGCCGGACCGACCCGGAGGAGCTGGAGCGGGAGATCGCCGCCCGCACCGGCGCCGAACTCGCCCCGCCCCGAGGGCGGTTGCTCGTGGGGCGGTACGACGGCGAACCGGCCGGGACCGCGGGCATACGGCTGCTGGACGCGACGACCGCCGAGCTGACCCGGGTGTTCGTCCGGGCGGAACTGCGGGGCAGGGGCGGCGCCGCGCTGCTCGTCCGGGGCGCCGAGGACGCCGCCCGCGCGCTCGGCGTCACCCGGATGATCCTCGACACCCGCGGCGACCTCGTCGAGGCGCGCGCCCTGTACTCCCGGCTCGGCTACACGGAGACCGAGCCGCACAACGCGGACCCGTACGCCGACCACTGGTTCGCCAGGCCGCTGGTGCTGTGACCTCAGGGGAGCCGGTGGTCGGGCACGACCCGTCCGCCGTGCGGCTGTTCCCGCTCCGAGCCGCACAGCTCGCTGTTCAGTTCCCGGACCAGTTGGACCAGGTCGGTGGGCCGGTCGGGTCCCCACCAGTCGCCGAGCAGCTCGGCCAGTGACTGCTCGCGGGTCTCGGCGAGCCGTTCCGCGACCTCGCGGCCCGCGTCGGTCAGCACCATGTCGAGTCCCTCGCGCACGGCGAGCCGGCGTTCCTCGACCTGCCGGGCGGCGTCCATGATCACCGACAGCGGGACGGTGGTGCGCTCGGCCAGCACCGACGGCTCGACGCTGCCGTACCGGTTGATCCGCAGCAGCAGCCAGCTCGCGGCCGGGTGGAGGTCGTAGCCCGCCTGTGCGGTGATCTTCCGGTAGATCTCGCGGCGGCCCTCACGGGTGCCGAGGACCGACAGCGCCCGGCACACCTCGTCGTACGAGGACCGCTCCACCGGGTTGCTGGCGAGGGTCTCGGTGACGTCGGGGGCGGTGACCGAGCCGCGCAGCGGGTCCTCCCGGAGGAACCAGGCCAGGACGAAGCCGAGGAGCGCGACGGGCGCGGCGTACAGGAAGACGTCGGTGATGGCGGAGGCGTACGCGTCCAGGACGCCCGGGCGCAGGTCGGGCGGCAGGTCGGCGATGCCCCGTGGATCGGACTCCAGTGTTCCGGCCGAGACCCCGGACGGCAGCCGGACGCCCCGGAAGGCGTCGGTGAGTTTGTCGCCGAGGCGGCCCGCGAAGACCGTCCCGAAGATGGCGACGCCGAAGGAGGCCCCGATGGAGCGGAAGAAGGTCGCGCCGGAGGTGGCGACGCCGAGATCCTCGTACCCGACGGCGTTCTGCACGATCAGCACCAGCACCTGCATGACCAGGCCGAGGCCGAGGCCGAAGACGAAGAAGCAGGTGCTCATCTCGCCCGTGGAGCTGTGTTCGTCGAGCTGGTGGAGCAGCAGCAGGCCGAGGGTGGTGACGGCGGTGCCCGCGACCGGGAACACCTTCCAGCGGCCGGTGCGGCTGACGATCTGCCCGGAGCCGGTGGACGACAGCAGCATGCCCGCCACCATCGGCAGCATGTGCACGCCGGACATGGTCGGCGAGACGCCGTGCACCACCTGGAGGAAGGTCGGCAGATACGTCATCGCGCCGAACATCGCGAAGCCGACGATGAAGCTGATCACGGCGGAGAGGGTGAAGGTGCGGATGCGGAACAGCTTGAGCGGGAGGACCGGTTCGGCCGCCCGGCGCTCCACGGCCACGAACGCGACGGCCAGCAGCGCCCCGAGCACCGCCAGTGCGACGATCTGCGGGGAGCCCCAGTCCCAGGTGGTGCCGCCGAGGGACGCCACCAGCACCAGAGAGGTGGCGACCGAGGCGATGAGGAAGGTGCCGAGGTAGTCGATGACGTGCTTGGTCGACTTGCGCGGGATGCGCAGCACCGTCGCGATGACGGCGAGGGCGACGACGCCGACGGGCAGGTTGACGTAGAAGACCCAGCGCCAGCTCAGGGCCTCGGTGAACAGTCCGCCCAACAGCGGGCCGAGGACGCTCGTGGCGCCGAACACCGCCCCGAACAGGCCCTGGTAGCGGCCGCGGTCGCGCGGCGGGACGATATCGCCGACGATCGCCATCGACAGCACCATCAACCCGCCGCCGCCCAGGCCCTGGAGCGCCCGGAAGCCGATCAACTGCGGCATGTTTTGCGCCATTCCGCACAGCGCCGAACCGATCAGGAAGATGACGATCGCGATCTGGAACAGCCTCTTGCGGCCGTACTGGTCGCCCAGTTTGCCCCACAGCGGGGTCGCGGCCGTCGACGCCAGCAGGTACGCGGTGACCACCCAGGACAGATGCTCCATACCACCGAGGTCGCTGACGATCGTCGGCAGGGCGGTCGACACGATCGTCTGGTCGAGGGCGGCGAGGAACATGCCGAGCAGCAGGGCGCCGATCGAGACGAGGACGTTTCCGGACACGTGTTCCTGACGTGGATCCGCGGTCCTGCTGTGCGCGTCCAAGGCCATGGATGCCTCCTGCGGCTCTGGTGGCTCTGGTGACCCCTTCATCGTGATCGGTGTGACCCGTTATGGCCTCTTGAGTCCGCTTGATTCCGCGCTCGGAACCGCCGCGATCTTTCCGGGTGCCCGAGGGTAATCCCTCGGGATCCTGGCGGAATCCGACATTCCGGGGGTCGCGCGCGGCCGGCTGTGTGGAGGATCTGCATAATCTCTGGAGTTTGGATGGGGAGGGACGAACAAGTGATCGATCCGACGGGGCAACAAGGGCGACCCGAGCAGTACGGGCTGCCGTGCCCGGAGTGCGGGGCACTGCGCGCGCCCGACAACACCCCGTCCTGCGCCTGCGCCCAGCGCGCCGCCGACACCCTGCGCGACACGCGCACGGCGGAGGCCGCCGCGGCGGAGGACTTCGATCCGCTGCGGATACGGCCGTACGTGGAACTGGACGGCGCGGTCACCTCCGGGAGGGACACCGGGGTCGGGACGGGGGCGGGGGCCGGGGCCGCGGCTTCCTCCGCCGCCGACGTGACCATGCCGATCCCGACGGTCCCGACGCTCCCGACGGCCCCGCCGTTCCCGGCCGACGCGACGATGCCGCTGCGCGCCGTGGACCCCACCGGCCCGCCGCCCCCGGACGCGACGACGGCTTTACCGACTCCGCTGGCTCCGCCCGGCCTAGCGCCCAGCGCCGGCGACCTGAGCCTGTTCGAGGCGGACGAGCTCGACACCGCGCGCCCCGACGACGAGGAACCGGGCAGCCCGCGCCGTCGCCGCGCCCTGCTGATCGCGACGACCGCCGCCGTCGTGGCCGTCCTGGCCGCCGCCGGATTCGCGAGCGGACTGTTCTCCTACGAGACGCCGACACGCGACACGGCCGCCCCCAAGGACGTACGGGCAGCCGTGCCCGACACCTCCACGAGCGCGTCGTCCGGGTCGCCGTCGGCGAGCCGCTCCGCGTCTCCGTCGGCCTCCGGCGCCTCGCCGTCGCCCTCCGAGAGCGGGAGCCCGTCGCCGTCCAGGTCGCAGGCGAGCGCCTCACCCTCGGCGTCGCGGTCGGCCGACGCCGTCGAGGCCACCCCGACCGCTCGCGTCACCAGTTCCTCGGGGCCCGAGAACGGCGCCGACAACAGCCAGGGGACCTCCCCCGACCTCGTGCTGCGACTCGGCGACACGGGAGCCGAGGTGACCGAACTCCAGCTGCGGCTGACCGAGGTGTTCCTCTACACCGGCGAGGCCGACGGCACGTTCAGCAGCGATGTCGAGAGCGCCCTGCGCAACTTCCAGTGGGCGCGCGGCACGACGGAGGACGGACTGGGCGTGTACGGACCGGTGACCCGGGAGAAGCTGGAGTCGGAGACGAAGGAGCCGTAGGGGCGGGCTGGACGATGCCGACCCGCGCTCCGGCGCCTCACCCCAAGTGAACCCGCACCCCGTCCGCCACCGTCTCCACCCGCACCTGCCGCAGATCCCGCACCACCGCGTCCGGTCCGTGCACCGCCGCCCGTGGGCCCACGCCCACGACCCGCATCCCGGCGGCGCGTCCGGCCTCGATGCCCGCCCCGGAGTCCTCGAAGACCACGCACTCCGCCGGGGCGATCCCCAGCTCGGCCGCGCCCTTCAGGAACCCCTCCGGGTCCGGCTTGCTCGCGCCCACGGACTCCGCGGTGACACGCACGTCCGGGAGGTCCAGTCCCGCCGCGGCCATCCGGGCCGTCGACAGCGGGACGTCCGCCGAGGTGACCAGCGCGTGCGGGACGCCGCGCAAGGAGGCGAGGAACTCCGGTGCGCCGGGCACCGGCACCACGCCCTCCAGGTCGGCGGTCTCCTCCGCCAGCATCCGCGCGTTGTCCGCGAGGTTCACATGCATCGGCCGACTGGGCAGCAGTACGGCCATCGAGGCGTAGCCCTGCCGGCCGTGGACGACCTTCATGACCTCGTCCCCGTCGAGCCCGTGCGCGTCGGCCCAGCGCCGCCAGACCCGCTCGACGACGGCGTCGGAGTTCACGAGGGTGCCGTCCATGTCGAGCAGGAGGGCGCGGGCGGTCAGGACCGGCATCAGGCAGCTCCGGGTAAGAAGGGACAAGGCGGCCGGGAAGAGAACAAGGCGGCCCCGCCCGCCGGTCAGGGAAAACGGGCGGGAGCCACTTTGTTTCCCTACGGTACAAAATAATCCGGCCCGACCGCCACCCCACCGGAAAAGGTCCGAAAACCGTTCACCCGCCGTTCAGCTCCGCCGGACCCGCTCGGAGCCCGCTCGGGACCGGTCAGGACCCGCTCGGGCCCGGGGTCAGCCCGCGACCGCCTCCCACAGGCTCCACACGCCCAGCGCCAGCATCAGCAGGGCCGCGATCCGGGTGATCAGCTTCAACGGGACCCTCTTCATCAGGGCCTTTCCGCCGACGATGCCGAGTCCGGCCACCGCCCACAGCGCCAGCACCGCGCCGAGGCCGACGGAGAGCGGGTCGTCGTAGCGGGCGGCGAGGTTGGCCGTCATGATCTGGGTGAGATCGCCGAACTCGGCGACGAGGATCAGCATGAAGCCCGCGCCCGAGACCTTCCAGAACGACTGGTTCTCGGGCCGCCGGACCTCTTCGTCGCCCTCGTCCTTCTTCAGCAGCAGCACCGCCGCGCCGCCCAGGAACAGGACGCCCGTCAGCGCGTGCACGAGCTGCTGCGGCAGCAGCGTGAGCACGCTGCCCGCGGCGACGGCGAGCACGACATGCAGCGTGAAGGCGGCGGCGACGCCCGCGAAGACATAGGAGGCGCGGTAGCGGGTGCCGAGGACGAGGCCGGCGAGGGCGGTCTTGTCCGGCAGCTCGGCCAGGAAGACGACGCCGAAGACGAGCGCCGTGACGGTGATGCTGATCAAGGTTCCTCAATCGGTCGGGGCCGCCCCACCGAGAGTGCAGTACCTCACATACTTCGCACAAAGACACCTCGGCACGGCAGCACACAAGTCACCCGTGCCGTAGGGCACGGGCGTGCACTGCTTGCCGAAGGTCTCGCTGGCCGACCCGTACGACGGGTCTGCCTCCGGGCGCCGGCTCAGACGAGCTGAGCAGTATGTCGACGGTCCGGCGAAGAGCTACTCCCCTTCTGCGCTCCCCATTGTACGAGATCGTTCTGCGATAAACCTTGTCGTGTCATGCACGCGTCATTAGTTTCTTACCGAGCGCTCATCTCCCCGCAACTCGGCACCGCGAGCATTCGAACGCTCGCGCTCCAACACCCCGCATCCCCCATGGAGTTCGCATGTCGAAGTTCTACGCGCGTGGACGGCTGAGCATACTCGCCGCCCTCACCGGTCTCATAGCCTCGGTCGGGCTCATCAACTCCCCGACCGCCTCCGCCGCCCTCCCCACCCCGGTCAGCGCCGCCACCGCCCGCACCTACCTCGCCTCGCTCACCGTGGCGACCGAGGACCGCACCGGCTACGACCGCGACCTGTTCAACCACTGGATCACCATCTCCGGCACCTGCAACACCCGTGAGACGGTCCTGAAGCGGGACGGTACGAACGTCGTCACCAGCTCCGCCTGCGCCGCCACCAGCGGCACCTGGTACTCCCCCTACGACGGCGCCACCTGGACCGCCGCCTCCGACCTCGACATCGACCACCTGGTCCCGCTGGCCGAGGCCTGGGACTCCGGTGCCGACAGCTGGACCTCCACCCAGCGGCAGAACTTCGCCAACGACCTGACCCGGCCGCAGCTCATCGCCGTCACGGACAACGTGAACCAGTCGAAGAGCGACCAGGACCCGGCCGAGTGGATGCCGTCGGTCACCTCGTACCGCTGCACCTACGTCCGCGCCTGGGTCCAGGTGAAGTACTACTACGACCTCTCGGTCGACTCCGCCGAGAAGAGCGCGCTGACGAGCTACCTCGCCAGCTGCTGATCGACATTCACGGAAGCTGATCGATCCGTAGCCGCCGGGATCTCCCCGTGGACCTCCGTCGTTCCGTACCGTACGGGGCGACGGAGGAGGGCGATCACGTGGCCGGACTGCGGCTGGGACCACTGCTGAGGTACGCCGACGGCTCGTCCGCGACCGTCTGGGTCGAGGCGAGCCGTCCGTGCGCCGCCGAGGTGCGCTGCGCGGACGGCGCCGCCGGCACGGCCCGCACCTTCCAGGTCGCGGGCCATCACTACGCCCTGGTCCAGGTCGACGGCCTGACGGCGGGCACGACGACGGCCTACGAGGTCTTCCTCGACGGCGCCCTCGTCTGGCCGCCGCCCGACTCCCCCTTCCCGCCGTCGGTCATCCGCACCCCGGCCGCCGGTGCGGACGACGGCGACGGCGAGGTCCGCGTGACCTTCGGCTCCTGCCGCTGGGCCGCACCCCCGGTCGACGACCGCGACCCCGTCGGCGCCGACGCCCTGGACAGCCTGGCCGCACGCCTCGCCGCCGATCCGACAGCCGAACGACCCGACGTCCTGCTGCTGTTGGGCGACCAGGTGTACGCCGACGAGGTGTCCGACAGGACCAGGGAGCGGATCGCCGCCCGCCGCGGCCTCGCCGATCCGCCGGGCGCCGAGGTCGCGGACTTCGAGGAGTACACCTGGCTGTACTACGAGTCCTGGCTCGACCCCGAGGTGCGCTGGCTGCTGTCCACCGTGCCCAGCTGCATGGTCTTCGACGACCATGACGTCATCGACGACTGGAACACCTCCGCCGCCTGGCTGGCCGACATGCGGGCCACGCCCTGGTGGCGCGAGCGGATCCTGAGCGGCCTGATGTCGTACTGGGTGCACCAGCACCTCGGCAACCTCACCCCGGCCGAGCTGGCCGCCGACCCGCTCTACGCCGCCGTCCGCGACACGCCCGACGGCACCGACGTGCTGCGCGCCTTCGCCTGCCGGGCCGACGCGGACCCGGCGTCCGTGCGGTGGAGCTACCGGCGCGACTTCGGACGGGTACGGCTGCTGATGGTCGACACCCGGGCCGCGCGGGTCCTCGACGAGGGCGGGCGCTCGATGCTCGACGCCGGCGAGCAGACATGGCTGCGCGCACAGGCCCTCGACCGTCCCGGCTCCTACGACCACCTGCTGATCGGCACCTCGCTGCCCTGGCTGCTGCCGCAGCTGGTGCACGACGCCGAGGCGTGGGACGCGGCCCTGTGCCGGGGCGAGCGCGGGCCGCGCTGGGCCCGGTTCGGGGAGAAGCTGCGCCGGGCGGCGGACCTGGAGCACTGGGCGGCCTTTCCGACGTCCTTCGCCGCGCTGACGGCGCTGATCGCCGAGGCGGGCAGCGGGGCGGCCACCGGGGCGCAGGCCCCGGCGAGCGTGCTCGTGCTGTCCGGGGACGTGCACCACGCGTATGTGGCCGAGCCCCGCTGGCCCGAGGGGACCGGTCCCGACGCGCGTGTGCTGCAACTCACCTGCTCCCCCGTCCACAACGCCATCCCGCTGTCGATAAGGGCGGGCTTCCGCTTCGGCTGGAGTGCCGCGGCCCGGGCGCTCGGCCGTCGGTTCGCCCGGCACGGCCGCTGCCCGCGGCCGCCCGTCGACTGGCGGAAGACGGGCGGACCGTGGTTCGGCAACCAGCTCATGTCGCTGACCCTGCACGGACGTTCGGCCCGGCTGCGGCTGGAACAGGCGCGGGCCGACGGCGTGCTGGCCACCGTCCAGGAGTCCGACCTCACCCCCTGATCCGGACGGCGAAGGGACGAGCGCGGGGCGGCAACGGGACAACTGGGGCGGGTGGGGCCCGCGTTGGCTTCCGGGAGGGTGGGGGCACCCCCGTGCTCGAAGAGTTCGGGGGAGGCATGATGAGGCAGTCCGTCCGCTTCCCTCACGGCCTCGCACCGCCTCGCACCGCCTCGTGGACGGGCTGCTCCATCGCGCCCCACACGCCCGGGAGTCACCCCCTTGCCCTCAGTGAACGCGGAACACACAGCCGGTGCCGCCGCCATCGACGTCTCCGTCTCCGTCGCCCTCGTCGGCGCCGGGCCGCGCGGCACCAGCGTCCTGGAACGCCTCTGCGCCTCCGCGCCCGAACTCCTGCCGCCCGGGGCGCGCCTGACGGTCCACGTCGTCGATCCCGACCCGCCGGGGCCGGGCCGCGTCTGGCGCACCGCGCAGTCGCGGGAGCTGCTGATGAACACCGTGGCCTCGCAGGTGACCCTGTTCACCGACGACAGCGTGGACTGCGCGGGCCCGATCCGTCCGGGCCCGAGTCTGCACGCGTGGGCGCGCGGCGCGCTGGGCCCGGACGAGTACCCGACCCGCGCGCACTACGGCCGCTACCTGGAGTGGGTGTTCGCGCGGACCGTGCGCCAGGCCCCGCCGTCGATCCGCGTCGAGACGCACGCGGCCCGCGCGATCCGGCTCGACGACGCCGCCGACGGCCGCCAGGTCCTCACCCTGGCCGACGGCCGCGTCCTGCTCGGCCTGTCCGCCGTCGTCCTCGCCCAGGGGCATCTGCCGGTGGCCGCCGACAGCGCCCAGCAGCGCCACACCGCCTACGCCGAACGCCACGGCCTGCGCCATGTCCCGCCCGCCAACCCGGCCGACGTCGACCTCTCCGCCCTCGCGCCGGGCGAACCGGTGCTGCTGCGCGGGCTGGGCCTGAACTTCTTCGACCACATGGCCCTGCTGACCACCGGCCGGGGCGGCCGCTTCGTCCCCGACGCCGGCGGGGCCGGCCACCGCGGCGCCGGGCGGGCCCTGCGCTACATACCCTCCGGTCACGAGCCCCGGCTGTACGCCGGTTCCCGGCGCGGCGTCCCGTACCAGGCACGCGGCGACAACGCCAAGGGGCCGTACGGCCGTCACACCCCGCTCGTCCTCACCCCGGAGGTGATCGCGGGCTTCCGCAAGCGCGCGGACTCCGGCGAGGCGCCCGACTTCCTGGCCGAGATATGGCCGTTGGTGGCGAAGGAGGTCGAGACGGTCTACTACACGGCCCTGACGGACCGCCCCGGACTCGTCGGCCGTTTCCTCGCCGACCGATTCCTCGCCGTCCCGCACCGCGACCCCCGAGAGGCCCTGCTGCTGGACGAGTTCGGGGTGCCGGAGGCGGACCGCTGGAGCTGGGACCGGATCTCCCGGCCGTATACGGAACGGCGGTTCGCGCATCCGGGGCAGTGGCGGGACTGGCTGCTGGCGTATCTGCGCAGGGACGCCGAGGACGCCGCCCGGGGCAATGTGGAGGGGCCGTCGAAGGCGGCCCTGGACGTGCTGCGCGACCTGCGCAACGAGCTGCGGCTGATCGTCGACCACGCCGGTCTGGCCGGCCCGTCCCGCCGGGACCATCTGGACCGCTGGTACACCCCGCTCAACGCCTTCCTGTCCATCGGACCGCCGCGCCGCCGCATCGAGGAGCTGACGGCCCTGGTGGCGGCGGGGGTGGTGGAGGTGCTCGGCCCCCGGCTGGAGGTGCGCGAGGAGGACGGGGCCTGGCGGGCGCACTCGCCGGAGGTGCCGGGCTCGGCCGTCCGGGTCACGACGCTCGTCGAGGCGCGGCTCCCGGAACCGGACGTCCGCCGCACCGCCGACGGCCTGCTGGCCCGGCTGCTGAAGACCGGGCAGTGCCGTCCGCACACGGTGGACGGTTACGTGACCGGGGGGCTGGACGTAACGCAGCGCCCCTACCATCTGATCGACCGTCAGGGCCGGTCGCACGCAAGGAGGTTCGCCTTCGGGGTGCCCACGGAGGGCGTGCACTGGGTCACCGCGGCGGGCGCCCGCCCGGGGGTGGATTCGGTCACGCTCTCGGATGCCGACGCGGTCGCGAGAGCCGTCCTGCGTGCGGCGATCCGGGAGACGGGGGCGAAAACGGAATCCGAGCCATGGCCAAAAGTTGAACTTGCAAGCATAGATTAGGTGCGCCTAACGTGTGTCGCTCATTCGGTACCGCCGCCCCCAACGACCGACACCGAAGGAGCACCCCCCACATGCCTGCTCGTCTCAACACCGCACAGCTCGATACCGCACAGCCCTATGCGGTCGGCCTCTTCCGCATCGTCGTAGGCCTGCTCTTCGCCTGCCACGGCGCGGCCTCCCTCTTCGGCGTCCTCGGCGGCGCCGCGGGCACCGACGGCGGCACCGTCGACGCCGGCGCCTGGCCCGGCTGGTACGCGGCCGTGATCCAGCTCGTCTGCGGCAGCCTGGTGCTGCTGGGCCTGGGCACCCGGGCCGCCGCGTTCCTCGCCTCGGGCTCCATGGCGTACGCCTACTTCGACGTGCACCAGCCCGGCGCCCTGTGGCCGATGGAGAACGGCGGCGAGGCCTCCGCGATGTTCTGCTGGGCCTTCCTGCTGCTGATCTTCACCGGTTCCGGGGCACTCGGCCTCGACCGTCTGTTCTCGGGCCGTCGCACGGCCGCGGAACGGACGCCGACGGCGCAGAAGGCCACTGTCAACGCCTGACCCGACGGCCGATCCATGCTGTGGTGCGTGCCGGTCGCGCACCACAGCATGGGTCATTGCATGGGTCGCTGCATGGGTCACTGCACGAGTCACTGCGTGGATCACCCCGCAGGTGAACGAGCTGTGCCGAACACACGAGCCCCCCGTGAATCTACTGTCACACCCCAGGCGTACGCTGTATGGCTGTCATTGGCCGCACTTGCCGCTCCCCCGCGACACAGCGGCACGGTCGGGTCGCCACGGGGGAGACACGGGGAGTCTGCGGTGTTCGAGAGTGTGGGGGCGTTGCTCGGCAGCCCCTGGATCTACGCGGTGGTGGGCCTGTCGGTCCTCCTCGACGTGTTCCTTCCGGTACTGCCCAGCGGGGTGCTCGTCATCACGGCGGCGACGGCCGCGGCGGCGGGCTCGGGCGCTGTGGCCGGACAGGTCCCCCACGACGTCCCGGACATCATGGTCCTGATCCTCTCCGCGACGACCGCCTCCGTGCTGGGCGACCTGGTGGCCTACCGGCTGGCCTGGCGCGGCGGTGAGCGCCTGGACCGCGCGATCGCCCGCTCCCGTCGGCTGACCACCGCGCAGGAACGTCTCGGCGAGGCCCTGGCCCGCGGCGGCGGCGCACTGGTCGTCCTGGCCCGCTTCGCCCCGGCCGGCCGTTCCGTCGTCTCCCTCATCGCGGGCACGGCCCACCGCCGCCCCCGCGAGTTCCTCCCCTGGTCCGCACTGGCCGGCCTGTCCTGGGCGGCCTACAGCGCCGCCCTCGGCTACTTCGGCGCCCACTGGCTCGGCACGACCTGGCTGGCGACGGGCGTCTCGGTGCTCGCACTGGTCGGCGCGGGGGCGGGCGCGGGGTACGTGATGCGCAGACAGCCGGCGTAGCGGGCCCGGGTCCGGGTCCCCCCTGTCCCTGTCTCTGCCCCTGTCTCTGCCCCTGTCCCTGGGGCCCCCAGGCGCTACGCGCTACGCGCCCGCCGCCACGCTGCGGCCCGAGCCGCGCACCTCCAGGCCGTCCAACAGTTCGGCCGTGGCCGCGGCGACGACCTCGACGGCTCTCTCGAACACCTCCCGGTTGTGCTCGGCCGGCGCCCGGAAGCCGGACACCTTACGGACGTACTGCAGGGCTGCGGCGCGAATCTCGTCCTCCGTCGCCTCCTCGGGCAACGCGGGCGGACGAAGCGTCTTGATACTCCGGCACATGTACCCAGTCTCCCTCTCCGGTTCTCTCTCCGAATTCGCATGCCATGATCACTTCAGAGGCGGCCACCGCACCCGCGGGGTCGACCGACGAGAGGAACAACAAACATCATGGCGAACGACATACGCACCGTTGCCGTCCTCGGCCCCGGCGGGGTGGGCGGCCTGCTCGCGGCCCTGCTGTCCCGGGCCGGCCACCGGGTGACCTGTCTGGCCGGCGAGGACACGGCCGCGGCCCTGCGCACCGACGGCATCCGCGTCCGCAGCACGCCGTTCGGCGAGTTCACGGCTCGGGTGGACGCGGACACCGAGCTGCGCGCTCCGGTCGACGCGGTCCTGATCGCCGTCAAGCACACCGCCCTCGACGCGGCGCTGACCCGCGTCCCGGCCTCCGCGCTCGGCGAGGACACCCTCCTCGTGCCGTTCCTGAACGGCGTCGAGCATCCGGCCGTCCTGCGCACGCACCATCGCCCGGACCGGGTGGCCCCGGCCGTCATCCGCGTCGAGTCGACCCGGGTCGCCCCGGGCGTGATCGAGCACGGGAGCGCCTTCGCGGAGATCGACCTGACCGGCGACGCCGTGCCGCGCCCCCGCCTCGACGCGCTCGCGCAGGCGCTGACGGGGGCCGGCCCGACCGTGCGCGTCCTGCCGGACGAGACGGCCGCGCTGTGGGCCAAGATGGCGTTCCTCGCGCCCTTCGCCCTGCTCACCACCCGGCACGGCCTGCCGCTCGGCGAGGTGCGCACCCGGTACCGCGAGGAGCTGACCGCGCTGGTCGAGGAGACCGCCGCGGTCAGCACCGCCTGCGGCGCCCCCGCCGACCCCGCCCAGGCGCTCGCCCGGTACGACGCGTTCGCCGCCACCGCCAAGTCCTCGATGCAGCGCGACGCCGAGGCGGGCCGTCCCCTCGAACTCGACGCCATCGGCGGGGCGTTGCTGCGCGCGGCCGAACGGCACGGCGTGCCGACGCCGGTGACGGCGCGCCTGGTAAGGGAGTTGACGGACACCACCCGCTGGACGGACACCACCCGGTAGCCGGGCCCGCCACTCGTTGGACCCGCCACTCGATGGACCCGGCACTCCTCAGGAACCGGTGCGCAGGTCGACGTACCAGTCGTTGGATGTGATCGGGTTCCCCTTCGGGTACTCCAGCTCGACCAGCCCGAGCAGCGTGAACCCGGCCTTGCGGCACACCCCGTTGGACGCGGGATGGTCCACCTTGGGGAAGGCGTGCAGGGCCGGGTGCCCGCCGGTCTCCCGTACGACGTCGACGAGCGTGCGGGCGGCCAGCGCCGCGAGGGCTCTGCCCTGGAACTCGGGCAGGATCGCCCAGCCCGTCTCCCACACCGTCCCGTCCCGCCACTCGCGCTCCCAGTAGCCGATCGAGCCGACGGTCTCCCCGCCGTCGGCGAGCGTGACCCGGTACATGCACCCGTTGAACGGCTCGACATACCGCCGATGCCGGTCGGCGAGCTTCTCCTCGCTCTCCGGCCCGCCCAAGTGCGCGGTCATCTCGGGGCTGTTGGTCCGCTTCAGCAACCAGAGGTCGCCCTCCGACCAGGGCACCAGCCGCACTTGCTCCACAGCGTTGTGATCCATGCGCCCACCGTAGAGCGAGGGTCTGACAACCGGGTCCGACCCCGTAGCGTCGGGACAGCACCGCGAAGGAGAGAAGGGAGTCAGAGGCCGTCATGCGTCGTCGCATCCCGACCTGTGTCCTCACCCACGCAACCCCGCCCGCCCTGAGCGACGGTCACGCGGTCGACCGCTACGTCCCGATCGCGTCGCTCACCAAGGTCGTCACCGGCACGGCGCTGGTCCGGATGGCGGCGGCCGGAGTCCTCGGCCTCGACGACCCCGTCGAACGCCTGCTGCCCACCGCTTCCCCCGGCACCGGCATCACGCTGCGGCATCTGGTCGAGCACACGTCCGGTCTCCCCCGCCTGCCACCCGTCCGCCTCCCCCGCCGCGACCCGTACGCCCCGTTCGACGACTCGGCACTGCAAGCCCTCCTCCCCCGACTCGCCACGCTCGTCACCCGCCCGCCGGGCCAGGAGGAGGAGTACTCCAACTTCGGCTACGCGCTCCTCGGCGCGGCCCTGTCCGCCGCATCCGGCACTGCGTACGAGGAGCTGGCGACGGCGTACGTACTGCGCCCGCTGGACATCGCGGAGATGACGGCGCGCCCCGACCCGGCACGGTGCCTCCAGGCCCCGGGCCTGTTCGGCAGGTCGCGCCGCCCGTGGACGATGGACGGCGCGATCCTGCCGGCGGGCGGCCTGTGGGCCACTCCGCGCGCCGTGGCCGACCTGGTCGTAAGGCTCCTGGTGGAACGCCGGCTGGGAGATCCCTCACCCTCCTGGGCGACGACCGGCCCGCTGCTCTGGCACAACGGCGCGACCCGCCACGCCTCGCTCTTCGCCGGGGCGATGCCCGACGGCGGTTGGGTGGTCGTCCACCGCCTCAACGGAGACCCGCAGCTCACGGACCGAATGGGCGTGACGATCCTCGACCGGGCCCGCACGGACACCTGAGACCCACCGCCCTACTCGAACATACGTTCACACGAACACCCCAAAGGAGCTCGCCACCCAAATTCGAACAGGCGTACCATTGCCGTGTGGCCAAGACCTATGACTTTCCCAGCGACCTGCGCGCCGGTCAGGAGGAGCTGCACCAGGTCCGGGCCGAGCTGTCGGCCTTGCTGAAGCGGCTCCCCTGGTCGGTCGAGCCCCTGGACGGCTTCAGCGACGACACCGGCTGGCGCAAGACCGAGCGCCCCGCCTCCCCCGGCTGGACGGCCGACGAACAGGCCGAGGTGGAGAAGCTCCGACAGCGCGAACACGAGCTCGCGGTCTTCGTGACCTGCCACCGCTACTGGGCGGAGATCGCGGTGCCGGACCGGGTCGAGGCCCGTATGAACCTCAAGCACGCGCACGAGTAGAGGGCGGCTTCTCCCCTCCCGACCCCCATGACACGATGCCCCCTTCAGACCGCTCTGTCCGTGGGGGGACACATGCGCATCCGCGCCGCCATCACGCTCACCGCAGCGCTCGTCGCACTCACCGCCTGCTCCTCGCCCGGCGACGACACGGCCCCGGCCAACGACTCGGGGACACCCGCGGCCGAGCCCACCGTCAGCGTCCCGGCCGAGCACGAGGGCGACGACCTGAAGGCGGCCGTCGCCGTCTACACCGCCGCGTACTTCGCCGCCGACACCGACACCGCGTACGGCATGCTCTCCGCCCGCTGTGCCGAGCAGACGACCAAGGACGCGTACGCCGGCGTCGTCGAGCAGGCGAAAGCGGACTACGGCGAGGACCACCCGGCGACGGACATCACGGCCCAGGTGTCGGGCACGCTGGCCCGAGTCGCCTACAAGGTGCAGGGCCTGCCCAAGTTCGACCAGCAGGCGCAGCCGTGGACCCTGGAGGGCGACGCCTGGAAGTACGACGCCTGCTGACGCGTGGCCGCGAGCCTCAGGTACTCGACAGACCGGCGCGGGCCGGGCGTCGGAACAACTGCTCGACGACGGTGCTTCCCCAGCGGTCCCCGGACTGCTCCGAGACCAGCGCGAAGCCGTGCTTCTCGTACATCGCGCGGGCCGTGTCGAGCCCTTGGAACGTCCACAGCGTCGTCGCCTCGGCACCGCAGGCGTCGCAGTAGGACACCGCGTCGTCCAGCAGCCGCCGCCCGAGGCCGGTGCCGCGAGCCTCCCGGCCGACCAGGAACCAGCGCAGGTGCGCCTCGTGCGGGCCGTGGGACAGGTCGACGGCGATCGAGCCGACGACCGTGCCGCCCTCGTCGCGGGCGATCCAGATCCGACCGGCCGAGCCCTCGCGCCCGACGAACTCGGCGAGGTCCCCGGCGACCACCGCTTCGAACGCGACCCCGAAGCCCGCGATCACGGCGTACTCCCGCGCATGCAGCGCGGCGATCTGCCCCACGTCGCCCGGCCGCAGCTCCGTGTCCACCTCGATCGCCGCCCGGGAACCGGGGAGCGGATGCCCCAGACGGCTGCGCACCAGAGCCTCGGCGTAGGTGCGCAGGCCGCGCCGCACCGCCTCCTGTTCCGACTCCCCGAGGTGCGCGAACGCCTTCTCCACCTGAGCCGTTCCATGCCGGTGGATCGCCCGGACGGTCTGCCGCCCCTTGCCCGTCAGCGACAGCGCCTTGTGCCGACGGTCCGTCTCGCCCGGATCCTCACGAATCTCGTCGGCGTCGACCAGCCTGCGCAGCAGCCGACTCACGGTCGAACGATCCAGCAGCAACTCGTCCGCGAGTTCGGCGGCCGTGATCCCGGGCGTGCGATCGATCTCGATCAGCGCATGCACGGTCGACGGCGGATAGGGCGTCGCGGCCAGCGTCTGCTCCATGAACCCCAGCTCACGCGTAACACGCCGAGCATGGGCGCGCACCGCCGTGACACGATCCTCGTTCCGCATACAACAGATGTACCAGGCAACCGATGCATCAGACAACCGATGCGCGAAGCAACTAATCGCGTCCGGTCATGAGAAGAGGGCCCCCGGGTTTCCGGGGGCCCTCTTCTCACTTGCTCCTGTGTGGGCGCGGACGGTTTCGAACCGCCGACATCCTGCTTGTAAGGCAGGCGCTCTACCCCTGAGCTACGCACCCAGGACGAGTCGACAGCCTACATTGCCCGGGGCCGGGTCCCGCAAACCCGTATCGCCCCGTAACGGCGTCTCGGGGGTTATCCCCACCCCGGTTCCGGGAGCGTGCCGGATCGAGCGGCGGGCCGCCGCTGGCTACCGTCGTGAGTGCTTCGTCAGAGCGCCTCAGGGGGAGACCGACCATGGCCCGTACAACCCGGACAACCCGTTCCGCCCGTGCCGTCCTCGTCGGCGGAGCCGTCGTGGTCCTCGCCGTGATCGCGACCGCCTGCACCGCGTCCGCCGACGACGACGAGCATCCCGATCGGCGGTCCTTCGCCCTGGAGGGCGGCACGCTCACCGTCGACTCCGACGACTCGGCGCTCGAGATCGTCGCGTCGGACGACACCGGGGCGGGCACGGTCGACGTCACCCGGTGGTTCCAGGGGTCGGTCGCCGTCGGCAAGGAGCCGAAGGTGACCTGGTCGATGAAGGACGACCGGCTGACGTTGCGGGTGCGGTGTTCCGGGGTGGTCGCCGATTGCGCCGCCAAGCACCGGATCGAGGTGCCCCGGGGTGTCGCCGTCAAGGTCGGGAGCGACGACGGCAGCGTCCGGGCGCGGGGCTTCCGGGACGCGCTGAGCGTGCGCACCGAGGACGGCTCCGTGCATGTCACCGACTCCAGCGGGCCGCTGGAGCTGCGCAGCGACGACGGTTCCGTCCGCGCCGAGGTCTCCTCGCGCACGGTGACCACACGCACGCAGGACGGCTCGGTGCGGCTCACCCTGAGTGCCGTGCCGGACCGGGTGGAGTCGGTCAGCGACGACGGGTCCGTGACGATCACGCTGCCCGCGGCGACGTACCGGGTGACCACGAAGACCGACGACGGCGCGGTGGACGTCTCCGTGCCGCGGGACGAGTCCAGCGCGCACGTCGTGAGCGCACGCTCGGCCGACGGCAAAGTCACCCTCAGGAACGCGAACTAACCGACCCGTGTGTTCGTCCTTAACCGGTGGGAGAATGACACCGGGCAGGGTGGATGACAGCACGGGAGAGGGATGTGACGGCGACACCAGCGCAGCCGCATTCGCCGTTGGTGCCGCACGCACGACTTCGTGCCCTTCATGCGCTCACCGACACACTGACGCTCGTCGCCCTTCCTCTCGTGGTCGCTCTCGCGCTGCCCGCCGCGTTCGCCGGCGGCGGCACCCGGCGCTGGTTCGGCGGTCGGGCGGAGGGCCAGCGGGCCGAGGCCCAGGCGGCGAAGGACGCGGCGGCGGCCGCCTTCTACGAGTTGGACACCGCCCAGCGCGACCTGCGGATCTCGATCGAGACGATCCAGGCCGTGGACGACACGCCGGCCGCCCGGCGGGCCGTCGCCGACTTCGAGGCCGTCGGCAGGCGGATCGACGAGGCCAGCCACCAGTACATCGACGCCGTCGACGCCCACGATCTCGACCGGGACGACCTGGAGGCCTCGGCGGCCGCCCAGGCGCGCACCGAGCTGACCCGCGCCAAGGACGAGTTGGGGCGCGTCAAGCAGGAACTGGACCGGTTCGCCGACGGTCTCGGCCCGCTGCTCGGCAAGGCCGAGACCCAGCTGGCCCGGCTCGCACCCGCCGTGGAGCGGGCCCGGCAGGCGCTGCTGGCCGCGTCCAACGCGCTGGACGCCGTACGGGAGAGCGGGCTTCGGGCCGACGATCTCGCGGCGCGGCTGGCGGCGCTCGCGCCCGAGCTGACGAAGCTGAACCAGGGCGCGGGGCAGCACGGGGTGCCGGGGACGCTGGAGCGGGCGGAGCGGGTCGCGCGGGAGGCCGAGGCGGTCCGGGCGGAGGCCGAGCGGCTGCCGGAACGGGCCGCCGAGATCGACCACCGGCTGGTGTCGCTGCGCACCCGCGCGCAGGCGCTGGAGACGCGCTCCGGGCAGGTGGAGCCGATCCTGAGCGAGCTGCGGCGGCGGTTCGCGGCGGCCTGCTGGCAGGACCTCCAGCATGTCCCCGACCAGGCCGGGGAGAGCGTCCGGCAGGCGGAGGCGAAGCTGAAGGAGGCGCAGGCGGCGCGGGACGCGCAGCGCTGGCCGGACGCGACCGCGCTGCTGTCCACGGTGCGGGCCCTGCTGAACAACACGGACGAGGCGGTCTCGGCCGCCGGTGACCGGCTGACCAGGCTGAACGCCGTGCAGAAGGATCCGCAGGCGGAGATCGACCGGACCCGGTTCGCGATCCGGGACGCCCAGCGGCTGGCCATGGCGGGGCGCAACACGCCCGATCCTCGGCATGCGCGCCCGCTGGACGACTCGGTGGCCCGGCTGGAGCGGGCGATCACCACGCTGGAGGGCCGGCACCCCGACTACTGGCACTTCCTGACCGAGACGGAGGCGGTCCGGCGGGCGGTCGCGCACGTGGTGTCCCTGATCCGCGAGGAGCGCGGCACCGGGCACTGACGGCGTCCGCCGTTGCCCCCGGGGGGCGACGGGCGGATATTGGGTACGCAAGGCCTCCGTCGGCACGTCCACTCCCAGGGAGGCGGAGATGGCCGCACACGCACTGCACAGCCGTCCCAGGCGGCGGATCACGTTCAACGAGCATCTGCCGGTCGACCACCGGCTGAATCTGGTCTACCGGATCGGCGCCGGGCTGATGGGCCTCGGGCTGCTGGTCTTCGGGATCTTCGGCGTCATCGACAAGATCGGCTTCTTCGACACCGGCGGGGACGAGGTGTGGAGTCTCAACACCAACGGCGCGCTCAGCTGGCTGTCGATCGGCGTCGGGCTGCTGCTCTTCGTGGGCATGGTGATCGGCGGGAACTTCGCGTCCACGCTCAACATGACCCTCGGCGTCCTGTTCATCGCCAGCGGCTTCCTGAACATGGCGCTGCTGGAGACGGACTACAACTTCCTGGCCTTCAAGATCCAGAACTGCATGCTCAGCTTTGTGATCGGGATCCTGCTGATGGTCTTCGGGATGTACGGCAGGGTGGGGTCCGCCCTGCCGCACGACAACCCCTACTGGCGAGCCCGCCACCCCGATCAGTGACGAGGTGACGGGCCGGCCGGATCAGACGGGCTGCGCGTACCGGATCAGGTGCGGTACGCGTAGTAGTACGCGTTCGGGTACGAGGCGACGAGGCTCGCCACCGACCTGCGGAGCGTGTTGTTGGAGTGGTAGGTCACGTACGGCACGCCACCGCTCTTGGAGGTGACGATCATCGTGTGGTCCTTGGACCCGTCCCGGTCGAAGTCCACCTGGAGGACGTCGCCGACCTCCAGCTGGTAGACGTTCGCGAGGCTGGTCGTCCGCTTGGAGTTCTGGGCGAACCAGGACCACTCGTTGACGCCGACGAACGAGTCGGACTGGATGTCGGCGTTGCCGAACCACTTGGTGTAGTCGTACACGTAGCCGGGGACGTGCTTCCAGCCGCCGGCCTTCAGGGACTGGCTGACGAAGTTGGTGCAGTCGCCGCCCGCGCCGTGGCCGTTGAAGTCCGGGTAGTCCTTGTTGTAGACGTTCCAGTACTTCTCGGCGTACGTCGCCATCGCCTTGTAGTCATAGGCGGTGCCGGTCTTCGGGACGGCGGCCGGGTTGCGGGTGGTCGCCGCGCGCGGGGCGTTCGGCATGGTGTCGTCCGCGGTGGTCGCCTTGACGGTGGCCGGCTTGGACAGCGTGTTCACCGCGAGACCGCCCTGGTCGGTGTCGCGGATGTCCGTCAGCTGCCAGTTGCCCTGCCGGTCGGCCTTGAAGGTCAGCTCGTGCTGGGCCTGGAAGCCGGTCGTCTTCGGCGCATTGCCGGTCGTCTGGGCGTAGGTCAGGGTCGTGGTCTCGGTGACCGCGGCCTTGGCCGTACGGCCCGTCACGCGCGTGGCGTTCAGGGTGACGGTGGTGGCGGCCTTGCTGTACTTCTCGCCGGCCTTGGCCAGCTTGTCCTTGCGCTGCCCCAGCGAGGACAGGGTGGAGTCCTCGGTGCGGGCGGTGGTGGAGGACAGCTTGACGTCGCCGGAGAAGCCGTTGGTCAGCGGCTTCTCCCGGTCGCCCTGCTTGCCCGTGACGAGTGCGTCCGTACGGTCGGTGAAGACCGCGTCCGCCAACCGCTGGAAGGTGGCCTTGGTGCCCGCGTCCACCGTGGGGTCGTCGGTGACCGCGGCGCCTGCGGACCAGTTGGGCAGGAGAGCGACTCCGGCGACGACCGAGGTCGCGGCTGCCCCGAGTATCGAGACACGACGGCGCGTCCCGCTCAATTTCCTTGACTTCACTGATGTTTCCCCTCTTGCCCCGGCGGAGGGATGCCGGGAAGGGCATCTTTGCATGACGTGTGCATGAGTTGTGAAGAGGGTTGCGGTTGAGGTTTGGTTACGTCGCGGACCGCTTCAGGCGTCACTGCACGACCGTCGACCAGTCGGGGTTCTGCGCCGGATCCAGCGTGCGCAGCCGCTCCAGCGTCTCGGGCGTCTGGACGTCCATCCAGTCGGCCAACTCCTTGAAGGACACGCACTTGACGTCCTTCTTGGTGCACACGTTCTCGATGACCTGGTCGACGGCCTTCATGTAGATGCCGCCGTTCCACTCCTCGAAGTGGTTGCCGATGAACAGCGGGGCCCGGCTGCCGTAGTACACGCGGTTGAAGCCGGCCATGTAGGCGTCGAGGGTCTCCTGCTCCCACTGTGCGTACTTGGCGGGGTCGCCGTCGGGCTGGCCGTCGGACTGGTTGGCCAGGAAGTTGAAGTCCATGGACAGGGACTGGACGTCGCCGAACGGGAGCGCCTGGAGCGGGAAGTCCCAGAGGCCGTTCTTCTTCGTCGGCCAGATCTGGAAGCCCCCCGGGTTGGACGCGTCGTAGCGCCAGCCGTAGCTCTTGGCGGCCTTCAGCAGGTTCTCCTGGCCCTCCAGGCAGGGCGCCCGGCCGCCGGTGACCTCCTTCTTGAAGTCGAAGGGCAGCGGGGCGATGTCCTTGTAGCCGGTGTTGGTCTTCCAGTTCTCCACGAACTCGTAGAACTGGTCGATCTCGCTCTTCCACTCCTCGACGCTCCAGTCCTTGCCGCCCTTGGCGCCGCAGAAGTGGCCGTTGAAGTGGGTGCCGATCTCGTTGCCCTCCTGCCACGCCTCGCCGAGCTGCTCGAGCGTGGTGCGGATGTGTTCGTCGGTGGGGTAGCTGATCGCGGCCGCGCCCTTGGAGTGCTGCGGCGGGGAGTACAGGTCCTTCTTGCTCTTGGGCAGCAGGTAGATGCCGGTGAGGAAGAAGGTCATGTTGGCGTTGTACTGCTCGCCCATCTTCCGGTAGTGCTCGAAGAGGCCGTCGTCGCCCATGAGCGCGCCGTCCCAGGAGAAGACGACGAACTGCGGCGGCTTCTCACCGGGCTTGAGCGGGACCGGCTTCAACTGGCCCGTCTGCGGCCCGGTGTACGAGGTGGAGCCGTCCCCCAGGACGTGGGTCTTGCCGTCCCACACCGGCTCCTCGGTGGCCTTCGTCGCGCTCTTCTTGCTCTCCCCCGAGGAAGCAGTCGGCGCGGTGTTGGTCGTGCGGTTGAGCACCAGGTAGCCGCCCACCAGGGACGCGACGACGAGGAGCGCCGCAAGCGTCATGAACCCCGGATGCGGGGTGGCGGGGCGGCGCGGTGCCGGGGCCTTTCGGCGACGGCCCGACGGTGACTTCATGTGCGGATCATTCTCCGGAAATCGGGGACAGGGGTGCCCTGCTCGATGGTCAGCCGAGCGGGCTCATGGCACCTGACCAGATGCCGTAGGGAACGCTGTCTTCGGTCGTGCCGGCGATGCCCTTCAGTGGAAGCGGTTCGAGGCTCTTGGAGAGGTCGATGCGGTAGACGACGACCGCCGTGGACACGGCCTTGGCCGAGCCGACGTACCAGGCGGCGGTGTCGTTCTGGGTGGTGCCCTTCTTCCCGGTCACCTGGCCGAGCGAGCCGGACCGGTCGGCCTGCGACTGCGAGGCGGGCACATCGTCCGGGTGGGCGGTGCTGAAGGAGTCGGCGAGCGCGGAGTTGACCTCCTCGGCCACGTCGGCGCCGAACGCGCGGGTCGAGTCCGGGGCGTCGAGGGCGACCTTGGTGCCGTTCCTGGTGATCATGCGCACCGAGTACGGCTCGGTGTGCTTGCCGCCCGCGGCGAAGGTGGAGTAGCCGCTGGCCATGCGGATCGCACTGGGCGTGGCGCTGCCCGTGGACAGCGCGGGGACCTGCGCCCCGAAGCTGGAGGGCAGCAGCCCGGACTTCTCGGCGGTGGAGCGCACCAGGTCCAGGCCGGTGTCCATGCCGAGCTGGGTGAACGGCGCGTTCACCGACAGTTCCAGCGCCCGGTGCAGGGAGATCTGACCGTAGGACCGCTCTCCGTCGTTCTCGGTGGCGAACCTCTTGCCGTTGCGGTCCCAGTAGAAACCCTCTGGGGTGGTCAGCAGCGCGTCGTTGGCGCCGTCGTAGAGCGACTCGCCGGTGACGTCGGTGGTGTCCCCGTCGCGGCTCTTGTGGATGCCGTGTTCCAGGCCGGCCGCGTAGACGAACGGCTGGAAGGCCGAACCGGCCGAGACGGTCGTGGCGTTGGACTCGTTGTAGCCCTGCGTACGGTGGTCGGGGCCGCCGTAGACGGCGAGGATCCGCCCGTCGGCGGCCACCGAGGAGGCGCCGTAGTGCGCGGCCGCGGCGATCTTCGGGTCGTCCTTCTGGGCCTGCTTGCGGGCCTTGGCGACGGCGTCGGTGAGCTGTGTCTCGCGCTTCTTGTCGAAGGTCGTGTAGATCTGGTAGCCGCCGAGGTCGAAGTCCTTGTCGGAGATGTTCCCGGCCTTCTTGGCGTACTGGGTGGCGAGTTCCACCAGGTAGTCGCTCTGCTCACCGGTGTCGTACAGCGGGTTGGACTTGAGCGGCTCGGGGAACGTCTTGTACTTCGCGCGCTCGGCCTTGGACAGCTTGCCGATCTCGACCATCCGGTCCAGGGTCCATGTCCAGCGTTCGACGGCCCGGGCGCGGTTGGCGGAGCTCAGGGTGGGGTCGTAGAGGCCCGCGCCCTTGAGGAGGGAGGCGAGGAACGCGGCCTCGCTGGCGTTGAGCCGGCTGACGTCCTTGCCGTAGTAGGCCTGGGCGGCGCGCTGGATGCCGTAGGTGCCGCGGCCGAACCAGCTGGTGTTGAGGTAGCCCTCGAGGATGTCGTCCTTGCTCATCTGGTTGTCGAGCTTGAGGGAGATCATCGCCTCGGTGAACTTGCGGCTGACCGTCTGGTTCTGGTTCAGGTAGACGTTCTTGACGTACTGCTGCGTGATCGTGGAGCCGCCCTGGGTGTCGCCCTGGCCGATGGTGCGGAACAGGGCGCGGCTGATGCCCTTGAAGGAGATGCCGGGGTCGCTGTAGAAGCTCGCGTTCTCGGCGGCGAGCACCGCCCAGCGGACGTCCTCGGGGATGTCCTTCAGCGGCATCGCCTGCCGCTGCACCCAGCCGGTGCGGGCCATCGGCGTCCCGTCGGCCCAGAAGAACACGTTGTCCTGCTGGGTGGCGTACGAGTTGAGGTTGTCCGGGACGTCGGTGGCCGCGTAGGCGACGACCAGCATCATGCCGCTCAGGCCTACGGAGGCGAGGAAGCCGCCGAGGCACTGCCGCCAGGAGGGTATCCAGCGCCGCCAGCCGATACGGCCGGGGCGCGGGTACTGCGGGCGCAGCTTGCGGACGTAGGGCTTGACACGAGCAACGTACGGGGCGAGGACGGCCATGAGCGGCGCGAGCCGAGGACCCAGAGCCGCGGATATTCGGGCAAATAGTGAAGGAGTGGGAGCTTTGCGCGGGTTTTTCGAAGAACGCGCTTTCTTTCCGTCGTCACCCTCGGATATGTCCGACACTTTAGGAATGTCGGACATTCGCAGCTGCATGGTCTCGTCCGCCTGGAAAGAGGCAGGGACCTTCAACTGCATGGTGGCATCCGGCTCCTGGGGCTCCTCCCCCTGCCCCGCCTGGGTCACGACGCGTCTCCCTCCGCACTTCGTATTGCTCGCGGGCAGACGTACAGACTTACGAGGGCCTGACATGGTTGCCGTTGACGCGGCCGCAAAGTTTGAACCCTCCCGACCTTGGGGTTCAACGCGGCGCTCTCAAATTACCAGCGCCCTTCGCGAATTCTCCACATAAGAAAACGACAGAAGTGAACAGAGGTGAAACTGCTGACACCATGTCCGACCATAGGGGCTTACTCTGACCCCATGCCACGCTACGAGTACCGCTGCCGGACCTGCGGCGACACCTTCGAACTGAGCCGCCCGATGGCCCAGTCCGCGGACCCCGCCGACTGCCCGGCGGGCCATGCAGACACGGTCAAACTTCTGTCAACGGTCGCCGTGGGAGGAACGAAGTCCGCCCCCGCGGCCAATTCGGGCGGCGGGGGCGGCGGAGGCGGTTGCTGCGGCGGAGGCTGCTGCTCCTGAGCTCCTGAGGGTTATTGTCCGCGGGTGCCCTTCAGGAACTCCCGCAGGATGCGCTCGCCGGCCAGCACGCCCCGCTCGGGCAGGGCGGTGATCTCCGGGGCCGTCCAGGCCGTGTCGGCGAGCTCGCCGTGCCCCGGGCGCCAGCCGCGGTCCGCGGCCAGCAGCAGATCGGCGTCGAGCAGCGAGTCGCCCGCCGCCAGCGTCAGTTCGGCGCCGGTGCGGCGGGCCACCTCGCGCACGGCCGAGCTCTTGGTCAGCGGCTTCGGCACGAAGTAGATCTTGCGGCCCTGGAGGGACACCGTCCAGCCGCGGTTCTCCGCCCAGGCCGCGAGCTCCTTCACCCACTCCTCGGGCAACAGCTCACGCTCCACGACGAGATAGACGAACAGGTCCTCGGCGATCCGCTGCTTGCGCAGCCACAGCGGATCCGCCGTCTGCGTCAGGTACTCCTGCACCTCGCCGAGCGGCGCGCACTCGTCGGCCAGCCGCGCTAGGACGCTCCCGTGCCAGTCCTCGTCGGTGACCCCGTCGACCAGCAGATGGCCGCCGTTGGCGCAGATCGCGTACTTCGGCGCCGGGCCGGGGAGGTTGATGCGCTGGTACTGCTTGCGCGTCCGGGTCGTCGTCGGCACGAAGACCGCCGCGTCGCCGAGGTCGGTCAGCAGCTGCGCCGAGGTCTCCGTCATGAACGACAGGGGCTTCGCCTCGTGCACCTCCACGCACAGCAGCCGCGGCGCGCGGGCGTCGGGCATGGTCAGCGCCAGAGCGGCCGCCGAGTAGATGAGCGTACGGTCGAGATCGCTCGCCACCAGCACCGGCATCAGACCGCCACCGCCTTGCCGTCGGCGCCGGTCGCGCCCCGGGTGTACTGCGGGTGGATCAGCCCCACGCAGGTGTACGGCAGATCGTCGACCTCCTCGACGGGCACCCCTCGCTGTCCGGCGAGCAGCCGCACATGGTCCAGGTCGGCGCCCGCGCCGGCCCGCGCCAGGATCTTCCACGGCACCCGGCGCAGCAGCACCCGGGTGGTCTCGCCGACGCCCGGCTTGACCAGGTTCACATCGTGGATGCCGTACTCCTCGCTGATCCGCTCGACCGCGCGCCAGCCCTCCCAGCTCGGGGTGCGGTCACTGGCGAGCAGCTCCTTCACCGCGCCGTCGACGGCGTCCGAGACCTCCGGGAAGCGGGCGGCCACGGCGTCCAGGAAGGCCACCGAGACATCCGCGCCGGCGAGCTCGCGGTAGAACTTCGCGCCGTGGAAGTCGTTCGGCCCGACCAGGTCCGCGCGCAGCACGGTCCGCGAGATCAGCCCGGAGACGGTCGAGTTGAGGCACGCGGACGGGATGAGGAAGTCCTCCCGGGTGCCGTACGTCCGCACGCACGAGCCCGGGTCGGCCAGCACCGCGATCTCCGCGTCGAAGCCGGCCGCGCCGCCGCCCGCCTCGAACTCCTCGATCGCCGCGGCCAGCTCACGGGTGATGGCGCCCTTGCCGGTCCAGCCGTCGACGAAGACGACGTCCCGCGGGTCGTGATGGGCCGCCAGCCAGCGCAGCGCGTTGGCGTCGATGCCCCGGCCGCGCACGATCGACACGGCGTAGTGCGGCAGGTCGAGCCCGTGCCGGAACTGCGCCCAGCGCCGCATCAGCACACCGACCGGGGTGCCGGCGCGGGCCAGCGAGACGAGGACGGGGCGCGGCGACCGCTCGGCGAGCACGGCCTCCGTGACGACGCCGGTCGCCTGCGCGATGCGGGCCGCGGAGGTCTCCAGGGCCGCGTGGAACAGTTCCTGGTACTGCTCGCTGGGCTGGTACTCCACGGGCAGCGACTCGGCGTAGTGCGCGCCGCCGCTCTGGATGGCCTCCTCCCGCTCCTCGGTCGGCGCCTCCAGCGTCACGTCCGAGAGGTCCTGGAGCAGCCAGCCGACCTCTTCGGGCGGGTACGAGGAGAAGGCGGGGCCGCGAAGGGGCTCGGGCAGCATGGCGGGCCTTTCGGGTACGTACAGCGGCTCGGGGACGTACGAGGGCACGACCGCGAGGATCACGTGCGGGGTGTGCGCGGCGAGCTGGGCCAGGAGGCCGTCGGGGGCGTGCAGCGCGGCGGTGTCGGCCACCGAGTCGACCACGGCGACGACGGCGTCGAAGCCGCCGCCTGCGACGTTATAGGCATAGCGCTCGCCGGGGCCGTCGGCCGGGTCGTCATGAGCGGGGAAAACGATTCGGCTGCGTATCGCGTAGCCGGGGTCGTCGACCGCGAGGACGGGTGAGCGGGTGGTGGTCGAGTAGCGGATCTCGGCGTCCGTGACCTGTTCCAGCTCGCGGGCGAGTCTGAGGGGGGCGTACATCAGCTCCTCGAAGCCGAGGATGTGCACGCGGCGCGAGCCCTCCGGGAGGGCTTCGGCGAGGCGGGCGGCCATGGCTGGGAGGGCCGCGTCCAGTCGTATTCGATGGTGGGGTGTGAAGCCGTGCCGACCGCCGTCCGGCAGCCCGCGCGGCCAGGCCAGGTCGACGCGGGTGAGGTTGCGGTTGTCGTCCGGGTGCGGGCCGGTGGGGGCCTGTCGCGCAGTTCCCCGCGCCCCTGGGGGGTTGGGCTGGACGTCGGCTTCAACTCCCTGGCCACGCTCCAACGCCGGCCCGGCAGCGCCCTGAAGGGGCGCGGGGAACTGCGCGACCGGCCCCGACGCACCCGCAGAAGACTCGTATCGCGCAACCAGTTCCTGCCCCTTCTCCAGCACGCCCGCCGGTAGGCGCACCGTGCCGGAGGCGGTGGTGACCAGGTCCACGCGGGCAGCGATCTCGCGGGCGAACGCGTCCAGACGCCCCGCGTCCGCCGCCGACCGCATGTCGACCAACGCCACCACGACATACCGCCGGCGCGGATACCGCTCGTGCAGGGCACGGATCGTGTTCAGCACCGTGTTCCCGGTCGAGAACTCGTCGTCGACCAGGACCAGCGGGCCGTCGCCGATCAGCAGGGCCGGGTCCTCCGGGAGGAGGAGGTGGGAGGTGGCGTGGGAGTGGGACTCCTCAAAGCCGCCCGCCGGGGCGATGCCGGGGACCGGGCGGCGCGTGGAGTGCAGATAGGGCGCGGTGCCGAGGCCGTCGGCGACGCAGTGACCGAGGCCGGTCGCGGTCTCCGCATAGCCCAGGACGACCGCCCCGGCCGCCTCCTCGGCCCCGAGCAGCTCGCGCACCCGGCGGCCGAGGGCGAACCCATGGCCGTGCACCACCGACGGGGACTGCGGGACGTGCTTGCCCAGCACGTTGGAGACCAGCAGATGCGCCCGCTTGGGGTTGCGGCGCAGGGCCAGCCCCAGCAGGTCCGTCAGGGTGCCGTCGCCCAGGAGTTCGACACCGAGCCGCTCGGCGACCCAGGTCCCGGACCAGATGCCGTCGGCCCCGTCGTCCGCTGCCCCGTTGTTCACTGCGTTGTTCATGCGTCCCTAGGTAGTGAGGTGGTGATCAGCCGGGTATGGCGGCGGCGAGCAGGTCGACGAAGCTGACGTCCTCGTGCGCGACGCCGAAGACCTCCGCGCGGAGCATGGTGCGCTCGGCCCAGGCGCGGTGCGGCTTCACCTCGTTCATCTTGTTCGTGTACTGCGACCGCAGCACGCCCCCGCCGCCGCGTTCCGGCCGCAGGATGTCCGCCGCGTCGCTGTACTCCTCGTGACTGACGACGGACAGCGCGTGCACGGCCGGCACGTGCGAGGGATGGATGCAGGTCTTGCCGAGCAGGCCGTTGGCGTGATCGAGGGAGATCTCGCGCAGCAGCCCGTCCATCGCGTGCTCTATCAGTCTCTCGCGCAGCTCCACGGCCTGTCCCTCCAGGAAGGGGCTGTGCCGCAGCATCGGCTTGAACATGCGCTCGGGGACCCGGAAGTACTCCCACACCGGCCCGGTCACCGTGAACCCGGTGCCGTCGGCCCGCCCCAGCATGTTCACCACGTCGGCGATCACGGAGGCGACGATCTGGACGTCGTAAGCGGTCATGTCGGGCGCTCTGCGCAGCCCGTACGAGGAGCAGAAGTCGGTCACGCCAAGGCGCAGCGCGAGGACCCGGCTGCGGTACTTGTCGACGGCGCGGGCGATGCCCTCCAGGGCGTCCACCCGGGACTCGCGGTACATCAGCTCGGGCGTCTCCAGCACGGGCATGCCGAACAGCCGGCGTCCGCTCGCCGCCTCGGCGCCCGCCAGGGCCTCCAGGAAGGGGATGCCGCGCGCCTCGGTGAACTTCGGGAACACGAACCCGCTCAGCAGCTGTGCGGTGTCGCCGAGCCGCTGCACCAGGTCGGGGATCTGCTCGGGCGTGCGCACCCGGATGAAGAGCAGCGGCCTCTCGACGTCGGTGCGGCCCGCCAGGTCGGCGAACTGCCGGACGAGGTTCTCCTCGCCGGCCGCCACGTCCTCGTCGCCGATGGAATCCTCCAGGCACAGCACCATCGACACCACGCCGCGCCCGGTCTGCTTGACGACGTCGTCCGCCAGCCGGGGCCGGGTGGCCGGGCTGTACAGAGTGGCGCCCAGGGCCGCGGAGAGCAGCCTGGCCGGAGAGTCCGTGTCGAAGACGCACGGCTCCCGGTAGAAGAGGCGCTGGCGCACCTCAGGGGCGAGGTGCCCGAAATGACGCATAAATCTCCCCCGTGGTGCAAGGTAAGTCGGTGGATTCGGCAAGAGGTGGCCGGTAATAGTACGTAGGGATCCATGTCAGAGGTTCCCACCGGGCATGAACTTCAGGTAACTCACCCGTGAGAGTTGCCGTACACCCCGCGTTGTCGTGAGCAGGACCGAGAAGGCAGGATGACCGCATGACGCACGCGATGCTGAAGGGGTCGAACGTCCCGCTGAAAGCCACCACGGTGCGCGCCGTGCTGCGCTGGACCCCCGGGCAGGGGGTCCCGGACGTCGACGCCTCGGCGCTGCTCCTCGGCCTCGACGGTCGTGTGCGCTCCGACGAGGACTTCGTCTTCTACAACCAGCCCCGGCACCCTTCCGGGAAGGTGTGGCGGCTCGGCAAGAAGCGGGTCGCCGAGGGCCTTACCGACACCATCCAGACAGATCTCTCCGGTGTCGAGCCCGGCGTCGGACAGATTCTGCTCGTCGCTTCGGCGGACGGCGTCACGTTCGACCGCGTACGTTCCCTCACCATCCTGCTGTACGACGCGACGACCGAGGGCGAGCCGCTGGCCACCTTCGACATCCGTCCCGAGACGGGCGAGGAGACGGCCCTGATCTGTGGCGAGCTGTACCGGCGTGGCGAGGGCTGGAAGTTCCGCGCGCTGGGCGAGGGCTACTCCAACGGCCTCAAGGGCCTGGCCACCGACTTCGGCATCTCGGTGGACGAGTCGGAGGAGGCAGCCGCCCCGGAGACGCCCCAGACCCCGAGCCTCTCCCAGCCCCTGCCCCCCGAGCAGCCGACCTCGGCCGTCCCCCAGCAACAGCCGGCCTACGGCTACCCGGCCAACCTCCCCACCTACGGCTACGGCTACCCGGACGGCTCCTTCCGCCTGCCGCCGCAGGGGCCCCAGTTCATCGGCCGGTAGGCGAGGTCCCGGTGGGCGAGGTCCCGGTGGGCGAGGTCATTTCCCCGCCTTGGCCTTGTAGCCCCGCCCCCAGGTGAGCCCCCAGCCGTACAGCCGGTCCAGCTCCGCCTGGAACCCGTAGACGAACCGCACCTCGCGCCGCACCATGAGCTCGCCCTTGACGTTCTCGATCATCACCACAGCACAGGACCGGGCCTGCGGATGCCGCTCGTCGAGGCCTATCTCGATCCGCGGTCCGTTGCTCGGGTACAGCGTGACGATCGCGTGGGTCCGGTCGAACGCCGGCGTCGCGTCGTAGATGTAGACGAAGACGAGCAGCCGCTTGATCTCTTCCCGATGGTCGAGGTTGACGTACATCGTCTCGCCGGAGGCCGACCCGAACCGGTCGTCCCCGCTCAGCTTCACGTACGGCGGCCCGTTCACGTCCCCCAGGAGCCCGCCCAGCGGCTGCACGACGCCCTTGGTGCCGTCGGCCAGCTCGTACAGGCACCCGAGGTCGAGGTCGACGTTCACCATGCTCTGGCTGTGTCCGATGACCTCCGGAGGCCGCAGCGCCTTGAAGGGGTGCCGCAGCAGGCTCTCCCGCTGCGGCCCGCCGATGTCGGACGTCCGCATCCGCCAGGTCAGGTTGACCCGCAGGTTGCCGGTCGCGGCGCCCTGCTTGGTCAGGGAGACCTGATGGTGCCGTTTGGTCAACTCGATCGCGTTGGTCGCCGCGTTGCCCGAGTCGAAGTCGGCCGCCCGGCTGCCCAGGAGCCCGTCGAAGAAGCCCATTTCCCGCCCCCCACATCCACATCCACGAACGTCCGCCGAGAAGACCGGCGGGGCGGCCGTGGAGGACAGTTTCCTCACCGGCCGCCCCGCACAAGAGCGTTCCTCACTCAGAAGGTGATCACACCCCGGACGAGACCTCAGTCTTGTCGTCCGAGCCCTCGGCTTTTCCCTCTGCCGCTGCCAGCGCCTTGTTGCGGCGCACGGAGGACCAGAAGGACCAGGCGATCAGGAGGACGCCGACGAGACCGGTGATGACCTCGTGGATCTGGTACTGGATCGTGACCAGCAGCAGCACGGCCAGGGCGCCGATCGCGTAGTGGGCGCCGTGCTCGAGGTAGACGTAGTCGTCGAGGGTGCCCTGGCGGACCAGGTACACGGTCAGCGAACGCACGTACATCGCGCCGATGCCGAGGCCCAGGGCCATGAGCACGATGTCGTTGGTGATGGCGAACGCGCCGATCACGCCGTCGAAGGAGAAGGACGCGTCGAGGACCTCGAGGTAGAGGAACATGAAGAAGGCGGCCTGACCGGCCAGGACGACCGGCGAGCGCTGCTTGCCGCTGCGCACGGCCTCTTCCTCCTCCTCGTGCTCGCGTTCCTCGTCTTCCTCGAGTTTGTCCTCGAAGTAGCCGGAGAGACCGCCGACGATCATGTACGTGATCAGACCGGCGATACCGGCGATCAGCACCGTCTCCGCCTTGTCGGCGTGACCGCCGGCGTGCTGGTGGGCGTTGGCAGCGAAGGTGAAGGAGGAGATCAGCAGAACGACCAGGGCGATGCAGACCGACAGCATGTCGACCTTGCCGAGCTTGGACAGCGGCCGCTCGATCCAGCGCAGCCACTGGATGTCGCGCTCCTCGAAGATGAAGTCCAGGAAGATCATCAGCAGGAACATGCCACCGAAGGCGGCGATCGCCGGGTGGGCGTCGGTGACGAGTTCCTGGTACTGGTCCTTGTTGTTGAGCGCGAGGTCGACGGCCTCGATCGGCCCCATCTTGGCGGTGACGGCCACGATGACGACGGGGAAGACCAGCCGCATGCCGAAGACGGCGATGAGGACACCGACGGTGAGGAAGATCTTCTGCCAGAAGGCATTCATCTTCTTCAGGATTCCGGCGTTGACCACCGCGTTGTCGAACGACAGCGAGATCTCGAGGATGGAGAGGATCGCCACGATGCCGAAGCCCTCCCACCCCCCGTAGAAGACCGCTGCGACCAGGCCGAGCGCGGTGACCGCGAACGACCAGCCGAAGGTTTTCAGAAGCACTGGCTACCCAATCGTGTATGTACGGGTCTCCCCCGCGCCGTACTCGGCTTTACTCATCCTTGACCACGAAGTCTAGATGCGAACTCAACGGGCGAAACACCTGGGTTGGTTCTGGCCAAAGAGCCGCAGGTCACCGGCTTCGAGCCAGATCCGGAGGCCGCCTCCTCGAACCCCTGAACGGGCCGTCGCTCAGGACACGTTCACCCCGAAATCGAGTGCGATGCCCCGCAGTCCGGACGCGTACCCCTGTCCGACCGCCCGGAACTTCCACTCGGTCTGGTAGCGGTAGAGCTCGCCGAAGATCATCGCGGTCTCGGTGCTCGCGTCCTCGCTGAGGTCGTAGCGGGCGAGCTCCTGGCCGTCGGCCTGGTTCACGACGCGGATGAACGCGTTGGAGACCTGCCCGAAGGTCTGGCCGCGCTCGTCGGCCATGTGGATGGAGACCGGGAAGACGATCTTGTCGCACTGCGGCGGCACCTTGGAGAGGTCCACCAACAGCGACTCGTCGTCCCCGTCGCCCTCACCGGTGAGGTTGTCGCCGGTGTGCTCCACCGAGCCGTCCGGACTGTGGAGCTGGTTGTAGAAGACGAACCACTCGTCCCCCATCACGCGCCCGCTGGTGCACAGCAGTGCGCTGGCGTCCAGGTCGAAGTCGGCTCCGGTGGTGGAGCGCGCGTCCCAGCCGAGTCCGACCATCACCTGAGTGAGGTTCGGCGCGGCCTTGGACAGGGAGACATTGCCTCCCTTGGCGAGCGTGACGCCCATGATTGCTGGTCCTCCCCTAGGTACTGCTTCTTCGGTTGTCCTGCACGTCCGGCGCCGACCGTAAACGGTGCGACGCCGGACGAACTGGTGACTTCAGATTCTTCGGGCGACTCAGACGTTGACGCCGAAGTCCTGCGCGATACCGCGCAGGCCCGACGCGTAGCCCTGACCGATGGCGCGGAACTTCCACTCCGCGCCGTGCCGGTAGAGCTCGCCGAAGACCATCGCGGTCTCCGTCGACGCGTCCTCGCTGAGGTCGTAGCGCGCGATCTCGGCGCCGCCGGCCTGGTTCACGACGCGGATGAACGCGTTGCGGACCTGCCCGAAGGACTGCTGCCGGTTCTCGGCGTCGTAGATCGACACCGGGAAGACGATCTTGTCGACGTCGGCCGGGACCGTGGCGAGGTTGACCTTGATCGCCTCGTCGTCGCCCTCGCCCTCACCGGTGGTGTTGTCACCGGTGTGCTCCACCGAGCCGTCGGGGCTCTTGAGGTTGTTGAAGAAGACGAAGTTGGCGTCACTGGCGACCTTGCCGGCGTTGTTCACCAGCAGCGCGCTGGCGTCCAGGTCGAAGTCCGTGCCGGTCGTGGTGCGGACGTCCCATCCCAGACCGACGATGACCGCGGTCAGGCCCGGGGCCTCCTTCGTCAGCGATACGTTGCCGCCCTTGCTGAGGCTGACTCCCACGAGTCCTCCATTGGTGTCCTGGGGCAGGGAGCCCCGTCGTGCGTTGGATATCGGATCAACGAGTCGATCCTAGTGACGGGTTCCCGCTGTATGCAGGCCTTGGAGCCGAAGAATCACAGGGTGTCGATCGCCTTCACGTACTCGGCGAGGTCGCGCGCGTCCGGCAGCGCGTTGACGACCGTCCAGCGCACGACGCCCTCCTTGTCGATGACGAAGGTGCCGCGCACCGCGCAGCCCTTGTCCTCGGCGAAGACGCCGTAGGCGCGGCTGACCTCGCCGTGCGGCCAGAAGTCGCTGAGCAGCGGGTACTCCAGGCCCTCCTGCTCGGCGAAGACGCGCAGGGTGTGGATGGAGTCGTTGGAGACCGCGAGCACCTGGGTGTCGCGGTCGGCGAACTGCGGCAGGTTGTCGCGGACCTCGCACAGTTCGCCGGTGCACACGCCGGTGAAGGCGAACGGATAGAAGAGCAGGACGACGTTCTTGCTGCCCCGGAAGTCGGAGAGCTTCACGGCGGCGCCGTGGTTGTCCTTGAGCTCGAAGTCGGGGGCCTTGTCGCCGACCTGGATCGCCATCGCCTGATTGTCCCTTCTGGGGGCTGTCTGGGTGAGAACACCCTACGCAGCGGTCGCCGAAGGGGCGCTGAAGGGCCGGGCACAAGGACCCGGCCCTTCGGCGTCACATCACTTCTCGGACGTCACCTCTGGGACGTCACTTCTTGGACTTCGCGGCCTTGGGCGTCACCAGCCGACTGCCGCTCCAGTCCTTGCCGACGCTGACGCTCTTGCTGGCCGACAGACCCGCAGTCGTCGCGGCTTCGGAGATGTCGCTCGGCTCCACGTATCCCGTACGGCCGGTCTTCGGCGTCAGGAGGAGGATCGACCCGCCTTCTTCGATGTACGTGGTGGCGTCCACCAGCGCATCCGTCAGGTCTCCGTCATCGTCGCGGAACCAAAGGACCACGGCGTCGGCGACGTCGTCGTAGTCCTCGTCCACCAGATCGCTGCCGATGACTTCCTCAATGGACTCGCGGAGCTCCTGGTCGACGTCGTCGTCGTAGCCGATCTCCTGGACCACCTGCTCGGGCTGGAAACCCAGCCTGACGGCAGGGCTGGTCCGCTCCTCCGCGTGGTCCGCGGTCGCGCTCACGGGTTGCCTCCTGATCATGTTTTGGGGAATAGCTCAGCCACGCGCGTGCGCGAAGCATTGGCCGTAGTCCACACGGGCGGGACGGATCGCGCAAGTACCCGGCGGTTCGGACCGCCGAAACGGTGACGATCCTGGCTGTGTCGACGCAACTCCAGTCGCGCGATTCGGGCAGATCGTGACGTACACCACACCTATCTGCCCTGTTTGCGTATTTGAGAACCATCCAAGGGTACGAGATTCGAACGGGTGCCGGTTACCTAGGGGTAGAGATGACGTTTGCGGCCTCGCGGTACACGATGGGGGCGGTGCAGGTACTGAAGAAGCAACGAAATACCAGTGAGATACCCAGCGAGAAAAACAGCCCCACACAGCCCTCTGACAGGTAAGGAACAGCGTGGCTTCCGGATCCGATCGCAACCCGATCATCATTGGCGGCCTTCCGAGTCAGGTTCCTGACTTCGATCCCGAGGAAACCCAGGAGTGGCTCGACTCCCTCGACGCCGCGATCGACGAGCGCGGCCGGGAGCGGGCCCGCTATCTGATGCTGCGGCTGATCGAGCGAGCCCGCGAGAAGCGCGTGGCCGTGCCCGAGATGCGCAGCACGGACTACGTCAACACCATCCCCACCAGGGCCGAGCCGTTCTTCCCGGGCAACGAGGAGATCGAGCGCCGGATCCTCAACGCGACCCGCTGGAACGCCGCCGTGATGGTGTCCAGGGCCCAGCGCCCGGGCATCGGCGTGGGCGGGCACATCGCCACCTTCGCGTCGTCCGCGTCGCTCTACGACGTCGGCTTCAACCACTTCTTCCGCGGCAAGGACGAGGGCGACGGCGGCGACCAGGTCTTCTTCCAGGGCCACGCCTCCCCGGGCATCTACGCGCGCGCGTTCCTGCTGGACCGGCTCAGCGAGCAGAACCTGGACGCGTTCCGCCAGGAGAAGTCGAAGGCGCCCTACGGGCTGTCCTCGTACCCGCACCCGCGCCTGATGCCGGACTTCTGGGAGTTCCCGACCGTGTCGATGGGCCTCGGCCCGATCGGCGCGATCTACCAGGCGCGGATGAACCGCTACATGCACGCGCGCGAGATCGCCGACACCTCGAAGTCGCATGTGTGGGCGTTCCTCGGGGACGGCGAGATGGACGAGCCGGAGTCGCTCGGCCAGCTGACCATCGCCGCCCGTGAGGGCCTGGACAACCTGACCTTCGTCGTCAACTGCAACCTGCAGCGGCTCGACGGGCCGGTGCGCGGCAACGGCAAGGTCATCCAGGAGCTGGAGTCGGTCTTCCGGGGCGCCGGCTGGAACGTGATCAAGCTGATCTGGGACCGGTCGTGGGACCCGCTGCTCGCGCAGGACCGCGACGGCATCCTCGTCAACCGGATGAACACGACCCCTGACGGCCAGTTCCAGACCTACGCCACCGAGTCCGGCGCGTACATCCGCGATCACTTCTTCGGCGACGACCAGCGGCTGCGCGCCATGATCGAGGGCATGACCGACGACCAGATCCTGCACCTGGGCCGCGGCGGTCACGACCACAAGAAGATCTACGCGGCGTTCAAGGCGGCCGTGGAGCACACCGGCCAGCCGACGGTCATCCTCGCCAAGACGGTCAAGGGCTGGACGCTGGGCCCGAACTTCGAGGGCCGCAACGCCACGCACCAGATGAAGAAGCTGACGGTCGCCGACCTCAAGGGCTTCCGCGACCGGCTGCACCTGCCGATCTCCGACAAGGAGCTGGAGTCCGGCGCGCCGCCGTACTACCACCCCGGCCGGAACTCGGAAGAGCTCCAGTACATGCACGACCGCCGCAAGGGCCTCGGCGGTTACGTCCCGACGCGGGTCGTGCGCTCCCAGCCGCTCGCGCTGCCGGACGACAAGACGTACGCGTCCGTGAAGAAGGGCTCGGGCCAGCAGTCCATCGCGACGACCATGGCCTTTGTGCGGCTCCTGAAGGACCTCATGCGGGACAAGGAGATCGGCAGGCGGTTCGTGCTGATCGCGCCGGACGAGTACCGCACGTTCGGCATGGACTCCTTCTTCCCGAGTGCGAAGATCTACAACCCGCTCGGTCAGCAGTACGAGGCGGTCGACCGTGATCTGCTGCTGGCCTACAAGGAGTCGCCGACCGGCCAGATGCTGCACGACGGCATCTCGGAGGCGGGCTGCACGGCGTCCCTGATCGCGGCGGGCTCCGCGTACGCCACGCACGGCCAGCCGCTGATCCCGGTCTATGTCTTCTACTCGATGTTCGGTTTCCAGCGCACCGGCGACCAGTTCTGGCAGATGTCCGACCAGCTGGCGCGCGGTTTCGTGCTGGGCGCGACCGCCGGCCGTACGACGCTGACCGGTGAGGGGCTCCAGCACGCGGACGGCCACTCGCAGCTGCTCGCCTCCACGAACCCGGGCTGTGTCGCCTACGACCCGGCGTTCGGCTTCGAGATCGCGTACATCGTGCAGGACGGGCTCCGCAGGATGTACGGCAGTTCCGCCGAGCACCCGCACGGCGAGGACGTCTTCTACTACCTCACCGTCTACAACGAGCCCATCCAGCACCCGGCCGAGCCCGCGAACGTGGACGTGGAGGGCATTCTCAAGGGCGTCCACCGCTTCAGCGAGGGCGTCGCGGGGTCGATCCCGGCGCAGATCATCGCGTCCGGCGTGGCCGTCCCCTGGGCGCTGGAGGCGCAGAAGATCCTCGCCGAGGAGTGGGACGTCAAGGCCGACGTCTGGTCGGCGACCTCCTGGAACGAGCTGCGGCGCGAGGCCGTCGAGGTCGAGCGGCACAACCTGCTGCACCCGGAGGAGGAGCAGCGCGTGCCGTGGGTGACGCGCAAGCTCTCCGGGGCCGAGGGGCCGTTCGTGGCCGTCTCGGACTGGATGCGGTCGGTGCCGGACCAGATCGCGCGCTGGGTGCCGGGCACGTTCCAGTCGCTGGGCGCGGACGGTTTCGGCTTCGCGGACACCCGTGGGGCGGCGCGCCGCTTCTTCCACATCGACGCCCAGTCGGTGGTCGTGGGCGTGCTGACCGAGCTGGCGAAGGAGGGGAAGGTCGACCGTTCGCTGCTGAAGCAGGCCATCGACCGGTACCAGCTCCTCGACGCGTCGGCGGCCGACCCGGGGGCCGCCGGAGGCGATGCCTGACGCTGCGAGCGCGGCCATGAGGTGAGGGCGGTGGGGCTTCTGGCTCCGCCGCCCTTACTCGTTCTTTACGATGCGGACATGCACGAAAGAACGGCACAGGCCCGGTGGGAACGGCGGACGCAGCGGCCGCTGCTGGCGCTCGCCGTGGTGTTCGCCGTGGCATACGCCATACCGATCGTGGACACCTCGGCCGACCGCGCGCTGACCGCCGCGTGCACCAGGGTCGAGTGGCTGGTGTGGGGGGCGTTCGCCGCGGACTACCTGGTCCGGCTGGCGCTCACGGCCGACCGCCGGCAGTTCGTCCGTACGCACTGGCTGGATCTGTGCGCGGTGGTCCTGCCGATGGTGCAGCCGCTCAAGCTGCTGCGGCTGGTCTCGACGCTGCTGCTGGTCGGGCGGCGGGCGCGGATGGCCTCGCAGATCCGGATGACGACGTATGTCGTGGGCGCGGTGATCGGCCTGCTGATGTTCGGCTCGCTCGCCGTGCTGTCGGTGGAGCGGGAGTCGCCGGACGGGAACATCCGCACGCTGGGTGACGCCCTGTGGTGGTCGTTCACGACGATGACGACGGTGGGGTACGGGGACCACTCGCCGACCACCGGCCTCGGGCGCATCATCGCCGTCGGACTGATGCTCTCCGGGATCGCGCTGCTGGGTGTCGTGACCGCGAACATCGCGGCGTGGTTCATCGAGCGGTTCGAGAAGGACGACGTCGAGGAGCGCGCCCAGACGGCGGCGATCCTGGCGCTGACGGAGGAGGTGCGGGCCCTGCGGACGGAGGTGACGGCGCTCCAGGAGCGGTCCGTGCCCCACGATTGCCGGGCGGTCGGCGCGCTGTCCCCCTCCGGCAGCGCGCCGCAGCCCTGGCCGCCCTCCGCGACGGAGATGCCGTACGGAGGGCCTGACTAACTGTGACCTGTGGCGCGTGCCGGAAGCGAGGAACCTTTAGCGTTGTCACCCTGATAGGGGAAATTCATTGAAATCCCGTCAGGTTCCCCCGGTGTCTCTCTCTCCCCCCGGTGTCCCCGCTCCCGTGTCCTCTTCTTTCGGCGGGTTCTTTCGGCGGGTTCTTTCGGCGGGCCTCAGACGTGGCCGAGGCCCGCGCCCGCCTCGGCGTTCTCCCCGCGCTTGGTGAGCAGCGCGATGAAGACGGCCACCACCGCCACCACGGCCGCGACCAGGGACGCGGCGCTCATACCGGAGATGAACGTGTCGTGGGCGACGTCCGTGATCTTCGCGGCCGTCTCCGCGGGAGTGCCCGGCGCGACCGGCGCCGCGCCGACCTGGACCGCCTCGGAGGCCTGCTCCAGTTGGGCGGGGGTGAGCTCGGGCAGGCCGGCGCCCTTCCAGTTGGCGGCCAGGTCGCTGTCGACCTTGGCTGCCATCACACCGCCCAGCACGGCCGTGCCGAGGCTGCCGCCGATCTGCATGGCCGCCTGCTGAAGACCGCCCGCCACGCCCGACAGCTCCATGGGGGCGTTGCCGACGATAACCTCCGTGGCGCCGACCATGACCGGTGCGAGGCCCAGGCCCAGCAGGGCGAACCAGATGGACATGACAGCGCTGCCGGTGTCCGTCTCCAGCGTGGACATGCCGTACATGGCGACGGCGGTGGCGGCCATGCCGCCGGCCAGCGGGATGCGCGGGCCCAGCTTGGTGATCAGCGCGCCCGCGAGCGGGGAGCCGACGATCATCATGCCGGTCAGCGGAAGCAGGTGCAGGCCCGCGTCGATCGGGCTCATCCCGTGCACGTTCTGGAGGTAGAACGTCACGAAGAACAGGCCGCCCAGGAAGGCGATCGCCATCAGGACCATGAGGACCACGCCCGCCGACAGCGGGATCGAGCGGAACAGCGCCAGCGGGATCAGCGGCTCCTTGACCTTCGTCTCCCAGAAGCCGAAGGCCGCGAAGAGCACGGCGCAGCCGAGCATGAAGGCCCAGGTCCGCCCGTCGCCCCAGCCCCAGGTCGGGGCCTTGATCAGGGCCCAGACCAGGCAGAACATCGCGCCCGAGAGAAGGGCGATGCCGAGGACGTCGAAGGAGCGCGGGGCGCTGTATCCATTTTCCGGGCTCCGCCCGAGGGCGGCCCGGTGGTCGAGCAGGATGAGCAGGCCCAGGACCAGGGCGATCGCGCCGACCGGCACGTTGATGAAGAACACCGACTGCCAGTTGACGTGCTCGACGAGGACACCGCCGAGGATCGGGCCGGCGGCGGTCGAGGCGCCGATGACCATGCCCCACAGGCCGATGGCCATGTTGAGCTTCTCGGCCGGGAAGGTCGCGCGCAGCAGACCGAGCGCGGCGGGCATCAGCAGGGCGCCGAAGAGGCCCTGCAGGACGCGGAAGACGACGACCAGCGCGATGCTGTCGGAGAGCCCGATCGCGCCGGAGGCGGCGGCGAAGCCGACGACGCCTATCAGGAACGTCTGGCGGTGGCCGAAGCGGTCACCGAGCTTGCCCGCGGTGATCAGGGAGACCGCGAGGGCGAGGAAGTAACCGTTGGTGATCCACTGGACCTCGGCGAAGGTGGCGCCCAGGTCCTGCTGGATGGCCGGGTTGGCGATGGCCACGATGGTGCCGTCCAGGGCCACCATCATGACGCCGACGGCGACGGTGATGAGGGTGAACCACGGGTGGCCGCGCAGCCCCTTGGCGGGCGGCCCGTCCGACGGGTCCGGCGGTGCCTTGTCCCCCGGGCCGGTCGTGTCGATGGTGGTCTGACTAGTCATGCGTTCGAGGCTAGTGACAGCCGCTGACATTTGACAAACAAGTTCACAAGTCAGTAACTGACACCCATGGAAACACTGCGCGAACGGAAGAAGCAGCGCACCCGGGACGCGCTGCTGCGGGCCGCCTTGGAGCTCTTCACGTCACAGGGGTACGAGCGGACGACCGTCGACGAGATCGCCGAGGCCGTCGACGTCTCGCAGCGCACCTTCTTCCGCTACTTCGCGGGCAAGGACGAGGCCGCGCTCGCGCTGGTGGAGATGTCGGTGGCGCGGTTCGTCGAGGCGGTGCGCGCCCGCCCGCCGCACGAGGCGCCGCTGGAGGCGCTGCGCCAGGCCGTCCTGGACAGCTGGGACTCGATCAACGAGATCGTCGAGTCGATCGTGCCCGTGGAGCTGCATCTGCGCATGTACCGGGTGATCGAGTCGACGCCGGTGCTGCTCGCCGCGCATCTGCGGCGCTCGGCGGAGATCGAGGAGGGGCTCGCCCGGGTGATCGCCGACCGCGAGGGGCTCGACGTGGACGCCGATCCGCGGCCGCAGCTGGTGGTGGCCGTGTTCAGCGGCGTGATGCGGGTGGTGGAGCGCCGGTGGTCCACGGGCGAGAGCTTCGGCGTGGCGGAGATGCGCACGCTGACGGCCCGGTATCTCGACGGGATCGGGCCCGCTCTGCTGGGAAACTGGCGCGAGGCCTAAAGGGCGTTATGACCAATCCCACGCCTCACGAAACGTGATACCCGTCACTTGGCTCACCCGAGACCCTCTCGTTCTCCTAGTGTGTCCTTTCAGTGACTTCCTTCGACACGACCCCCCAACTCAGCGTCTGGCGCGCACTGGCCGCCCTGGCGGTGGTGTTCGTGATGCTGGCGACCACGGGCTGGACCGCCATGCACCACGAGCGGGGAACCAGCGCCCTGCAGACCTCGCGCACGGCGTGGGAGCACGCTCGGATCGGCGGCCGACCGCTGCCGGACACCGACTCCGCCCCCTCCCGGCTCACCCGCTTCTTCGCCTCGCTGACCGCCCCGCAGCGCACCGCGCTCGCACACGACTACGCGCTCGCGGTGGGCAACATGAACGGCGCCCCCGCCGAACTGCGCTACCGCGCCAACCGCGTGGCGCTGCTCCAGCAGGTGGGGATCGAGCGCAAACGTATGCACGACAGCCGACTCACGCCCTCCGGGCAGCAGTTGGCCGGCCGCCGCATGCACCGCTACGAGGATCTGAGCACCGCCGACCGGCAGATCCTCGCCTTCGACCCGGGGGGCTCCGGCCGGGTCGCCGAGGTGTTCGGCAACCTCGACGAGGCCGAGCGGATCTCCGTCGTCGTCCCCGGCGTCGACACCGATCTGCTCACCTTCCAGCGCACCAACCGGAAGTACTCGGCGCCCGTCGGCATGGCCCAGGCCCTCTACTCGGCCGAGCGCGAGGCGAGCCCGTCGACGCGCACGGCCGTGATCGCCTGGGCCGACTACACCTCCCCCGACGGCCTGGGCATCGACTCGGCCACCGCGATGCGCGCCGAGAGCGGCGCCGTCCGGCTGAACGCCCTGCTGAGCGCGCTGCCCGGCCGGACGCCCGTGTCGATGTTCTGCCACAGCTACGGCTCGGTGGTCTGCGGAGTCGCCGCGGACGACATGCCGGACCGGGTGACCGACATAGCGGTGGCGGGCAGCCCCGGGATGCGGGTGGAGAACGCGGAGCAGCTGGGCACCGAGGCCCGGGTGTGGGCGATGCGCGACGCCGACGACTGGATCCAGGACGTGCCGCACCTGGAGGTCGGCGGCCTCGGGCACGGCCAGGACCCGATGGCCGACGCGTTCGGGGCGCGCGTGCTGTCCGCACGGGAGGCGAAGGGCCACGGCGGCTACTTCGAACCGGGTACGGACAGCCTGCGCAACCTCGCCGACATCGGCACTGGCTCGTACCGCTCGGTGGAGTGCGCCCACGACGATGACGCGTGCACGGTGGGTTTGTCCGACACGACAGAGGCCGGACGCGCGTAGAGACGCATGAATTGCGGCACGCGCGGGGAGGGGACGAAGAATGGGTGTCCCGCATACGATGAGCCGCATGGGTGACGTACTGGCCGGATTTCATGCCGCCTGGGAGTTCGAGTCCGACTCCGTCCTCATCCGATACGAACGGGGGCTGCGCACGCCCAAGCTGCTGTCGGCGCTGGGCGAGCGCCGGATCCCGCTGTCGGCGATCGCCCGGGTGACGCTGGCCCCCGGCCGGCGCGGGACGGTCGTGCTGCACGCGGAGCCACGACCGGGAGCCGATCCGCTGATGGAGGCGGCCGCGGGACAGCTCAAGGAGGCGTGCGACCCGTACCGGCTGGTGCTGCCCGCCGAGCAGGAGACACTCGCCGAGTACTACGCCGACGAGCTGCGGGAGAAGCTGACCGAGTCCGAGCCCGGCCCGGCGGAGCGGTTCCTGGTGGACGCGCCCGAGGTGCCGCTGTCGTTCAAGGCGTACGACGGCAAGGCGTCCTTCGACGGGCGGACGGTGCGCTTCCGGTGGTTCTGGACGGGCGCGTCGTCGGCGAAGTGGAAAGCCGGCGACCAGAGCTTCGCCGTGTCCGAGCTGAGCGGGATCGAGTGGCGGTCGCCCGAGGTCTTCGAGGGACACCTGCGGCTGTTGCCCAGGGACGGCGACGGCCGGCCCGCGCAGGCCGATCAGGACCCCGCGACGGTGGTGTTCGGGCTGGGGTACGGCCCCGTGCACGAGTCCCTGCCGTTCGCCGCGGCGGTGCTGGCGCGGGTGCGGGCACAACGGCCGGTGGCCGCCGTGCCCGCCGCCCCGCCGCGCCGGGATCCCGCCGACATCGCCGAACGCATCCGCCACCTCGGGGAACTGCACCGGGCCGGGCTGGTCACCGACGAGGAGTTCTCCGTGAAGAAGGCGGAACTGCTGTCACAGCTGTGATCACTCGCGTCCGGCGGAGGTGAACCTCATGTCCGCGTACCTGTCGCCGGACACCTTCGCCGCGATCGGCTCCAGCAGCCCCAGCTCCTCTTCGCTCAGGACGATCGAGACGGCCGCGGTGTTCTCGGCCACCCGCCCGGGCTTGCGCGTCCCCGGTATCGGGATCACCGGCAGGCCGTGCACCTGGGACTGCTGCTGGACCCAGGCCAGGGCGATCTGCGCCGGCGTCACGGCGTGCGCCTCGGCCAGCGCCCGGATCGGCTCCAGGAGCGCCGCGTTGGCGGCCGCGTTCTCCCCGGTGAAGCGGGGCTGGTGACGGCGGAAGTCGTCGGCGGTGAGGTCCGTGTCGGCGTTCGCGAAGGAGCCGGTGAGGAAGCCCCGGCCGAGCGGGGAGTACGGGACCAGCGTCACGCCCAGCTCACGGGCCGCCGGCACCACCTGCGCCTCGATGTCCCGGCTGAACAGCGACCACTCCGACTGCACGGCGGCGATGGGGTGGACGCCCTGCGCCGCGTGCAGCTCGGCGGCCGTCACCTCGCTCAGCCCCAGCTGCTTGACCTTGCCCTCGCGCACCAGCTCGGCCATCACGCCGACGGTGTCCTCGATCGGCACGTTCACATCGCGCCGGTGCATGTAGTAGAGGTCGATGACGTCGACGTCCAGACGCTTGAGGCTCGCCTCGACGGCCTGGCGGATGTAGGGCGCGTCGTTGCGGATGACCCGGCGGGTCGGCTCGCCCGGCGGGATCGCCAGGGCGAACTTGGTCGCGATCACGACCTCGTCGCGGTGCGCCTTGAAGAACGGGGCGAGGAACCTCTCGTTCTCCCCCTCGCCGTAGGCGTCCGCCGTGTCGTAGAACGTGACGCCGAGTTCCAGGGCGCGCTCCAGGGTGGCCCGGGACTCGTCGGCGTCCGCGGGGCCGTAGGCGAAGCTCATCCCCATGCAGCCGAGGCCCTGGACGCCGACCTCCGGGCCGTCCTCGCCGAGTCGGGCCTTCGGGATCCTGCTGTCGGTCATCCGACCTTCTCCTTGTCATAGAGGTGCGCGGCGTCCGCGTAGAAACTGATCTTCCGGTCGAGCACGGCGAGCGTGTCCTGCAGTTCGGCGACCCGGGCCAGGACGTCCCGGCGGGTCGACTCGAGGAGTTCGAAGCGCTCGGGGAACGTGTGGTCGCCCTCGCGCACCAGTTCCGCGTACCGCACCATGTCGGCGACCGGCATGCCGGTGAGCCGGAGTTTGCCGACGAGGTCCAGCCAGTCCAGGTCGCGGTTGCTGTACCGGCGCTGACCGGTGTGCGAGCGGTCGACGTGCGGCATCAGGCCGATCCGCTCGTACCAGCGCAGGGTGTGGGCCGTCAGGCCCGTGAAAGCGACGACCTCGCTGATCGTGTAGCTGTCCTGGCCTTCCGGCCGCCGATGCGGGTGCGGCGGGGCGGCGCAGCTGTCGGTCCTGGTACCCGTGGTCTCCATCACCGTCATGGCACCAACGCTATGGCCTTGGAGTGCGCTCGAAGCAAGCGGAATCGGTAAGAAAACCGAGGGACGCGGCTTGATCGCGCCTGCTGGCCGTCAATCCCGAGCCGGACCCCTTGATGGAGCTGCCGCTGTGCGGCGCATAGGCTCGACCGCATGTCGCTGAAGAGCCTCGCCTTGATCGAGAACTGGCCGGTTCCCTCCGCCTCGGCGGGGGTCGTACGGGCCGACGGCACGGTCCTGGGGACCCATGGCCCGGTCGGACAGCGCTTCCCGCTGGCCTCGGTCACCAAGCCGCTCGCCGCGTACGCGGCCCTCGTGGCGTACGAGGAGGGCGCGGTCGAGCTGGACGAGCCGGCCGGTCCGCCCGGGGCGACCGTCCGCCATCTGCTCGCGCACACCTCCGGGCTCGCCTTCGACGAGCATCGGGTGACCGCCCCGCCTGGTGAGCGACGGCTGTACTCCAACGCCGGGTTCGAGCAGCTCGGCGACCACATCGCGAAGGCGACGGACATCCCGTTCGCGGAGTATCTGCGGCAGGCGGTGCTGGAGCCGCTGGGGATGACGGCGACCTCGCTGGCGGGCTCCCCGGCGAAGGACGGCGTCTCGACGGTCGAGGACCTGCTGCGGTTCGCGGCGGAGGTGCAGGCGCCCCGGCTGCTGGATCCGCGGACGGTGGCGGCGGCGATGAGCGTGCAGTACCCGGGCACGAAGGGCGTCCTGCCGGGGTACGGGCACCAGAACCCCAACGACTGGGGTCTCGGCTTCGAGATCCGCGACTCCAAGTCACCGCACTGGACGGGAGGTTCGTCGTCCCCGCGGACCTTCGGCCACTTCGGCCAGTCCGGCACGTTCCTGTGGATCGATCCCGAAGCGGGCGTCGCCGCGGTCGCGCTGACGGACCGGGCGTTCGGGGCATGGGCGGTCGAGGCCTGGCCGCCGTTCACGGACGCGGTACTGGCCGAGCTGCGAGGCTGAACCGCCTCGCCCTCAGTCGTCGCCTGACGGGCTGAAGACCCAGGCCAGCAGTTCGGCGTCGGTCGCCCCTTCCGCCTCCAGATCCTTCGCGTCCGTGACCCGGGCCGCGTCGCCCGGGCCCAGCCGTTCGCCGTCCAGGAGCACTTCGCCGCTGACCACGTGGACGTAGACGTGCGGCGCGTCCGGCACCGCCGTGCGTTCCCCTGCGGCCAGGCGGCGTACGTGGAGCATCGCGCCCGCCTCCGGGACGGCGTACGGGGTGGAGTCCGCGATGCCGTGGACCATCTCGTAGGCGGGGTCGCCGCCGGGGTCCAGCGGGGCCAGCCACATCTGGACGAAGGTCAGGGGCGTGTCGGCGTCATTGCGCTCCACGTGCCTGACGCCGCCCGCCGAGCTGAGCCGCTGCACGTCTCCGGGGCGGACCCGGGTCTCGTGGCCGGCCGAGTCGCGGTGGGTCAGCTCGCCCTCGACCACCCAGGTCACGATCTCGGTGTGGCTGTGCGGGTGCTCGTCGAAACCGGCGCCGGGGGCGAGCCGCTCCTCGTTGCAGGCGATCAGCGGACCGAAGCGGAGGTTGTCGGGGTCGAAGTGCGGGCCGAAGGAGAAGGCGTGCCACGACTCGACGCCTGCGGCCGGGTCCCCGCCTCGATAGCGCTCGTCGGCGCGCCTCACGTCCATCACGGGACCACGGTAGACCCGGCGGCACACTCCGCCGTCCCGATAAGGCAGTCTTGTCCACGTGCCCGAACCCGAAACCAGTCACCCCGATCCCGCGGCGCACGCCGTCCACTCCCACCCCGCCACGCTGAAGCGGCTGGAGAAGTCCTCCGGAAGTCTCGCCGCCCAGGCCATCGCGCGGATGGACGAGACACTGTCGTGGTACCGGGCGATGCCCCCGGAGAACCGTTCCTGGATCGGGCTGGTCGCCCAGGCGGGCATCGCCGCCTTCACCGAGTGGTTCCGGCATCCGGACGCCCCTCAGGCCATCTCCACCGATGTGTTCGGCACGGCGCCGCGTGAGCTGACGCGGGCCATCACGCTGCGCCAGACCGTCGAGATGGTGCGGACCACCATCGAGGTCATGGAGTCCGCGATCGACGAGGTCGCGGCGCCGGGCGACGAGAACGTGCTGCGTGAGGCGCTCCTCGTCTACGCCCGGGAGATCGCCTTCGCCACCGCGCAGGTCTACGCCCAGGCCGCCGAGGCCCGTGGCGCCTGGGACGCCCGGCTGGAGTCGCTCGTCGTGAACGCCGTGCTGAGCGGCGAGGCCGACGAGGGGGCCGTGAGCCGGGCCGCCGCACTGGGCTGGAACTCTCCGGAGCATGTGTGCGTCGTCCTCGGGACCGCCCCCGAGGGGGACTCCGAGCTGACCGTCGAGGCCATCCGGCGGGCCTCGCGGCACGCCAAGCTCCAGGTGCTCACCGGGGTGCTCGGCACCCGGCTGGTGGTGATCGCCGGCGGCAGCGACAACCCGCTCGCCGTCGCCAAGTCGCTGATCGGGCCGTTCGCCGCCGGGCCCGTGGTGGCCGGGCCCGTCGTGCCCGATCTGCTCGCCGCGACCCGGTCCGCACAGGCCGCCGCGGCCGGGCTCAAGGCCTGTTCGGCGTGGCAGGACGCACCCCGGCCGGTACTGGCGGACGATCTGCTTCCGGAGCGCGCGATCGCCGGTGATCCCGGTGCGCGCGATCAGTTGGTGGAGGAGATCTACAGACCGCTCGAGGAGGCCGGATCGGCGCTCCTGGAGACCCTCTCCGTATATCTCGAACAGGCGTCCAGTCTCGAAGGGGCCGCGCGGATGCTCTTCGTTCACCCGAACACCGTGCGCTACCGGCTTCGACGTGTGACTGACGTCACCGGTTGGTCGCCTTCGGATGTACGCTCCGCGTTCACGCTCCGGATCGCACTGATCCTGGGGCGTCTGGTCGACGGCGATCCCCAGACCTAGCCTTTTGTCGGGGCTCCACAAAACCCCCTGCCGTTCTTCGTCCCTGTCCCCACGGGCGGCTTCGGCCGTCCCCAAGAGAGAGTGTGAGAGTGCTCGTACTCGTCGCTCCCGGCCAGGGCGCCCAGACGCCCGGCTTCCTGACTCCTTGGCTCGAACTGCCCGGCGCCGCCGCCCGTGTCGCCGCGTGGTCGGACGCCATCGGCCTGGACCTCGCCCACTACGGCACGCAGGCCGACGCGGACGAGATCCGTGACACCGCGGTGGCCCAGCCGCTGCTGGTCGCCGCCGGAATCCTGTCCGCCACGGCACTCGGCGACGTGTCCCCGGGCGCGGTCGCGGGCCACAGCGTCGGCGAGTTCACCGCCGCCGCCTTCGCCGGCGTCCTCGACGACACCGTCGCGCTGGACCTCGTCCGCAAGCGCGGCCTGGCGATGGCGGACGCCGCCGCGATCACCGAGACCGGTATGTCCGCCCTGCTCGGCGGCGACCCCGAGGTCTCCCTCGCGCATCTGGAGAAGCTGGGGCTGACCCCGGCCAACATCAACGGCGCGGGCCAGATCGTCGCCGCGGGCACGCTGGCGCAGCTCGCCGCGCTGAACGAGGACAAGCCGGAGGGCGTCCGCAAGGTCGTCCCGCTGAAGGTCGCCGGCGCCTTCCACACCGTGCACATGGCGCCCGCGGTCGAGACCCTCGCCAAGGCCGCCACGGAGGTCACGCCGGCCGACCCGACGGTCCGTTACCTCTCCAACAAGGACGGCCGGGCCGTCGCCACCGGCGCCGAGATCCTGGACCGGCTGATCGGCCAGGTCGCCAACCCGGTCCGCTGGGACCTGTGCATGGAGACCTTCAAGGAGCTCGGCGCGACCGCGATCATCGAGGTCTCCCCCGGCGGCACGCTGGTCGGCCTGGCCAAGCGCGCCCTGCCCGGTGTGAAGACGCTCGCGCTCAAGACACCCGACGACCTCGACGCGGCTCGCGAACTCATCGCCGAGCACGGCGTCGCCTGAGGAGCTCTGATGGCGAAGATCAAGCCCAGCAAGGGCTCCCCGTACGCGCGCATCCTCGGCGTCGGCGGCTACCGGCCCACCCGGGTCGTCCCCAACGAGGTGATCCTCGAGACGATCGACTCGTCCGACGAATGGATCCGCTCGCGCTCGGGCATCGAGACCCGGCACTGGGCGAACGACGAGGAGACCGTCGCCGCCATGTCGGTCGAGGCGTCCGGCAAGGCGATCGCCGACGCCGGGATCACCGCCGCGCAGATCGGCGCGGTGGTCGTCTCGACCGTCTCGCACTTCAAGCAGACCCCGGCCGTGGCCACCGAGATCGCCGACAAGCTCGGCACGAACAAGGCCGCCGCGTTCGACATCTCGGCGGGCTGTGCGGGCTTCGGCTACGGTCTGACGCTCGCCAAGGGCATCGTCGTCGAGGGCTCGGCCGAGTACGTCCTCGTCATCGGCGTCGAGCGGCTGTCCGACCTCACCGACCTGGAGGACCGCGCGACGGCCTTCCTGTTCGGCGACGGCGCGGGCGCGGTCGTCGTCGGACCCTCCGCCGAGCCGGCCATAGGCCCGACCGTGTGGGGCTCCGAGGGCGACAAGTCGGACACCATCAAGCAGACCGTGCCGTGGACGGACTACCGCGACGGCGTTGTCGCCAAGTTCCCCGCGATCACGCAGGAGGGCCAGGCGGTCTTCCGCTGGGCCGTGTTCGAGATGGCGAAGGTCGCCAAGGAGGCGTTGGACGCCGCCGGCATCACCGCCGACGAACTCGACGTCTTCATCCCGCACCAGGCCAACGAGCGGATCATCGACTCGATGGTGAAGACTCTCAAGCTGCCGGAGTCCGTCACGGTCGCCCGTGATGTGCGCACCACCGGCAACACCTCGGCCGCCTCGATTCCGCTCGCAATGGAGCGACTCCTGGCGACCGGTGAGGCGAAGAGCGGCGACACCGCGCTCGTCATCGGATTCGGGGCGGGTCTCGTCTACGCCGCGACTGTCGTTACCCTCCCCTAGGCACTCCGTGCCGGATCACCCGGTCCGGCACGGGAAACACCCCTTGCCACACCCTCTGGAAAAGCAAAGAAGGAGCGCCAAGATGGCCGCCACTCAGGAAGAGATCGTCGCCGGTCTTGCCGACATCGTGAACGAGATCGCCGGCATCCCGGTTGAGGACGTCCAGCTGGACAAGTCCTTCACCGACGACCTGGACGTCGACTCGCTGTCCATGGTCGAGGTCGTCGTCGCCGCCGAAGAGCGCTTCGACGTCAAGATCCCGGACGAGGACGTCAAGAACCTCAAGACCGTCGGCGACGCGACGAACTACATCCTCAAGAACCAGGCCTGATCCACCGGCCCTGGGCTGAACTGCCCCGCCACCCGGCGGTGGCGCCGCTGAATCCTCGTAACTTGGAGAATGAATCCGTGAGCCCGACCAATCGCACCGTGGTCGTCACCGGTATCGGCGCAACCACACCGCTGGGTGGCGACGCAGCCTCTACCTGGGAGGGTCTCGTCGCCGGCAAGTCCGGTGTCAAGGTCCTGGAGCAGGACTGGGCGGCCGATCAGGCCGTCCGTATCGCGGCCCCGGTCGCGGTGGAGCCTCTTGAGGTCATCCCCCGGCCGCAGGCCCGCAAGCTGGACCGCTCGGCGCAGTTCGCGCTGATCGCGGCCCAGGAAGCCTGGAAGGACGCCGGCTTCACCGGCAAGGCCGGTGAGGACGGCAGCGACGGCAAGGTCGACCCCGACCGGCTCGGCGCGGTCATCGCCTCCGGCATCGGCGGCGTGACCACCCTCCTCGACCAGTACGACGTGCTGAAGGAGAAGGGCGTCCGCCGCGTCTCCCCGCACACCGTGCCGATGCTGATGCCGAACAGCCCGTCCGCCAACGTGGGTCTGCTCGTGGGCGCCCGTGCCGGTGTGCACACTCCGGTCTCGGCGTGTGCGTCGGGCGCGGAGGCCATCGGCTACGCCATCGAGATGATCCGTACCGGCCGCGCCGACGTCGTCGTCGCCGGTGGCACGGAGGCGGCGATCCACCCGCTGCCCATCGCCGCGTTCGGCAACATGATGGCGATGTCCAAGAACAACGAGAACCCGCAGGGCGCCTCGCGTCCCTACGACGTCGCCCGCGACGGCTTCGTCATGGGCGAGGGCGCCGGCGTGATCGTCCTGGAGTCCGCGGAGCACGCGGCCCAGCGGGGCGCCCGCGTCTACGCCGAGGCCGTCGGACAGGGCATCTCCGCCGACAGCCACGACATCGTGCAGCCGGAGCCCGAGGGCCGCGGCATCTCGCACGCGCTGCAGCACCTGCTGGACAGCACCGACCTGGACCCGGCGGAGATCGTGCACGTCAACGCGCACGCCACGTCGACGCCGGCCGGTGACATCGCCGAACTGAAGGCGCTGCGCAAGGTCTTCGGCGACGACGCGGACCACATGGCCGTCTCGGCGACCAAGTCGATGACCGGCCACCTGCTGGGCGGCGCGGGCGGCGTCGAGACCGTCGCGACGGTCCTCGCGCTGTACAACCGGATCGCTCCGCCGACCATCAACGTCGAGAACCTCGACCCCGAGGCCGAGGCGAACGCGGACATCGTCCGCGGCGAGGCGCGCAAGCTGCCCGTCGAGGGCCGGATCGCGGCCCTCAACGACTCGTTCGGGTTCGGTGGGCACAACGTCGTCTTGGCGTTCCGGACCATCTGAGACGTTTCGTGAACGGCGATTGGCCCGCACCCCTGGTTGGGGGCGGGCCAATCGCCGTTCTGGTGTGCGTTGTCGGCCGGGTGCTGGCCGGTGGGGCTTCTCGCGCCCCGCGGCGGAGCCGCATATCGATACAGCCCCGCGCCCCTAAACGACCTGGTGCAGCCAGCGGACCGGGGCTCCCTCTCCCGCGTACCGGAAGGGTTCCAGTTCGTCGTCCCAGGGCTTGCCGAGGAGTTTGGAGAGTTCGGCTTCCAGGTCCGTCTCGCCGCGCCGGCTGCGGAGCAGAGCCGCGCGCAGGCGGTCCTCGGGGATGAGGATGTCGCCGTGGATTCCGGTGACGGCGTGGAAGATGCCGAGGTCGGGGGTGCAGCTGTAGCGCTCGCCCTCGGCGGTCGCGCAGGGCTCCGCGGTGACCTCGAAGCGGAGCATCTGCCAGCCGCGCAGCGCGGAGGCGAGCTTGGAGGCGGTGCCGGCCTGGCCCTTCCAGGAGAACTCCGAGCGCCAGGTGCCGGGCGCGGCGGGCTGCCGGATCCAGTCGAGGCTGACGCGCGTGCCGAGCACCCCGGCGACGGCCCACTCGACGTGCGGGCACAGCGCGCGCGGCGCGGAGTGCACGTACAGAACTCCACGTGTCGTCACCGGGACCTCCGGACAGAGCGGGACAGTCTTGCAGGCTGGCATGGCTGCGGTGGCAGGCAGCCGCGTTGATGGCGAGGCTACCGTGCGGCGGCGCAAGGAGTGTGACGTACCGTCGGTCCCGGTGCCGTGAACCACCGCCATTCACTCGGCAGGACGCCTGTAGTGGCGTGAAGCGTTCCATCTTGTGGGTGTGATTCGCCGGGAACTCCCGTGCGTTGTCATAACGGGGGGGCGTCGATCGAAGAGCGAGGGGAACACCGGCGGATGCGGAAACGGAAACGGCACGCGCGGGCCGTGCTCGCGGGTACGACGGCGGCCGTCCTGGGCCTGGCCGGCTGCGACGCGTTGGGGGGCGGCGACGACTCGGGGGCTTCGGGCACCCAGGCTCGGCAGGCGAAGCCGTCCCCGTCGCCGACCCCGGTGTGGGACTCCACTCCGGACTCGGTCGCGGCGGTGGGCGACTCCATCACCCGTGGCTTCGACGCGTGTACGGTCCTCGCGGACTGTCCCGAGGTGTCCTGGGCGACGGGCAGCAGCACCGAGGTGAACAGTCTCGCGGTGCGGCTGCTGGGCGCGGCGAAGGCGGCCACGCACAGCTGGAACTACGCGGCGACCGGGGCGCGGATGGCGGACGTGCCGGGGCAGATGGCGCAGGCGGTCGCCGAGAAACCGCAGTTGGTCACGGTGATGGCGGGCGCGAACGACGCCTGTCGCGCGTCGACGGAGGCGATGACGCCGGTGGCGGACTTCCGGGCGGAGTTCGAGGACGCGCTGAGCACGCTGCGCCGCGCGCTGCCGAAGACGCAGGTGTACGTGGCGAGCGTGCCGAACCTGAAGCGCCTGTGGTCGCAGGGGCGGACGAACGCGCTGGGCAAGCAGGTGTGGAAGCTGGGCATCTGTCCGTCGATGCTGGCCGACGCGGACGCGCTGGACTCGGCGGCGACCCTGCGGCGGGACACCGTGCAGAAGCGGGTGGAGGACTACAACACGGTGCTGAAGGAGGTCTGCGCGAAGGACGTGCGGTGCCGGTTCGACGGCGGCGCGGTGTACGACTTCCGATTCGGCACGGACCAGTTGAGCCACTGGGACTGGTTCCATCCGAGCAAGGACGGACAGGCGCGGCTCGCGGAGATGGCGTATCGAGGAGTCACCGCGCAGGCCTCGTGACCTGGGCCTGCCCTAGAGTTTTGCTCATGAGCGAACACTTCGGAACACTTTCCGACGGCACCCCGGTGCACCGCTGGACCCTGGAGCGGGCGGGCACCCGGGTGCGGGTGCTGTCGTACGGCGGGATCGTGCAGTCCGTCGAGGTCCCGGACCGGGACGGACACGCGGCGAACGTGGTGCTGGGGTTCGCGGACCTGGACGGCTATCTCGCGCACCCGGAGCCCTACCTCGGCGCGTTGATCGGCCGGTACGCCAACCGGATCGCGCACGCCCGCTTCCCGCTGGACGGCGTGACGTACGCGCTGGAGCCCAACAACGCGCCCAACTCCCTGCACGGCGGGTCGCGCGGTTTCGACAAGCGGGTGTGGGAGGTGCAGCCGGTCGAGCACGGGCTGCGGCTGAGCCGGGTCGCCGCGCACGGCGAGGAGGGCTTCCCGGGCCGTCTGGAGGTCTCGGCGACCTACACGCTGGACGCGTCGGGGGCGCTGCGGTTCGTCTACCGGGCGGTCACGGACGCGCCGACGGTGGTGAACCTGACCAACCACAGCTACTTCAACCTCGGCGGGCCCGGGACCGGCAGCGCGGGCGGTCACGAGCTGCGGCTGGCCGCCTCCCGGTACACGCCGGTGGACGCCGACCTGATTCCCACGGGTGAGCTCGCGCAGGTGGCGGACGGCCGCTTCGACTTCCGCGCGGCCCGCAAGGTGGGCGCCGGCTACGACCACAACTTCGTGCTCGACAAGGGCGTCACGGACACACCGGTCGAGGTGGCGGAGCTGCACGATCCGGCGTCCGGGCGGGTGCTGACGGTGGCGACGACCGAGCCGGGGCTGCAGCTGTACACCGCCGACCACCTGGGCGAGCCCTTCGTGCCCGGCGAGGGGGTCGCGCTGGAGACGCAGGCCTTCCCCGACTCCCCGAACCGGCCGGAGTTCCCGAGCACCGTGCTGCTGCCGGGCGCGGAGTACCGGTCGGAGACGGTGTACGGCTTCTCGGTGCGCTAGGCGCTCCGCTGGGGCCGCCGCGATGTGCCGTCGTTTCGCCGCGGCGCCATCGTGGCCGGTCGCTCCCCCACTCTCGGCTGCGCTCGAGCGGGGGGACCCCCATCGCGGCGGAGCCGCAGATGTCAGCGCCCCGCGCCCCTTCAGGGCGCTGCCGCACCGCAGCCGACTTCGCCCGACCCGCTTGGGCCGCCGGGAAAAAGATGTTGCCCCGGTCCAGGGGTCAGGTCCCGGACCGGGGCTGTTCGTGGGGCGGCGGGCGCCAGGTCACACGTTAATCGTCGCGGTGATCCTACGGTCGGCGATCGAGCGACCCACCTGGATTTCGTACGAACCCTTCACAAAGAACCATCGGTGATCCGCCTCGTCCCACACCTCGAAGGCGCGCTGCGGGATGTCCACGGTGACCTCGACGCTCTCCCCCGGACCGGCCTCGACGGCGGCGAAGCCGGCCAGCCAGCGGGCGGGGCGGTCGGGCGCCGGGCGGTCGGCTGCCGGGGCCGGTCCGATCGGTGCGAGATAGACCTGCACGACCTCACGGCCCGTGCGCTCGCCGCTGTTGCGCAGCCGCACCTTGACCGTGGAGCCCGTGATGGCGACCGCCTCGTACGTCCAGTCGGTGTAGCCGAGGCCGTGGCCGAAGGGGTAGGCCGGGGTGCGGTGCTCCTTCTCCCAGGCGCGGTAGCCGATGAAGACGCCCTCGGTGTAGGGGAGTTCGCCGTCGGTGGGGGTGACCTCGGTGACGGGGGCGTCGGTGAGGGAGCCCCAGGTGGTGGGCAGGCGGCCGCCGGGTTCGTGGGCGCCGGTCAGGACGTCCGCCAGCGCCGCGCCGCCCTCCTGGCCGGGGAACCAGGTGAGCAGGACGGCGGCGACGTCCTCGCGCCACGGCAGCTCCACCGGGGAGCCCGCGTTGACGACCACGACGGTGTTCGGGTTGGCGGCGACGACGGCGCGCACCAGGTCGTCCTGTCGGCCGGGGAGGCGGAGGTCCCTGCGGTCGAAGCCCTCGGACTCGACGCGGTCGGTGGTGGCGACCACGACGACGGCCGTGTCCGCGGCTCGCGCCGCCTCGGCGGCCTCGGCGATCAGCTCGTCGGGGTCGCGCTGCGGGCCCTGGTGGGCCAGGGCGAAGGAGATGACCTTGAAGGGGATGTCCTCGGGGAGCGCGAAGACATGGGTGAGGGAGACCTCGACGGGTTCGCCGGCGGTCAGTTCGGCCTGGGCGCGGGGGGCCGGGGCGCCGAAGAACGCCTCGAAGGGGTCGGTGCCGTCGGCGGGGAGCTGGACGTCGTCGAAGTACGTCGTCCCGGCGACGGTGAGGGTGAAGGCGCCGGTGCCCTTGATGCCGAAGGTGTGCGGGCCGCTCTCGCGCGGGGTGAAGACGCCGGTCAGCTCGACGGTGTGGAGGTTGTCGTGGGTGACGCCCGTAGGGAGGTCCGAGCCCATCCACTGGATCAGGCCGCCCGGCGCGGAGCCGGCGCCGATGATTTCCCCGGCCGCGTCCCGGCAGACCGTCCGCAGCTCGAAGCCCTTGCCTGCGACCGCGAGTTCGGTGGTGGGGTCGGCGCCCACGGCGTAGGTGAGGGCGCCCTCGGGGAGGGCGGCGGTCAGGCCGTCCAGCGGGGAGACCGTGTGGGCCGGGAAGACGGTGGCCGAGCCGCCGCCGAGGACGCGGGCGTCGCGGGCGGCGGCGCCGATGAGGGCGACCGTGCCGGGCCTGAGCGGGAGCGCGTCCGCCTCGTTGCGGACCAGGACGAAGGAGCGGCGGGCCAGTTCGTGGGCCAGGGCCTCGCCGTCGACCGGGGCGGGAAGCGCGGTGACGGCCGGTTCGGCGTCCGCGAGGGCGCCGACGCGGGCGGCCAGGCGCAGGACGCGGCGTACGGCGTCGTCGACCTCGGACTCGTCGAGGCGGCCGTCGCGTACCGCCCGGGCCAGTGCGGGGCCGTAGACGGTCTGCGGGCCGGGCATGGCCACGTCCAGGCCGCCGCGGAGCGCGCCCACGGTGTCGCGGGCGGCCATCCAGTCGGAGACGTTGAAGCCGTCGAAGCCCCATTCGCCGCGCAGGACCTCGTTCACGAGCCGGTGGTGCTCGGTCATCGTCGTGCCGTCGACGCTGTTGTAGGCGGTCATGACGCCCCAGGGGCGGGCGTGCTCGACGATGGCCTCGAAGGGCGCGAGGTACAGCTCGCGCAGGGCTCGTTCGCCGACGAGGTTGTTCACAGTGAAGCGGTCGGTCTCGGCGTCGTTGGCCACGAAGTGCTTGACGGTGGTGCCGACGCCGCCGGACTGGACGCCGTTGACATAGCCCGCGCCGATCACACCGGTGAGGTACGGGTCCTCGCTGTAGGCCTCGAAGTGGCGGCCGCCGAGCGGGGAGCGGTGCAGGTTGACCGTGGGGGCGAGCAGCACGTGGACGCCCTTGCGGCGGGCCTCCTGGGCGAGCAGGACGCCCGCGCGGTGGGCGAGTTCCGGGTCCCAGGCGGCGGCGAGGGCGGTCGGGGAGGGCAGGGCGACGGACGGGTCGTCGGCGGTCCAGCGCACGCCCCGGACGCCCACGGGGCCGTCGGACATGACGAGGGAGCTCAGGCCGATCTCGGGCAGCTCGGGCAGCGACCACACGTCCTGGCCGGCCAGCAGCCGGGTCTTGGCGTCCAGGTCGAGCTTGCCGAGAGCACTCTCGACGGCCGCCTCCCGATCCTCCTCGGTTCCCGCCATGCGGTGCCTCCTCGTTGAGTGACGTGCCGTGCCGATCCGTGCCGTGCCGGTGCGACGCCTTCATCGTGCACCTCCATCCTGCACGGTCACCTGTAGAGCGGTAGGTTTCGTTATCCAGCCGTTACATTCAATGGCTCGGATGCCGCTACGGTGACGGCATGAGCGGGCGTACCAGGAGCCAGGAGCGGCGGGCCGAGATCGTGCGGGCGGCCCTGGAGGTGATCGCCGAACGCGGTTACCGGGGGGCGAGCCTGGCGGCGGTGGCCGAGCGGGTCGGACTGACCCAGCAGGGGCTGCTGCACCACTTCCCGACGAAGGACGCGCTGCTGGTGGCGGTGCTTCAGGAGCGCGACCAGTGGGACGCCGTGCCGGACACCCGGTGGCGGGTGGATCTGCTGGTCTCGCTGGTCGAGTACAACGCGATGCGGCCGGCCATCATCCAGACCTTCTCGGCGTTGCTCGGCGAGAGCGTCACGGAGGGGCATCCGGCGCGGGAGTACTTCACCGAGCGGTACACACGGGTGCGCGCCACCATGGCGGCGGTGCTGCGCGCCGGGTACGGCGACCGCCTCCCGAACGGCCTCACCCCGGAGCGCACGGCCCCGCTGCTGGTGGCGGTGATGGACGGTCTGCAGTTCCAGTGGCTGCTGGACCCGGAGTCGGTGGACATGCCGGGCGCGTTCCGCGACTTCCTGCACCTGCTGGGCGAGGAGCCGGACGGGCCCTAGGCGGCCCTGGGCGGCCCTAGCCGCCGGTCACCGCCGCCACGACCTCGATCTCGATCTGTGCCTCCGGCCGGAACAGCCGCGGCACCTCGAAGGTCATGCTGGTGGGCGGGGTCCCGGTGAGGAACTCCCGCCGCACGGCGCCGTATTCCTCGAGGCGGGAGATGTCGGTGAGGTACGTACGGATGTTGATGACGTCGGCCAGGGTGGCCCCGTGGGCCTTCAGCAGGGCGTCGATGGTCTCGAACACGCCCCGGCTCTGCTCGGCGAGTGTCGCGCCCTCGGCGATCTGGCCGGAGAGGAACAGCAGGGCGCTGCCGTCGGCCTGCCGGACGCGGGCGACCTGGGAGTAGTAGGGGCTGAGTGGTTGGGGCGCGCCGGCGGGGTTGTCGAGGGTGACGTGCGGTGCGGTCTTCTCCATGCCGTCGACGCTAGGTCCGTCCCGGTGATGCGACAAGCGAATGTCTAGCATGGCAGCCATGCCGAACTCGCATGGAGAGCATGGAACATATGACACGCCTGGGCCGCGGTTCCCGGAGACCGATCTGTCCACCCTGTGGCTGCGGGCGTTCCTGGAGGTCGCGCGGGGCGGGTCGTTCACGGGGGCCGCTCGGACACTGGGGTGGACGCAGTCCGCGGTGTCGCGGCAGATCTCCTCGCTGGAGGGGGCGTTGGGCGGGGGGCCGCTGTTCGACCGACTGCCCCGGGGGGTGCGGCTGACGGAGGCCGGGCGGGCGTTGGTGCCGTACGCGGAGTCCGTCGCCGAGGCCGTGCAGGGGGCGCGGCGGGAGCTGGCCGCGCTGCGGGAGGGCGCGGGCGGGCGGCTGCGGTTCGGGGCGTTCCCGACGGCGGACGCGGCGCTGGTGCCGCAGGCGCTGGCCGCGTTCGGGGCCCGCTGTCCCCGGGTGCGGGTCACCCGGGAGGAGGGGCTCACGCCGGCCCTGCTGGAGCGGCTGGACGCCGGGCACCTCGACCTGGCGGTGGTGTCCACGACCGGCCGCACGGCGTTGGAGTCGTACGCCCTGCAGCACCTCCTGGACGAGTCCCTGTACGTCGCCGTGCCGGCCGGGCATCCCCTCTCGGGTCGCCGTCGGCCGGTGCGGCTGGGCGAACTCGCCGACGCCGACTGGGTCTCCGGGTCCGCGCGGCCCGAGGGCACCCTCCTCGACGCCGCCCTGCGGGAGGGCTTCCGGCCGCGGGTGGCGCATGTCGTCGCCGAGTGGACGGCCAAGCAGGGCTATGTGGCCGCGGGTCTCGGCGTCGCCCTGGTGCCGGCGCTCGCCGCCGCGTCCGTACGGCCGGACGTCGTGCTGCTGCCGGTACGCGACGAGGGCGCCCCGGCGCGGGCGGTGTACGCGGCGACGCAGCGGGGACGCGCGCTCGCTCCGGCGGCGGAGGCGTTCGTCGCCGCGCTGCGGGAGGCGGCGGCCGCGATCCCTCGCGGCATGGCGTAGACCACTCCCGTCACGGGATACTTCCGTCGTCCCACACCCACGCTCTCCCCCACAGCGACGGAAGGACCTCAACCCCCGTGCATTCCATACGAGTTCGCGTCGGTTTCCTCGGCCTGGCCCTGTTGGCCGGGCTCTCCTCCCCCAGCGCCGCGACCGCGGCCGAGACGGCGCCCGCGCCCACCGTCGAGGAACAGCGACTGGCGGGGGCCGTTCCTCAGGAGATCCTCGCCCGGTCCGGGTTCGACGCGGTGGCTCCGCGGTTCGCCCGGCTGTTGCAGGCCTCGCACTCCTACGCCCAGGCCCGGCGGCTCGTCGACCGGGAGGGCGCGGCCCTGTGGCGGCGGGCCGTGGACCGGGTGCAGGGGCGCGGTCCGGCCGGCGGGGACCTCAGCCGGGACGACGACCGGCCGCTGTACTGGGCGCGGCTCGGCATGACGAGCGAGGTGCGCACCTGGGAGCCCGCGTTCACGGTCACCGAGCGCCAACGGACCGCGCTGCTCGACGCCTTGGAGCGCACCTCCCGCGGCCAGAGCGACATCCGCTACCCGGCCCATGCCAAGGGGCTCAAGCGGGTCCTGGTCACCGGCTTCGACCCGTTCACCCTGGACCGGGACATCCGGATCTCCAACCCGTCCGGGGCCACCGCGCTCGCCCTCGACGGCACGGTGATCCGCACCGCGGACGGGCCGGCCCGGGTGGAGACGGCCGTCTTCCCGGTGCGCTGGCAGGACTTCGCGGAAGGGACCGTGGAGCGCACCCTGCGGCCGTATCTGCCGCACGTGGACCTGTTCACGACCGTCAGCCAGGGCCGCGTCGGCCGGTTCGACGTGGAGCGCACCAACGGGGCCTGGCGCGGCGGCTTCCCCGACAACGACAACATCGGGCGGACGGAGACGGTCCCGGTCGCCGACCCCGCCTCGCAGCCGCAGTGGACGACCACGACCCTGCCGTACCCCGCGATCGTGGCGGCGGACACCGGCCGGTTCCCCGTCTACGACAACACGAGCGTCACGGAGATCCCGGCTGGGGGTACCTCCCAGGCTTTTGGCACTGGGGGAGGCACGGCTCCGGTGGTGCGGCCGGACGGGCCGACGGCGGGGTCGACCGCGCGGGCCGGGGGCGGCGGGAACTACCTCTCCAACGAGATCGCCTACCGGGCCACCCTGCTGCGCGACCGGCTGGGCCTGCACGACAGCCTGCCGGGCGGGCATGTGCACACGCCGGTCCTGCAGTTCGGGGCCGGCAACACCACCGAGGTGACCGATGCGGAGTTCGTGCGCAACCGGCTGGACATCGTCGCCCAGGTGCGGGCGATCCTGACCGTGGCGGTCAGTGCGACGGAGCGAACGCGAGGCTGACGCCCAGGCCCGCCAGGACCGAGCCGATGACCTTGTTGAGGACCTTCTGACCGCGCAGCATCAGCGTGCGCATCCGGTCCTGGGAGAAGAAGACGGCGACCACACCGAACCACAGCAGGTGGGCCAGCGACATGAACAGGCCGTAGCCGACCTGCTGGTGGGCCGGGGTGCCGGGGCTGACGACCTGGGAGAACGTCGAGACGACGAACAGGGTCGTCTTGGGGTTGAGGACGTTGGTGAGGAAGCCGGTGCGCAGCGCGGCGAGCGGGGTCAGCTCGGTCTTCCCGGTCAGATCGATCTCGACCTCGCCGCGGGTACGGAAGGTGCGGACGCCGATGTAGACGAGGTAGGCGGCGCCGACCAGCTTGATGATCGTGAAGAGGAACGTCGAGGACGCGATCAGCAGGCCCACGCCGAGCATCGTGTACGTGACGTGCACGAGGACGCCCGCGGCGACTCCGGTGGCCGCGAACAGTCCCGTACGGCGGCCGTAGAGATAGCTGTTGCGGACGATCATCGCGAAGTCGGCGCCGGGGGCGATGACGGCCAGCACGGTGATGAGGGCGACGGCGAGCAGCTCGGTCATGACGTGACGTTCTCCTCTTCGGGCGCGACCGCTTCCTCGCGGATCTCCTCGCCGAGCAGTTCGCGGGCCAACAGGGTGGCGCCCGCGACCGCGCCCGGCATCAGGAACACCGCGGCGAAGGGGACCAGGAAGGCCAGGCCCAGGGGTGTGCCGAAGCCCCAGATCAGGGTCTTGCGGGAGCGGAACAGGGCGAGTCGGGCGCGCAGGTCGACATCCCGGCGCTGGAGGGCGACGGCGGCGAGTTCCTCGGTGAGGAAGAAGCCGGTGACCATGAACCCGATCACCGGGACGACGGTCTGGCCGACGACCGGGATGAACCCGAGGGCGAACAGCAGCACCGCCCACACCAGGGCCCGGGCCAGGACCCGGAGGCTGTCGCGGGCGGAGATCCACAGTTCGCGCCAGAGCGGCAGCCCGGACTCCGGGGCGATGCCGTCGGGCGAGACGTCCCGGTCGACCGTCTCGGAGAGGCTCTCGTAGAACGGCTGTCCGATGAGCAGGGTGACCGCGGTGAAGGTGAGGACGGACAGCAGGAGGCCGAGGGCGAACAGCACGACGGTGAGGAAGCCGCGGAACAGGCCGAGCCAGGGGCTCGACCAGTCGTCGGCGAACGGCGTCGCCCAGCCGACGAAGTCCTCGCCCCACACCGCGAGCGCCACCAGCGCCGCCGCGTAGAGAACGAGCGTGATCAGGCCGGGAACGAGCCCGAACCCGTACTGCCTGCCGTGCCGGGCCACCCACCGTTGGCCCTTCAGGAGGTATCTGAACCCCACCCCGAGATCGCGCATGCCCGAACCCTATCGGTCGTGCTCGAACAGCCCTCCTCGGCCGTCCGGTAGGCCATCCGGTGGGCCATCCGGGGTATCGGTGACACCAACACCCTCTTGTTGCAGTTGAGTCGAACGGGTACACCTCGCCGTACCGCTCTTCGGAAGCAACGATCTCGGCAAGTCCAGAGGAGGTACACGTGCGTACCACGAGCACCTACCCTGCCCGACCTGTTCTGATCAGCGCCCTCGCGCTCGCCGCGACGGGCTCTCTCCTGCTCACCCCCCACCCCGCCGGCGCCGACCCGAAACCCGTCACCCGGGAGGGTTCCGCGGGTTCCGCCCTCGACCGCACGGCCGCCGCCTCCCCGCAGAGCGCGGCTCAACGCGCCCTGACCGCACCGGCGGCAGAGAGGACCGGCGTCCGCGGCTACCCGCGCAGACAGACCCTCGCCGCCGATCCCGAGAACCCCGCCGACAAGTCCCTCAAGCTCGGCCTCACCCCGTACCACGCCATCGCCCCGAAGCTGAACGCCCTCCAGGCCCTCGGCGACCGGGTGAGCGTGGAGGTCGCGGGGCGGTCGGCGGGCGGGCACCGGCTCTATCTGGTCACCGTCACCGCCCCGGAGACCGTCCGTCAGGCGCAGGCCCAGGAACGGATGCGCGAGCTCATCGAGAACGCTCCGGTCACGGCGGCCCGGAGCAAGGAGATCAAGGCCGGCTACAAGGCCCCGGTCTTCTTCAACAACAACATCCACGGCAACGAGTGGGAGGGCACCGACGCCTCCCTCGCCCTCATCGAGCGCCTCGCCACCGCGAACGACGCGCGGACGAAGGACTTACTCGCGCACAGCCGCCTCTACTTCAACATCACGGCCAACCCGGACGGCCGGATCGCCGGAACCCGGGCGAACGCCAACGGCTTCGACCTCAACCGGGACTTCGTCACCGCCTCGCAGCCCGAGGCGCGCGCGATGCGGCAGATCGAGATCGACAAGCAGCCCGCCGTCATGCTGGACCTGCACGGGTACGTCAACGGCACCCTCATCGAGCCGACCACCCCGCCGCACGGCGAGAACTACGAATACGACCTCTTCCTGAAGAACACCTACGCCAACGCCCTCGGCATGGAGGCCGCCGTCAACGGCCTCGGCTACACGCCCGCCAAGGACGGCGTGCAGCCCGCCCAGATCCCGTTCCGGGACCAGGAGGAGGGCTGGGACGACTGGCCCCCGATCTTCACCCCGCAGTACGCCGCCTTCCACGGCACGGTCGCCGCGCACACGGTGGAGATCCCGTTGGTCGTCAACAACTCCGCCTACAACACGCTGCCGGTGACGGAGCTGCGCCGGCGTTCCGCCGTCAACGTGGACGTGGCGGGGGCGGCCCTGCGCGCCACCCTCGACTTCGTGCGGACCCACCGCGCCTCGCTGGTCGCCGACCAGATCGAGGTGTTCCGGCGCGGCTCCGTCGGCGCGGCGCAGGTGCCGGTGTCGGCGCAGACCGTCCCGGGGGTGCCGGGCATCGGCCCGGAGGACGTCTACACGACGGCCTTCCCGCGCGCCTACGTCCTCCCGGCGGGCAAGGCATCCACGGCCACCGCCCGTCTCGTCGACCATCTCCTGGCCAACGACGTCCGTGTCACCCGTGCCACGCGCGCGTTCCGGCTCGGCGGGCGGACGTATCCGGCGGGCTCCTACGTCGTCGATCTGCATCAGCCCAAGCGGGGAATGGCGAACGTGCTGCTCGCCGACGGGCGGGACATCAGCGACAAGGTGTCGGTGATGTACGACATCTCGGGCTGGAGTCTGGGGCGGCTCTGGGGAGCCGAGGTCGTGCCGGTGACCGGCGGCGGCCTGGCGGGGCTCGCCCTGCGGCCCGTCTCCGCCGCGGCCCCGGTCGCCGCCGTCGCCCCGCGCGGCGACCTGCGGCTGCGGCTCGACGACCCGAGCGCCGTGGCCGCGCTCAACTCCCTGCTGCGGCAAGGGGTTCAGGTACGACGGGCCGCGGACGGCAGCGTCGTCGTGCCCGCGTCGGCGCGCGGACAGGCAGGTGTCGCGGCACGGGCCTACGACGTCTCCTTCACGGCCGCGGGACTCACCGGCACGACGACCGCGCTGCATCCGGTGCGCGTCGCCGCCGCCGTCACCCCGGGCGAGCTGTTCGCGCTGCGGGAGATGGGCTTCGACGTCACGCCCGTCTCGACGGCTGTCCTCGACGCGGGCTTCGACTGGTCGTCGGTGGACGTGCTGTTCGTGTCCACCGGGCTCGACCGGGCCGCTCTCGGCGCGTCCGCCCGGAACGCCCTGGACGCCTTCCTGGCCGGTCACGGTCTGGTGGGTCGGGGCGTCGGCGGAGCCTCGGTCGGCACCGGCGCCGGGCTGCTGGACGTCACGGCCGTCGAGGGCAACGGGGATGCCAACGGCGTGGTGCGGGTGGTGGGTTCGGGCGGTCCGGTGACGGCCGCGGCACCCGGTCACAGTTTCGTCTACGCACCGGTCTGGTTCACCGGTCTCGGCTCCGGGGTGCGCGTCGAGCAGTCGTACGCCACCGGGAACCCGCTCGTCTCCGGCCACTGGCGGGCCCTGGCCGACGGCTCGGGCGGACCCGCCGCCGCGGCCGGACAGCCGGCGGTCGTCAGCGGGCCGCATGCCGTCCTGTTCGGCACGGAACCCCTCTTCCGGGATCACCCGAAGGGCGAGTTCCCGCAGGTCGCACAGGCGTTGATCACCATGGCTCACGCAAGCAGCGGGCTGGTTGAGGAGAACGGATGACTCGATTGACTCGGACGACCAAGGAGATCCACGGCACCGTCGCCGACGGATTCGAAGCGGTGCGGGAGGAGTTCGCCGCCTTCGTGGCGGAGGAGGCGGCGCAACGGCCCGACTACGAAGGCCAGTTGTGCGCGTATGTGCACGGCCGGCGGGTCGTCGACCTGTGGGTGCCCGGTGCCGACGCCGACTCCCCCGGCTCCCCCGATGCCGCCGACTCCCTCTACGGCGTCTACTCGTCGACCAAGGGCGCCGCCCATCTGGTGGTCGCGCTCCTCGTCCAGGAGGGCACCCTGGAGCTGGACCGCAAAGTCACCTACTACTGGCCGGAGTTCGCCGCCGAGGGCAAGGGCGCGCTGACCCTGCGCGAACTGCTCGCCCACCGGGCGGGCGTGATCGGCACGGACGGCGGGTTCTCGCCGCAGGAGCTGGCCGACGACCGGCAGCTCGCCGAACGCCTGGCCGACCAACGGCCGTTCTGGCGTCCGGGCACCGCCTTCGGCTACCACGCGCTGGTCATCGGGGCGCTCACCGGCGAGGTCGTACGGCGGGCCACGGGCCGTACGCTCCAGGAGGTGTACGAGGAGCGGGTGCGCGCCCCGTACGGGCTGGACTTCTTCCTGGGGCTGCCGGCGGTGCACGAGCCGCGCTTCAAGGCCGCGCAGCCGATGGCGCCGACCGCCGAGCAGCGGGCGCTGCTCGACTCCCTGCCCGGCGGGCCGCACACCCTCGCCGCGGTCGCCTTCAACCGCCATACCGCCGAGCCGACCGACCTCGAACTCCTGCCGAACGACCCCCTGATCCGAGCCAAGGGGCCGGCCTCGGTGGGCGGGGTCGCCTCGGCGCGCGGGCTGGCCGGGCTGTACGCGGCGGCGATCAGCGAGGTCGACGGGAAGGCGCCGCTGCTGAAGGAGGACACGGCGGCGGAGTTCGGGCAGCTGCACTCCGTGGGGTACGACGTGGTGGCGCGCACGCACAAGTCGTACGGGCTGGGCTTCCAGGCGACCGCGGACACCTGGTACCCGTTCCTGGGCGTCGGGGCGTTCGGGCACAGCGGGGCGGGCGGCTGCCAGGCGTTCGCGGACCCGCGCAGCGGGCTGGCCTACGGCTACACGCGGCGCCGGTTCGCCTTCCCGGGCGGGGCGGCCCCGGAGAACGAGCGGCTGGTGGCGGCCGTGCACCGGGCGGCACTGGCCGGCTGACGGCAGGGCGAAGGCCGCACTCCTGGAAGAACGTCGTCCAGGGGTGCGGCCTTCGTCGTGCGCATCAGAGTCGGATCAGGGCCGGATCAGGGCCGGATCCGATTCGGCTCAAGGCCGGATCAGAGCTTGACGATCATCTTTCCGATGTTGTCGCCGCGCAGCACCCCGAGGAACGCCTCCAGGTTGTTCTCGATGCCCTCGACGACCGTCTCGCGGTACTTCAGCTCACCGGAGCGGATCCAGCCGCCGACCTCTGCGACGAACTCCGACTGGAGGTCGTAGTGGTCGCCGACCAGCAGGCCCTCGATACGGCCGCGGGTCTGGATGAGACGGGCCAGGTTCTTCGGGCCGGGGGCGGCCTCGGTGTTGTTGTAGACGGAGATCATGCCGCAGATCGCGATCCGGCCGTGCAGGTTGAGGGAGCCGATGGCCGCCTCGAGGTGCTCGCCGCCAACGTTGTCGAAGTAGACGTCGACGCCGTCGGGAGCGGCGGCGCGCAGCTGCTCGGCCACGGGGCCGTTCTTGTAGTTGAAGGCCGCGTCGAAGCCGTACTCCTCGACGAGGAGCTTGACCTTGTCGTCCGAGCCGGCGGAGCCGATGACCCGGGAGGCGCCCTTGAGCTTGGCGATCTGGCCGACCTGGCTGCCGACGGCGCCGGCCGCGCCCGACACGAAGACGGAGTCGCCCTCCTTGAAGGAGGCGGTGCGCAGCAGGCCGGCGTAGGCGGTGAGGCCGGTCATGCCGAGGACGCCGAGGTAGGTGGACAGGGGCGCGGCCTCGGGGTCGACCTTGACGGCCTGCTTGGCGTCGACGGTGGCGTACTCGCGCCAGCCGCCGAAGTGCAGGACGTGGTCGCCGACGGAGACGCCCTCGGCGGCGGAGGCGACGACCTCGCCGACCGCCCCGCCCTGCATGGCCTTGCCCAGCTCGAAGGGGGCGACGTACGACTTGGCGCTGCTCATACGGCCGCGCATGTACGGGTCGACGGAGACGTATGCGTTGCGGACCAGCACCTCGCCCGCGGCGGGCCGGCGGATCTCCGCCTCGGCCAGCTCGAAGTCCTCGGGCTTCGGCCAGCCGACGGGGCGGCTGAGCAGACGCCATTCGCGGCTGGTGGTGGGGAAGGCCGAGTCAGTCATGGGGAGGCTGCCTTTCGCATGCTTCAGTGCTTCAGATGCTTCTGTTGCTTCACTGCAAAATACTTCAGTACCTGAAACAACCATGCCTCTGAATATTTCATGATGTCAAGTAACGAGGTACGCTGATTCCATGCCGACCTCACATGCGACCCGCCTCCCCGACCCTGTGACCATGGAGGTCGTCGAGCTGATCGGCGAGGTCGTGGCCCGTTACTACGAGGACTACGAGGAGGCCGCCGCCGACCACGCCCTGACCGGGGCGCAGGCCCGGCTGCTGAGCCTGCTCTCGCTGCAGCCGCTGCCGATGCGGAAGCTGGCGAAGAAGCTGAAGTGCGAGCCGTCCAACGTGACCGGCATCGTCGACCGCCTGGAGTCCCGCGGTCTGGTCGAACGTCGTCCCGACCCGGCCGACCGCCGGGTCAAGCTCGCGGCGGCGACGGACGAGGGGCGGCGGATCGCCAAGGGCCTGCGCGAGTCGCTGCGGTTCGCCCGGGAACCGCTGGCGGGGCTGGAGGCCGAGGAGCGGGAGGCGCTGCGGGGACTGCTGCAGCGCATGCTGACGACCGAGGGCAGCCGACCCTAGGGCCTGTCCGGCGTCCCGGCCGTCCCGGCCGTCCTGGTCGCGCTAGTCGTCCTGCCCGCCGTCCGAGGTCGACTGTCCGCTGCCGCGTCGGCCGCTGCGGTCCGCCTGCCGCACCAGCTCGCCGATCGCCAGCACCACGACGCTCACGCCGCGCGCCCAGCGCGGGCCGCCGCGCGCCGCCCACCAGACGCAGGCGCAGCCGCCGAGGACGAGGGCGAGGAGCCCCGAGAGGACGAGCACGGTCACGCTCCTCCCCCTCCTTCCGCTGTGAACTCGTACTGCAGCTCGTAGAGATGACCGGCCTTCACCATCACGGTCACCTCGACGGCACGGTCGTCGTCGCTGTGGATCACGCGCAGTGTACGCAGTACCGGCATGCTGCTGGTGAGGCGGAGGGCCCGGTACTGGTCCTGGGTGGGCACGCGGGCGGAGACCCGGTCCGTGCTGCGGCGGGGCGGGTGGCCGAGTTCGGTCAGCAGGGCGGGAGTTCCGCCCCTGATCCGGCGGCGCTCGGCCAGCGGCGTGCCCTGCGCGAGGTCCGACGGGTAGTAGGACTCGACGAGTTCGGCGGGTTCGTCGTCCACGAGGAGTATCTGGGCGCGCAGCAGGGCGGTGCCGTCCGGCGGGAGGCCGAGGGCGGCGCGGACGTCCGCCGGCGGTCGGGTCTCGGTCACGTCGAGGAGCTCGGTGCGGGCGTGCGTGCCGTGCTTGGCTGCCTCGGTGAGCCAGCGGTAGGGCGCGCCGGGACCGCCCGGCGCCATCAGGGCGGCGGGCCGGACCGTGCGCTGACGGTGTTCGCGGACGGTGACGGCGGCGCCCGCGCGGCCGATCACCAGGCCTTCGTCCTTGAGGAGTTGAAGGGCCTTCTGCACGGTGGCGCTGGACGCGTCGAAGCGGTCCTTGAGCTGGGCGGTGGTGGGCAGGTTGGCGCCGGGGGCGAGCTCTCCGCTCATGATGTCGTCGCGCAGATCGGCCGCGATCCGCTCGTGCAGGGATCGGCGGTCGACGGCTTCCGGTTCTGCCTTGGGCACGGTCATCCGATCCTGATCTGGTAGCGCAGCCTCTGCCGTAGGGCAGGCATCACCATACGGTCGACCTGGATCGGCCGGTCGTCGCGGTCCAGGGTGAGCCGGACCAGCCGCAGGACGGGCTCGTCGGGGGCGGTGCGCAGGGCCTGGCGCTCGTCGTCGTCCGGCATCCCGGCCGTGACGTCCTCCCGGACGAGGACGCCGACGTGGCCGAGTTCGGCGAGCAGGGCGAGGGCGCCGCCGCGGATCTTGGCGGTGCCGGCGAGGCGGGTGCCGGCCGCTATGGCGGTCGGGTAATAGGTGTCGGTGAGCTCGCTCGGCTCGTCGTCGAGGAGGATCAGACGTCGGCGCACGACGACGGGCTCGCCCTCCGGGACGTCGAGCAACGCCGCCACGTCGGCGGGGGCGGGCACCTCGCCGGCATGCACTATCCGCTGCGTACCCCGCCGCCCCTGTGCCGCGGCCTCGGCCGCCCAGGGGTCGCCCTGCCCCGTCCCCCGGGGCATCAGATACGGCAACGACGTGCTGACCCAATCGCTCCCACCCACGACGTCCTCCTGTACGGCCGACCGTTCTTTCGACCCTGCCGCCCTACACGGTAGGCGACCTGTCCGATCCGCCAACCGCCACCCCGAGCCACCCTCAGCCACCCTTCACTACCTTGTTACCTTTCGCGAATAACAGTAAGGTATCGCCGCAGGACGCCCCTGAACCACCGGAGGTGGCCCCCCGTGCCCCTGACACGGCAACGTCGTTTCCCCCGCTCGCGCGCCTCCGTACGGGCCGCCCGCGCCTTCGTCGAGCAGATCCTGACCGAGTGGGGCTGCGTCGACCGGCTGGACGACATAAAACTGTGCGTCTCGGAGCTCGCCACGAACGCCCTGCTGCACGGCGTGCCCCCGGGCCGCCAGTACTGCGTGACCCTCACCCTGGACGGCCCGCTGATCCGCCTCGCCGTCCGCGACACCGGCGACCACCCGGTCCCCGCGGACCCCCCGACCTCCGAGGCCTGCGCGGGCCGAGGCCTCCATCTGGCCCGGCACGTCTCCGACGACTTCGGCATCACGGAACACGCCATCGGCAAAACGGTCTGGACGATCTTCAAGTCCGGCTGAGCCGACGGCAGGCAGGCGACGGGCGACGCGGAAGCGGAAACGGCGAGGGTCCGGCGCACGGGGTGGGTGCGCCGGACCGCTCCGGACCGGGAACGTCCCCTCGGCTCAGGTCTTCCTGCGGGTCGTCATGAAGCGCTGGATCAGGATGAACGCACACAGCAGCACACCGGTGGCGATCTTCGTCCACCAGGAGCTGAGCGTGCCCTCGAACTGGATGATGCTCTTGATCAGACCCAGCACCAGAACACCGAACAGGGTTCCCAGGACATAGCCGGAGCCACCCGTCAGCAGGGTGCCGCCGATGACGACCGCGGCGATCGCGTCGAGTTCCATGCCCGTCGCGTGCAGCGGGTCGCCGGACTGGATGTACAGCGTGAAGAGCAGCCCGGCGAGCGCCGAGCAGAACCCGCTCACGGTGTACACCGCGATCTTCGTGCCGCCCTGCGGGAGACCCATCAGCAGGGCCGACTGCTCGTTGCCGCCGATGGCGTACACCCGGCGCCCGAAGCGCGTGTAGTGCAGCACGTAGAACGCCACGGCGAGGACGACCAGCGAGACGATCGCGCCGATCGACAGGAAGCCCATCCCCAGCGACACCTGCGCCTGGGCCATGCTGCTCACCGAGGAGTCGCCGATGGAGATCGACTCCTTGCTGATGACCAGGCACAGGCCGCGGAAGAGGAAGAGGCCGGCGAGGGTCACGATGAAGGGCTGGATCTCGAAGTTGTGGATCACATAGCCCATCAGGAACCCGCCGAAGGCGCCCACGGCCAGCGCCATCGGTATCACGACCACGATCGGCAGCCCCTGGCGCTCGACCAGCCAGGCCGTGAACATCGTCGTGAAGCCGATCACCGAGCCGACGGACAGGTCGATGCCGCCGGACAGGATGACGAAGGTGACACCGACGGCGGCGACCAGCAGATAGCCGTTGTCGATGAACAGGTTCAGGAAGACCTGCGGCTCGGCGAACCCGTAGTACTGGTAGCGGCCGAGGCCCACGCCGTACATCACGAGGAAGAGCAGGGCCGTCGCCACGACGGGCAGCCGCCGGTCGCCGAGCAGCCGCGCGGCCTTGGACGGGGTACGGCTGTCCGGGGCCGTGGGGGCCTGGGTGGTCGTGCTCATCACGACACCTCCATCTTGGGAGCGGCCTCGGTCGCCGCGGCGGTGTCCGCGGGCGCCGCGGCCGACTTGGCGCCTGCCTTCGCGCCGAACCTGGCGCCGAATCCGGCGCCGAAGACCTTGGCCCGGAACTTCGGGGACTGCAGCAGACAGACGACGATGACGACGGCGGCCTTGAAGACCAGGTTGGTCTGGGTCGGCACACCGATGGTGTAGATCGTGGTGGTCAGCGTCTGGATGACGAGGGCGCCGACCACCGTGCCGCCGACCGAGAACCGGCCGCCCAGCAGGGAGGTGCCGCCGATCACCACGGCGAGGATCGCGTCGAGCTCGATCCACAGACCGGCGTTGTTGCCGTCCGCCGCGGAGGTGTTGGAGCTGATCATCAGGCCCGCGATGCCCGCGCACAGCGCGCAGAACGCGTACACCATGATCTTGATGCGCCGGGACCTGATGCCCACCAGCCGGCTGGCCTCGGCGTTGCCGCCGACCGACTCGACCAGCAGCCCGAGCGCCGTGCGCCGGGTCAGCGCGACGGTGACGGCCACCACCACGGCCACCACGAAGATGGAGAAGGGCAGCGTCAGCCAGTAGCCGCCGCCGATCAGCTTGTACGGCTCGCTGTTGATGGTGATGATCTGGCCGTCGGTGATCAGCTGGGCGACACCGCGCCCGGCGACCATGATGATCAGCGTGGCGATGATCGGCTGGATGCCCATCCGGGCGACCAGGAAGCCGTTCCACAGGCCGCAGACGACCGCGGCCACCAGGCCCAGGCCCATGGCGAGCAGCACCCCGGACAGGGCGCTCTGATCGGCCTGGTCGCTGATGTACGAGCAGGCCAGTGCTCCGGTGATGGCGACCACGGCGCCGACGGACAGATCGATGCCGCCGGTGGCGATGACCAGGGTCATGCCGACCGCCACCAGGATGAGCGGCGATCCGAACAGCACGATCGAGACGAGGCTGCCGTAGAGGTGGCCGTCCGCCATCTTGATCGAGAAGAAGTCGGGGGTGAAGGGAACGTTGACGAGCAGCAGGAAGACGAGGACCGCTATCGGCCAGAACAGGTGATGGCGGGTCAGCGCTCGCCATCGGGTGGAGGTCGAGGTGGAGGTGGAGGTGGTCACTGGTGCTCTCCGCTCGCGATGGTCTCCAGGATCCGGCTCGTGGTGATCTCGGGCCCGTTGGCGAGCTGCGCCACCAGCCGGCGGTCGCGCAGCACTCCGATCGTGTGACTGAGCCGGAGCACCTCTTCGAGTTCGGCCGCGATGTACAGCACGGACATGCCGTCCTCGGAGAGCGAGACGACGAGCTTCTGGATCTCCGCCTTCGCGCCGACGTCGATGCCGCGCGTCGGCTCGTCGAGGATCAGCAGCTTCGGCTGGGTGATCAGCCAGCGGGCCAGCAGCACCTTCTGCTGGTTGCCGCCGCTGAGCTGGCCGACCCTGGCCTCGGGGTTGGCGGGGCGGATGTCCAGCGCCTTGATGTACTTGGCGACGAGTTCGTCGCGCTGCGCGACCGGGATGGGCCGGGTCCAGCCACGGGAGGCCTGCAGGGCCAGGATGATGTTCTCCCGGACCGTCAGATCGGGCACCAGGCCCTCGGTCTTGCGGTTCTCGGAGCAGAACGCGACGCCTGCGCCGATCGCGTCGTTCGGGGCGCTCATCGAGACCTGCTTGCCGCCGATGGACACCTTGCCGCTGTCCGGCTGGTCGGCGCCGAAGAGCAGCCGGGCGAGCTCGGTGCGGCCCGAGCCGAGGAGGCCGGCGAGGCCGATCACCTCGCCCTTCTTGATCTCCAGGTCGAAGGGGGCGATGCCGCCGGTCCGGCCGAGGCCGTCCGCCTTGAGCAGCGTCTCGCCCACGTCGGCGTGCAGTTGCTGGTCGTGGAGCTCCTCCAGCTGGTCCAGGGCCTTGCCGATCATCAGCTGGATCAGCGCGACCTGGTCGAGGTCCGCGACCAGGTGCTCGCCGACGAGGGTGCCGTTGCGCAGGACCGTCATACGGTCGCAGATCTCGTAGATCTGGTCGAGGAAGTGCGACACGAACAGGATCGCCACGCCCTCGTCCTTGAGCTGCCGCATCAGGCGGAACAGCTCCTGGACCTCGTCGCGGTCGAGGCTGGACGTCGGTTCGTCCAGGACCAGCACCTTGGTGCCCGAACCCTGTCCGTCGCTGTCGCCGGTGCCCACCGACCGCACGATCGCCACGAGTTGCTGCACGGCCAGCGGGTACGAGGACAGCGGCGCGGTCACATCGATGTCGAGGCCGAGCCGGTCCACCAGCTCCGCGGCCTCCTTGCGCATCCGCTTCCACTGGATACGGCCCATCCGGGTGGGCTCGCGCCCGATGAAGATGTTCTCCGCCACCGACAGGTTGGGGCAGAGGTTCACCTCCTGGTACACCGTGCTGATGCCGGCCTGCTGCGCCTGCAGCGGGCTGCCGAACCGCACGGACTTCCCGTCCAGGGTGATCGTGCCGCCGTCCAGGGTGTAGACCCCGGTCAGGACCTTGATGAGGGTGGACTTCCCCGCGCCGTTCTCGCCCATCAGGGCGTGAATCTCGCCGGGGAAGAGCCGGAAGTCGACGTCCGACAGAGCCCGTACCCCCGGAAACTCTTTGACTATGCCCGTCATCTCCAGGACGGGCCGCGGCTCTGCCATCGCAGTGCTCCTCGTGAGAAAAGGTTCGGGCCCGCAGGGAGCCCCGGGACCGATGGCGCTCGGTCGGCCGGAGGCTCCCTGCCGGTGGGTGCGTCGGTCAGTACTTCCGGGTCGGGAGCGCGGCCTTGGCCTGGTCCTGCATGAAGTCGCCCTCCTTGGTCTTGATCCAGCGCTCGACCGTCTCGCCGTCCTTGACCTTCTTCACGACGTCCATCAGCTGGGGGCCGAGCAGCGGGTTGCACTCGACGATGGCGTTGATCTTGCCCTCGGACATGGCCACGAAGCCGTCCTTCACGCCGTCGATGGAGACGATCAGGATGTCCGTGCCCGGCTTCTTGCCCGCCGCCTCGATGGACTGGATGGCGCCGATGGCCATGTCGTCGTTGTGCGCGAAGAGCACGTTGATGTCCGGGTTGGACTGCAGGAAGGCCGCCATGACCTGCTTGCCGCCGGCGCGGGTGAAGTCACCGGTCTGGCTGACGACGACCTTCCAGTCGGAGGCGTGGTCGGCGTCCATGACCTCCTTGAAGCCCTTGGCGCGCTCGATCGCCGGGGCGGCGCCGGTGGTGCCCTCCAGCTGGGCGATCTTCACGGCGCCCTTCAGGCCGGCCTTCGCGATGACCTTCTCCAGGATCTTCGCGGCGCGGCGGCCCTCGTCGGTGAAGTCGGAGCCGACCAGGGTGACGTACAGGGACTCGTCGGAGGTCTCGACGGAGCGGTCGGTGAGGACCACCGGGATCTTCGCGGCCTTCGCCTCCTTGAGCACCGCGTCCCAGCCGGTGACGACCACCGGCGAGAAGGCGATGACGTCCACCTTCTGCGCGATGTAGCTGCGGATGGCGGAGATCTGGTTCTCCTGCTTCTGCTGCGCGTCGGAGAACTTGAGGCTGTAACCCGCTTCCTTGGCGGCCGACTTCACCGAGTCGGTGTTGGCGCTGCGCCAGCCGCTCTCCGAGCCGACCTGGGAGAAGCCGAGGCTGATCGCCTTGCTGCCGTCCCCGGAGGAGGAGCTGGACGCGGTGTCGTCCTTCTTGGCGCAGGCGGTCAGGCCGCCCGCTGCCGCCACGCCGACCGCCGCGGTGAGGAAGTTCCTTCTGCTGAGCATGTTCTTCTCCTTTGAAGAGCCGGTCCGGGGATGGACCCGTTGACACTCGAGAGGACCGGCCGCACTGCGTCCAGCCTGTCGATCATTGTTCGGTATGTCGGCCACAGTGGGGGGCGGGAAGACCTGTCGGTCCGTCAGAGAGGTACGCCTTCCGACTGGGCGGCGTACGGGAAGGAACTGGCGCGGACGACGAGTTGGGGCTCGATCGCAAGCCGGTTCGCGGTGGCCGGCGGCCGGCCTTCGATCAGTTCCAGGAGCAGGGCGATGCCCCGCCTGCCCACCGTCGCGAAGTCCTGTCGGACGGTGGTGAGCGGAGGCGCGAAGAACTCCGACTCCGGGATGTCGTCGAAGCCGACCACCGCGACGTCCTGGGGGGTTCGGACCCCCGCCTCGCGCAGGGCCCTCAACACGCCCAGCGCCATCTGGTCGTTGGCGACGAAGACGGCGGTCAGTCCTCGGCCCACCCAGCCGGCCAGTTCCTGGCCGGCCCGGTAACCCGACAGCGGACTCCAGTCCCCCTGCAGCAGCATGGGCGGTTCGACGTCCGCCGCTTCGAGGGTCGCCCGCCAGCCGGCGGCCCGGTCGGCCGCCTCCTGCCAGTCCTCCGGCCCGGCGAGGTGCCAGACCGTGCGGTGGCCGGCGGCCAGGAGATGACCGGTGGCCAGCCGCGCGCCCAGGTGCTGGTCCACGCTGACGCCGGGGACGTCCATGCCGGGCCCGCTGCCCACGACCACCACCGGGAAGGGATGGCGGAGTTCGGCCAGAGCCTCCACCGCCGACCGCTGTGGGGCGATGGCGACCACGCCCTCCACCCCGCCCTCGCTGAGGTGGTTCAGGGCCTCGGACACCTTCTCCATGGTCAGTTCGCGCAGACTGACCGTCGAGACGAGATACCCCTCGGCGCGGGCCGCCTCCTCGAGCGCGAACAACGTGCTGGCCGGCCCGTACAGGGTGGTGTCGGAGGCGACCACACCCAGGGTCCGGGTGCGCCGAGTCGCCAGGGCTCGTGCGGAGGAGTTGCGACGGTATCCCATCTCCTCGATCGCGTGCAGCACCCTGGACCGGGTCTCGTCCCGCACGTTGGGGTGATCCCCCAGCACACGGGACACGGTCTGGTGGGAGACACCGGCCAGTCGCGCCACGTCAGCCATGGTGGGCGGTCGAAGCTGAGCGCGGGTCACGGCCGTACCTCCTTGGCGATCGTCTGCCGATAAGTCCTGCGCTGCGGGCGGATGTTGCCGCGCCGCGGCGGTGGACGCCGACTGGTGAATGCGGAGGTCATTGTGAGCGCTAACAATTCACAGCGGTCAAGAGGGTTGCATCGGAACGGCGTCACGGTTGAATAACGCGCCGGGTGGCGAGGGCGGACGGGACGAGTGACCACGACCCGCCCAACTCAAGCCCGCCGCAGGGCTCTTGGGCGGGTCGGACGCCCGGTACATCCTCCTCGGCAGGCCCTTGCGCCGGGTCGCCGCACGGACGAGCCACGCGCGTCGGACGAGCCACGCACGTCGGACGAGCTACGAGCACCACCAGAGGAACCGCGTGCACGTTTCCGACGGCGACGGCTCCGGGGAGCTCCCCGGCGTGGGGTCGGCCGTCGAGGTGGCGTCGGAGTCCGAGGGGGTCGTCGAGCCGGAGGAACCGGGGAGGGGGGCCGACTGGGCTTCCTTGTCGGGGCTCCGCGTGGCCGTGGCCTCGTCGTCCGGGGACTCGGAGGCCGAGGCCGAGGCCGACGGGGAGCCGGAGGCGTCGGGGGAGGGCGAAGCCGTGCCCCCGCCCGTGCCGGTCCTGTCGTCCAGGGGCTGTGCGGAGGCGCTCGGCTCCGCCGTCGAACCGTCGACCTCGGCCGACTCGCCCCCGGCCACCGCCGGGTCCGGGGTGGAGGAGAACCCCGGCGCGTCTATGCCGAGTTCGGCCAGGCTCAGACCGCCCGCGGCCAGGACGAAGCCGACGGTGACCAGAATGGTGCGTTTGCGACGCCGCCGATGGACCGTGGCCTTGCGATCGCGACGACTGGCGTCCGACGCGGCGGCGGTGCCCGCGGGGGCCCGCCGGCCGCCCCGGCCCTGCTCGCGGCGGCGCGCGGCGCGGCCCTGCGGCTCGGTGTCCGGGCTCTCGCCCTCGACGCCGTCGTCCGGGTGCCGGTCCCGGTCCTCGACGGGGTCGGGCGCGGGTGCGTCGGGCGCGAGCACGTCGGGCGCGGGTTCCTCCCACGTCCGGGCCGGTTCCTGGGGATACGCGCGTAGCGTTTCGGCGGATGCGCCGCACCCCGGGCAGGCGAGGGCGCCGTTGAGGTGCCTTCGGCACGGGTTGCAGTAGTCCATGACGCGGGAAGACTAGGTTCCCGGGTGGTCACGTTCCTAGGTCCGGCTGTGAAGGTTGTGTAGGAAATCGATCATCTCGGCGTGGCGAGTTGATCAGTCCGTGTCGAAAGCCGGGCCGAAACTATCGAAACCGTTACCTGTTCGACCCATTGACACCCGCCGCGCGCCATCCTTACTGTCTGCCCAGCATTTCGAACAAGTGACGAAATCTCGAACAGTCGAAGGGCAACTTCCGTGCGCATCACCGGAATCAGCACACACGTGGTCGGGACGCCCTGGCGCAACCTGACCTACGTCCTGGTGCACACCGACGAGGGCATCACGGGTGTCGGCGAGACCCGCATGCTGGGCCACACCGACGCGCTGATCGGCTACCTGAAGGAGGCCGAGGCCAACCACATTCTCGGCTCCGACCCGTTCGCTGTCGAGGACCTCGTGCGCCGGATGAAGTACGGCGACTACGGGCGGGCCGGCGAGATCGTGATGTCCGGCATCGCCGTCGTCGAGATGGCCTGCTGGGACATCAAGGGCAAGGCCCTCGGCGTCCCGGTCTGGCAGCTGCTCGGCGGCAAGGTCACCGACAAGGTCAAGGCGTACGCCAACGGCTGGTACACCACCGAGCGCACCCCGGAGGCCTACCACAAGGCCGCCCAGGGGGTCATGGAGCGCGGCTACAAGGCGCTCAAGATCGACCCCTTCGGCACCGGCCACTTCGAGCTGGACCACGAGCAGACCCTGTACGCCGTCTCCCTCATCGAGGCCGTGCGCGACGCCATCGGGCCGGACTCGGAGCTGATGCTGGAGATGCACGGCCGGTTCTCGCCGGCCACCGCCATCCGGCTGGCGAAGGAGCTCGCGCCCTTCAAGCCCGCGTGGCTGGAGGAGCCGTGCCCGCCGGAGAACCTGAAGGCGCTGGAGAAGGTCGCGGCCAAGGTCGACATCCCGGTCGCCACCGGTGAGCGCATCCACGACCGCATCGAGTTCCGCGAGCTGTTCGAGAGCCAGGCCGTCGACATCATCCAGCCGGACGTCGGCCACATCGGCGGCATCTGGGAGACCAGGAAGCTCGCCGCGACCGCCGAGGCGCACTACGTGCTGGTCGCCCCGCACAACGTCGGCGGCCCGGTGCTGACCGCCGCCTCCCTCCAGGTCGGGTTCACCTCCCCGAACTTCAAGATCCTCGAGCACTTCAACGACTTCGCGGACGCGGAGATCAAGAAGGTCGTCAAGGGCGCGCCCGAGGTGATCGACGGCTACTTCCACCTCTCCGACAAGCCCGGTCTGGGCGTCGAGCTGGACGTGGACGCCGCCGCCGAGTTCCCGCAGCAGCAGGCCCGCTTCGACCTGTGGGCCGAGGGCTGGGAGCAGCGCAAGCCGAAGGGCGCCGAGAAGTGAGCACCGCAGTCGTCGTCGACGCGCCGGGCGAGCACCGGATCGTCCCGCACGAGCCCCGGCTGCCGGAGCCCGGCGAGGCGCTGGTCCGGGTCCACGCGACCGGCATCTGCGGCAGCGACCGCGAGGTGTACCAGGGCAACCGGCCCGAGGGGTACGTCCGCTACCCGCTGACCCCCGGCCATGAGTGGTCCGGGACGGTCGAGGCGGTCGGCGCCGGGGTCCCCGCGTCCCTCGTCGGCCGCAAGGTGGTGGGCGAGGGCTTCCGCAACTGCCAGGTCTGCGACCGCTGCCACGCGGGCGAGACAACGTTGTGCACGGACGGGTACGAGGAGACCGGCTTCACCCAGCCGGGGGCGATGGCCGCCACCCTCACCCTGCCGGCCCGGCTGCTGCACGTGCTCCCGGACGACGCCGATCTCACCGCCGCCGCCCTGCTGGAGCCGGCCGCCTGCATCGCGGCCGCCGCGATCAAGGCGCACGCGCTGCCCGGCGAGAAGGTGGCCGTGGTCGGCACCGGCACCCTGGGCATGTTCGCCGTCCAGTTCCTGAAGGCGGGCTCCCCGGCCGAGCTGCTGGTCGTCGGGACCCGCAACGACCGGGAGGGCCTCTCCCGCCGGTTCGGCGCCTCCGACTTCCGCACCCGGGACCAGGAGCTGCCGGACGACTTCGACGTCGTCATCGAGACCGCCGGCTCCGCGTCGGCCGCGCGCACGGCCGCCGCGCTGCTGCGACGTGGCGGACGGCTGGTGCTGACGGGGATCCCCGCGCCGGGCGCCGACGGGCTGGACCCGACGGACCTGGTCGTGCGGCAGCTGGAGGTGCACACCGTCTTCGGCGCACCGCCGGACGCCTGGTCGCACACCGTGCGGGTGTTCGGGGCCGGGCTGCTGGATCCGCTGCCGCTCGTCACCCACGAGCTGCCGCTCGCCGAGTTCTCCGAGGCCATCGAGCTCGTGGGATCCGGCGATCCGAAGGTGGGCAAGGTCCTGCTCCGCCCCTAGGAAAAGCCGGCCGAGCGCCGGCGAAACCCTTAGCCGTACGCCGGTACGGAGGCGACCTGACGGCCGCCGTACCGGCGTACACCCACCCCCCGCACGCCTTGAGCCGCGAACCTCGTCCGAAATATCGAACACAAAGGACAGCTTGTGACGACCGACGCTTCCGCCACGGCCGCCCGCCGACCCGGTGAGCAGGCGCTCACCGCGCTCGGCCTGGGCGCGCCCGCCCTCGACCCCGCCGACGCCTCCTCCCACACCTTCCCGGGCGGCGGCCGCTGGCGCACCGAGGTCCCTTCGTGCGAGGGTCCCGAAGCGCTGGCCGTCATCCTCAAGGAAGCCTCGCGGCTCGACGTGCCGATCCACCGGATCAGCCAGGGCAGCGGCGTGTGGATGCTCTCCGACGCCGAGATCACCGAGATGGTCGAGGCGACGGGCGAGCGCGACATCGAGCTCTGCCTGTTCACCGGTCCGCGCGGCACCTGGGACATCGGCGGCTCCACCCGGACCGACTCGCGCGGCGGGGGCCTCAGGGCCCGCGGCCACGACGCGGTGGCCGGCTGCGTCGAAGACGCCGTCCGGGCAACGGAGTTGGGCGTCAAGTGCCTCCTCGTCGCCGACGAGGGCGTGCTGTGGACGCTGCACCGGGCCCGCCAGGCCGGGATCATCCCGGCGGACACGACCCTGAAGGTGTCGGCGCTCATCGGCCCCGTCAACCCGGCCGCGTACGCGGTCTACGAGCGCCTCGGCGCCGACTCGGTCAATGTGCCCAGCGATCTCACGCTGGACCACCTCACCGAGATCCGGCGGGCGTCGGGCGCCCCCATGGACATGTACATCGAGGCCCCCGACGATCTCGGCGGTTATATCCGGATGTACGAGGTCGCCGAGCTGATCCGGCGCGGTGCACCGCTCTACCTGAAGTTCGGTCTGTCCAAGGCCCCCGGGATCTACCCGTATGGTCACCACATGCGCGATCTCACGCTCTCCACGGCCCGGGAACGAGTGCGGCGCGGACGGCTCGCGCTGGACCTGCTCGCGCGGCACGGAGCGGACGGCGACATGGCGCCTCTCGGCTCGCGGCTGCCCGGCGAACTGAACCGGTTCGACATTCACTCATAACGTTCCGGAAACCCTGCTTCACACAAGCCGACACAGGCGCGCAGAATCCCACACATCTTCTTCTCGGTTTCTTCTCGGTCTTCCCGGCCTCAACTCCGGGAGCGCCAGGGCCCGTTGGCACCGCGAGACCGATCCCTGCACACACATCAAGGATGATGAACATGCGTAACCGCAGAGCCGCACTCGCCGCCATAGCCGGAGCCGCCTCCCTCGCCCTGACCCTGTCCGCCTGCGGACAGTCCGGCGAAGGCGGCAGCGAGGCCGCCGGTGGCGACGCCAAGGGCGGGACGATCGGCATCGCGATGCCGACCAAGTCGTCCGAGCGCTGGATCACCGACGGCGCCAACGTCGAGAAGGACCTCAAGGCCAAGGGCTACAAGACCAAGCTGGTCTTCGGCGAGGACGACCCCGACCAGCAGGTCTCGCAGATCGAGAACCTGATCACCCAGGGTGTCAAGGCGCTGATCATCGCCGCCATCGACAACAAGTCCCTGAACAACGTGCTCCAGCAGGCCGCCGACGCCAAGATCCCGGTCATCTCCTACGACCGTCTGATCCTCGGCACGAAGAACGTCGACTACTACGCGTCCTTCGACAACGAGAAGGTCGGCAAGCTCCAGGCCACCTACCTCGTCGACAAGCTCGGCCTGGCCGCCGGCAAGGGCCCGTTCAACATCGAGCTGTTCGCCGGCTCGAACGACGACAACAACACCAAGTACTTCTTCAACGGTGCGATGAGCGTGCTCCAGCCGTACATCGACAGCAAGAAGCTCGTGGTCAAGTCCGGCCAGACCGAGCTCACCAAGGTCACCACGCTGCGCTGGGACGGCGCCACCGCCCAGCGGCGCATGGAGGACATCCTCACCTCCACGTACAAGACCGGCCGGGTCGACGCGGTCCTCTCGCCCTACGACGGCATCTCCATCGGCATCCTCGCCGCGCTGAAGTCGGACGGGTACGGCACCGCCGCCAAGCCGCTGCCGGTCATCTCCGGCCAGGACGCCGAGCTGGCCTCGGTGAAGTCGATCATCGCCGGTGAGCAGTCCATGACCGTCTACAAGGACCTGCGCAAGCTCGCCCAGGTCGCCACGGACATGGTCGACGCCTCGCTCAACGGCAAGAAGCCCGAGATCAACGACACCAAGTCGTACGACAACGGCACCAAGGTCGTCCCCGCCTACCTGCTGCAGCCGGTCAGCGTCGACAAGACGAACTACGAGAAGGAGCTCGTCGAGGGCGGCTACTACACGGCGGACCAGCTCAAGTAAGCGTCGAACCTTACGGATTGGAAGGCACGACCATGGCGGGACCCGTCCTGGAAATGCGCTCGATCGTCAAGACCTTTCCCGGCGTAAAAGCGCTGTCGGACGTCTCACTGACCGTCCGTCAGGGCGAGGTCCACGCCATCTGCGGTGAGAACGGCGCCGGGAAGTCCACCTTGATGAAGGTGCTCTCCGGCGTCCATCCGCACGGCAGCTACGAGGGTGACATCCTCTTCGAGGGAGAGATCTGCTCCTTCAGGGACATCCGGGCGAGCGAGCAGCACGGCATCGTCATCATCCACCAGGAGCTGGCGCTGTCGCCGTACCTCTCCCTCGCGGAGAACATCTTCCTCGGCAACGAGCACGCCAAGGGCGGGTTCATCGACTGGAGGAGGACCCTCGGGCACGCCACGGAGCTGCTGCGCCGGGTCGGTCTGAGCGACCACCCGGAGACCCGCGTCGCCGACATCGGCGTGGGCAAGCAGCAGCTCGTGGAGATCGCGAAGGCGCTGTCGAAGAAGGTGAAGCTCCTCATCCTGGATGAGCCGACGGCGGCGCTGAACGACGAGGACAGCGACAAACTCCTCGATCTCATCCTGGAGTTGAAGAACCAGGGCATCACCTCGATCATCATCTCCCACAAGCTCAACGAGATCCGCAAGGTGGCGGACTCGGTGACGATCATCCGCGACGGGCACTCCATCGAGACGCTCGACGTGAGGTCGGCGGAGACGACCGAGGACCGGATCATCAGCGGCATGGTGGGCCGCGACCTCGACCACCGCTTCCCCGAGCGCACCCCGCACGAGCCGGAGAAGGGCGCGGCCCCGGCCCTGGAGATCCGCGACTGGACCGTGCACCACCCGATCGACCAGCAGCGCAAGGTCGTCGACGACGTGTCCATCCAGGTGCGCCGCGGGGAGATCGTCGGCATCGCGGGCCTGATGGGCGCCGGCCGCACCGAGCTGGCGATGAGCGTCTTCGGGCGCTCCTACGGCCGGTACGCGGGCGGCACGGTCCTCAAGGACGGCAAGGAGATCCGTACGAAGTCCGTCGCGGAGGCGGTCGAGCACGGCATCGCCTACGTCACGGAGGACCGCAAGCACTACGGCCTCAACCTCATCGACACGATCAACCGCAACATCTCGCTCACCGCGCTGAACAAGGTGGCCAAGCGAGGGGTCGTCGACGAGCAAGAGGAGCGGCAGGTCTCCGAGGGCTACCGCAAGTCGATGAACATCAAGGCCCCGACCGTGTTCGAGCGGGTCGGCAAGCTCTCCGGCGGCAACCAGCAGAAGGTCGTCCTCAGCAAGTGGATCTTCGCGGGTCCGGACGTGCTGATCCTGGACGAGCCGACGCGCGGCATCGACGTCGGCGCCAAGTACGAGATCTACACGGTCATCGACCAGCTGGCCGCCCAGGGCAAGGCGGTCGTCTTCATCTCCTCCGAGCTGCCCGAACTGCTCGGCATGTGCGACCGCATCTACACCATGGCCGCCGGGCGGCTCACGGGTGAGTTCCCGCGTGCCGAGGCCACGCAGGAAGTGCTGATGCGTCAGATGACGAAGGACAAAGAGGTAACGCGATGAGCACCGATGTGACCAAGAGCCCGGCCACCGCGCCGCCCGGCAAGAGCGGCGGGTCGGCCTCCGGCGGCGGACTGCTCCAGCTGATGCTGGACGGCCTGCGCCGCAACATGCGCCAGTACGGCATGCTGATCGCCCTCGGTCTGATCGTGCTCCTGTTCCAGGTGTGGACGAACGGCGACCTGCTGCTGCCGCGCAACGTCTCCAACCTGGTGCTGCAGAACAGCTACATCCTGATCCTCGCGATCGGCATGATGCTGGTGATCATCGCGGGTCATATCGACCTGTCGGTCGGCTCGCTCACGGCGTTCACCGGTGCCTTCGCGGCCGTGCTGACCGTGCAGCACGACATCGCGTGGCCCCTCGCGCTGCTGCTGTGCCTGGCCATCGGCGCGGTGGCCGGCGCGGCCCAGGGCTTCCTGATCGCCTACCTCGGCATACCCTCCTTCATCGTCACCCTCGCGGGCATGCTGATCTTCCGCGGTCTGACGGAGATGCTGCTGAAGGGCCAGACGCTCGGCCCGTTCCCGGACGGCCTGCAGAAGATGGGCAACGGCTTCCTCCCGGAGGTCCGCCCGGACACGAACTACCACAACCTCACGCTGCTGCTGGGCTTCACCCTGATCGCCTTCTCGGTCCTTCAGGAGGTCCGCGACCGCAAGCGGCAGCAGGAGTTCGCCCTCGAAGTGGCGCCCAGGAACCTCTTCCTGCTCAAGCTCGTCGCCATCGTCGCCGCGATCCTCACGGTCACGATGCTGCTCGCCAGCTACAAGGGCGCGCCGATCATCCTGATCGTCCTGGCCGTGCTGGTGGTCGGCTACGGCTACGTCATGCGCAACGCGGTCTTCGGCCGTCACATCTACGCGATCGGCGGCAACCTGCCGGCCGCGAAGCTGTCCGGCGTGAAGGACAAGAAGGTCACCTTCCTGGTCTTCCTGAACATGGGCGTGCTCGCGGCCCTGGCGGGTCTCGTGGTCGCCGCGCGGCTGAACGCGGCGTCCCCGAAGGCCGGCCTCAGCTTCGAACTCGAGGCGATCGCCTCGTCGTTCATCGGTGGAGCGTCCATGAGCGGCGGTGTCGGCACCGTCCTCGGCGCGATCATCGGCGGTCTGGTCCTCGGCGTGCTGAACAACGGCATGAACCTCCTCAGCGTCGGCACCGACTGGCAGCAGGTCATCAAGGGCCTCGCCCTGCTGGCCGCGGTCGGGTTCGACGTCTGGAACAAGCGCAAGTCCGGTTCCTGAACCGGAACGGGCCCCGCCGGAAGGCGGGGCCCGTTCTGTTTTCGGCGGCAGGCAGGTAGTGGAAGGCAGCACATGTTGAAGACGCCCTTCGGCACACTGGCCGACGGCACCGAGGTCTCCAGCTGGTTCCTGGAGAACGGCGGCACCCGGCTGAAGGTGCTCTCCTGGGGCGGCGTCGTCCAGTCCCTGGAGATCCCCGACCGGCACGGCCGCCACGCCAACGTCTGCCTCGGCTTCGACGGCATCGAGGACTACGTCGCCAGCACCCCGTACTTCGGCGCGCTGATCGGCCGCTACGGCAACCGCATCGGCAAGGGCCGCTTCACCCTCGACGGCACGGCCCACCAGGTCGACGTCAACGACGGCGCGAACAGCCTGCACGGCGGCGCGACGGGCTTCGACAAGCAGGTGTGGGACGTGGAGCCGTTCACCGAGGGATCCGACGTCGGCCTGCACCTGTTCCGCACGAGCGCCGACGGCGAGATGGGCTACCCGGGCACGCTCGAGGTGAAGGTCACCTACACCCTCACCGAGCGCGGCGAGTGGCGCATCGACTACGAGGCCACCACCAGCAGGGCCACCGTCGTCAACCTCACCAGTCACGTCTACTGGAACCTGGCCGGGGAGAGCAGCGGCACGATCGAGGGGCACGAGCTCACGATCGCCGCCGGCCGCTACACGCCCACCGACCCGGGCCTGATCCCCACGGGCGAGCTCGCGGACGTCTCCGGCACCCCCTTCGACTTCCGCGAGCCCAAGACGATCGGCCGGGACCTCCGGGCCGGCCACCTCCAGCAGCTGCGGGCCAAGGGCTACGACCACAACTGGGTCCTCGACAAGGGCCTCACGGCCGAGCCGGTCCAGGTGGCCACGCTGCGCGACCCGGGCTCCGGCCGCACCCTGAAGATCGCCACGGACCAGCCGGGACTGCAGTTCTACTCCGGCAACTTCCTGGACGGCACGCTCGTCGGCCCCGGCGGCCGCGCCTACCGCCAGGGCGACGCCCTCTGCCTGGAGACACAGGGCTTCCCGGACTCGCCGAACCAGCCGGCGTTCCCCTCCACGGTGCTGCGGCCCGGACAGACCTACCGGACGACGACGATCCACACGTTCGACGCGTAGCCGGCATTACTGCTGATGCGGTGACGGTGGCAGGTAGGGGTAAGACGGCGCGAGCGTGCCCAGGGTTCCGGAACCCAAACAAGAACTCACACTGCTTTCACACCCGTTGAACAACACCCCGCCAGTCTCCGTATGTAAGAGCGGCCCGCGCTCCCCCGCGCGGGCCACCCAATGACGACGGGCCCGGTCGTCCCCGCCGGGCCCGCCCCATACGGAGGTTCCATGGCCGACAACGTCTCCTCGTTGTTCCGTAACACTGCGGCCCACAGTCCGTCGATGGCGGCACTGACTCGCGAGGGCGGCGAGGGGGTCGGCCCGGTGGACTTCTGCATCCCCTGCAACCCGTACTTCCCCACCCCGGCCATGATGGACACCATGTCCGCGCGGCTGCGGGACATCATCACGTACTACCCCAGCGGCGCCGACACGATCACGGCCGAGCTCTGCAACCTGCTCCAGCTCCCGCCGCAGGCCGTCGCCATGGGCAACGGCTCGACCGAGCTGATCACCTGGATCGACCATCTGCTGGTCCGGGAGTCGCTGGCCGTCCCCGTGCCCACCTTCGGCCGCTGGACCGACCAGCCGATGGAGACCGGCAAGCGGGTCGACATGTTCCCGCTCCAGGAGTCCAGCGGCTTCGCCCTGGACCTCGCGCAGTACGCCGAGTTCATCCGCACCCGCGGCACCAAGGTCGCGGTGATCTGCAACCCGAACAACCCCGACGGCGGCTTCCTGCACAAGCACGCGCTCGTGCAGTTCATGGACGCGATGGCCGACCTGGACCTGATCGTCATCGACGAGTCGTTCCTGGAGTTCGCGGACGCGGAGCAGGAACCGAGCGTCGTCCAGGAGGCGATGATCCGGCCGAACGTCATCGTGCTGCGCAGCCTCGGCAAGAACTTCGGTCTGCACGGCATCCGCTTCGGCTACATGGTCGCCAACCCGTCGCTGGCCGGCCGGGTCCGCTCGATGCTGCCGAAGTGGAACCTCAACGCCTTCGCCGAGTACGTGGTGTTCATGCTGAAGGAGCACGGCCCCGAGTACGCGCAGAGCCTGATGCAGGTGCGCCGGGACCGTCTCGACATGGCGAGCCAGCTCAGCGCGCTGCCGGGGCTGACCGTCTACCCCTCCCAGGGGAACTTCCTCTTCGTGCGCCTTCCCGTCGGCGCCGAGGGCACCGTGGTCCGCGACCGGCTGCTCGCCGAGCACCGCATCCTGGTCCGCGAGTGCGGCAACAAGATCGGCTCGTCGAGCCGCTTCCTGAGGCTCGTGGTGCGCCCCCAGGTGGACGTGCGTCGCCTGGTGTCCGGCCTGGAACAGGTGCTCTACGGGACCAGGAGGGGAGCTGCCGTGCCCGAGCTGAGCACCGGGATCAGCTACAGCTCGGGTACGGCGGCGGTGGACCGGCTGGTCACCAACGGGGCCGGCATGCCCGGCCTTGCCGCTCAGGCCATGGGCATGAGCGCCCAGATGCCGGGGCTGGTCGCGGCCGCCCCGGCGATGGCCGCCCCCGCGATGGCCCCGGCGATGGCCCCGGCGATGGCGCAGTCCGCACCGTCCGACGGCGTCGGGATGCCGATGCCGGCCGCAGCACAGGTCTTCCCCCAGCCCGTGCAGATGCCGGCACCGGTGCCCGCCCCGCAGCCCATGGCCCCGGCGGCGATGGCCCCCGCGGCGATGGCGCCCGCCATGGCCCCGGCCGCCCAGGCCCCGCCGATGGGCCCGACCCCGACCGGCGTCCCGGCCCGCGGCGGCCTCACCGCGGCCCAGGTCAGGGGCACCAACGGCCTCTCCCCCGCGGCTGCCACCGGCTGGCCCAACGCCCAGAGCTGGCCGAACGCGGCGGGTATGGGCCAGGTCAGCTAGCCACCGCTTCGTGGGCGCGGGCGTGCTGCGCGGCCTTCGGCCGGCAGCGCGCCCGCGCCCATCCCTGCCGTGCAGGCGGCCTCAGTAGGCGACGGGCCAACCGCTGCTCCAGTCGAGGAGGTTGACGCCCAGCTTGGGCGTGCCGTTGTCGTTGCCGTCGTAGTAGTGGTAGACGATCAGGTCCCCGTCGGAGTCCTTCATGATCGACTGGCCGCCGGGGCCGATGTACCGGCCGTGCGACTCCAGTACGGGAGTCCCGCCGTTGTTCGTCATCGCGACGCCGCTCTTGTCGTAGTACGGCCCCGTCACGCCGGTGGCGCGGCCGACCTTGACCTTGTACGTGGAGCTGACGCCGGCGCAGCAGGTGTCGTACGAGGCGAAGAGGTAGTAGTAGCCGCCCCGCTTGACGATGTACGGCGCCTCGACGGCCTTGGTCCCGGTGGGGCGGGAGGCGATCGAGCGGCGCGCGGTGTCGGAGGAGAGCTGCTTCCCGGTGGCGGGGTCGATCCGGATCATTTTCAGCCCCGTCCACCAACTCCCGAAGGACAGCCACCACTTGCCGTCGTCGTCGACGAAGAGGTTCGGGTCGATGGCGTTGTAGTCGCTGGCGGTGGTGGAGGTGTAGACGGTGCCGTAGTCGGTCCAGGAGCCGGGCAGTCCGGTCGTCGAACCGGCCAGTCCTATGGCCGACCTGTTGGAGCCGAACGTCGAGACGGCGTAGTACATCAGGTACTTGCCGCCCTGGTACGAGAGGTCGGGCGCCCAGGCCTCCGTGGCGCCGTACGACGACCACCAGCCCGGCTTCGTCGAGAACGCGTCGCCGCCCGCGCTGAACGCGATGCGGTCGGTGGAGGTGCGGTGGGCGAGACCGCCGCCGGTGGCGTAGAGGAGGTAGCGGCCGGCGGAGGTGCGGATCATCGACGGATCGTGCACGACCGTCGATCCGGTGACCGTGCCGGGGTTGGGGTACGCGGAGGCGGTGGAGGGGGTCAGGGCGAGCAGGATCGCGGCGGGGAGTGCGAACAGGGCGGCTCTGCGTGAGGTGCGGCTCATACGGACGCTCCTTCGGTGGGGGCCCGCTGTTCGCGATGTCGAACAGCGGTCGCGTCGTCGGGCGGGACCGTAGATTCGAACCCCTTGCGCGTCAACGGCCCGCGCGGACACTCGAAAGTCTTCGAGAAACGGACGGCTCCCCCCTGGAACCCAGAGGGGAGCCGCCGATGCCGCCTTCGCCTACGTGAGGGCCGCGATCAGTTCTCGCGCGACCCTGGAGACTTCGGGGTCCGGATCGTCCAGCAAGCCCCGGAACACCCCGGCGCCCGCCAGAACGGCGCTCTGGCTCGCGGCCTCCCAGGCGATCTTCTCCTGGTACCCCTGCGCGTCCTTGCCCGGCGCCAGACGGGCGGTGGACTCCCGCTCCCTGGCCGCGTAGATCCTGGCGATGAGTTCCAGGATCTGCGCACGGCCGCGGACGGTGTCCGCTCCGGCCAACTCCACCAGGAACGGCACCACATGGGGCGTGGCCTCCGACACGACGAAGCCGAGGGCGCACACCCGGTCGCCGAGTTCGTCGACGGCCTCACTCACGGTCTCCTCGTCACCCCAGGCCACTCTGGAAAGGAGTGGCGGGATGTCGCGAGCCGATCCCGTCGAGTCCCTGAGACTCCCCCAGGGGACCTGGGGAACCCGCTTGAGCATGCGTCCCATCGCCTCCCCTTCCGGAGTCCTCAACCCGTGGACGAACGGCGGCCGCCGCACGCTTGCGGACGGCTCCCCCGGATGAGTCTCCGGGGGAGCCGTCCCGTGCCGCATCCGGGTCAGATGACCTCCAGCTCGATGCCGAAATGGTCCTTCACGTTCTGGGCCATCTCCTCGTCGGCCACCCGAGGAATCCTGCGAGCCCACCACTCCGGCCCGCCGCCCGGCACCGCGTGCCCGGCGTCGAGGAGCTCCCGGAACCTCCCGTCGATCCGCGCCACTTCCGCGGCGAACCACGCGATCTCCGGCGTCTCCCCGATGACGGGATCGTCCAGCACTCCCTGCAGGAACCGCCTCACCGAGAGCTCGTCCCAGTATTCGAACAGCGTCCCTGCGTATCCGTCGCAGGCGTCGTCGACGAGTGACTCCCAGATCTCCAGCGCACGGAAGGGAGTGCTCGCCTGACGGCGTCCCGCCCGCACGGCCAGGTATCCGAACCTGTCGACGAAGGAACTGCTCATGTCGCTTGCCACCTGCCTAACGGGCACTCATCGCCGAGCGCCGGAAGTATGACAACCCATCGGCCGGACGGAAGAACGTGGAGATCGTGCCTCCGTTGTTGAGGTAACCGTAGTAGCCCGTGCTGGGGTCGAACCGGTGCATGGCGCCACCGGACGTCCGCACGGTGATGGAGCCGTCCGGTCCGTCGCCGTGCATGAAGTCCCTGGCCGCTTCCCGATACGCCCTCCGGCCACCGAGCCTGTCGAACTCGGGCATGCTCGCCTCCCAGGCACGCGGCTCGCGCACACGCCCCTTCTTGATGCGGAAGTCGACGCCCTTGACGTGCTTGGCGTAGTGCCCGTTGGCGGAGAGATCCGAGTTGAAGTCGGGCCGGGGATCGATGCAGTTGTGCGCGAGGACCGGCGCCGCCCCCACGAGCACGTAGTACGTGTGGACGTCCGTGACGGTCAGGTTGTGGACCGTGGCCTTCTTGGCGGTCCATGCCTCGACCGCGCCGATCTGGATCCAGGTGCCCGAGGACGTCTGGAGCCACTGGCCCGGCTTCAGTTCACCGGCGTCGACCCACTCCCGCAGGGACGGCACCCAGAACGGGTGGCCGGCCGTCGCCGTCACCGACGTGGTCGTGGCCTTGGCGGTCGAGCCGTCGTGGACCGTCAGGGTGATGCGGACCAGGTTCTTGGTGCCCTTGCCGATGATCGTCGCCGTGGCCCCCTGGACGGTGGTCTTCCCCGTCCTCGGGTCCGTCGCGACGACCTTGTCGCCGGCCCTGACCTTCTCGATCGGCTTGGTCGAGCCGTCGGCCATCAGAACCCGGGTCCCGGCCACGAAGCTGTTGGCCTCGCAGACCTGGCTCTGGGCTTCGTCCTTGACCGTCTCCTTGGCCTCTTCCCGTACCTCCTTCGCGACCTTCTTCACCGCTCGCTTCACCTGCGACGGCTTCGGACGCGCCTTCGGCTGGGAGCGGGGCTTGGCTCGCGGCTTCGGGCGGGCCGCCGCCTTGCGGGCCGCGGCCCGGCGGGCTGCCGCCTTCTTCGCCGCCGCGCGAGCCGCGCGGGCGCGGGCCTGGGCTGCCGCCCGCTTGGCCGCCGCCCGCTTGGCCGCCGCACGGGCCGCCGCCTTCTTCGCCGCCGCGCGCTTCGCCGCGGCCGCCTTTCGGGCCGCCTCCCGGCGGGCCTTCGCCGCCGCGCGCTTCGCGGCCTCGATCGCCCGCTTGCGGGCCAGCGCCGCCGCCCGTCGGGCCGCCGCCTGGGCCGCCTTACGCGCCGCGATGATCGCCGCACGACGGGCCGCCGCACGGATCGCCGCCTGGATGGCGATCCGGGCCGCGAGGCCGATCAGGATCGGAAAGAACTCCCCCGACGGGTCGGAGAACGTGGCCGGGGCGTTGTTGCTGTAGCCGTACGGGTTCATCGTCGCCGGCTGGGTGTAGTCGACCATCGGGTCGACCGTGAGGAACCGGCCCGTCACCGGGTCGTAGTCACGGGCGCCCAGCCGGGTCAGGCCGGTGTCCTTGTCCACCGTGCCGCCGACGAAGCCGCGCTGCCCGGGCCAGGCCGTGGGCTGCGACCCCCGTGCCTCGCCGAACGGCATCGACTTGCGGCGGGTGACCGCCATGGCCGGGTCGACCAGGTCCACGACCGTGTGGGACGTGCCGTGGTGGTCGGCCAGCATCAGCTGACGGACGCCGCCGGTCGCCCGGACCGTCACCGAGCCGTCCGGATGCCCGTAGAAACGCTCGGCCTTCGCGCTCGTGTTGGCCGCGTCGACCGTCAACTCCGCATCCGCCAGGTACAGCGTGCGGCTGCCGTCCGCGCCGGTGCGGATCAGACGGTTGCCGTCCGCGCCGTACAGGTACGACGTGGCCTTGGCGCCGCCGCCCTCGACCGGCTCGGTCACCTTGCGCAGCTGGCCCTCGATGTCGTACTCGAGCGTCTGCTGCGTGCCGCCGTTCTGGCGTCCGGTGGTGTTGCCGGCCTTGTCGTACGCGAACGTGTTGAGGCGTTCGCCCTGCGGGCCGACCGACTTGATCTCGGCCAGCGCGTTCGGACCGCCCACGCCCGCCTTGCCGTACGTGTACGTGCGGGTGACGTTCTGCGCCGCGTCGCCCGTCGGGTCGTGATCGACGAGGGTCTTGCGGTTGCCCGCGGTGTCGTACTCGTACGACTGCCAGTAGGCGTCCGGGCCGCCGACCGTGTCCTTGGACGGGGCGGCCGAGCAGTCCTCGGTCTTCGCCGTCCAGGCCGAGGTCATCTGACGGAGCTGGTCGTAGACGAAGCACTGGGTGTCCGTCTTGCCCGCGTCGGGCGCCGCGCTGCCGGGCACGTCGGTGATCTTGGTGACGTTGCCGGCCTCGTCGTAGCCGAACCGGGTCTCGTTGATCCGGACCGGGCTGATCGAACGGTCGAAGGTCGCCGTCTGGAGCCGACGCGTGAACTCGTCGTAGACGTAGGAGCCGTAGACCTTCTTGCCGGCCGGTCCGGCGTCCGTGCGCAGGATCTCGCCGAACGCCGAGTACTCGACGTCCGCGAGGTACGCGGACGCGCCGCCGATGGCGATCGGCAGGTCGTCGGAGTTGTAGCGGAAGACGACCCGCTCGGTCACCAGACCGCCGAGGCCGGGGACCTCGACCCAGGCGAGGTTGCCGGTCGGGGTGTACGAGTACTCGTACTCGTAGGCGCCGGCCAGGCCCGTCTCCTCGACGGGGATCACCGTCTTCGTCGACTTCACCCGGTAGGCGTCGTCGTACGCGGTGATCTCCTCGCGGTACTCACGGCCGCTGTCGTAGCGGATCTGCGCCGTGGGCAGCCCCTTTCGGAGGCTGTCGTACGTCCACTCCAGACGCTTGGGTCCGGTATCGCTGCCCTCGCGCAGAGTGGTCGGACGGCCGCCCTGGTCGTACGTGGTGACCAGGGTCCGCTTGAGCGGGTCGACGGTCTCGATCACGTTGTCCGCGTTGTCGTACCGCATCTCGGTGCGTCCGCCGTCGGGTTCGACGATCGCGGTCTGACGGCCCCGCTTGTCGTACTCGAAGCTGGTGGCGGCGCCGCCGGGCGCGGTCACCTTCTTCAGGTTGTCGAGGTCGTCGTACTCGTACAGCGTGTCCCGCCACTTGGTGCGGGCCTTGTCGGTGTACTCGCGCAGCCGCTCGGTGCGGCCCTCGGCGTCCTCGAAGACGGCCGTGACGGTGTCGCCCGCCGGCGGGATCGTCGTGGAGACGTCGCCGTCGCGTTCGGTCGTCGTGCGGAGCTTCTCCGTGCCGCGGTAGTAGGTGACCTCGGCGGTGGGCTGGCCCAGTCCGTCGAAGGTCGTGCGGCTCTGGGACGGCACCTCGTTGTCGCCGACCTGGAGGAGCTTCGCCTCGGGCTCGGCCGAGTTGTAGTACCCCTCGTTCTGCTTCCACGGACGGCCCACGCTGTCGTAGAAGACGTCGTTCACGATCCGGCCCGCGCCGACCGCCTCGTCCTGCGTCTGCCGCTCGCGCAGCAGGCCGTCGAGGATCTCGTACGAGACCGCGTACTGGCCGTTGTCCTTCAGCGTGCGCGAGGTGACGATCGTCGGACCGTCGCGGCGCACGGTGTAGTCGTACGTGGCCGTCGGGGTCTGGGTCGCCGGGTCGCGGTCGATCTCCCAGACCTTGAGGAGCCGGCCCAGCGGGTCGTACTCCATGGTGGCCGTCCTGCCGTTGGCGTCCGTCTCGGTCAGCGGCAGGCCGCGGACGTCGTCGAAGACCGTGGTCTCGGTGAACCCGAGCGGGTCGTGCGAGACCTGCTTGGTCGGCCGGGTCACCGTGGTCGGCGTGTACTCCATCCACGTCTTGCGGTTGTCCGCGTCGTACGTCGCCGTCTCGCGGCCGTGGATGTCGTACTCGGTGCGGTCGATGGTGATGAAGCCGTCGCCCGTGCCGTTGAGCTCCTGGACCTCGGTGGGCAGGCCCTTGGTGGGGGCCGCGCCGAAGGCCAGGTTGTCGTAGAACGTCCGGGTGTCCTCGACGACCTCGGCGTTCGCGGCGCCGCAGGCGCCCAGCGTGGTCCGCTCCCGCGACTCGGGCTCGATCAGATACGCCGTGGTGTTGCGGGCGTAGGCGACCGTGGAGCAGCGGAGCTTGCCGCCGGGGGACTTCTCCTCGACCTCGTACGGCAGGCCGTAGCTGTCGTACTTGGTGGTCTCGGTGGTGGTGCGCCAGGTGTCGCCCTTGACGCGCTCGCGGGTGCGGACGCTCTCCGGGCGGGTCATCCAGGCCTCGAGAGGCGTGGTTCCGGCGCGGGTCCGGGTCGCGGTCTTCACGGCCCAGGGGGTGGTGACGGTGGCCGAGTCGACGGGGCCGCCGTCGGACTCGTAGCCGATCTGCTCCAGCAACTGGCCCTGGTACTGCGGGAGATCGCTGTACGTCTTGCCCTCGCTGTCGGTCACCGACGAGTTGCGGGTGCCGGAGGGCAGCTTGTCGCCGTGCAGGCCGCGGTAGTAGCGGTGCTCGGTGAGCTGCTTGACGTCGTCGCCCGTGCCCTGGCGGGTGCGGACGCGTTCATAGCCGCGGTACTGCGACCAGGTGCGGTGCTTGTTCTCGGTGAACTCGCTGTCGTCGTAGGCCCATCCGGCGCCGCCGAGGAACTCGTACGAGGTGACCTTGGCGGGGCTGTCGGTGACCAGGTCCTCTTCGCGGACCTCGGTGACGACGTACTTGTGGAACCAGTCCTTCACCGGGTTGAGGGCGCCCTTGGGCGTCCAGTACTGCGGGAAGCAGCGCATGGTGTTGGACTCGGGCGAGGCCGGCATCCGCTTCGGCTCCAGGGCCTGGCAGTCGCGCGCCGAGTAGGTGACGCCGATCCGGCCGCCGGTCTCGGTGTCGATCGCGTGCACCCGGTAGCGGGAGAAGGGCGGCAGGCCCTCCACCTTGTCGACGCGGTTGTCCAGCTGGATGCCGGCGAAGGTGACCTTCGGCATGGCGGCGCTGCCGCCGGCGCCGTGTCCGGTGCGGGCGATGGCGTCCAGCCACAGGGCCGGGGAGGTGCCGTCGCCGGTGGCCGGGTAGGACTGCTCCAGCGTCCAGGAGTCGACGGGCTTGAGGGCGCTGCCGGAGAGCACGCTGGCGGTGATCTTCGTCAGGCGCTTGGTCGTCCAGAAGGTCGGGGAGTACTTGTCGGTGCACTTGGCGCCCGACAGGCACTCCTGGTCCAGCGGCACGTCCGGCCAGTGCTTGGCGTTGGCCGCGGTCCGCTTGGGCTCGGTGCAGTCGAACGCGGCGGTGGGGATGCAGCGTTCGGTGGCGGTGAAGGCGACCCGGCCGGCCGGCTGGACGCCGAACAGCTTGTCGGAGCGCAGGCCGTAGTCGATACGGTCGAGCTCCGCGAACCGGGTATAGGGGATCTGCTGGTCGGCCTTCATGTTCTGGCCGTAGTAGTTGGTCCGCTTGTTCCACCACAGGGTCATGGCGTCGCCGAGCGGGTCGACCACGTAGTCCAGGTTCCAGCGGTAGGCCTGGTAGCAGTCGGAGTCCATGAACGCCGTGGCGTGGCAGGGCTCGCCCGGGTGGTTGCCGAACACCGGCACCGTGAGGGCCGAGTTGGTGACCGTGCCGTCGGGCGCGCCGGGCAGCTTGTTCAGGCCGAAGTGGTACTGGGTGCCGTCGGTGGTGGTCAGGACCCAGTACTCGCCGCCGTTCGCGCCGTTGGCGGCACCGGACTTGTGCTGCAGACGGGTGCCGTCGTCGTCGGCCGGACGCCACTCGTCGGTGCCGTCCTTCTTGACGAGTTCGGCGGTGTTGCCGCCCAGGGACATCACGACGTGGTCGGAGCCCCAGCACAGGTCGCCGCTGTCACCGGTGTTGTTGGGCTTCTGCTCGGCCCCGTTGCCGTCCTTGATCGGGTCCTTGTCGTCCGAGCAGGAGCGGAAGCGGCGCTCGATGAAGCCCGGCTCGTAGTCCCAGCCCTCGGCGAGCCAGGAGGACTGTCCGTTGGTGGAGGCGGTGCGGCCGTCCACCGCCTGGGAGCTGTAGGAGAGTTCGACCTCGGGCTGCGGGCCGCCGGGGACCTCGGGCGCCTCGATCGGGTAGCTCCAGGAGAAGCCGCCGGACGAGGAGCCCGCCATCCAGGAGCCGGACGGCGACAGCGAGGTGGCGCCGTGGTTGCCGCCCGGCCCTGCGGCCTCGGCGGCGGCCGCGAACACGGCGGGCGCGGCGGCGGCGGTGGACCTGGCGGCCGCGGTGGACGCCGCCGTCAGGTCGGTGGCGCCCGAAACGGTGTGCGCGGACGCGTCGTTGGCGCCCGGCAGCGGGGTGCGGGTACGGCAGCGTTCCAGTTCGGGCGTGGTCAGCGCACAGGCCGGAAGCCGGTAGAGGCGGAGCCGGGAACCCCAGTCTCCGCCGAAGGTGTCCTTGAACGACGCGTAGTCCAGCTCCAGTTCGACCGCGCCGGAGGCGGCGGGTCCCAGGCCGTTCTGCTCGGGGGCCGCCGTGAACAGCAGGCCCTGCACACCGGCCTTGCGGGCGGCGGCCGCGTCCCTGACCTGGACCTGGACGGCGCCGCCGGGTGCGGCGGCGGCGCGGGCGGACTTGCCGCGGGCTGCCTGACGGACCTTCACCGGGCCGCTCTGTACGGCAGTCGCCCCCTGGTCGGCGCCGGTGGTCAGCGGCGCCTTCTTCGGGAGCTTGTCGCTGCGGTCCGTCACCAGGGTGGTGAAGGTGCGGGCGGGGACGATCCCCGCGGCGGGCTTGAAGGCGCCCGTGGCCTCGTCGCGCGTAGCGGGCCGCTTCTTGTCGAAGTCCTGGCCGGGTACGGAACGGTCGCGCTTGACGTCGGAGATCCGGGTGCTCCCGTCGGCGGCGCTGGCGTCGTCGGGTATCAGCCCGACGAACAGCACGAGCCCCACTAACAGGGAGACGGATCTGGTCCAATGACCGAAATAGCGCAGTTGTCTTATCAAGTGGTCCACAAAAGGACCTCCCCCTCACTCTGTGTGACCGAGTGTTGAACGGTCAGACAGTAAGCGCTGTCGATCACTCGCACAAGTAATACACAGGCAATGCGACAATCCCCACTTTCGCTATGAGTTGGCAAAGGAATGCCTATGACCGCGGGTACTGTTCGGCGTCGCGGCCCCCGGTCGGGGGCACGCACGGCAACGAACTCCGGGGGGATTCGCCCATGCCTGCACCATCCCGAAGACCACACCGGACCCGGCGGTTAGCGCGCGCCGCGCTGGTCGCGGCGATCGCCGGCGGGACGCTCGGCCTGACACCGCCGACCTCACCGGTGTCGGCCGCGACCGCCGCCGCCGACCCCGAGCAGCACGCTCTCCAGCAGGCCGCCGAGACCGGCGAGCCCGTGGAGCTGGTGTCCGAGCGCACCGAGACCAGCGAGACCCATGCACTACCCAACGGCAACCTCCGCCACACCCAGCACACCCTGCCCGTGCGGGTGAAGCGCGAGGGCGTCTGGACGCCGGTGGACACCACCCTCGCCGAGGCGTCCGGCCGGATCCAGCCAAAGGCGGCGCCCGGCCGGGTCACCTTCTCGGCCGGCGGCGACAACGCTCTGGTGACGCTCTCCGACCGGGGCGGCGAACTGGCCCTGACCTGGCCGACCGCCCTTCCCGAGCCGGTGCTGGACGGCGCGACGGCGACCTACCGGGAGGTCTTCCCGGGCGTCGACCTGGCCGTGAAGGCGAGCCTGGACGGCTTCAGCCAGGCCCTGATCGTCAAGACGCCCGAGGCGGCCGACCGCCCGGAGCTCAAGGAGATCGACTTCGGTCTGCGCACCGAGGGCCTCGACCTGCGCAAGAACGCGGAGACAGGCACGCTCACCGCGGTCAACGCGGCCGGGCAGACGGTGTTCGCCTCCTCCACGGCCCGGATGTGGGACTCGTCGGGGACGACGGAACAGGCGCCGCCGACACCGACGGCCTCGACTTCGAAAACGGCCAGATCGGGGGCGTCGGCCGCAGCTGTCGACACCTCGGGTCCCGTCTCCGACCCGTCCCCGCTCACCCCGGGCACCAGGAGCAGTGAGGTCGGCGTCGAAGTGGCCGACGGCCGTATCTCCCTGACACCCGATCAGAAGCTGCTCGACGCTCCGGAGACCGAGTTCCCGGTCTACATCGACCCGCGGATGACGGGCACCCGCGAGGCCTGGACGATCGCCTACAAGCCGCATCCGACCAGCAGTTACTGGAACGGCACCGGCTGGGACGGCGGCACGACGAGCGAGGCGCGCGTCGGCTACGAGTCGTCCACGGGCGGCACGGCCCGCTCGTTCTTCCGCGTGGGCTCCAAGTTCCTGGCGGGCGTGAAGGTGATCGACGCGCAGTTCCAGATCACCGAGACGCACTCCTGGTCCTGCACGCCCAAGCCGGTCGAGCTGTATCTGACGGGCGCGATCAGCTCGGCGACCACCTGGAACAAGCAGCCTTCCTGGTCGACGCGGCAGGACAGCCGCAGCGTCGCCCACGGCAACGAGACGTTCGGCTGCCCGAACGCGGCCGTCGACTTCGACGCCAAGGACGCGGCCGTCAAGGCGGCGGCGAGCAAGTGGTCGAGCATCACCTTCGGGCTGCGCGCCCCGCAGAGCGCGGAGGACGCCAAGGACGAGTACAGCTGGAAGAAGTTCAAGCCGGACGCCAAGCTGATCGTCGAGTTCAACCGCCGGGCGAAGGCCCCGTGGGCGCTGGACACCATCCCCAGCACCAAGGTCGGCGCGAACGAGTGCGGCAACGGCTCCTCGTACGTGACGGTCGGCAACACGGACGTGACGCTCACCGCGCAGGTGTGGGACCCGGACGGCGGTTCGGTCAACGTCCAGTTCCACCTGTGGGCGACCGGCAAGCACGCCGTCTCGCCGGGGATCTTCTTCGACAAGCGGGTGAAGGTCACCGTCAAGTCGACCGACTCCAAGGGCGCGCAGGCGCGGATCACCGTGCCGAAGGCGCTGCTCAACCAGCACAAGGGCGCGAGCGGCGGGCAGTTCTCCTGGAAGGCGCAGGCCGAGGACGTCTCGGACGACGGCTTCGCCTCCGACTGGACGCCGACGGCGGGCGCGGCCGGCTGCCGCTTCGGCTTCGACCCGAACGCGCCGACCGTGATGCCGCTGGTCGACTCCAAGGACGACCTCTACCCCGAGACGACGGCCGACGTCGAGCCGGTCGAGGGCGCGCTGGCCCGCACCGAGGGCACCTTCGAGTTCGGCGCGAACGGCGTGTCGGACACCACCGAGTACCTGTACGGCCTGGACCGCACCCCGCCGAGCAGCCCGGCGAAGCCCGCGGCCAAGGGCGGCCCGGCCCAGGCGAAGATCACCCCGCTCACCCCGGGACCGCACACGCTGTACGTACGGCTGAAGGACGCGGGCGGCAACGTCGGCCCGGTCTACCCGTACCGCTTCTATGTGAAGAGCCCCGGCGTCACGGACAAGCCCGGTGACGTCAACGGCGACGGCATGCCCGACCTCTTCGCCGTCGACGGCACGAACAACCTGCGGCTGTACGGCGGGACGGGTGCCGGAAGGCTGGCGACGATGGTCCCGCTGTCCTCCGACGGCAGCTGGAACGGCGCGCTGCTGACCCACCGCGGCGACTGGACCGAGGACTTCTACGAGGACCTGGTGGCCCGCCGCTCCGACGGCAAGCTGTGGCTCTACCCGAACAGCGGACAGGGCGAGTTCACCGAGGACACCAAGCAGGAGGTGTACGTCTTCCCGGACCCGGAGACAGACGTGGCGACCGACCCGGCGACCATCAAGCAGATCGTCTCGGTCGGCGACGTCACGGCGGACGCCGAGGCGAGCTACCCGGACTTCGTGGCGGTCATCGGCGACCAGCTCTGGTTCATGCCGGGCAGCTTCAGCGGCACGCTCGACTCCGGCTACCTCATCGGGACCGCGGGCTGGAGCGGGATGCAGCTCGCCTCCCCCGGCGATGTGGACGGCGACGGCTTCACCGACCTGATCGCCCGCAACACGGCGGGCGGCGAGCTGTGGGTCTACCACGGGCGCAGCCCGGGCGACGCGGACGGCGACGGGGTCACCGACGGCGGCACCGACCCGGCGTCGTTGGGCGCGATCGCCAACCGCACCGCGTACGCGACCGGTTGGACGACGGCGGCCCGGCCGCTGATCACCGCCTACGGCGACTCCGACGGCGACGGCGTCTCCGACCTGTGGACGACGACGGCGAACACCGCGGCGGGCCTGGAGTTCCTGCCGGGCCGCAGGACCGGGCCGGTGGGCCCGCCGGTGGCCGTGGGCACCGGCGGCTGGCAGGCGATCAAGCTGCTGTCCTGAGCCGAGAGGGGCGGGACGTGCGCTGCCGCCCTCCGGGCCAACCGGAGGGCGGCAGTCTTGTGTCGACACTTGCCCGGCAAGTAACTTGACGAGCACTCACTTTGCCTAACTGACAGCCTCTCAACAGGAACCCTTCCTACGGTGCCGTGTTCATGACAGACATGACGGGAAACCCCAACGGAACCCCCCACGAATCCGACCACCCCATCGGCCGGCGCACCGTGCTGATCGCCTCGGGCGCCACCGCCGCGACGCTGGCCGTCGGCGCCACCGCCGCCGTCACCGCCCCGACCGCCGAGCAGCAGCCGGACACCGCCCCCGTCGCCGCCGCGGCCGTCTGCACCCTCACGAAGGAGATGACCGAAGGCCCCTACTACCTCGACGGACAGTACGTCCGCGCCGACATCACCGAGGGCAAGGCGGGCATCCCGCTGAAGCTGACCCTCACGGTCGTCGACGACGACACCTGCGTGCCCCTGTCCAACGCGCTCGTGGAGATCTGGCACGCCGACGCCCTCGGCGAGTACTCCGGCTTCGTCGGCAGCAACGGCCACAGCGAGCCGGACAGCGGCACCTTCCTGCGCGGCGGAGTCCTGACCAACTCCAGCGGCGTCGCATCGCTCACCACGATCTACCCCGGGTGGTACCGGGGCCGCTGCATCCACATCCACATCAAGGTGCACACGAACGTCACCCTGACCTCGGACGGCTCGTTCACCGGCGGCCAGGAACTGCACACCGGTCAGCTCTTCTTCAGCGAGACGATCACGACCGCCGTCGCGGCCGTCTCCCCGTACTCGACCAACACGGTCACCCGCACCACCCTCGCCCAGGACTCCATCTACGACGACGGAGGGGCCGCGTCGGGCCTGGTGACCCTGACGGCCCTGGGCAGCTCGACGTCCTCGGGCTACGCGGGGACGCTGACACTGGGCGTGGAGAGCTGAGCGCCGAGAGCTGAGCACCACCGAGAGCTGAGCACCGCATGACCGGCTGGGCGTCACCGAAGTCCTGGTGACGCCCAGTCGGCGTGCCCGACGCGGACCGCGATCCGCTAGCGCGGGCTCACTTGGCCGGGCACTGCTGCCAGGCCATGTGGTAGACGGTGCTGAGGTCGCCGTCGGTCGAGTCCATGGTCATGAAGCTGACCTTGCTCGGCGTCGAGGTGCCGGCGTTGACCCGGAGCTCGGTGTTGATGTTGAAGTTGCGCTGGACTCCACAGGGGGCCCAGACCAGTTGGGCCCAGTCGGTGGTGTCGGTCGCCTGCCAGTTGTCGTTGAGGGAGCCGCTGAAGTTGTGGTTCTTGAACACCGTCTGCGACGAGCCCTGGAAGTAGTACGAGGCCCGCTGGACGGCGCTCGCGCCCGACTGGAGCGAGGCGTAGCCGCGGTAGTCCGCCTTGGCGATGGCGTACGTGAAGCCCGACGGCACGTGGACGACCAGGTTGAGCTGGCAGTTCTTACGGAAGGCGGTGGGGTTGGAGCTCCCGCCGACCTGGGCGAGGTAGTCGCTGTAGGTCACCGTGAACGCGGTGTTGTCCTCGGAGACGGCGACCGCCGCCGTACCGGCCGGACAGCCCGAGCCGTTCACGGTCGCGACGTCGATGACGATCCTGTCCGGCGGCGGGTTGTCGAAAACGGGGGACGAGTTGTGCGCGGGTATCGCCGCTGTGATGAGAGCGGCGACCGCGCCGCCCAGGAGCAGCCCACTTGCCATGATCTCTCCTTCGATCGAAGGGTGGGGGGTGGCAGCGCCCGGCTGCACGCAGCGTCGGCTCCACGGAAAAACTGTGAAGCTGCTGTGAAGAACCGGGGCGATCGCATCGTAGGGAGCCCCCTGAACCACAGTCAGGTCGAACTCCGGCCATTCACCCGGGCCCGTTCACACCTCCGCCAGGCGTACGGCGGAGATCGCGGAGATCGCGAGCCGGGGACCGAATTCCTTGGCTCCGGCGATGCCGGCCCCCTCGCGGCTGATACCGACGAGATGGACGACGAGGTCGGGGATGTCCAGCAACGGCGTCAGGTCCAATGACTGCGGGGCCCGCGAATAGGGGTCGAACGACAGATGCAGCCTTCTCATCCCGGGGAACACCCGGCGCAGCTGGGACAGATGGCCGTATTCGATGAGGCCGGACAGCTCCAGATTCCGGATCTGCGGCAGTGGGGCGGCCGGCAGCAGTTCCTGCAGCGAGCGGATGGCCAGCGCCAGGTCCTCGACCTGGGGGGATCGGGACACCGCCTGCACGATCTCCGGAACGTCCCGGCCCGCGATGTCCGCGTGCAGACGGCGAAGGCTCGCCCAGCCGTCGAGATCCGCGAGCCACTCGTCGTGTTCCGAGGTCACGCTCAACTCGCGCACCCCGCTGTGCGGCCGCAGGGCCGCCCAGCCTTGCCTGGGCACTCCGGAAAGGGCGAGTCCGCGCAGTTCGCGCATCCCGGCCAGCAGCCCGAGCTGCTCCCGGGAGAAGCCCTGGACCCGTAGGGAGAGAGAGGTCAGATTCAGGTCGGGCAGCACCCGGAGATCCCGCAGGGAGGTACAGCCGGACAGCACGAGATTCCGCAGATCGCCGCGCCTGCGCAGGAATTCCAGATGCTCCACCGCCGCGTTGGCCCGAATCTCGATCTCTTCGATCCCGTCCACCGGAAGCGTGGCCTCGAGTTCCTCCGCCGAGTGGGGGCCGCTGACGACCAGCCGCCGGATGGAGCCGAACCGGGTGAGACAGGCCAGCTCCGAGGGCAGCCGGACCCGGAGCAGCGGACAGTGCATCCCGGCCAGCACGTCACGGGCGTATTCCTCGGTGGGCTGCAGGGCCCAGCCCGTCACGACGTCCCGTCGGACGTCCTCGGCCGGGTGCGGTGCGAATCGTCTGAGCGCCTGCCGGGCTCGTGCGGTGCGGATCCGCACGAGCACCGCGACGATCTTCCTGGCGGTCTCCTCGCTCAGGCCGTCCGGGCCGGGCAGCGTCTCCACGCCCCAGTCGCCCAGCTCCGTGACCTCGCTGACCTCCGTGCCGCCCTGCGGCGGCATCAGGCTGCGGACCCGGTCCCGCACCCCGCCCATCAGCCGCTCGTCCAGCGACAGGAGGCTCGTCGCGCACCGCGCCGCCAGCAGATGGAAGTGCCACCGTTGCACCCTCTTCGCGACGGCGTCCCCGCGCCGGACCAGTTCCTCGACGAGGTGATGGGCGTCCTTGCGCGTGGCATGGCCGACGGCCAGGACGATCACGTCGCTCCACGTCTCGTCCTCCGCGTGCTTCAGGAGCTCCAGGACGTATCCGCTCTCGTGGAGCTCCTTCGCGGCGAGGTAGTCCTGGAACGTGCGGTGGATGAACTCGATGGTGTCGTTCGTGCGCTCCCTGAGCAGCCCGCTCCGGTGCAGCAGGAAGAGCAGCACCCGCTCGGGCGTCTCCTCGTCGCGGAGCTGGTCCACGTCCCGTATCGCCGGTTCGAGTTGCCGGATGGCCTGGGCGCGGGTCAGCTGCTGCTGTCCGGTACGCACCAGCCAGACGGCGAGCCGCTGGAGCAACTCGTGCTGCAGGTCGGAGTCGAGGGTGACGTGGTCGGTGTGCAGGACGCCCCGGCCGGCGTCCCGGCCGCCGAGGAGCATCGCGAGGGCGGCCCGGTAGAGCGACCAGCGGGTGGTGGGCAGCAGGCCCCGCCGACGGCGGTGCAGCGCACAGATCACGGCGCAGAGCAGGGGCGTGCGGGCCATGTCGCGCAGCGCGGCGTTCCGGCCCAGCTGGTGGATCAGGTCCTGCTCCAGGGTGGTCAGCAGCTTCCGCTCGTCGACGCCGCGCCGGGTGTCGAAGAGGTGATCGCATTCCAGCCGGGCCGCGTCGTGCCAGGCACCGACGAAGGTGGTGATGTCCTCGTCGCTCATGGGGAGCAGCGTCAGCTCCGCGAAGCCGTCCTGCGCCAGCCAGTCCTTCTCGACGGCGTTGGGGCGGACGGTCGCCAGGCAGCGGGTGAACTGGTAGCGGTCGAGGAGGGCGGAGAGCCAGCGGCGGGCCTCCTCCCGCTGTCGGCCCGGGACCTCGTCCAGCCCGTCCACCAGGAGCAGTGCCCGGCGGGCTTCCAGAACCCGGCGGGTCCAGCCGTGGGGTGCGCCGTCCGTGATGCCCCGGCCGACGGACGGCAGCTCCGAGACCGTGGGGAATCGTCCGCCGCGGGCGTACATCTCCCGCAGCGGGATGACGAAGGGGACGAGGCCGTTCAGTTCGGCGAGTTCCGGCCCGAGGGTGCCGTTCGCCGCGTGCGCCGCGAGCCACCAGACGAGGGTGGTCTTGCCGGCCCCGGCCTCGCCCCGCAGCAGAACGCGGGGACGAGCGGTCAGCAGACTGTCGATGCGCTGCGGCGAGGTGTCGGACGTCCTGGAACCGCTGTCCGCGAGGATCCGGGGCTCGTCGGCCTGCAGGCTCAGATAGGCGGTGTCGAGATCCCAGCGCGATTCGCTTCTGCCGAGGTCGTCGATCCCGAAGATCTCCGTCTTGCGGTACTGCGAACTCAGGTCGGCCGCATAGCGGTTCTCGAACAGCTGGTCCTGGGGATGGACCTCGGTCACCGCCTCGAACCAGGGGATCGCGAATCCCGAACTGCGCGACACGCTCAACGCCGCCTCGATCGGGGCGGCTTCGATCCGCAGGTGATGCCGGCCGCGCGGTATCTGGGTCACGACGCCGAGCAGCACCTCCCCGGCGAAGACGGGCGCGCCCGACAGTCCCTGCAACGGCGAGGCCTCGCGGCCCCGCTCCGCCGCGGCCGGCCGGTCGAGCTCGCAGACGAGAAGGTCGCGCATCCGTCCGGCCATCGGCAGCACGGTCGCACGGTACTGGTCGAACTCCAGCTCCTCACCGCGCTCCCCGTAGCGCTGGACCCCCGGGAAGCCGACGATCTGGCAGTGCGGGACGGGCTGGCCGGTGTCGATCCGGCCGTTGCGGAAGACCCCCAGGGCGGCTTCGCTCTCGGGCGCGATCACCCGCTCCCTGGCATGCAGCAGCGCGACGTCGAAGGAGTCGTCCGCCCACTCGACCGTGCACTCCACCGCCGAGCCGGACGGGTGGATCACCTCGATGAGGTCATGCCCCTGCACCAGGTGCCGGGCCGTCAGCACGAAGTGGGTGTCGATGAGCACACCGCTCCCCTGGCCGTCGGCCCGCACGGCGACGACCCGGCCCAGCGCCGTCCCTGCGATCACCGCCCGTCACCGCTGCGCCCGAAGCGCGCCACGCTCCCCCTGCTCTCGTTCCCCACCTTCCACGGCTGCCCGGTACGCGCGTCCAGGGCCTTGAGGGTGACCGCGACCTTGTGGGTGCTGGAGCTGCCGCCCCGGGCGTCCGCTCCCGCCTCGAAGACATATGCCTTCACCTTGAGACCGCCCGCGGTCTCCTTGCGGATCTCGACGGTGAACTCCAGCTCGATGTCGCCCAGTTCGAAGACGACGTCCTGCCCGGTCGCGCGGCTCGCGGCCGTGATCAGCTCATCTCTCACCGCCTGTACGGCGTCGGCCAGTTCGACGCGGTCGTCTGCCATATGTCTCCCTCGGATCGGTGCGGCGCAGCTCAACGCTAGAGAGATCGCGGATCCGGCGTCCGGTGTTTCGCCATGTCCGAGCCATGTCCGAACCATGTCCGAACTAACGTGGAAAGGAAGGCAGTTGACCGTTGCATCCCCAGGTCCTGCACAGCCCCGCATTAAGGATTTCCTCAGGTCCGCTTCTAACTTCCTCTGCATGACGGGAAACACCGAGCACCACGACGAGTCCATCGACACCAACGACAACCAGCCGGGCAAGCACCGGCTCGACAAGAGCATGAAGCGGCGCCGCGTCCTGATCGGCGGCACCGCGGTCGCCGCGGCCGGCGGCCTCGCCGTCGCCGGGTTCGCCTCGGCGGCCGACAGCACCGCCGACAGCACCACCGCGGCCACCGAGGCCGAGGCCGCGACCAGCGCGTCCAGCGGCGTCTGCACCCTCAACGCCGAGGTCACCGAGGGCCCGTACTCCCTGGACGGCGCCCTCGTCCGCGAGGACATCCGGGAGGACAAGGAGGGCTTCGAGGTCCAGTACACCTTCACCGTCGTCGACCAGGCCAACGACTGTGCGCCGCTCGCCGACGCGCTGGTCGAGATCTGGCACTGCGACGCGCTGGGCGAGTACTCCGGCTTCGTGGGCGGCAACGGCCACACCGAGGAGGACAACGGCACCTTCCTGCGCGGCGGTCAGATGACCGACGCGAACGGCCAGTGCAGCATCACCTCGATCTGGCCCGGCCACTACGTCTCCCGCGCCGTGCACGTCCACATGCGGGTGCACACCGAGGTGACGCTCACCGACGACTCGTACACCGGCGGCGACGTCATCCACACAGGTCAGCTCTTCTTCGACGCCGACATCAACGAGGAGATCCAGGCCACCTCGCCGTACTCCGCGAACACCACCAAGGAGACGACGCTGGCCAACGACAGCATCTACGACGACGGCGGCGCGTCCTCCGGGCTGCTCACCCTGACCGCCCTCGGCTCCAGCGTGTCCGACGGCTACAAGGCGACGCTGACCGTGGGCGTCGACTCCGCCTGATCAGGCACGCGTAAACCCCGCAGTGCCGGGCCGCCGCTTCACGAGAGCGGCGGCCCGCACAGCCGTCAGGGGTTCTCCCAGGCCGCGGGTTCCGCCGCCAGCTCCTTCACCGGGGCCGGCAGCGCGTCCGCCGCGATGTCGGCGATCGTGACGCCCTCCAGGACCCGGCGCACGTTCGCCCGCAACGCGATCCACAGCGGCAGCAGGGGCTGCGCGGAGCCCGTGTACGTCAGGCCCGTCGGACGTTCGCCGCGTACGGACACGATCGGGCCGTCCACCGCCCTGATCACGTCCGCGACCGTGATCGCCGCCGGATCACGGGCCAGCCGGTAGCCGCCTCCGCCGCCGCGCCGGCTGTCGACGATCCCGCCGCGCCGCAGATCGCCGAGGATCCCCTCCAGGAACTTGTGCGGGATGTCCTGCTCGGCGGAGATCGACTCCGCCTTCACCGGGTCGCCGCCGCCCTGCCGCACGGCGAGCTCCAGCACCGCCCGTACCGCGTAGTCCGCCCTTGCCGAGATCCTCATGACCCCATTGTGAGGTCATCCCCGCACCGGAGCCCGTCACGCCAGCCTGATCACGTTCCAGGACAGCGGCTCCAGCGTCGCCGTCAGCCGGCCGTCCGTCAGCGCGGTCCCCTCCGCCGCGTGCGGGGCGACCCGCTCGGGGTCGGCGAGCGTGTTGCGCGCGTCCGGGTCGGCGTCCGCGAGCACGCTGTGCTCGACGACCGACGTCAGGTCCAGCCCGTTCAGCCCGACTTGGAGGGGCAGCGGCTCGGTGCGGCTGCGGTTGACGGCGAAGACGGTGACCGTGCCGTCCTCGGCGCGGACGGCGGTCGCGTGCAGCAGGTCCGCCTCGCCGTACTTCGCCGTCTCGTACGTCGGCGAGTCCACCCGAACGTCGAGGACCGTGCCGCGGCCGTGCTTCGAGGCCTGCGCGAACGGGAAGAACGTCGTCTGCCGCCAGGCCGGGCCGCCCGGCTCGGTGAGGATCGGCGCGATGACGTTGACGAGCTGGGCGAGACAGGCGACCGTCACCCGGTCGGCGTGCCGGAGCAGCGCGATGAGGAGGGAGCCGAAGACGACGGCGTCCATGACGCTGTAGTTGTCCTCCAGCAGACGGGGGGCCTCCGCCCAGTCCCGCGCGCCGGAGTTCTCGATCGCGTGCCACCCCGAGATGTACCAGACGTTCCACTCGTCGAAGGAGAGGTTGATCTTCTTCTTCGACTTGAGCTTCGCGCCGATGTGGTCGCAGGTGGCGACGACGTTCTCGATGAACGACTCCATGTCCACGGCGGAGGCCAGGAAGGAGTCGACGTCGCCGTCCTGGGGCTCGTAGTAGGCGTGCAGAGAGATGTAGTCGACCAGGTCGTACGTCTCCGCGAGGACCGTCGCCTCCCACTCGGCGAAGGTCGGCATGGACTGGCTGGAGGAGCCGCAGGCGACCAGTTCCACGGACGGGTCCAGCTGGCGCATGGCGCGAGCGGTCTCGGCGGCGATGCGGCCGTACTCCCCGGCGGTCTTGTGGCCGGTCTGCCAGGGGCCGTCCATCTCGTTGCCCAGACACCAGAGCCTGATGCCGAACGGGTCCTTGTCGCCGTGGTCGGCGCGGAGGTCCGAGAGCGCCGTGCCGGCCGGGTGGTTGGCGTACTCCTGGAGTTCCAGGGCCTCCGCCACGCCCCGCGTGCCGAGGTTGATCGCCATCATGGGCTCGGCCTGCGGGCCGACCTTCTTCAGGAAGGCGATGTACTCGGAGAGCCCGAAGCGGTTCGTCTCCGTCGAGCGCCAGGCGAGGTCCAGGCGGCGGGGGCGGTCCGCCACCGGGCCCACCGAGTCCTCCCACTTGTAGCCCGAGACGAAGTTGCCGCCGGGGTAGCGGATGGCCGTGACGCCGAGTTCGCGGACGAGCTCCAGGACGTCCTGGCGCAGGCCCGCCTCGTCGGCGGTGGGGTGGTCGGGTTCGAAGAGGCCCGTGTACACACAGCGGCCGAGGTGTTCCACGAAGCTGCCGAAGAGCCGGGGGTTTACTTCGCCGACCTTGAAAGCGGGGTCGAGGGTGAACTGGGCGGTGTGCATGTGCGCCTTTCGGGGAGGGGGTGCGGTTTCGTCGGCGGGTGCGGGTGGGCGGGGGTTGCCCGCGCCCCTAAAGGACTGCCGGCCAGCCGTTCTTTTTCCAGGTCAGGGTGTTCAGCCCCAGCTTCGGCGTGCCGCCGTCCGCCGCGTCGTAGTAGTGGTACGCCAGGACATCTCTGCCCCTGTCCTTGAAGATCGATTCTCCGCCGGTGCCGACGTAGCGGCCGTGGCCGGCCAGCAGCAGGTCGCCGCCGCCCTCCAGCAGGGGCTTGCCCGTGCTGTCGACGTACGGGCCCGTCACCGACGTCGATCTGCCCACCCTGATCCTGTAGGTGGAGTTCACGCCCGCGCAGCAGGTGTCGTAGGAGGCGAAGAGGTAGTAGTGGCGGCCGTGCTTGACAATGTACGGGCCCTCGACCGCGTAGGGGGCGTCCGGGCGGGTCGCCAGATGGTGGACCTGCGCGTCCGGCAGCGCCTTGCCCGTTCTCGGGTCGAGTTCGACCATGCGGATGCCTGTCCAGTACGAGCCGAAGCTCATCCACAGGCGGCCGTCGGCCTGGATCAGGGCCGGGTCGATGGCGTTCCACGAGTCCGTGCGTTCGGAGGCGAAGGCCTTGCCGTGGTCGGTCCAGGTGCCGGGGAGGCCGCTCGGGGAGGTGGCCACGCCGATCGCCGAGTGGTTGGTGCCCCAGGAGGAGACCGCGTAGTACAGCCAGTAGCGGCCGGCCCGGTAGGAGAGGTCGGGGGCCCAGGGGTCGCCGGTGTCGTTGTACTCGTACCACCAACTCGGCGGCCGGTCGAAGGCGTTGCCCGCGTCGTCCCACCGGACGCGGTCCCTCGATGTGCGGGCCCCGATGACGCCGCCGGTCGAATAGGCCACGTAGCCGCCGGACTTGAGGCGGAGCACCGTCGGGTCGTGGATGATCTGCTGGCCCGTGATCGGCTGCGGGTCGGGGTAGGTGACGTCGGCCCGGGCCGTGCCCGGGAGCAGGGTGACGACCGCCGCGATCAGCAGGGTCGTCGCGGATCTGAGACTGAGGCGCACCGGATCTCCTTACTGTCCCGCCAGTCCCGTGTGGGCCACGCCCTTGACGATCTGGCTCTGGAAGAAGACGAACACGACGATCAGCGGGAGGCCCGCCAGCAGGCCGCCGGCCATGAGCTGGGGCCAGACGATGCCGAAGGCGTTCTGCACGGTGGCGATGCCGTTCGGCATGGTCATCAGGTCGGGGTTGTTGGTCACCATGTACGGCCAGAGGAAGTTGTTCCAGGAGGCGATGAAGGTGAAGATGCCGACCGCCGAGAGGGAGGGCTTGGACAGCGGCAGGACGATCGTGAAGAAGATCCGCCAGCGGCCCGCGCCGTCGATGAAGGCCGCCTCCTCCAGTTCGCGGGGCAGCGACTGGAAGAACTTGTAGAGGATGTAGACCATCGCCGCCGGGGCGCACTGCGGCAGGATCATGCCCCAGTAGGTGTCGACCATGCCGAGCGACTGGACCGTGGTGAAGAGCGGGACGCCGAGGATCGCCGGGGAGAACATCAGGCCCGCCATCGTCAGCGCCAGCAGGGCCGACTTGCCCCGGAACTCCGTGCGGGCGAAGCCGTAGCCCGCGAGGGAGGCGACCGCCAGGACGATGAAGGTGACGCAGACCGACACGACCACCGAGTTCACGAACCAGTTGGGGATGTTGCCGGCCTCGATCACCGCCTTCCAGGACTCCGCCGTGAAGTCCTGCGGGATCCAGCGCGGGGAGGTCACCGAGTCGGTGGGGGTCTTGAGCGAGGTGGACAGCGCCCAGGCCAGCGGGGCCAGCCAGAGGAGGGAGAGGGCCGCCGCCACCAGGGTCAGGGCGATCTGGGCCGGGGTCCAGGTGCTGCGCGGCTTGCGGAGGAGGGGGGTCGGCCGCTCGGCCGTCGGGTTCGTCGTCGCTGTCGTCATCGGGGCGTGCCCTCCTCGCGGTTGCGCAGCAGCCACATCCGCCCGAGGGCGACGGCCGCGACGATGATGAAGAGGATGAAGGAGATCGCGGAGGCGTAGCCCACGCGGTAGCTGGTGAAGCCCTGTTCGAGGGTGTACTGGACGAAGGTGCGGGTCGATTCCTCGGGTCCCGGCCCGAACTGGTACATCACCACCGCCTGGTCGAAGACCTGGAGCGAGGCCAGGATCTGCAGGGCGAAGACCAGCCCGGTGATGTTGCGCAGGTTGGGCACGGTGATGTGGAGCATCCGCTGGAAGGCGTTCGCCCCGTCCAACTCGGCCGCCTCGTAGAGATGTTGGGGGATGTTCTGGAGGGCGGCCAGATAGAGGAGGAAGGAGAAGCCGACCGTCCACCAGACGGTCGCGATGACGACCGCGAGCATCGCCGTGGACTTCTGGGTGAGCCAGGGGGTGTCCCAGCCCAGGACGTGGTTGACCATGCCGTTGGTGGGCTGGAACAGCCACCACCACAGGTTGCCGATGACCGCGGAGGGCAGCAGGAACGGGGCGAAGAAGCACAGCCGCCACAGCCACTTGAAGTGCACGGTGTGGTGGGCGATCAGGGCCATCAGCAGGGCCAGGACGACGATCGCCGGGACCACGTACAGGGTGAACTGCACGCTGTGCCAGAGCGAGTCCCAGACCAGGTCGTCCTTCAGGGCCTCGCGGTAGTTGTCGAGGCCCACGAAACCGGTGTGCTCTCCGGAGATGTTGGCGTCCGTGAAGCTGAGGTAGAGGCCGCGGACGACCGGCAGGACGACGAACAGGCCGTAGAGGACGAAGAAGGGGGCCACGAACCAGCCGCCGTGCTGGAAACGGCGGCCCCAGCGGGCGCGGGCGGAGTCGGCGGCCACCGCGGTGCGCGACGACGGCAGCGTCCCGGCGTGCGCGAGCGTGCTCAGGTGGGTGCTCGGGTGGGTGGTCACGCGCTCGCTCCCTTCAGCTCCTCGGCTGCCGTGCGGCCGTCCATCGGGTTCTTCATCGTCAGCAGTTGCCGGAGCGTCGACTTCATGCGGCGGGCCGCCGCGTCCGGTGCGGCGGAGCCGAGGTTGGAGGCGGCGACGATCGGGCCGAGGCGCTGGGCGAGGATGCCGGTGGAGCCGGCGAACCAGATGTGGGGTTCGTTGGCCTGGTGGTCCATGGCCGGGCGCGAGTACTCGTTCTGCGGGGCGAGCTTCAGATAGGCCGGGTCCTCGAAGGTCGGCAGATAGGCGGGGACATGGCCGCCGTTCGCCCAGGTGGTGGCGTGGGTGACCATGTAGGCGGCGAGCCGGTACGCGCCCCTGTCCGCGTCGCCGCCGCGACCGGCCTGGTGGGGCAGGACGAAGGAGTGCGACTCGGCGTGGGTGGCCGGGGAGCCGAACACCGGAGGCAGCGGCTGGGCCCCGTACTCGACCTTCTCGCCGTTGAAGTACGGCACCGACCAGTTGCCCTCCCAGGTGAAGGGCGAACCGGCGAGGAAGGCCTCGCCGTCCGCCTCGCCGACGGTGACATAGCCGTCGGTGACGTGTTTGCGGAGGAACTCCAGGACCTGGGTGGCCTTGTCGGTGTCGAAGGTGAGGGTCGTCCGGTCGTCGTCGAAGTAGGTGCCGCCGAGCTGCTGGTAGAAGGCGACGAAGAACCACCAGCAGAAGTTCTGGTCGTTGGCGTGCAGGCCGAGCGTCTGCCGGCCGTTCTTCAGCTGCCCCTTGGCGGTCTTGAGGATCTCGAACCAGTCGTCGGTGGAGGTGGCGGTGGGGAGGCGGCCGTCGGCGTCGAGGAGGCCGGCCTTCTCGCAGACGTCCTTGCGGTAGAAGTTCAGCTGGACGTGGATGTCGAGCGGCAGCGCGTACAACTTGCCGTCCACGACGCCGCGTTGCCACAGCACCGGGTTGAAGTCGGCCTCTCGCACCCCGTATTGGGCGAGGAGGTCCACGTCCCACGGGTCGAGCAGGCGGCCGGGCGCGAAGCCGGGGATGCGGCCCTGGTGCATGACCCCGAGGTCGGGGGCGCGGTTTCCGGCGGCGGCCATGGCGAGCTTGGTGTAGTAGGGGCCGCCCCAGGCGAGCGTGGAGTCCTTGACCGCGGTGTCCGGGTTCGCCTTGCGGAAGGCGTCCACCATCGCGACCTGGTTGGCCCCGTCGCCGCCCTGGAAAAGGTTCCAGTAACGGACGCGGGTGCGGGCGCCGGCCGCGAGCGCGTCGGCTCCCGTGCCGAGGGCCGCGAAGCCGAGGCTGCCCGCCACCGCCAGTCCGCCCGCGGCGGCGAGCAGTTGCCTGCGATTCAGGCCAGGTTGTCCCATACCTTGCCCCTGTCGTTGCTGTCGGTGACCATTCGTTCGACATTTCGGATCATGCTCGCAACTTCGAACGGACCGTAAAATCGAAGCGCCTGCGCGTCAATGCTTTCGACAGGATCTCTGATAGCGCTTTCTATCCTTGAGTCCTCAACGATCTCCTTCGCCGATCTCCCGCTCGACGACTTCTCGTGACGGGGACACGACCGGCCGCGTAGTCTCGAACAGGCCGCCGTACGGCGGTTGCGAAGGGGGAGCTGATGGACGTCGCGGGCGCGCGCGGGAGGGCGGCCCGGATCGCCTCGGCGCTGCGGCGCGCGAGGACCGGACCCGCCATGCGCGAGCTGACCGGCGATCTCTCCGCCGCGTTGCGGGCGCGCCCCTGTCGGCCCCGCGGTGTGCGGGACGTGTGCCGGGCGCTGTGCGAGGAGATGTCCGCGCTGCGCGGCGGACGCCCCGTCGAGCTGCGCTTCGAGCGCTTCCCCGACGCCTTCGAGGTGACCGGGCTGTGGGTGGAGTTCCAGGACTTCGACCTGGTCATCGTCGAGGAGCGGGCCGAGGACGTGCAGCAGCTGGTCATCCTCGGCCATGAGCTGTGGCATCTGCACGCCGGGCACCGGCACCACCACCACGGCGTCGGCACGGCCGCGGCGGGCGTCCTCGCCGACCGGATCGCCGACCGGTCCGACTGGGACTCCATCGCGCTGACCGTCGCCGCCCGCAACGGCTCCCGGGCGGACGACGAGGCCGAGGCCGACGACTTCGGGCACCGGCTCGCGGCCCGCGTCCGGCGCTATCTGACCGACTCCGCAGCGACGGTCTCCGGGTCGGCCCGATCCGCGGGACAGGCGGGACCCGTCGGCCCCGCCGCCGAGACCTCCGCGGTCCAGCGGACCCTCGGCTATCGCGGACGCCGGGGTGCGGCGCGGTGAGCCATGGAATGTACATCTCGTTCTGGCTGCCCACCGTGGTCCTGGGCGCGGCCCTCGCCATCAAGCTGCCCAGCATCCTCAAGCTCTGGCGGGACCCGCTGCTGCGCGCCGTCGGCGGCCTGCTGGTGTTCGCCTGCGCGGTGTTCGTGTTCGCGGCCCCGAAGACCATCGCCTGGACCAACCGGGTCACCGGTGTGCCGAACATCGCGGCCCCCTGGGTGTACTCCCTGCTCACCGCGCTGTCCGCGTCCTGGCTGCTGCTGATCATCGCCTGGCGCAACGGCCGCACCGAGCGCTCCGCCCAGACCCGGCGCGCGACCCGCTGGGTGGTCTCCGTCTACGCGGGTGTGGTGGTCGCGCTGTGGGTGCTGTTCGCGCTCGCCGACGTCCCCGTGGAGCAGATCCAGGACCTGGACACCTACTACGCCAACACGCCGTTCATGCGCGAGGAGATCCTGCTCTACCTGCTCGCGCACACGGTGGCCTGCTCGGTCACGGCCCGGCTCGTGTGGAACTGGAGCCGCACCGACGGCCTCGACGCCTGGCTGCGCTGGGGCCTGAGGTTCCTGGGGGCCGGCTATGTGACGAACCTGCTGTTCAGCGCGGCGAAGCTGACGGCCGTCGCGGCCCGGTGGACCGGGCACGACCTGGACTGGCTGAACACCAGCATCGCGCCGTCGGCGGCCTGTGTCGCCGCCACGCTGGTCGCGATCGGCTTCATCGTCCCGCACGCCGGCCAGTACCTGCAGGAGCGGTGGCGGATCCGCCGTCGGCACCGCAGCCTCAAGCCGCTGTCCCGGCTGATGCGGACCGTCGCGGGCGGGCGCGAGCCGTTCGACCTGCGCGCCACCCCGGAACTGCGGCTCATCCGCCGCGAGACGTTCATCCGCGACGCGCTCCTCCAACTGGCCCGGCACCTCGACGACGATCTGCGCGCCCGGTCCTACGAGGCCGCCGTCGCCCTCGGCTTCGAGCGCGGCGTCGCCCAGACGCTGGCCGCCGCGGTGACGCTCCTGGACGCCGTCGAGGCGAGGGAGCAGCGGTCCCGGCCGCACGCGCAGCCGCCCGCGCCGGAACACCCCGCCTCCCCCGCCTCCGCCTCCCCTGCCTCCGCCGCCGCTTCCCTGTCCTCCCCGCCCCGCGCCGACACCACCTACCTCCTGCGGGAGATCCAGGCGGTGTCCCTCGTCCTTCGCCACCCCGACGACATCCAGGCGGTGCGCGCCCGCGCGAACGCCCCGGCAGAGAGCTTGTCCACGCATGAGTGAACCCTCCAACCCCGCCAGAACCGCCGTAGTCCTGGGGGGATCCCATGCGGGCATGCTCGCGGCACGCGCCCTGACCGGCCTCGCCGACCGGGTCGTCGTCGTCGAGCGGGATGTGCTGCCCGACGGCCCCGCGCCCCGCAAGGGCCTGCCGCAGGCCCGCCACGCCCACATGCTGTGGTCGGGCGGGGTGCGGGCGGTGGCGGAACTGCTGCCGGACATCGTCGAGGCGCTGCTGGCCGTCGGGGCGCGCCGGTCCCCGGTGACGACGGACATGGTCGTCCTGGGCGCGCGCGGCTGGTTCCGCCGCTGGCCCGAGTCCCACCACGTGATCCTGGCCGGCCGCGACCTCCTGGACGCGACGATCCGCGCGCAGGTCCTCGCGGACGACCGGGTCGAACTGCTGTCCGGAACCGAGGCGGTGGGGCTCGTGGGGGACGCGGGTGCGGTCACCGGGGTACGGGCGCAGGAACGATCCGGCGCGGAGCGGGTGATCCCGGCCGGGTTCGTCGTCGACGCGACCGGGCGGGGATCGCGGGCCGAGGGGTGGCTGGGGGAGCTCGGGCTGCCGTCGGTGGAGCGGCGCGAGGTGGACTCCGGGCTCGCCTATGCCAGTCGGCTGTATCTCGCGCCCGAGCAGGCGCGGTCCGGGTACCCGATCGTCAACGTGCAGCCCGACCCGCGGGACGGCCGGCCCGGTCGGGCGGGGTTTCTGCTGCCCATCGAGGACGGCCGCTGGATCGTCACCCTCAACGGCACCCGGGGCGGCGAACCCTCCTCCGCCAACGACGACTTCGTCCGCTTCGCCCGTGAGGAACTGCGCCACCCCGTCATCGGGCAGCTCCTGGAACAGGCCGAGCCGCTGTCCGACGTGTCGTACACCCGGACCACCCTCAACCGCCGTCACTTCTACGAGCGGATGCCGGCCTGGCCGGAGAACTTCGCCGTCCTCGGGGACGCCCTCGCCGCGTACAACCCGCTCTACGGCCATGGCCTCGCGGTCGCCGCCCAGAGCGCGGTGGCCCTGCGGGACGTCGTCCGGCGGCACGGGTGGGACTCGCCCCGGCTGTCCCGTCGCGTCCAGAAGGCGGTGGCCCGGCCGGCCCAGACCGCCTGGGACCTCGCCGTCGGCCAGGACGTGTTCTATCCGGGCGCGACCGAGAACGGGCCGACGCTGCGGGACCGGCTCCAGTCGGCGTACGTCGGCCGTCTGATGCACACGGCCACCGGCAACGGCCGGATCGCCCGCCGGGTGACGGACGTGACGTCGCTGGAGCGCGGCCCGCAGGTGCTGTTGACCCCGTCGGTGCTGGTGGCCGCCGCCGTGGGGTCGCTGAAGCCCGCGTTGAGCGGGCCGCCGCTGTCGGGGGACGAGTTGAAGCGGGCCGGGTTGGAGTAGGCGCGGCCGTCGGGGGCGGCGGGGCGGGTTGCGCGGCCCGGCGCTGCGGGGGGCCGCCCCCGGTGGGCCGGGAGCCGCCCCCGCGGCGCCGCTGCCCGCGGTGACGAGCTGTCAGCCCTTGAACGGCGGCTGGGCCAGGCCCTTTCCCGCCCCCGGGACCACCAGCAGTGAGCCCGCCACCGGGTGCGGGGCGGCCAGGCCCACCCGGGCCGTGGTGATGTACAGGTCCGTCAGGTCGGGGCCGCCGAACGCGCAGGCCGTGACGCGCGGCGTCGGCAGGGCGATCACCCGGTCCAGTGCGCCGTCCGGGGTGTAGCGGCGGACCGCCGCCCCGTCCCACAGCGCCACCCACACACAGCCGTCGGCGTCGACGGTGAGGCCGTCGGGAAAGCCCGCGCCGTCCTCGATCTCGACCAGGGGACGGCGGCCGGACACCCGTCCGTCCGGCGCGCGGTCGAAGACGTCGACGCGGCGGGTCGGCGAGTCGATGTAGTACATCAGCGTGCCGTCCGGGCTCCAGCCCGTCCCGTTGCTCACCGCCACGTCGTCGAGGATCACCTCGGCCGAGCCGTCGCCGGTGAGCCGGGACAGGGTGCCGCCGCCGGGCGCCTCGTCGTAGCGCATGGTGCCGGCCCACAGGGAGCCGTCGGGGGCCACGGCCGCGTCGTTGGCGCGGCGGCCGGGGACCGGCTCGTGGTGCAGCCAGCGGAAGCCGCCGTCGTCGTCGAGGAGGCCCACGCCGTCCCGCAGGTTGAGGACCAGGCCGCCGCCGGCGCGGGGCTTGGCCGCGCCCACGTGCTGGTCGGTCACCCGGACCGTGCGACGGCCGGTCGCGGGGTCGTAGGTGTGCAGCCGGGAGCCCAGGATGTCGAGCCAGAGCAGCCGGCCGGCGGCCGGGTCCCAGGTCGGGCCCTCGCCGAGGGTCGCCTCGGCCCGGACCGCGACCTCGTAGGCCGTGCCGGTCGTCGTCATGCCACGCTCCGGTAGCCCAGGAGCTCGGACAGCTCGGCCGCGCCCTTCATGGCGAGCTGCTCCAGTTCGACGCGGCGCTCGTCGCTCCAGCGGATCATCGGCACCGAGATGGAGAGGGCGGCGACGACCTGACCCGTGCGGTCGCGCACCGGAGCCGCGACACAGCTGACGTCCGGGTTGGACTCGCGGCTCTCGACGGCGACCCCGCGCTCGCGGATCTCCGCCAGGGCCTCGCGCAGGGCGTCGGGCTCGGTGATGCTGTTGGGGGTCATCCGGACGAGGTCGGCGTCGTCGGGGATCCGCGCGCTGAGCTCCGGCTCGGGGAGCGAGGCCAGCAGCATCTTGCCGACGGAGGTGCAGTGGGCGGGCAGCCGGCGGCCCGCGGCCGAGACCATCCGGACCGCGTGCGTCGAGTCGACCTTGGCGATGTAGATGACGTCGGTGCCTTCGAGGATCGCTACGTGGACCGTCTCGTCACACGTTTCAGCGACGGTGCGCGCGACCTGCTGACCCTCGGCGGCGAGGTCGAGCTGCTCTGCGTAGCGGCTGCCGAGCTGGTACGGGCGGACCCCCAGGCGGTACCGTCCGGGCTGTCCGGGCACGGGAACGATGTACGACCGCGCCGAGAGCGTGGTCACGAGTTCGTGCACGGTGGTGCGCGGAAGCTGGAGCTTGCGCACTATGTCGGGGGCGGAGAGCGAACCGTCCCCGTCGAGGAAGAGCTCGAGAATGTCGAGAGCTCGGGTCACGGCAGGTACGAGGCGTCCCATGTCCGGCCCCCTCCCTTAGTTAGTTGTCTCAGTGCCTGTGTTCGAGATTTCAACAGGCGATCGGCATGACGAACACAGGCTGTCATATGGCTTTCCGCTGGGCAATGGTCGTGAAACGTGCGGGTGGGCCAGGATGGGGGGCATGCCGACCCAGAAGCGCCTTGCCGGCTCTTTCACATCGTTCGACTTCCAACTCGTCCTGCTGCGCCGCATGAACGACCACAACCCGGAACTGGTGGACACGGCACGCCGCGGACTCGGCGTCTCCCTCACCCAGATGCGGGAGGCCAACAAGCGCTGGCAGTCCATGACCCACTCCCCGCACTCACGCGGCGCGCTCTCCCGCTACCGCACGGTGCTCGGCGAACCGGAGTCCAGAACCCCCCGCCGCGTCGGCGACCTCGACTGCGAGGCCTGGCTCTGGCCGGTCCAGCTCTGGCCCGAGCTGCGCTTCGAGGTGCTGGTCGCCCCGAACGGCATGGCCTGGAACGAGTGGCTGGTCCGCGCCCCGCAATCCGAACCGCCGACCCTGACCAGCCTCGCCGACCTCACCCCCTGGTCCTGCACGGTCGACGAGGTCGCCGAGGCCTTCGCCCCGGCCCACCCCCTGGAGGGCTCCGCCCCCACCCGCTGGGGCCTCGCCTACACCGCACCGGACGGTCGGGGGGTGGAACGGGAGGTCGTCTCCGAGTTCACCTGGGGACTGCTGCAACGGACGACGGCCAGACAGTAGGAGGAACGGGGGAAGAACAGGGGAATCCGAAGGCCGCGGTCAGGCGGCGGTCAAGGGGTGACGGCCGCCGCCAGGATCGCCGCCGCCACGGCCGACACCGACTCCGGGTGCAGGAACAGGAAGAGGTTCGGCTCGACCAGCTCCAGCTCCATCACGCGCGGTTCGCCGTCGTCGCCGTCCACCAGGTCGACCCGCGCGTAGAGCAGCTCGGGCGCGTCCGGCACGGCGGCCAGGGCGCGCTCCGCGACGGCGAGCTCGGCCCGCGTCGGCGTCCAGGGCTCCAGGCCGGGGTGGGCGACCTTGTCCGCGTCGAAGGCGATGCCGGGCGCCAGTACCGCCCGCTTGCGACTGGCGTGCAGGAGGCGTCCGCCGAAGAACTGCAGGGCCCGCTCGCCGCCGGTGTCGATGCCGCGCAGATACGGCTGCACCATCGCCGTCAGCCCCTCCGCGTGCATCCGCGCGAGGTGCCGGACGGCCGTCTCGTGCTGCTCGGGCGTGTACCGGGCGGCGTAGCGGGCGCCGGCGCCGGAAGCGGGCTTGACGACGTACTCGTGGTCGCCCGGCAGTCCATGGGAGCCGGTGGGGCCGTCGGGGCCGGTGGGCTCGCCCGGGGCGAGGTAGCGCGTGGGGACCGTGGGCACCCCGGCCGCCGCGAGCTCCCCGAGGTAGCGCTTGTCGCTGTTCCAGCGCACGACGGCGGCCGGATTCGCCAGTCGCGTCAACTTGCCGCACCGCTCCGCCCACGCCGTGAACTCGTCCGCCCGCCAGCTGTAGTCCCAGGTCGAGCGGATGACGGCGAGGTCGTAGGAGGCCCAGTCGACCTCGTCGTCGTCCCAGATCACGGCGTCGGCCTCGGCCCCCGCCGCCTCCAGCGCGGCTCGCAGCACGGGAAGGTCGCGGTCCTTGCTCGGCTCCGGCCGGGGGTCATAGGTGACGAGGGCGACTCGGGGCACGACAGGACTCCGTTCTCGTACGTCCGTGCGCCTTTCGCGCACCCGTGCAGGCTAACGGCCGACGACCCGACCGTCAGTCCTCGCCCTCGCCCTCCCTCTCGTCGTCGCCCGGCTCCCAGTCCAGCAGCCGCACCTTCGCCACCGTGCGCACGTGCCGGCGCATCGCCGCGGCCGCCTGCCGAGGCCGGCGGGCGGCGATCGCGTCGACGATGGCCTGGTGCTGGGCGAGGGAGCGGGCGGGTCGGCCGGGCTGGCGCAGGGACTCGGTACGGCTCTCGGCGATCTGGTCGGCGATGGAGCGCATGAACTCCGCGAGGAGGCTGCTGTGGGCGGCCGCCGTCACCGCCGCGTGGAAGCGGCGGTCGCCCTCGACGCCGTGAGCGTCCCGCTCGATCTCCTCGGCCATGTGCGCGAGCGCCGAGCGCATCGCGGTCAGGTCCTCCTCCGTGCGGCGCTCGGCGGCCAGTTCGGCGAGCTTGGTCTCCAGCGCCTCGCGGGCCTCCAGCACGTCCGGCAGCCGCCGGCGGCGCTCGACCATCTCCTCGACCGGCTCGACGTCCAGGCTGTCGCGGACCAGATACGTGCCCCCGCCGTGCCGCGCCTCCACCAGGCCCTGGACCTCCAGGACCACGATGGCCTGCTTCACCGAGGCCCGGCTGACGCCCAGCCGCTGGGCCAGGTCGCGCTCCGGCGGGAGCCGGTCACCGGCCTTCAGGCCGCCCTCGACGACGTACTGACGCAGCCGGTCCAGCACCTGCTCGTAGAGGCGCTGTTTCGTCATGGGCCGCAGGGCGTCGGTCACGGGGTCCCCCTCTCGTCGCCGCACGCCCTCTTGACGGGCGCTCCGGCTGCCTCCACGCTACCCCCAGCCCAGCAAAGTGGCTGATCCACTCAGCCACCGAACCACTACCGAACCGCCCACCGAACCACCACCGAACCACTCCCCCCACTCTCCTGCGCTCGGGACCCAACGACGGGAGCCCGTATGTCCCCCGAACTCATCTCGATCCTCGTCCTGGTCGTGGTGTTCGTCATCGCCACCACCCGTTCCGTCAACATGGGCGCGCTGGCCTTCGCCGCCGCCTTCGGGGTCGGCGAACTCGTCGCCGACCTCGATGCGGACGGGATCTTCGCCGGCTTCCCCGGCGCCCTGTTCGTCGTCCTGGTCGGTGTCACGTACCTCTTCGCGATCGCCCGCGCCAACGGCACCACCGACTGGCTGGTGCACGCCGCGATCCGGCTCGTGCGGGGGCGGGTGGCGCTCATCCCCTGGGTGATGTTCGCCCTCACCGGCGCGCTCACGGCGATCGGCGCGGTCAGCCCGGCCGCGGTCGCCATCGTCGCGCCGATCGCGCTGAGCTTCGCCGCCCAGTACGGGATCAGTCCGCTGCTGATGGGCGCGATGGTGGTGCACGGCGCCCAGGCGGGCGGCTTCTCGCCGATCAGCATCTACGGGACGATCGTCAACGGCATCGTCGAGCGCGAGCACCTCCCCGGCAACGAGGTCGCGCTCTTCCTCGCCTCCCTGTTCGCCAATCTCGTCATCGCCGCCGTCGTGTTCGTGCTGTTCGGCGGACGGAAGCTGTGGGCGCGGGGCGCGCAAGCCGCGGCGGGGCCGGCTCCGGAGGCCGGCGCCGCACCCGCGAAGGGGGACCCCCCGGCCCTCGACGGGACCGCCGCACAACCCTCCGACACCGCCGGGCAGCCCTCCGGCACCGCCACCGTCGTCGCGGCTGCCAGCGACGCTCCCGCCGTCGCCGTCGCCGTGAGCCTCACCCCGGCCCGGGTCGCCACCCTCGGCGCGCTGGTCGCCCTCGTCGTCGCCGTGCTCGCCTTCGACCTCGACGCCGGGCTGACCGCGATCACCCTCGCCGTCCTGCTGAGCACCTTCTGGCCGGAGGACAGCCGCAAGGCGGTGGGCCAGATCGCATGGTCGACGGTGCTGCTGATCTGCGGTGTCCTGACGTACGTCGGCGTCCTGGACGAGATGGGCACCATCAAGTGGGCCGGCGAGGGCGTGAGCGGCATCGGCGTCCCGCTGCTGGCGGCGGTGCTGCTCTGCTACATCGGCGCGATCGTGTCCGCGTTCGCCTCCTCCGTGGGGATCATGGGGGCGCTGATCCCGCTGGCCGTGCCGTTCCTCGCGCAGGGCGAGATCGGGGCGGTCGGCATGATCGCCGCGCTCGCGGTGTCGGCGACGGTCGTGGACGTCAGCCCGTTCTCGACGAACGGCGCGCTCGTTCTGGCCGCGGCGCCGGAGGTCGACCGCGAGCGTTTCTTCAGACAGCTGATGATCTACGGAGGGGCCGTGGTGGCGGTCGTACCCGCGGTGGTGTGGCTGGTGATGGTCGTGCCAGGGTTCGGGTAGACCCGGCAGGCGGCAGACGGCAGGTTCGACAGTTAAGGAGCATGACGCGTGTCCTCTCTCTTCCCGGCCCTGACGGGCGCTTCAGCGGGGCGGCCCGCCCTGCGGTTCGGCGACCGCTCCCTCACGTACGCGGAGCTCGCCGCCGCGACCGGCGCGCTGGCCGACCGGCTCGCGGGCCACGACCGGGTGGCCGTCTGGGCGACACCGGAACTGGAGACCGCGGTGGCCGTGGTGGCGGCGCTGGAGGCGGGCGTCGCCGCCGTCCCGCTCAACCCGAAGTCGGGCGAGAAGGAACTCGGGCACATCCTCTCCGACAGTGCGCCGCGCCTGGTGCTGGCGGCCCCGGGCGACCAACTGCCCGCCGCGCTCCGGGAGTTGCAACGGATCGACGTCGACGTGCACGACGCCCCCCGCGGCGGCGGGGCGGCCCGGGAGCCCGTGGGCGACGAGGACCCGGCCCTCGTCGTCTACACCTCCGGCACCACCGGGCCGCCGAAGGGCGCCGTCCTTCCGCGGCGGGCGCTCGCCACGACCCTGGACGCGCTCGCCGACGCCTGGCAGTGGACCGACGAGGACGTGCTGGTGCACGGCCTCCCCCTCTTCCACGTCCACGGCCTGGTCCTGGGCGTCCTGGGCCCGCTGCGGCGCGGCGGCTCGGTCCGTCACCTCGGCCGTTTCACCACCGAGGGCGTGGCCCGGGAACTGAACGACGGCGCGACCATGTTGTTCGGCGTCCCGACGATGTACCACCGGATCGCCCAGGACCTCCCCGAACAGCCGGAGTTGGCCAAGGCGCTGGGCCGGGCCCGGCTCCTGGTGTCCGGTTCGGCCGCGCTGCCCGTGCACGACCACGAGCGGATCCAGGCGGCGACCGGACGGCGGGTGATCGAGCGGTACGGCATGACGGAGACGCTGATGAACACCAGCGTCCGGGCCGACGGGGAGGCGCGGGCGGGAACCGTCGGGGTGCCGCTGCCGGGCGTCGAGCTGCGGCTCGTGGAGGAGGACGGGACCGTCGTCACGGCGTACGACGGGGAGACCGTCGGGGAGATCCAGGTGCGCGGGCCGAACCTGTTCACCGAGTACCTCAACCGTCCCGACGCGACCGCCGCCGCCTTCACCGCCGACGGCTGGTTCCGGACCGGGGACGTGGCCGTGCGCGATCCCGACGGGTACGTCCGGATCGTGGGGCGCAAGGCCACCGACCTGATCAAGAGCGGCGGGTACAAGATCGGGGCCGGTGAGATCGAGAACGCGCTGCTGGAGCATCCGGGGGTGCGCGAGGCCGCCGTCACCGGGGAGCCGGACGCAGACCTCGGGGAGCGGATCGTCGCCTGGATCGTGCCGTCGGATCCGCAAGTGCCGCCGGACGAACGGGAGTTGGCCGACCATGTGGCCCGTCGGCTCGCGCCGCACAAGCGGCCCCGCGTGGTCCGGTATCTCGACGCGCTGCCCCGCAACGACATGGGGAAGATCATGAAGCGGGCGCTGCCCTCATGACGACGGACCGGGCGAGCGCGCGGGAGGTCATCGCCCTCGTCGCCGACGAGTTCCATGAACTCCCCCACGACGAGAAGGACTTCACCCGCGACGGACCCCTCGCCTGGCCCGGCTACGACGACTCGCGGGCCCGCGCCGCCCGGCGCACCGGCGAGTCGGAGTCCGTGGTCTGCGGCGTCGGACGCGTCGAGGGCGCCCGGGCCGTGCTGATCGCCTTCGAGTTCGGCTTCCTGGGCGGTTCTCTGGGCGAGCGCACCGGCGACCGGCTGGAGGCCGCGTACGCGTACGCCCGTGAACACCGGCTGCCGGTCGTGCCGTTGGTCGCCACCGGCGGCAGCCGGATGCAGGAGGGCATGCTCGCCCTCACCCAACTCCAGCGGGTGGCACGGCAGTCGGCGCTCACCCGGGAAGCCGGGCTGGCCCAGATCGCGGTGGCGCGGGATCCGACGACCGGCGGCGGCTGGGCCACCCTGGGCGCGGGCGCCGACGTGGTGCTGGCGCTGCCGGGCGCGCAGGTCGGCTTCGCGGGGTCGCGGGTCCGGCCGCCGGACGCGGACCCGGCCGCCTACACGGCCGAGGCGCAGGTCATGGCGGGGTCGGCGGACGCGGTCGTCCGGCCGCAGGAGCTGCGGGAGACGCTGGGGCGGTGGCTGCGGCTGCTGACGGGCGTCTCGACCGACCCGGCTCCGGTGCCCGAGGCCCTCGGGACGACGGATCTCCCGGCCTCCGGCTGGGATGCCGTGCGCCGGGCCCGTTCGCCGCGACGCCCGCGTGCCGCACGCTACTTGGACGCCTACTTCACCGACCGGCTCGCGATCTCCGGCGACCGGTGCGGCGGCGCGGACCCCGCCGGCATGCTGTGCGGCTTCGGCGCCCACCAGGGCCGTACGGTCGCGTACGCCGCGCAGACCGGGGCGGCGACCCGGCCCGCCGGTTACCGCACGGCCGCCCGGCTGATCCGGCTCGCGGACCGCCTCGGCATCCCGGTGCTCACCCTGGTGGACACCCCGGGCGCGGCCAACGACGCCGAGGCGGAACGGCAGGGGGCGGGCGCGGCGATCGCGGAGCTGTTCGGCGTGGTCGCCACCGCCCGCACCCCGCTCACCACGCTGGTGATCGGCGAGGGCGGCTCCGGCGGCGCGCTGGCGCTGGCCGCGCCCGGCCGCACCTGGGCCACGCCGGACAGCTACTTCTCCGTCATCGCCCCGGAACTCGCCGCCGCCATCCTCAAGCGCCCCGAGGCAGAGGTGGAACTGACGGCGGATCAACTCCGCATCCGACCGCAGGACTTGATGGAGCTGGGAGTGATCCGTCCCACGCGGCCCCACTGAATGCGGGACAATCCCGAGCACCGTCCGTGACAATGGATGCGCGCAGAGCCGCAGCGCGGCAGAGCGTCGCAAGCGGCACGGGAACGGCACGGGAACGGAAAGGGGCCACGGGGGCGTAGTGGAAGAGCTGGTGGAGTTCAGGACCGACAGCGGCGCCGTGGTCGCCGTCGAGGCGGTCACCCAGGCGCGGCCCGGTTCGCGGCTGGTGGCCCGGGGCGACGGCACCGTCCAGGCGGCCCGCACCTTCGAGAGCGCCCTGGACGGCGTGCGCGCGGCCGCCGAGTCCGCGCTGCGGGTGTTCCGGGACGGGGCGCTGAAGCCGGACGGGGTGGAGATCGAGTTCGGGGTGAAGCTGTCGGCGGAGACGGGCGCGATCATCGCCAAGGGCACGGCGGAGGGGCATCTCGTGGTGAAGCTGACCTGGTCGCCGTCCTCCACGGAGGGGCCGGGGCCCGCCGCCGTCTCATGAACAGCGCCGAGTGGCACGCCCGGATCGAGAGCGCCGGCGAGGTGGCGGGGGCGGGCTTCCTGATCACCCCGCGCAAGGTGCTGACCTGCGCTCATGTCGTGCACCGGGCCGCCGCCGACACGCTGACGGTGACGTTCACCGAGCGCCCCGGCGCGCCGGCCGTGCCGGCCCGGGTGGTCGCCGACGGCGGCTGGGGCGGCTCGGCGACCGACCTGGGCGACCTGGCCGTCCTGGAGCTGGCCCACGAGGTCCCCATGGCCCCGGCCGCACTGGCCCCCGTCGGCGACGCCCACGCCCACCGGTCCGACCGGCCGCGCAAGCTCGTCGTCTACGGCTTCCCGGTCGGCTTCGACGAGGGCACGCTCGCCGAGTACCGCATCACCGCGACCCAGTTGCTCAACCGCGAGTGGATCCAGCTGGAGGCCTGGCAGCCCGGCGGGCAGCCGCTCGCGCCCGGGTTCAGCGGCGCGGCCGTCACGCTCGCCGACACCGGCGAGGTCGTCGGCATGGTCACCGCGGCGGCCGGCGACCGGGGCGTGCACAACGGGCGGATGATGCCGGTCGAGGTCATGGCCCGCTACTGGCCCGACCTGGCGGGCCTGGTGCCCACCTCCGACCACCGCACCGCCGACCGCGCCCGGCTGCGCGAACTCGTCGAACGCGCGGTCCGCGAGGGCCTGGACGGCGATCCCGGCGATCCCGGCGCCGTCGGGCGGCGCGTGCGGCTCTACGAGGCCGCCCGGGGTCCGCTGGACCCGGACGCGCCCGACGAGGGGTTCGACTCGCTGTGGTCGGCCGCCCTGTTCGTGCTGTGCGAGGTCGACGGCGCCGACGCGGCGGCCACCGTCGCCCGCTTCACCGCCCATGTGGAGTCGATGTTCCAGGCCCCCGTCGAGACGGCCGCGGCGCCCGACTGGTCGCCGATCCTCGTCGACCTCCAGCACAGCGGCGCGGGCGACGGACACGTCCGCGTCGAGGTGTCCGCGTACAGCGGGGGCCGTCGGCATCCGGTCGGCTCCGACACCGTCCCGCAGGCCGGGCTGCGCGCCTATGTGCAGGACCGGATCGAGGCCGCCTTCCGCTATCTGACGCCCGGCTGCGACGAGTTGATCGCGTTCGCGCTGCCCCGCGACTGGATCGACCTGCCCGTCGACCGCTGGGCCAGCGCCCCCGACGACGACACCCCGCTCGGCTGCGTGTACCCGCTCGTCGTCACCGACCAGGCGCGCCGCAGGGCGAGCGTGCGGCACCAGCTCACCCGGGCGTGGAACCGGCTCGACTCCGCGCCGGGCGCGCGCGTGCACCGGGTCGAGTGCGGCGGCCCCGAGGAACCCCGCCGGCTCCGGATACGGCTGCGCCAGGACGACGCCTGTCTCGCCGGTTTCGCCACCGCCCCGGGCGTGCCCCGCACCCGCCCCCACTTCGACACCTCGCTCAACGCGCCCGCCCCGATAGTGGTCTGGTCCCGCGAGGGCTGCGCCACCGGGCCGGACGAGCCCTGCACCGGCGGGGACGGGTGCGCGGGCAAGACGTTCCTGGACGAGCTCGACGTCTGTCTGTCCCAGGTGCCGCCCGCCGAACTCCCGCGCCGGGTCCTGGCGCTCCGCGAGGAGGCCGACGCGGAGGACGGCCACTGGGCGCACGACATCCAGCTGCTGTGGGACGACCCACGCGTCTTCACCGACCCGCACGACGGCGCGCCCGCCCACGCCCACTCCCCCGTGGCCTGAGCCGCCGCCCCACCCCCACGTTTCGGAGAACCATGCCCCACTGGTCCGTCTACACCGGAAGCAGCGAGCCGCACGACGGCATCGACCGGCTGCCCGCGCCGCCGCCCTGGCGCGCGTTCGACGGCGAGCCCGTCGTGCCGCCGCCCCGGGACGCCGACGACGAGGCGGCCGTCTCGCCCGACCGCGTCCACCGCGCCCGCTCGTACGTCGCCACCCCGCAGAGCGTCGAGCTCGTCAACGCGGCCCTCGTGCTGCGCCGCCCGCTGCTGGTCACCGGCCCGCCCGGCACCGGCAAGTCCTCCCTGGCCTACGCGGTCGCCCGCGAGCTGGGCCTCGGCCCGGTGCTGCGCTGGAACATCACCAGCCGCTCCGCCCTGGCCGACGGCCTCTACAGTTACGACCCGCTGTCCCGGCTGTACGCGGCCCGGCAGGCGGCACGGGCGGGGGCCGAGGGGGACGTCGAGAGCCTGGGCGGCGGGGTCGAGGACCATCTGCGGCTGGGCCCCCTCGGCACCGCCCTGCTCCCCTACGAACGGCCGCGCGCCCTCCTCGTCGACGAGATCGACAAGAGCGACCTCGACCTCCCCAACGACCTGCTGAACGTCCTGGAGGAGGGCCAGTACGAGATCCCCGAACTCATGCGCGCCGCCCGCCACTCCGCCGCGGACGCCACCGCGGAGGTGCTGGCCGACGGCTCGGACACCCCGGTCGCCGTCACCCGCGGCCGGGTCCGCTGCCGCGCGTTCCCGTTCGTCGTCCTGACCAGCAACGGCGAGCGCGAGTTCCCGCCCGCCTTCCTGCGCCGCTGCGTCCGGCTGAAGCTGCGCCGCCCCGACCACGCCCAGCTCACCGACATCGTCCGGGCCCACCTCGACACCCCGCCCGGCGAGGCGGAACGCCTCATCGGCCGCTTCCTGACCCGCGCGGCCGACGGCGAACTCGCCACCGACCAGCTGCTGAACGCCCTCTACCTCACCGGCGTCACCGGCCTCGACACGGACTCCCGGGACGCCCTGGCCGAACAGCTGATGCCCTACCTGAGCACGACGGCGGACGGCGATGGCTTCTGAGGGAACACCGGCGCGCGCGGCCGAGGACTCCTCCGCCCTCGCCCGGCTGACCGCGCTCCTGACGGCCACCGCGCAGACGCCGCCGACCCCGCGCGAGCTGGCGGAACTGCTGTGGCTGGCAGGGCGGTCGGAGGAGGGCGACGAGCGCGCCACGGAGATCGCGGACGGGACGGCAGACGGCGGTACGGCAGGCAGTGCCGCAGGCGACCCGGCCGGGAGCAGGACGCCGCCGGCCACGCCCGTGCCGCCGCCGGCCGCCCGACCGGACCCGCCGATCACCCCCGCCGTCCCCGCCGCCCCCGCCGAGCGCGTCCCCCTCCGCCTCCCCGCCGCCCAGGGCGGCGCCGCCGGCACCGGCAGCCGGCCGCTCCTCGCGCCCGCGCCGCCGATGCTCCCCCACCCCCTCGCCCTCCAGCGCGCCCTGCGCCCGCTGAAGCGGACGGTGCCGTCGGCGCGCGCCCGGCTGCTCGACGAGCGGGCGACGACCGACCGCATCGCCCGGCTGGGCGCCCACCCGGACGTGTGGCTGCCCGTCCTGCGCCCGGCGCGCGACCGCTGGCTGCGGCTCCACCTCGTCCACGACACGGGCCCGACGATGCCGGTCTGGCGGCCCCTCGTCCGCGAACTGCACACCGTGCTGGTCCAGTCGGGCATCTTCCGCACGGTCACCCTGCACCCGGCCACGCCCGACGGCCGGGCCCGGCACCTCCCCGCTCCGGCCGACGGGCGGACGGTCACCCTGGTCGTCAGCGACTGCATGGGCCCGCAGTGGCGCCCCGGCCCGGCCGGGACGCGCTGGTACGCCACCCTGCGGCACTGGGCGGCCCGGATGCCGCTGGCCGTCGTCCAGCCGCTCCCCGAGCACCTGTGGCCCACGACGGCACTGCCTGCTGAGCCGGGCCTGCTCGCGTCCCCCACCATGGCGGCCCCGCTCACCGCGCTCGCGTTCACCCCGTACGACACCGATGCCGACCCCGAGGCCGGGCGGCCCGTGCCCGACGCGGCGCTGCCCCTGCCGGTCCTGGAACCGGGCGCGCCCTGGCTGGCCAACTGGGCGGCGCTGGTGGCCGGTCCGGGCGGCGCCCGCACCCCCGGGGCGGCGGCCTGGCTCCCGCCGGCCCCCGCCGCTCCCCCGACCACCGACCGGGAGGCCCCCGACCCGGTCGCCCTGCCCGCCCAGGACCTGGTCCTGCGGTTCCGCGCCACCGCGTCCCCGGAGGCCTTCCGGCTGGCCGGTCATCTGGCGCTCGCCGTGCCGTCCGTCCCGGTGATGCGCCTGGTCCAGCGGGCCGTGAACCGCGACCCGCGGCCCCAGCACCTGGCCGAGGTGATCCTCAGCGGCATGCTCACCACCGCCCCCGGCCCGCCGGGCTCCTACGACTTCCGGCCCGGCGTCCGCGACCTCCTGCTGCGTACCCTGCCGCGCACGACACGCGGCCGCGCCCGCGAACTCCTGGAGCACATCGGCGGCCTGATCGACGAACGAGCGGGCCGCACGGCAGGCGAGTTCCGCGCGGAGACGGGCGCCGACGGGGGCGGAGACGACGGCGGTCCGGCGTTCGCGACGGTGAGCGCGGAGACGGTGGCCCGGCTGGGCGGGGACCTGGCGGAACCCCCCGTCCCGGCGCCCGAGCCCAGGTCCGATCCCACGCCCTCCCCCACGCTCCTCTTCACCACCGACGCCGACCTCACGGCTCGCCCCGAGACCCGCATCACCCTCGAAGTCGCCGTGCACGAAGTGCTCGCCCGGGGCGCGCTCACACCGCAGCAGTACGAGGTCTTCGTCCGCAAGGACGGCTACGTCGTCCGGTTCCGCCCCGACGCCTATCTCCTGCCCGTCCTCGCCGCCGCCCTGCGCTGGCTCCCCGGCCCGCTCGCCGACCTGGCCGAACCGCCGCGCCTGCGCGTGACGTTCCATGACGGCCCCACCCCCTTCACGCCGCCGCAGAGCGACGCGCCCGTCCTCATCACCGTCCCGCCCGCCCTCCACGACGCCTTCGCCCACAGTTCCGCCGCCTCCGGCCCCCACCGCTTCCGGCCGCTGTACGGCGACGCCGAGGACGCTCCGCCGCTCGCCTGGCACTGCCCGCTGCCCGCGCCGCGCGCCGCGGACGACGGGCGTGACCTGGTGCGCGGGCCGCTGCTCACCCGTGACCTGAGACAGCTCGGCATACCCGCCCCCGGCCGCACCGCGATCGTCCACACGCGTCCCGACGGCCCGCTCACCCTCCTCAACCCCGCCGACCCCTACGGCGGACGCCCGCCCGCCCCGACGACCTACTACGAGGTGGACCTCACGCCCCAGCAGGCCGTCCACCGGGTCTCCCTGCCCAGCTCCGGAAAGGGCGCGTTCTCGGCGGCCGTGGAGCTGTCCTGGCGGGTGGCCGACCCGGTGGCGTTCGTGCGGGCGGAGGTGTTCGGACTGGCCGATCAGCTGATGGCGCACGTGCGCAAGGCAGGGGCCCGGATCACCCGCCATCACTCCGTCCGGCGGGCGCCCGGCGCGCAGCGCGCGGTGAACGCGCAGCTCGGCAGGTGGCCGGTGCCGGGGCTGGCGGTGACCTGCGCGGTCACCCTCGCGCCGGGCTACGCCCCGCCCCCCGAGGTGCGTCGGCCGACCGGACCCTCCGACCGCCCGCTGGCGGACCTGCTGGCCGACTCCGAGACCGTGCTGTTCGGCTTCGACGGCCCCCTCGCCCGCCTGTTCACGTCGACGTCGGCCCGCGCGGCCGCCCTCGACCTGCTCTTCGTCGTCGCCGAACACCGCGACCCCGAGGACGCCCTGGCGGGCCGTCCGCCGGTCGCTCCGGGCGGGTCGGCGGGCCGGGAGCTGTTCGTGCACCCGCTCGACGTCCTGCGCACCTTCGCCCACGACCGGCTGGCCCCCGTCCTGCGGGACCGCCTCGACCGACTGGAGCTGGACGCCGTACCGGACGCGCCGACGACACACCACTCCGCGGCCCTCGTCCGCGCGCTCCGCGAGACCGGGCGCCGGGTCACCGTCGCCACGGACGTGTGCGAACCCGCCGTCCGCCGCCATCTGGAGTCCTACCGGCTGCTGCCGCTCCTGGAGGGCGTGCACGGCCGCGATGACGACCTCGGCCGCCTGATGCCGGATCCGCACTGTCTGCTGCGCGCGCTGAGCTCCCTCGGCACGCCCGCCGTCACGGGGTTGGTGATCGGCTCCACGCTCGCCGAGCTCGCCGCCGCCCAGGCCGTGGGCCTGCGCTTCATCGGCCTCGCCCGCAACCCGACCGTCGAGCAGGCCCTGCTGAGGGCGGGCTGCGATGTGGCGGTCCCCTCCCTCACGCCGGTGCTGGAAGCGGCCCGGAACCTGTAGTCCCACCCGTTCGGCCGCACCCCGCCCGGCCCCCCTGAAAAGGCGGCCGACGCCCCGCCCCCGCACGATGCGAGGGAGGCCGACCGCCCGGCGGCCTGCACGGTCTGTGCTCTCGGGAGGAACTGCGATGACCGCCAGTCTGGAGCAGCTGCGCCGCTGCCACTTCGCCGTCGATCTGGGAGCGGCGCGGACGCGGGTGTATGTGAAGGGCGCCGGGCTCGTCGTCGACCAGCCGTCCGCCGCCGCCGTGAACACCCGCACCGGTGCGCTGATCGCGGTCGGCGAGTTCGCCGAGAAGATGACGGGCCGTACTCCGCACTACATCCGTGTGGTGCGCCCGGTCTCCGGCGGCACCGTCGTCGACATCGAGATGGCGCAGCGCATGCTGCGCCATCTGCTCGGCGACAAGATCCGCCGCCAGCTGCGCCGCAAGCCTTTCCTGCGCGCCGCCGCCTGCACACCGCACGACGCCGACCCGCTCGCCCAGCGCGCCGCGATCGAGACCCTGGTCGGTCTCGGCGCGCGGCGCGTGGAGCTGGTCGACACGCTCATCGCCGCCGCCGTCGGCTGCGGGCTGCCCGTCGAACGCCCCGAGGCCACCATGATCATGGTGTGCGGGGCGGCCGCGACACAGGTCGCCGTCCTCTCCCTGGGCTCGATCGTGACCGCCGAACGCATTCCCGTCGGCGGTGAGGCGGTGGACCACGCGATCGTCCAACACCTGCGTCACGAGCACGAGTTGATGCTGCCCAGCCAGTCCGTCCGGCCCCTGCAGGTCGCCCTGTCCGGCAACGGCCTCACCCCGCAGGGGCCGACGTCCACCGAGATCCACGGACGGGACGTCGCCACGGGCCTCGCCCGCTCGGTGCGGGTCGACACCGCGGCCGTCCGGGACGCCATCGAGACCCCGCTGACCGCCGTGCTCGACGGCATCGGCAGGGTGCTGCGCGAGTGCCCTCCGGACCTGGTCGCCGACCTCGCGGACCGCGGGATCATGATGGTCGGCGGCTCCGCGCTGCTGCCCGGCTTCGACCAGATGCTCCGCCAGGCCACGGGCATGCCGGTGCACATCGCCGAACGCCCCGACATCTGCGCGGCCCAGGGCCTGGGCGCGATGCTGGAGGGCAAGATCGAGCCGCTGACGCTGAACCCGCTGGGCGCGTGACGCTCACGCCGACGCCCTGACCGAAGTGCCGAAGCAGCGCCGGGCTGTCGCCCCGAGGACGAGCGCGCCTCGAGCGGGATCCTTGCCGTCCCGCACGGGGACGACAGAGGCGGGGTCGGCGGCGGGGGCGACGGAGGCGGGGTCGGCGGCGGCCTCGACGCTCTGGCCACGACCGCCACACGAGTCATCCGACGTTACGTGCGCGAAACCTTGACGATCACCGGCCCGGGTGCCACGATTCCGGCGCCGCTATGTTTACGTAAACATCAGCCACTGCGGGGCTCCATGTTTACGCAAACATGAACTTGAAAGGGCAAGTTGATGCGCAAGTCCCCCGCCAGAGCGTCCTCCCTCTCCCCCCGTCTGCGCGCCGCCTTCGTCGCGGTCGCCGTCGCCGCCGTCACCGGCGCGACCCTGGCCGGCAGCCCGGCCTCGGCCACCTCCACGCATGCCGCCGCGCCCACCCTCGACCCGACCTCGTTCAAGGGCGTGAACTGGGCCGACCCCCGGGACAACTTCGCCGACGACTACCTCCAGTTGTCCGGCCTGTCGACCTCGGACACCTACCAGCAGACCTACGCCAAGGCGAGCCGGATCATCGCGGCGTTCCGGGCGAACCTCGGCGCCAACACCGTGCGGCTGCCGATCAACCCGTACACGGTCAACGGCGCCTACTGGAAGTCCTACCGCGGGGTCATCGACGCGGCCTCGGACCAGGGGTTCAAGGTGATCGTCTCCTACTGGGAGGGCACCGGCGCCCAGAAGGACGGCTTCATCGACGACACGGCCCGCTACTGGCCGATGTGGGACACCGTCGTCAAGGCGTACAAGAACGACAAGCGCGTCTACTTCGAGCCGATGAACGAGCCGCACGGCTACACCGACACCGAGTGGGCCGACATCGCGGCCAAGTGGCTGTCGACGTACTCGAAGGTGCCGCGCAACCGGGTGTTCGTCAGCGGCGCCGGCTACAACGACCATGTGACGACGGTCTGCGCCGACCCGCGCCTGAAGGGCACGTATCTCTCGCTGCACCACTACGGGTTCTGGAAGGAGTACGCGACCTACGACCAGTGGGTGGCCGACCTGAAGGTCCGTATCGGCGACTGCGCGAACCGGACCGTCGCGGACGAGTTCGGGGCCTTCATGACCACGGGCCTGGACTACAACAAGAAGACCCCCGACAACAACTTCATCAACTACATGCAGGCCGTCACCGACACCTTCCGCGAGCTGAAGATGGGCTCCGTCTACTGGCCCGGCCTGCGCACCGACGACATGTACTCGATCCAGACCCTGACGGGCACCACCGACCGCCCCTGGCTGGCCACCACCAACCAGTCCGGCGCCGACCGCCTCGCCTGGGCCTGGGGCCGCGGCAAGCCCGTCAAGGGCTGACCCCGCCGCCGACACGGTTCGCGCCACACCCCTCAGAGGCTCCGCCCCGACTCCGGTCCGGGCGGAGCCTCTGCCGCCCGGCACGAGACAGGAAGCAGGTTCCTACGTATGACGGACGCGACGCACGCACGCATCGGTGTCATGTTCGACCGCGACTGGGCCCCCGAGAGCCTGCCCGGGTTCGCGCGGCAGGCCGAGGCGCTCGGGGTGGACGACCTCTGGGTGGTCGAGGACCTCGGCTGGAACGGCGGGGTGTCGGCGGCCGCCGTGGCGCTGGGCGCCACCGAGCGGCTGCGGGTGGGCATCGGGATCGCGCCGGCCCCGTTGCGCAGTCCGGCGCTGCTGGCGATGGAACTGGCCACCCTGGCCCGGGTGTTCCCCGGCCGGCTGGTGGCCGGCATCGGACACGGGGTGCGGGAGTGGATGGAGTCGGTCGGCGTCGCGCCCCGCTCTCCGCTGACGCTCCTCGAGGAGACGATCACCTCCGTGCGCGCGCTGCTGCGCGGTGAGCGGGTCGAGCTCGACGGACGCGAAGTGCGGCTGGACGGCGTCCAGTTGGTGCATCCGCCGGTCCAGGTACCGCCGGTGGTGGCCGGTGTGGTCCGGCCCCGCTCCCTCGAACTGTCCGGCCGGGTCGCGGACGGCACCCTGATCGCCGAGGGCCACGGCCCGCAGGACCTGGCGAACACCCGGGCGCTGACGGCCAAGGGCGGCGCCGGGTCCGACCACACGCTGACCGTCCTCGCCTTCGCCTGCGTCGGCGACGACCCCGCCGACGTCGCCCGCACCCTCCACCCGCACACCGAGGGCCACGGCGCCTGGCTCGGCCGTCCACAGGAGGACGTGTTCACCGTCTCCGGCACCGCGGCCGAAGCCGTCGGACGCATCGGCGAGTTGGCCGCGGCCGGCGCCGACACGGTCGTCCTGCGTATCGTCGGCGAGGAGCCGCTGCGCCAACTCGCGGGCGTTCTCGACGCCTTGGGACGCCGTAGCGGCCGCTGACGCACGTACGGGCGCATACGATCGCCGGGTCCGTACGCGGGAGAACGCGGAAGAACGGGGTGTTCAGCATGGCGCGGGTACTCATCATCGGCGGCGGGATCGCGGGCACGGCGGCGGCTCTGGCGCTGAGCAAGGCGGGGCAGGAGGTCGCCGTCTTCGAGGCGCATCCGGACACCGCCGAGGACATCGGCGCGTTCCTCACCCTCGCGAGCAACGGCCTGCGGGCGCTGGCGCAGATCGACGCCACCGACGCGGTGACCTCGATCGGCTTCCCGCTCACCTCGATGCGCGTCGTCGACGCGACGGGCGCGGAGGTGGTGCGCGCTCCGCTGGGCGAGTTCGGCGACCCCCGGCTGCAGTACCGGTGTCTGCGGCGCGGCGAGCTCAACGCGGCCCTGCAGGCGGAGGCCGTCCGGCGGGAGATCCGTATCGTCCACGGGGCGCGGCTCGTCTCCGTCGAGGACGGGCCGGACGGCGTCACCGCGCACTTCGCCGACGGCGGCACGGCCACGGGCGATCTGCTGCTCGGCGCCGACGGCCTGAACTCCACGGTCCGCCGGGTCACCGCGCCCACGGAGTCCGCCGAGCCCGCCGTCCAGCCGTGTTACGCGGGCCAGCGCGTCTTCTACGGCTACACCACCGCCGCGCCGAAGGCCGACGGGGACGAGAGCGCGTGCATCACGATGACCCGCGGCAGCGGGGCCGCCTTCGGCCATATGACGTCACCCGGCGGGGAGACGTACTGGTTCGTCCGCGTCGACGCCGACACGCCGCTGGCCGCCGAGGAGCTGGCCGACGCCACCCCCGCCCAATGGCGTGAGCTGCTCGTTCCGTTGCTGCGCAAGGACCCGACCGGGGCCGCGGACATCGTCGCGGCGACCACGGAACCCGTGCTGGTCACCAACGCCACGGAGATACCGAACGGCACCCCGTGGCGGCGCGGCCGGACCCTGCTCGTCGGGGACGCGGCCCACGCGGCCTCCCCCGCGACCGGGCAGGGCGCGTCCATGGCGCTGGAGGACGCCGTGATCCTCGCCAAGTGCCTGCGCGACGCCCCGGATCTCGACTCCGCGCTCTCCCGCTACGAGGAGCTGCGCCGGCCGCGCGTGGAGCGCAACACGACCGTCAGCGGCAACATCTCCCGGGGCGTCCAGGTACCCCAGCCCCGCACGCCCGGCGCGACGCCGCCCGTGGGCCGGTCCGACGACGCCGAACTCGTCCACCAGCTGACCTGGTCGTCGAGTCTCCAGGAAGGGACCTAGCCCTCCACCAGGGCCGCGACGCCGCCGGCCAGCAGGAAGGCGCCGCCGACGATGGCGATTCCGGCGAGGACGGCCAGGAACGCGGGACGCAGGATCAGCTGAGCGGACGCCCCACCGGCCCCGCTCAGCTGCTTGCGCCGGAGCGCCAGCGCCCGGATTCCGGCGAGCACTCCGACGAGGCCCATGATCAGATACGCCACGGCGTCAATCCCTCACTTATTCGACTCGTCCCATGTGCAGCAGCAGACGCCACCACTGGTCGCTTTCCGGGGCTCCCGAAAGATACCGATAGCGACGACCGAAGACATACTCGTCCAGAAACGCACCGAGGCTGTCGGCCAGTCGCTCGAAGCCTTCGCTCTGCCACCAGATGATCCCCCTGTCGGGGAATCCCCAGACGGATCCGTCTTCCCGCTTGATGAAAAGCGGGTCCTCGTTGACCTTCCCGAAGCAGAACCACGCATCGTGGCCGAGCGGCACCAGGGCGCCTTCGGTGTCGTCGGCATAGAACTGCATCTTGCCGACATCCTTGACGTCGAACACGAGGATTCGGCCGAAGACTCCGCCGTCGGTGACGGAGAGCAGTTCCAGGTACTCGGTCGGAACCTCCGCCCGGACAGGGGCGGTCGCCCCTGCCGGGAGGTGGTTCATCATCGACCACTCCTGCTCCAGCGACACAGTCGCCCGCGCCGTCGCCAGGGCTTGCTGAACTTCAGGCGAGATCATGGGGGTCCCTGAATAGTGATGCGGATGGGCGTGTAGTCCGGGAGCGTTCGAATCTGCTGCCATATCTGACGGCCGATGTCCTGGTTGGTGAACGCCTCCAGGATATGGAGATTGCTCGCGTCGTCCGGCCCGCCCAGCTGAAGCTCCCAGACGTGATCCGGATTCATCTTCAGCACCCGGATCTTCAGGGCTTCCGCGAACTCCGGGTTGGTCGAGCTGAACTGGTCGAACACCCGAGCAATCAGATTCGCTTTGTAGTTGTTGGTCACCGTCGTGTCGCGGGCCACCGGGTTGGGCGCCTTGAAGAGAACCCCGCTGTCGCTGAGCTTCTGCAACGCGGCTGCCTTCAGGTTGAACTGCCCCTTCGGCATTCCGGGCTTCCATTGAACCGTCACGTCGGCCGGCCCACAGGAATTGTGGACCAGAATCGGCGTGGAACCCGCCAGCACATAGTACGTATGCAGCTCGCGGACCGTCAGGTTGTAGCGGTCGGCCGCGCCGGGCGTCGCCCGCACCCCGGCGATCAGGACGCGGTGGCCGTCCTCCGTGGTGAGGGCGTGCCCTGCCACGAGCTTGCCCGCCGGGACCCAGGCGTGGGCGGTCGCGTCCCAGAAGGGGTGCTTGGACGTCGTGTGGAGGGTCGCCGCATGGCCGTGGCCGGTGTCGACCGTGACGTCGATCAGGTCCTTGTCCCGGTGGACCAGCGTCGCGAGGACCTCACGGGCGCCGGCGTGCTCGCCGGTCCCCGCGTCGGCGGCCTCGACCTTGTCACCGGTCCTGATCTCGCCGATCTTCTTGGTCTTGCCGCCGGCCATGAGGACGGGCGTGTCCGGGGAGAAGCTGCACTGGCCGCCCTCCTCGGTGCCGGAGTTGCCGGTGCCGGGATCGTCCGAGGCGGCCGCGGCCTTGCGGGAGGCCGCCGCGTCGTGCTGGGCGTCGGACTTCTTCGGCTCGGCGGCGTTCTCGCCGGCCGCGTCCTTCGCGGACTGCTTGCCCGCGCTCGCGTCGGCGGCGGCGTCGCCCGAGCCGCCGGAGCTGCCGGTGGCGTCGTGCGGGGCGGGTTCCGCGGCGGCCTTGGGGGCCGCGTCGGTTCCGCCGCCCGCAGGGGGTGAGTCCCCTTCCTCCGCGGCGAATCCGCCGCCGCCCGCGCAGCCCATCGCCGCGCAGTCGCCGCCGAACATGCCGCCGACCATTCCGGCGCCCTCGGCAGCGCCCAGGACACAGGCGGGGGCGGCGATCACGGTGCCGGCGCAGGCGGAGACGACCACCGCGACGGCGACCACCACGACCACGACCGTGACGACGGTCGCGACGACGGGCAGCGCCTTCTTGAAGTAGTGCCCGGCGCAGCCGAAGAAGCCGTGGCAGCCTCCGCTGCTGTGGTGCTTCTTCTTGCCGCTGGAGGTGCTGGTGTCCGGCTTGGCGGCCGCGGCCTGGCAGGCGGAGCCGCAGCCACCGCCGCCGTCGGCGACCAGCATCAGCCCGCTCGGGTCCGCCGAGCTGGCCGGGTTGTCGCCCGCGTAGGTGTAGCCGCCCATCTGGTTGGGGTCGCCGGGCTCGAAGACCGGGTCGGGGGTGAGGAAGCGTCCCGTCACGGGGTCGTAGTTGCGGGCGCCCAGGAGGTTGAGGCCCGTGGTGGCGTCGGTCGGCTGGCCCAGGAAGCCCGCGTTCTCGTCCGAGGCCACCCAGGAACTGGGCTTGGCGCCGCGCGGGTTGCCCCACGGGTCGTAGGCGCGGCGGGTGACGGCCAGCGACGAGGCGTCGACGGCGGTGACGGCGGTGCCCTGGCCGTTGACGATCTCGTAGCTGACCGTGCCGCTGCTGGAGCGGGCGACGGTGGTGCCGTCCGGGCCGGTGATGTCGCGCAGTCCGGTCCAGGTCTTCGCGGAGACGTTGAGGGTGATCTGCTCGGTGCCGCCGAAGAGGTAGAGGATGCGGGTCTTGTCGGCGCCGTCGACGGCTGCGGTCTGCTCTAGCAGGTCGCCCTGGGCGTCGTAGAGGTACTTGCTGGTGTTGGTGTGGGTGCCGGAGGTCGTGGCGACGGTGGCGGTGCGGCCTTCGGCGTCGTAGGTGAAGGTCTGGCTCTGGCCGGCCGGGATCGCGCCGGTGGGGGCGCCGGTCCAGGTCTGGCCGCTGCCGCCGCAGGTGGCGATGGTCAGCTGGGTGGCATTGGTGGCGGAGGCGCCGGGGTCGGTGAGACAGACCGCGCTGTTGGCGTTGCTGACCAGCGTGCCGGCGGTGGTGACCTTCCACTTCTGGGTGGCGTCGGTCTTGCAGGTGTCGATGACGACGAGGGTGCCCACGCCGGTCGCGTTGCCGGTGGTGTCCAGGCACAGGCCGAGGACCTTGACCGTGCCGTCGGTGCCGATGGTCCACTTCTGGCCGGTGCCCCCGCTGCACGCGTTGATCTGCACCTTGGCGCCGGCGGTCGTGGAGCTGCCCGCGTCCTCGATGCACTTCTTGGCGCCGCCGGAGAGCGTGAAGGCGTTGGACAGCGGGCCGGTGGTCGTGACCTTCCGGCTGATGGTGTCGCCCGCGTTGGCGTTGGCGTAGGACGGGTCGGTGTAGGCGGCGGCGATGCTCGCCGTGCCGGTGCCGGGGTTGCCGATGGTGGCCGTGCCCGCCTGGTCGGGGAGCGTGGCGGTCGTCGTGCCGTCCGTGCCGGTGTAGGCGATGGCCTGGGTGGTGTCGTTGAGGGCGTTGCCGGTGGTGTCGTGGCCGACCATGCCGGTGCGGTCGCCGAGCTGGTCGTAGGTATAGGTCTGCCAGTACGGGGCCGGGCCGCCGACGGTCGTCGTCTTGATCGGGGAGGCGGTGGTCGTCTGGACCCTGGCCGTCGTGCAGCCGCCCACGGCGCCCACCGTCGCGGCGGCCGGGTCGGTGATGCCGGCGGTGTCGGTCCAGGCGGCGGTCAGCCGCTGGAAGGAGTCGTAGGTGAAGCACTGGGTGTCGTGCGTGGTGTTGTTCTGCAGGTCGTCGACGGCGGTGAGCTCGCCGGTCTGGTCGTAGCGGAGGTTGACGACGTCCAGGGCGGTGGTCGACGTCTGGAGCATGCTGCTGGCCTGGGTGACGCGGCCGGTGGTGGCGTCGTACTGGGCGAAGGTCGCCAGTTCCTTGCCGGTGGGCCCGTAGTTGGTCTGCAGCACGCGCCCGAACGCGTCGTGGACGGTGGCGTCGACGTAGGCGGGTGTGTTGGCGGAGTTGATGAAGCCGCCGATGCCGTCGAGGTTGCCCTGCTGGGTGTAGCCGTAGTCGATGTCCTCGGCGGGCAGGTTGCCGTCCGCCTGGTAGTGCTGGGTGGAGAGCAGGCCTACGTTCGGGGTGTAGCGGGAGGTGGAGGTGTAGGTGACCGTGCCGGAGGCGGGCGCGGCGGACTGGCCGGCGGCGGCGAAGCCTTCGGCGGCCGGGATCGTCAGGGTGGTGCCCAGCGGCTGGTAGGCGGTGTTGTAGCCGGTGACGGCCTGCTTGTAGGCCTTGCCCGTGGCGCCGCCGACATAGCGGGTCGCGGAGGTCTGGTAGCCCTTCTCCAGCGTGTCGTACTCATGGGACGCGAGCAGCTTGGTCTGGTCGGGGGCCGCGGACCAGGCGCCGGAGTACTCGGCGGTGGGGCGGTTGTCCCAGTCGTAGGCGTAGGAGAGGACCTGGCCGCGCGCGTCGGTGGTCTGGAGCAGGTTGCCGGCCAGGTCGTACTTGTCGAACGTGGTCTTTCCGGCGTCCGGGTCGGTCTGGGACAGCTTCTGGCCGAGCGCGTTGTAGGTGTACGACCAGGCGTTGCCCGCGTTGTCCTTGATCGAGTCGAGCTGGCCGGCCGCGGTGTAGGTGTAGTGGGTGGTGGCGTCGGCGGCCGGGACGGCGTTCGCGGTGCCCTGCTTCCACAGCACGGTGGAGCCGCCGGGGGCGACGACGGCCGCGGTGGAGTCGTTGCGCACCTGGAAGGTCGCGCCCGTGGTAGCGGTCAGGCCGGTGGTCCACAGTTGGGCGACGGCCGTGCTGTAGACGACGAGGTTGCCGTCGGTGCCGAACTTCGCCCAGGCGCCCGGGTGGCCGCTGGTGGCGGAGGACCAGATCGTCTTGCCGGTGGCCAGCGCGGAGAGCACCAGGTTGCCGTCGGCCTGCATGGTCAGGCGGACGCTGTCCGAGGTCAGCGAGGTGCCGGAGGGGATCACCGAGCCGCCCGGGAGGGTGACCGTGGAGCCGGTGTTCTTCACGACCGTGCTGGTGGTCCGGCCGACGGCGTCGGTGAAGGTCGCGGTGGAGCGGCCGCCGGCCGGGGCCGTGGTGTCGACCTCGTCCGCGCCCGGGTAGGCGGTGGAGCCGTGCCACTGCTCGACGGCCTGGTGCCAGAGCGTCTCGCGCAGCGGGCGGCCCTGGCCGTCGTAGGTCGTGGTGGTCTCGGAGGGGATCTGGTTCTCGTTCGCCGCGTACAGCGTGGTCGAGGGGAAGTCGTTCGGCTCGGAGTAGGCCGCGTAGGACGCGGTCTGCCAGCCGTGCGAGTCGTAGAAGGTGTCCGAGACGATCCGGCCGGAGTTGGAGTCGCCCATCGCGGTGGACTGGGTCTGCCGCGGCTGGAGCATGCCGTCGTAGATCGAGATCGAGGTGGCGTACGTGCCGTCCTCGCGCAGTGTCCTGGTGGTGACCGAGGTCGGCGCGCCGGGCTGGGTGATCGTGTCGCCGGGGGCGGGGACCGCGCCGGGGTTGATCTCGTACGCGAAGGTTTCGTCGGCGCTCTGTCCGGCGGCCTTGTCGCGGCCGGGCAGCCACAGCGCGGTGCGCCGGCCGAGCGCGTCGTACGTCATGTCGGTCTTGCGGCCGTTGGCGTCGACGCTCTCCAGCGGCAGCCCGCGCAGCGCGTCCAGGGTGGAACCGACCGTCCAGCCCTGGCTGTTGACGGAGGACTTGCCGGTGGCGTTCGTGTTGTTCCCCGCGCCGGTCCAGTCCGGGTCGAAGTCGGTGTGGGTCTTCTGTCCGGTGGCGTCGTAGGCGTCGGTGACGCGGCCGGCGCCGTCGTAGGCCGTGGCGGACGTCGTCTGCCAGTTCTCCGTGCTGCCGGTGAAGCCGGTGGCGGTCTGGGTGCCGGTGACCTGGCCGTCGGCGGTGACCGAGCCGAAGGCGCCCAGGCCGGACAGGGTGCCGTCGCCCGCGTAGTAGATCTTCTGGTCCGTCAGCAGGCTGCTCGCGCCGAGGGCGGTGCCGCAGGCGCCGACGATCGAGGTGACCCGGTCCGTGTAGGACAGCATCATCGTGTTCGACGCGGGCGGGGTCGCGTAGCCGGTGGTGGCGCACTTCTCCTGGTCGGGATCGACGCCGTCGCCGTGGCCGTTGACGGTGGAGACGCGGCCCTGGGCGTCGTACGCGGTGTCGGTCGTGGTGTGCCGCCAGCCGCCGCCGGCCAGGCGCTCGTACTCGCGGGAGCTGCTGGCCTTGATCCGGTGCGCGGCGAGGTCGGGGAGGGTGGCCAGGGCGGGCTCGGTGTCGCCGGGGTTGTCCTCCTGCGTCCAGTCCGTCCAAGGGGTCTGGTGGGCGGAGGCGGTGGCCGTGAAGGTGAAGGGGCCGTTGACGCTGCTGGCGTCGACCGTGCCGCCGGCCTCGGTGTAGGTGTCGTCCTGGAGGGTGGTGCCGGCCAGTTGATCGGCGTCGGTGACGCTCAGGACGGTGCTGCCGCCCACCTTGGCGTCGACGGTGACGGAGCGGCGGGTGCCGTCGGCCTTGTAGTCGCCGTCCATGCCCTGGAGGTAGGTGGTGCTCTGCTGGGTGACGGGCTCGGGGGCCTGTCCGGTCTGCACGGTGACGGTGCGGAAGCCGCGGAACTGGTCCCAGGTCCGGTACTGGTCGTCGGTCAGCGCGGAGTCGTCGCGGTGCCAGGCGGGGCCGGAGTAGCTGTAGCGGGAGATCTGGGTCTCGGAGCCCGCCGGGTTGTTCTGCGCGTCCGGCTTGTACTGGCCGGCGATCGTCAGGTCGGACACGGCCACGCTGTTCACGGTGACCTTGTTGAACCAGTCCGCGATGGGCTTGGAGGCGCCGGGGACGGTCCAGTAGACGGGATAGCAGGAATTGGTGTTGCTGTCGGCCTGCGATATGGACAGCGTTCGGCCCGCGCAGGGGGTCGAGTTGTATTCGACGGCGATCGACTCGCCGGTCTCGGTCTGCACGCTCGATATCCGCGGCCGGTACAACGGCGGGGCGGACGGTGAATCGTCGTTCACCCGGTTGTCGATCTCGGTTCCGGTGAACGAGACCTGGTTCAGCGCGATATCGCTGTTGCCGTTGTCGTAGGTGTCCTTGCCGGTGTGTCTCACGGACTGGAGCCACATCACGGCCTGGAGCATTCCGGCGTCCTTCGGGTCTACCGAGGTGCCGGTGACCGGGTCGACGGTGCCGCCCGCGTCCGAGTAGACCTGGCCCAGCTTGTAGGAGTCGACCGCGGTGAGCTGGTCGGTCGCCTTCACATGGACCTTGGTGGTGATGGAGTCGAGCCGGGTCGTGGTCCAGAAGCTGGGGCCGGAGGTGATGCAGACGTCGTCGGGGACCGTGGTCGCCCCGTCCGGCAGCTTGGTCTTGTCCGTCGAGTCGCAGTGCAGGTCCCATGGGACGTCCGGCCAGTGGGTGGCGGTGGAGTCCTTGAGGTTGCCGGCCGAGCAGTCGGTGAAGGAGGAGGTGGTCTGGCAGCGCTGGGCCAGGCCGAAGTCCACCTGGGCCGCCGGGGTCCGCCCGGCCTTCTCGTCCGCGAGGGTGTAGCCGTACGAGATCAGGGAGAGCGCGCCGCCGCGGGTGTACGAGGTCAGGGTGCCGGTGTCGTCGGTGTCGTCGCTCTCGGCCGCCTGGCCGCCGCCGAGGTCGTAGTAGTTCGACTCGGTCGAGTAGTCGTAGCGCTGCACGAACCCGGTGGGCGACACGACGAAGTCGAGGTTCCAGCGCCACCCCTCGGGCTTGTCGCACTGGGAGGCCTTGCCCTTGGCGCCGGTGTAGCAGGGGTCGGTGGAGCGCGGGTGCAGCACCGGGACGCCCCAGGCGGAGTGCGTGGAGTCGTCGGCGGGGCTCGCGGGCATGGTCGCCTCGGTGCCGGCGCCGGTCGGCGCGTGGTCGGCGCCGAAGTAGGCGGCGGTGCCGTCGGTGGTCAGGACCCGGTAGTAGACGCCGTCGTGGAGGCCGTTGTCGGCGCCGGACAGCTCCTGGACGAGGGTGCCGTCGTCGCCCTGCAGCCGCCACTGGCGGATCTCGCCGGCGACGCCGGAGTCGACCCCGTCGGGCACCAGCACACCGGAGTGCGAGCCGAAGGAGAGCGTGGCGTTGTCGCCGCCCCAGCACTCGTCGCCCGAGCCCTTGAGGATCCTCTTGCCGTCGGAGTCGAGGAGCGAGCCGCAGCTGCGGTAGCTCCGCTCGACCGAGCCGACCTGGTAGCTCCAGCCGTCGCCGACCCAGGAGGACTGGGAGTTACGGGCGGTGGTCTCGCCGTCCACCGACTGGGAGTCGTAACTCAGGCCGACGTCAGGGGCGTTGCCGCCGATCGCGGCGGGCACGGAGACCGGGTAGGCGTAGGTGAAGGAGCCGGTGGCGGAGGCCTGCCAGGTGCCGGCGGCGGAGAGGCTGGTCGCGCCGAAGTCGCCCTGGGAGCCGGAGGTTCCGGAGGTGACGGCCAGCGCGGTGGTGTCGGCGGGGGCAGCCGCCGTGAGGGGCTCGGTGCGCACGGACATGGTCGTCGGGCCGCCGCCCGTGTCGTCGTCCTGGTCCTTCTGCTGCGGCTCGGCGGAGGAGGAGGCAGCGGGGGCGGGAGCGGCGGTGGAGGCGGAGGCGGAAGCGGGTGCCGAGTCCAGGGTGACGGTCGCGGTCAGCTGGTCGGCGGTGGCGCGGTTGGTGAACTTCACCGGGGTGCGCTTCTGGCACTCCGTGCGTTCCGGCGTGGTCAGCGCGCAGCCCGGCAGCTGGACCACCTGGAGCCGTGAACCGTAGCCGCCGCCGTACGCCTTGGCGATCGCGGCGTAGTCGATGACGACCTGCACGCGACTGCCTGCGGCGGTCGTGCCGCTCGGGGTGCCGCTCGCGGTGAGGCCGAGCAGCATGCCGTTGGCGCCGGCCTTGAGCGTCCGGTCGTGGGACACGGTCTGGACGCGGACCCCGGGGACGGTGTGCGCGGCGTCGGCGGAGGCCACCCAGACCGGCAGCGCGCCCGCCTTGACCGGCTCGGTCGCGCCTGCGGCCGACAGGTCGACGGTGGCCGTGCCCGCCTTCGGCCACTGCGGGGCGTCCGCGGTGTAGGTGCCCAACGGCCGGTAGCCCTTGGGGTGCGCGGGGGTCTTCGGCGTCAGGGCGTGCGCGCCCACGGCCCGGGTGGTGTCGACGCTCTTGGGGTCCTTCGGGTTCCACACGGTGCCGTCGAACGTGAAGCCGCCGTGGTGGCCGAAGTCGGGGTCGTCCGAGTGGCCGGCGAGGAAGCCCGGGGTGCCGACGCCGGTGGCTATCGCGACCGGCAGGAGCAGTGCGAAGAGGGCGACCGGAATGGCCCAAAGGCCAAGTCCGCCAAGGAATCTTCGATGCCATACACCCGCGAACCAGCGCCGTCTGCCACTCACGCGAACCCCCGGAATCCGGCCCTGAGAGGCCGTCATTTCGTCACCGCACACGTGTGAGTGATCGACCGGAAGCTAAATGCGGCCATGATCGCGACTCAATACCCTTTGCCAATTCCGTGAGAAGACCGTGCTTCAACTTGGCAGAGCGTGTGTAGTTTCTGTACCGAAATTGATCACTGCCCTGTGGCTACCGGGCTTCCCCCACCCCGATGCCAGCGATCGAAGGAAGCCCGCCAGGTGTTGAGAGCTCCCAGCCCCTCCGGATCACCGATACGAACCGGCCAAAGACGCGCTGCTCCGGTGCGCCGACTCGCCCTGTTCGCGGCCGCCCTCGGCCTGCTGACGGTCCTCCCGGTCCTGCCCGTCCTGCCCGCCGCCGCCGACGACTTCTCGTCCACCCCGGCCGATCCGCTGCTGGCCGCGCAGGCGCAGGCGAAGTCCACCGGGAAGGCTGTCCCGGTGAACGCGCTGACCACCGAGGTCTCCACCACCGAGGCGCTGCCGGACGGCACCTTCTCCAACACCACCAGCGTGCTGCCGGCCCGCGTCCGCAAGGACGGCGAGTGGACCCCGGTCGACTCCGCCCTGGTCGCCGACGGCCACGGCGGCTTCACGCCCACGGCCACCCCGAACGGGGTCACGCTCTCCGGCGGCGGCGACGGCCCGCTGGTCACCCTGACCCACGCCGACGGGCCGAGCATGGCCCTGACCCTGCCGTTCACACTGCCGAAGCCGAGCGTCGACGGCGACACCGCCCTGTACTCCTCGGTGCTGCCCGGCGTCGACCTGTCGGTGTCCGTCACCGACCAGGGCGGCTTCAGCGACGTCCTGATCGTCCATGACGCCGAGGCCGCCGCGAATCCGGAGCTGAAGAAGCTCACCCTGGCCACCGCCACCCACGGTCTGACCCTGGCCACCACCGACGCCGACAGCATGAGCGCCACCGCGACCGACGGCGACCTGGCCTACACCAGCCCCCAGCCGCTGATGTGGGACTCCGGCACCACGACGGCCGCCACCGCCCCGACGCCGGCCTCGACGCCCGCCCCGACGCCCGGCCCGACCGACGGTCTGGTCTCGTCCGTGGACGGCCCCGGCCCCGGCGCCGACACCGAGCCGGTCGCCATGACCGCCACCGGCAAGGCCCTGACGCTGACCCCGGACGCCGGCATGCTCACCGACCCGGACACCGCCTACCCGGTGTACATCGACCCGTACACCAACCCGGTCTCCTCCACCGCCGGCCACTTCACCGAGGTCTACTCCAGCTCGACCTGCGACGACGCACCGCAGTACGACAAGGCGCAGACCAACGGCCAGGGCGTGGGCTACCAGCAGTGGGGCGGCGCCTGCGGGGTCGGCGTGGAGCGCTCGTACTGGACGATCAACACCGGTGGACTGCACCCGGCGTTCGTCGTCTACGACGCCTTCGTGAAGATCTCCACCACCTACGCGGCCAGCTACGACTGCAGCCACGACCAGCCGCTGACGCTGCACACCACCAACGCGATCTCCGCCAGTACCGACTGGCTGTCCCGGCCCGGCGTGCACGACACCGCCTTCCCGCCGTCCACCGACACCGTGCCCAGCGGCGCCAACTCCGGCAGCTCGTGCAGCAACAGCACCGCCACCTTCCACGTCACCGACCAGGCGCAGAAGATCGCCGACGCGGACGGCGACGGCTACGACGCCGACGGCACCTTCGGCGCGGGCACCAACACCTGGACCATCGGCCTGTACGGCAACGAGTCGCAGACCTCCGGCAACGACGACTACCTGCGCATGTCGACGACCCTGACCCTCACCACCCGCTTCGACATCCCGCCCGCCGTGCCGACGAGCCTGCACACCACCCCGGCCGCCGCCGGCGCCTCGGCCGCCTGCACCACGAACGGCACCGGCTGGATCGGCGCCACCACCTACTCGGACGCCGGCAGCGAGGTCACCCTGCACTCCACCGTCACGACCCAGATGTCGGGCGAGAACGTCAAGGCGCACTACCACGTCTGGGACCGCACGGTCGATCCCGACGGCGACGGCAGCGGGGCCAATGTCTCGACCCCGGCCAGCGCCTTCCTCGACTCGGGCACGGACGCGGCCGTCAAGATCGGCGCCACCCTCAAGGACGGCCACCAGTACGGCTGGGACGTCTACGCGGAGGACGACTCGACCTCCGACCTGAAGTCCCCGATCTCCGACCACTGCTGGTTCTCCACCGACTTCACCGCCCCGCCGACGCCGGAGGTGACCGGCAACTCCTCCTTCCCGTCGGTGGGTTCGGGCACCGCCGACCCGGTGATCTACGCCGGCGTGGGCAAGACCACCAACTTCACCGTGGCCGGCGCCGACAGCCCGGCCGCCGACACCAGCTGCGACCCGGGCCCCTGCAAGTCCAGCGGGATGAGCTCCTTCCTGTGGCAGCTCGACTCGCCGCCCACCGCCGCCGACGGCGAGAGCGCCGCGCTCACCGGCACCGACAGCCAGGGCAGGGCCACCGCGACCATCCCCGTGCCGATCCGCGACTGGGGCGTGCACACCCTGTACGTGGCCGGCGTCGACAAGGCCGGCAACATCTCCACCGCCCCCTCCGGCTACACCTTCACCGTCCCCTGGGACCCGGCCACCCCGGTCAAGCCCGGTGACATCTCCGGCGACGGCGTGCCCGACCTGCTCGCCACCACCAAGACCGGCGACCTCGACCTGATCCCCGGCAACAGCGACCCGGCGCAGCCGGCCGACCCGGTGCAGAGCGGCCCGGTCACCGGCACCCCGCCCGCGGTCACCGGCCCGGTCACCGTGGCCTCCGCCGCCGACTCCCCCGACGGCACCGGCTGGAACACCTACCTCATCGCCCACCGCGGCAACCTGCACGGCGCGGACGTCGACGACCTGTTCGCGTACAAGAGCGGCAAGCTGTACATCATCAAGAACGACCAGGACCCGGTCGACGACGCGTCCTTCCCGAGGTCCCCGTACTCCACGTACGGCGGCTTCATCGGCCGACGCTTCGACGTCGTCGCCAAGGACGCCTGCGCGCCGGCCGACATCGTGGCCGACGACAGCCGCTGCCGGACCACCGACTACAACAGCCAGACCTGGAACGTCAGTCAGCTCATCGCGCCCGGCAACGTCTTCGGCAACACCAACGGCTATCCGGCCGTGATCACCGTCGAGAACAAGGAGCTGTGGATCTACCAGTCCGACGGCGGCCAGCACCTGAAGAACCCGATCCTGCTCGGCGACGGCGACTGGAGCGGTCAGACCCTGATCGCCGCCGGCACCTTCAAGGGCAGCCCGGTCCTGTGGTCCCGGGACAACGCGACGGGCAGCCTGTACAGCTACCCGATCACGGTGGACACGACGACCCTCGTCCCGGCCCTCCTCCACCCCACCGCGCACACCAGCCTGGGGCTCACGCTGTCGCCGACCGCCTACCCGCGCATCGCCTCACCCGGTGACATCAACAGCCCGGTCCAGCTGGGCGCGACGAGCGGCGGCGGCCCGGACGGCATGCCCGACCTGTACGCGGTGGACGCCTTCGGCCAGCTCACCGAGTACAACTACCGCCAGAGCCTGGTGCTCACCTCCCCGCCCACCTACGACTTCGCCGCCCCGGTCTCCCTGGGCTCGGTGTCCGACACCGCCACCCACTGGTGGAAGCTCGCCGAGGGCTCGGGCGCGACCACGGCCGACAGCACCGGCACCCTCACCGCCGGCCTGTCCGGCGCCTACTCCTGGACGACGGACGCCACCCGCGGCAACTCCCTCGGCCTGACCGGCACCACCGGGTACGGCGCGACCGCCGCGTCCGCGGTGGACACCTCCAAGAGCTTCACCGTCTCGGCCTGGGTGAAGCTCAACTCCCTCACCGGCACCAACAGCACGTTCGTCTCGCAGAACGGCGCCGTCAACAACGGCTTCCAGCTGTACTACTCCTCCGGCGCCCAGGTCTGGGCCTTCGGCCGGCACAGCACCGACGCCACCGGCGCCGTCTGGCGGGCCGTCTACGGCAGCAAGGCCACCACCGGCCGGTGGACCCATCTGGTCGGCGTCTACGACGCCACCGCCAAGGAGCTGCGCCTGTACGTCGACGGCAAGCTCACCGGCACCCGGGACTGGACCTACACCCCGTGGAACGCCACCGGCCCGCTCCAGATCGGCCGCAAGCAGGCCTCCGGCGTCTATGGCGAGTACACCAACGGGGCCGTCAGCGGCATCCGCCTCTACCCCGCCGCCCTGCCCCCGGCCGACGCGTCGGCCTCGGGCGACGTTCCGAAGGTGACCCAGCTCGACTGACGAGCACAGGGAATTCAGCCGACACTGTCGACAGTTGAGGCTGAATTCCCCGAACTGACCATTGACCACTCCCTAGTGTCGACACTAGGAAGGTAGTACTGCCCCAGCAGTCACGCCGACCACGCCGATCACGCCGATCACGCCTGCCGCGACACAGGGAGTTGGTTGTCCATGAGGTCCATGACCATGCGAGCCCGCGTGCGGGCCCTCGCCCTCGGGGCGGCGGCCCTCGCGTTACCCGCCGCGCCCGCCCGAGCCGCCGCGTCGAGCGACGACACACTCTCCGTCGGCGCCGGCGAGACCTACCTGTTGAGCACGACGACCCGGCTGAGCGCCCTCTCGATCGCCGAGGGCGGCACACTCGCCGTACCGGACGGGTACAGCCTGACGATGACCGTCGACGGCGTGGAGACCGGCTCGGTGCTCACCGCGACGCTGGCCACCGCCACGACACTCGCGCCCGGCTCCCACGAGGGCGACATCGTGCTCACCGTGGCCGAGCAGAACACGGCGACGTTCGCGAACGTGACCTTCCCGATCCGGCAAGCCCTGTACGTCGGCGCCGCCGGGGTCGTCACGGCCAGGTCGGCGCTGTCGGCGGTGACCGGGGGCCTGGTGACGGACTCCGGGGCGAGCGAGGTCGGCATCGTCTCGAACGGCGAGGCGTTCAACGGGGTGTACGTGGCGGGCGGCGGCGCCTACGCGCTGCGCGGCTCGGAGATCGCCTTCACCGGCAACGGGCGCTGCGACTTCATCGGGGACGGCACCGCCGTGGTCGGGACCGGCGCGGGCACGTCCCTGGTCCTGGACGGCGTGACCATCACCAACAAGGGCGTGGTCCGCAGCGGAATCGTGGCCGCGGACGGCAGCGCCCTGCTGGTCAAGAACTCGACCGTCCGCTGCCTGAACGGGGTCCTGCCCGCCGACTACGTCCCCGCGGGCGGCGCGAACATGCTGGTCGTGCCCTGGCGGCTGGGCATCTCCGGCAACGTCCGGGCCACCAACCTGCTGGGCGCGAACACGACGGCCACCTATCTCTCCTCCACCGTCGAGTCCGAGACCTGGGGCGCCTTCTCCGTGGACTCGACGTCCAACTCGAAGGCCACCGCCGTCAACTGTCGGATCGCCAACCTGGGCGACGAGGGATACGGCACCTTCGCGGACGGAAACGTCGTGGAGCGCCTCCTGGGCTGTGAGATCGACGCGGGCACCTACGCGACGATCATCGGCGCCTCCAACGCCACCGTGCACTACGGCGACAGCACCGCGGAGGCCGTCGCGGCCCTCGACGCCGAACTCGCCCTCGGCCTCTCGGACGCCGAACTGGCCGCCCTCCCGGCGCAGGGCACGCGGATCGAGTCCCGGGGATTCGGCGTGCTGTGGCACGGGGCCGGGACCCTGCACATCGACGGCTCCACGGCGCTGGCCACCCGCCACACCGTCTTCCTCGTCAAGGCCGTCCGCGCCACCATCACGGTCGACGGCTCCCAGGGCGCCCGGATCACCCCCGGCGACGGCGTCGTGCTCCAGCTGATGGAGACCGACAACCCCGGTTCCCTCAACGGCGTGTACACCGAGCCCACCGACGACCCGGTACGCGACGCCGGCTTCGACGTGACGGCGGTGCACGCCACCGACACCACGGCGTCCTTCACCGCCATCGCCGTCCGGGGCGACTTCTACAACGCGCGCCGCAGCGGGCAGAACCTGGCGCTGACCTTCGACGGGTCGACCGTCGAGGGCGTTCTGTCCGCCTCCGTCTCCCGGCACGCCGTCGACTCCATCGGCTCCGCCGAGTACACCGAGCTGGGCCATGTCACCAACACCGTCCAGCCGGTCGTCAACAACGGCGTCCTCGTCGCGCTGACCGGCGGTTCGACGTGGACGGTGACCGGCACGTCGTATCTCAGCGCGCTGACCCTCGACGCGGACTCGGCGGTGACCGCCCCGGACGGCTCCGCCGTGACGATGACTGTGGACGGGACGCCGACCCCCGTCGCGCCGGGCGGGACCTACACCGGCGCGATCACGCTGACGGTTTGACCCCTTGTCGCTTTGATCCCTTGTCGCTTTGAGTGCGAAAGCACGGCCGTTTTACACGTGAATCACAGCAGACGCCCCTAATTTCCAGTGAGGCACAGTCCAGTCAGGTGCATGACAATCAGATGCATGACTCACATCGAAGGGGCTCGCTCTCATGAGCAACCACAGGAAACGCAAGGCCCGTCGCGTTCTGGTCCTCGGCACGGTCGGCGCGTTGGCGATCGGCGCGAGCGTCGCGGCCCTGGCCTCGGCGACCGGATCTCTCGCGGCACAGACCACCGCCTGCTCGTCCGCCATCGCCTTCACCCGGTCGGCCACCTCCCTCGACGTCGGCGACAACCCTCGCCATGTGGTGACCGGCGACCTCGACGGCGACGGGAACGCGGACGTCGTGGCGGCCGACAACGACGGCGACTCGCTCTCCGTCCTGCTGGGCAACGGCGACGGCACCTTCGGCGCGGCCACCGAATACCCGGTGGGCGACCAGCCCTACCAGACCGTCATCGCCGACTTCGACGACGACGGCAACCCGGACCTCGCCACCGCCGACTTCACCGGCGGCACGGTCAGCGTCCTGCTCGGCACCGGTGCGGGCGCCTTCGGCACCGCCGTCCAGTACACCGTCGGCGCGGGCGCCCGCTCCCTGGTCCCGGGCGACCTCGACGGGGACGGCGACCTCGATCTGGCGGTGGCCGAGGAACAGGGCGGCGGCGTCAGCCTGCTGACGGGGGACGGCGAGGGCGCGTTCACCGTCGACGTCGAGGCGGTGACCGTGACCAGGCCGCACGGCCTGGTCCTCACCGACTTCGACGACGACGGCGACCTGGACATCGCCACCGCAAGCGTCGCCACGGCGGGCGGCGTCAGCGTGGCGCTCGGCAACGGCGACGGAACCTTCGGCGCCGTCACCGAGTACGCCAGCGTCGCCCGCCTCTACTCCATCGCCCACGGCGACTTCGACGGCGACGGCGAGACCGACCTGGCCACCATCAGCAACGGCTCCAACACCCTGGAGGTGTTCGCGGGCAACGGCGACGGCACGTTCGACGACTCCGTCGCCTACACCACGTCCGCCCTGCCGGTGGCTGTGGGAGCCGCCGACGTGGACGGCGACGAGGTGACGGACGTCCTCGTCTCCTCGCTCAAGGGGAGCTCCGTCAGCGTCTTCCAGGGCACATCGGGCGGCGGACTGACCGCGCTGACCGAACTGACGTCCGACGGCGCCTACGAGGCCTCGGCCGCCGACCTGACGTCCGACGGCACCCAGGACCTGGTCGTGGCGAGCAGCAACAGCGACCAGGTGGACGTCTTCACCGGCTCCTGCGGCTGAGAAGCCACCGATGCCTCCACCGAGCGGCGGCTCGGTGGAGGCACCACGGGTCGCCCTGGCGCCGTGCCTAAGGGGCCTGTCGGCGGACGAGCTTGACCTCCCGGTCGAGGGCCCAGGCGTCGCCGACGGGCCCGAGGTGGCCGAGCTTGTCGGGATTGATCACCGCCCGGACGGTCTGGATCTGCCCGTCGAGCACATCGAGGACCATGGTGTGCAGGATCCTGCCGTCCCGGTCGCGGAGGATCGCGCCGGGCTGCCCGTTGAGCTGCTGCGGCTCGAACGAGACGTCGACCTGGAACATCAGCGGGAAGACCGTGCCGAGCACCCGGGCGACGTTGTCCGCGCCGATGACGGCCCTGGCCAGTTGCGGGGTCTTGCCGCCGCCGTCCCCGACCAGCGTCACGTCGGCGGCCAGCAGGTTCCGCAGCCCGCCCACATCGCCGTCCTTCAGCGCGTCGAAGAACCGGGTCGCCAGCTCCTGCCGTTCCCGACTGTCCGCCGCGAACCGAGGCCGCCCGGCTTGCATGTGCCGGCGCGACCGCACCAGCAGCTGCCGGCACGCCTCCTCCGACCGGCCCACCGCCTCGGCGATCTCGTCGAACCCGAAGCCGAACACCTCCCGCAGCACGAACACCGCCCGCTCCAGCGGGCTGAGCCGTTCCAGCAACAGGAGCGCCGCCATCGACACCGAGTCGGCCAGCTCCACCGACCGCGCGGGATCGTCGTACGGATCGCTCAGCAGCGGCTCGGGAAACCACGGCCCGACGTACTCCTCCCGCCGCACCCGCGCGGACCGCAGCACATCGATCGAGAGCCGCGTCACCGTGGCCGACAGAAACGCCTTGACCGAGGTGGGCCGGGTCGCCGACCCGTCATAGCGCAGCCATGTCTCCTGCACCGCGTCCTCGGCCTCGCCCACACTGCCCAGGATCCGATAGGCGATCGAGAACAGCAGCGGCCGCAGCTCCTCGAACTCCTCGACCTTGCCCATCAGCCGAACTGCCCGACCACGTAGTCGCCGGCCGGCTGCCGGCTGATGACGTTCAGCCGGTTGACCGCGTTCATGAAGGAGACCAGGACCACCAGGGCGGTGAGCTGATCCTCGTCGTAGTGCTTGGCGGCAGCCGCCCACACCTCGTCGTCGACCCCGCCGGCCGCGTCCGCCACCCGCGTCCCCTGCTCCGCGAACTCCAGCGCGGCGCGTTCGGCCTCGGTGAAGACCGTGGCCTCCCGCCAGACCGCCACCAGGTTCAGCCGTACCGAGGTCTCGCCGGCGGCGGCCGCTTCCTTGGTGTGCATGTCGACGCAGACGGCGCAGCCGTTGATCTGACTCACGCGCAACGCCACGAGCTCCTGCGTCTCGGCCGGCAGCGGCAGCTCCTTGATCGCCCGGCCCGTCGCCATGAAGCTCCGGACGGCCTTGCCGGCGGTCGGGGTGGCGAAGTAGTTCAGTCGCGCGTCCATGGTGTGCTCCTCTGTCATCGTCACTGCCTACACCCCTGAGACGAGACACCCCCGCCGCCCTGTGACACGCCGGACTGTGACCTGGGTCTCCCCGCGTCTGCGACCTGATCGGCCGGACAGGACCTAGCGGGTGACGTCGACGCCGGTGTGCAGGGGGAGCGTCCGGGACGAGCCGCCGACCCACACGCTCCGATTCCCGGTGCCGAGCGCCCAGGCGTCGGCGGACGTGTTCCAGTACTTCAACTGCTGGGCGTCGACCCGGATCCGGACGGTCTTCGACCGACCGGCGCGCAGATGCACCTTCTGATAGCCGGCGAGCGAGCGCACCGCCTGCTGCGCGGTGGTCCTCGGGCTCGCGCCGACGTAGACCTGAGCGGTCGTCCACCTGGCTTTCGGGCAGGGTGCCCGGTCCTTCAGGGCCGGGGTGAATGCCCGCTCCCGCGGAGCGGGGCAGGGGTAGCCGGATCGCCGTCAGGGCGATCCGGGGTCGTCGTGCAGGGTTGGCGGTCACGGGACACGAGCCCCTGGCGCATGCTCGCCCAGCCCTTCTGCGCCGTACGCGACTCCCACCGGCCCGAACACCGTCTGCGCCCGCGCCTGCACCGCTGGCTCCCGGCGCTGACGGCCGTCGGTGCCGCAGGCGCCGCGGTGGCGGCCCGTCTGGCGTATCGGTCGTCCGCGACGGCGGGCGACTGGACGGGCACATGGCGACTCGATGTGCTGACCGCGCTGTGCGCCGGGGCCGTCTGGGCCGTCATGCTCGTCGTTCTCCGGGGATCCGGCGGGCTCGGCCATGCCCCCTACGCCGCTCCCCTGACAACCGTGGCCACCGTGACCGTCCTGTGGGCGACCCGCTTCGGTTCCTGGAAGCATCCGTTCGAGGCGTGGGGCAGCGTGCTCGTCACGAGTTCCCTGGCCGGACTCGCCGTCGTACTGCTCGTGTTGGCGGTTCCCGCGGGCTTCCTTCCCGCGTGGGACAGCCGCCGCGGAGCGGTGCAGATCGCCGTGCCGTCCCTCGCGGTGATCGTGACGGCCGCCGCGGTCCTGGCGCTCCAGCACTCCGGGGACGCGTTGCTGCTCCGCTGAGCCCGCGCGCCGTTCCCTGTTCGCTGTTCGTTACCGCTCGCCGCTACCGCTCGTCGCCGGCGAGATCGGTCACGGGCGCGGCTGCCTGGGCCTGCCTCGGCTGAGCGGCCAGGGCCCTCAGCGTCTCGAAAGCAGCTGCGGTCGGGCCGGCCGGTTCTGCTTGATAGACCACCAGTTGCTGGTGCGGGGCTCCGTTGACCGTGAACGCCGCGAATTTGATGTGCAGGTCTCCGACCTGGGGGTGCTTGAGATGCTTGCCCTCCTGGGACTTGCTCTTCACGTTGTGCAACTGCCAGATCTCGGCGAACTCCTCGCTCTGACCGGACAGTTCCGCCACGACTTCGGCGATACGGGCCGATTCGGGGTCGTGTCCGTAGGCGGCCCTGATCTCGGCGACACAGGAGTGCGCGGCTCGCTCCCACTCCTGGTAGAACTCGCGCCCTGCGGGGTCGACGAACACCATGCGGGCGAGGTTGTCGAACTTCTCGAACCCGCTGTGGAGGGCCGTGGCGAGGGAGTTGCCCGCCAGGATGTCGAGGGCCGGGCCGAGGACGAAGGCCGGAGTGTGGTCCCATCCGTCCATCAGCTGCAACAACTGCCCGCTGACGTCCGTCTCGCCCCAGTCCCGCGGGCGTTGCGAGGCGGTGAGGCAGAGGCGGTTGAGATGGTCGGTGGCTTCCGCGTCCAGTTTCAGCGCCTGCGCCACCGCGTCGAGGACCTGTGGGGACGGGCTGTTCTCGCGTCCCTGTTCCAGCCTGATGTAGTAGTCGGAGCTGACTCCGGCGAGCAGCGCGACTTCCTCTCTGCGCAGTCCGGGAACCCGGCGTCGCCCGTGTTCGGGCAGACCGACGTCGTGTGGCTTCAGGGCTTCTCGGCGGGCTCGGAGAAAATCACCCAAAGGCGTCCCATTGCTCATGCGGCAAGCGTAGATGCTTTTCAGCCGCTGAGAACTGTCGGTCACGCACTATGGCGCCATGTAGCGCGACATTCACGAAGGGTAGCCAGCTGCCGGGGGCCCGTATTCCTGGGAGTAACGCACCCACCGTCGGCCGGACTCTGCCCGGTGTTTTCCGCCTACCTTGGCAGCATGGACAACTACACGCACCCTGACCCGGTTGGAGGGCTGGGCCAGTTCCTCCGCTCCCGCAGAGAACGCCTCAGCCCTGCCGCGGCAGGACTGCCCACCGCGGGCCGGCGAAAGGTGCCCGGCCTACGGCGTGACGAGGTCGCGACGCTCTCAGGAGTCAGCCTGAGCTACTACAGCCGACTCGAACAGGGTCGTGAACTCGGCCCCTCGCCCCGGGTGCTGGAGGCCCTTGCTCGCGCGCTGCAACTGGGGGACGAGGACAAGGGGAAGCTCTTCCGGCTGGCCCGGCCGACGGCCCGCCGCACGAAGTCCCCCTCCCGGGTCGAGCGGGTCCGCCCGCACCTGCGGCAGCTGATCGAGAGCTGGACCAGGACGCCGGCCTTCATCATCGGTCACGCCCAGGACCTGCTGGCCACCAACGCCTTGGCCGACGCCCTCTACCGTGACTTCGCGCAGCACGACAACGTGCTCCGCATGCTGTTCCTGGACCCCGCGGCGAAGTCCTTCTACCGGAGCCCGGAGCGGGCCCGGCATCGCGCGGTCGCCGACCTTCAGCAGACGGCCGCCGGCACTCCGGAGGATCCCCGCATCCTGGAGCTAGTCGGCGAACTGTCGGTGCGCAGCGGCGAGTTCCGCTCCCTGTGGGCACACGAGTACACCCGGGTCCCGCCCTACGACGTCAAGCAGGTGCACCACTCCGTCGTGGGAGACCTGGAGTTGCGGCACGAGGCCCTCAACATCCGCAGCGTCCCGGGACAGCAGCTCATCGTCCTGCAGGCGGAGCCGGGCTCCCCCTCCGCCGACGGACTGGCCCTGCTGGGCTCCCTCGGCGCACCCGAAGTACCTCGCCTTTCCTAGGTGTGGGACTCCCAGGAAAAGCGCGGCCTTCATGGCGTCTCAGCCGCCGGGCAGACTCGAACTCGTCAACAGGAAATCCCCGAAACGGGATCCGAAAAAGACGAAAGAGGTTTTCCCCATGGCTACGTGGTTTGTCACCGGCGCCTCCCGTGGAATCGGTGCGGAAATCGCCCGCGCCGCTCTGGCAGGGGGTAACAATGTCGTGGTCGCCGTACGGAACCCGGAACGCGTGCCGGACGATCTGAAAAATTCCGATCAGGTCTTCGCGGTCGCCCTGGACGTCACGGACAACGACAGCGTCCCGCAGGCGGTCGAGGCCGCCGTGGACCGGTTCGGCGGCATCGACGTGCTGGTCAACAACGCCGGCCGCGGTCTGCTCGGCGCGCTGGAGGAGATCACCGACGCGGAGGCCCGGTCGCTGTTCGACCTCAACGTGTTCGGGCTGATCAACGTCACCCGCGCCGTGCTGCCCGTCATGCGCAAGCAGGGCTCGGGCCGGCTGGTGCACATCGGTTCCCGCTCCGGTTTCGAGGGCGAGCCCGGTGTCAGCCTGTACTGCGCGTCGAAGTTCGCCGTCGCCGGCATCAGCGAGGCGCTCTCCGTCGAGATGGCGCCGTTCGGGATCCAGTCGATGGTCGTCGAACCGGGGGTCTTCCGCACCGACTTCCTCGACGCCAGCTCCCTGTCGGTGGCCGCGGACCGCATCGCCGACTACGACGACACCCCCGCGCACGTCACGCTGGACTGGATCGACCGGGCCAACCACGCCCAGCTCGGCGACCCCGTCAAGGGCGCCGCGCTCATCGTCGAGGTGGCCTCCACCGAGAAGCTGCCCACGCACCTCTACCTGGGGCGCGACACCCTCGAGCGGCTGGACGTCAAGTACCGGCAGGTGCAGGACGACCTCGCGCCGTGGCGCGAGAAGTCCGCCGCCACCGGCCACGAGGACGCCGCCTGACATCCCGTCGGGCGCCCTCGCCTCCGTGCGCCCACGGCTCTCTCCCCCAGCCCGGCCGGGCCGGACGACCTGGCCGGCCGGGCTGCGGCACCATCCCGGCTCTCCCCACCTCTGAGCCTTCCGATCGAAGAGATTGAGGTTTTGTGATGTCTGCTGCTCTGCTCACCGGTACCCCGCTCGCCGGCCGGGTCGCCGTCGTCTCCGGCGCCTCCAGCGGCATGGGCGCCGTCACCGCCCAGCGCCTCGCCGAACTCGGCGCCACCGTGGTCGTGCTGGCCCGCCGCAAGGACAAGCTGGACGGGGTCGTCAAGGCCGTCGAGGCGGCCGGCGGCACGGCGCTCGCCCTGGCCGTCGACGTCACCGACCGCGCCGCCGTCCAGAGCGCCGCCGACCAGGTCGCCGCCCGCTTCGGCAAGGCCGACCTCGTGTTCAACAACGCCGGCGTCCAGCTCATCTCCGGCATCGAGGAGCTCAAGGTCGACGACTGGCAGCGCCAGATCGACCTCAACATCGGCGGTCTGATGAACGTGATCGCCGGGTTCCTCCCCCACCTGACGGAGTCCGCCGCCCAGGGCAGGCCCGCCGACCTGATCAACACCTCGTCCATAGCGGCCACCCGCATCCTGGAGAAGTTCTCCATCTACTCCGGCACCAAGGCGTACATCAGCCACCTCACCCGGCTGCTCCGCGTCGAACTCGGCCCGAAGATGGTCCGCGTGGCCACCATCGAGCCCGGCATGGTCGAGACGGAACTGCCCGACCACGTCACCGACCCGGACGCCTCCAAGCTGATGGCCGACCTCATCCACGACATCGACTGTCTGCAGTCCGCCGACATCGCGGAGACCGTCGCCTTCATGGCCGCCGTACCGCGCCACGTCAACCTCACCGAGATCACCGTCATGCCCACCGCCCAGGCCATCTGAAGTCCGTCCCGTCATGGCGGGGGAGGAACAGCGTCCGGCTGTTCCTCCCCCGCCATGACGCGTTGGCGGAGACGGGAACGCGGGACGGCGACACCGACCGACGCAGGTGTCACTGTCCTCGTCCTGGGGGAAGCGGGCCCGGCGGACCACGGCCGGCAGGGTGGGACCGAGGAGCGCGAGGGTGATGACGATGACGACGGCCGTGATGAACACGACGGCGTCGCGTTGCCCGACGGGGTGTCCCTCGGCGGTCGCGGCGGGCACGGTCAGCGCCGCGGCCAGGGAGATGGCTCCGCGCATCCCCGCCCAGGCCAGCGGCAGGCGCTGCGGGGCGGTGATACGGCGCTCGCGCTGCTGGGGACGCCGGTCCAGGGCCCTGACCAGGTAGGGACATCGGACGTGTGGGTCGTGGCGGCCCCTCGGGAGGGGTCCGGAGTCAGTCGGCGCGGTGGTGGCGGAGCGTGGGCAGGGCGAGCAGGACGCCGAGGACTAGCGCGGCGGCGACGATACGGAGGATGCCGCCGAAGCCCAGGCCGGTCAGGGCGCCGGTGAGCTGCGGGCCCAGGCTGGCGCCGATGAACATGCTGCATCCGTAGAGGGCGACGGCCGCGCCGCGGGCATGCGGGGCATGGGAGTTGATGATCTCGACGACGGCGGGCGCCGCTGCCGCGACGGCCGCCACGAACAGCAGCAGCGCGAAGGCCAGCGCCACGGTGTGACCGCCGAGGAAGGAGCCGACCGCGACGGCGAGGGCCGCCAGCGCGAAGGCGAGGACCGCCCGCAGCGGCGCGGCCAGGCGCTGGAGCACGGGGGCGAGCACGGGGACGGCTACCAGGGCGGGCAGCGCGCTCGCCCTGAGGGCGAGGATCGCGGAGGAGTTCCCGGCGATGCCGGACGGTCCGGCGATGGCCACCGCCGTGTAGACGGCGACGAAGGCGGACATCAACGCCACGGTCGACAGATACAGGGCGACCAGGCGCGGCCGGCGCAGCAGCCGTGGCATCGCCGCGAACGCCTGGCGCAGCCCGCCCCCGGTGGCCCGGTGTGCGGTGGGGCGCAGCACACGGCGCACCGGGATCAGGCTCAGGGCCATCAGCGAGGCGCCGATCCAGAAGACCGCGCGCCAGCCGAGCCCGGCCGCGACGGCCTGGGCGCCGATCTGCAGGAGCACGGCAGCGGCGAACATGCCGCTGGTGATGCAGGTCAGGGCGGTGCCGCGACGCTGTGGCGCGAGGTGGTGGACGGCGTAGGAGAGCGCGGAGGGTGCGAAGGTCGCGGCGGTGAGTCCCTGCACGCTGCGCAGGGCGATGGCCGTGGGGAGGTCGGGGGCGGCGCTGACCGCCAGGGTGGCCGCGGTGGCGACCACGAGCCCTGCGGTGATCACGGCACGCGAGCCGTAGCGGTCCGAGAGGGGGCCGGCGAGGAGGAATCCGACGGCGTAGGCGAAGCCGAACGCCGTCGCGGTCCAGGTGACCTGCTCCGGTGTGGTGCCGAGCGCGGTGGCCATGGGATGCAGCAGGGCCAGCACGGTGTACATCTGGCCGACCATCAGGACACCGAGTGCGGTCAGCAGGGCGATGGTCGGGGCGGCGGGGGCCCAGGAGGGCGGCTGGTCGGGGGTGTCGGGCGCGGCCGTCGAGTGCCGAGGGGATGTGACGGGGTGGGACATGGGAACTCCAAAGGGGTGTCCCCGGCCGTGGGGTGGAAAGGACGGCCGGGGACCATGGATCGGGGGCGCGAACCCTCATGCGGCCGGGGTGTTCAGCACGTACTCGCGCGAGGCGTGCACCTCGCCGCGCAGGGCGGCCAGGTCGACGTCGAGGACGCGGCCGTCCCACTTGCGGGGCTCGCCGTTGATGAGGACGGCGCTGATGTTGCGGGCGTCGGAGCCCAGCACGATCGTGCCGATCGGGTCGTTGAGCGGCATGTTGTTGAGGTCCTCGGCCTGGACGACCAGCAGGTCGGCCTTCTTGCCCGGGGTGAGTGAACCGGTGACTCCGGCCAGGCCGTTGGTGCGGGCGCCCTGGAGGGTGGCGAAGTCGAGGACGTCGTGGGTGGTGATACGGGAGGGCTGCCGGTCGGTGCCGTAGGCGGCGTTGACCGCGCGCATCCGCTGGATGGCGTGCAGGGCCCGCATCTGGGTGAACATGTCGCTGGCCAGGGCGACTTCGACGTCGATGCTCAGTCCGGGGCGGATGCCGACGGCGAGGGCCTCGTCGACGGCGGGGATCGCGGTCTCCAGGCCGATCTGCGCGTCGGAGGTGGGGGCGAGGGCGACGGTGGTGCCGGTCTCCCCCATCGCCTTCCATGCCTCGGAGGTCAGGCCGGTGGAGTGGATGAGGGTGACGTCGGGGCTGAGGACGCCGTCCTTGGCCCAGCGCAGCACCGCCTCGGAGCCGGACGCGCCGAACACGGCGTCCACGCTCACTCCGATGCCCAAGTCCTTCGCGACGCGGGCGAGTTCGGGGCCGTAGGCGAGGGCCGGTCCGGCGATCTCGTCGGTGGCCAGGGTCGCCAGGCGCAGGGTGAGCAGCTGGTCGTCGCTGCTGAAGTACCGGTCCTTGAGGCGGGCCAGGTCGCCGGGCCACTGCCGGTCCCACGTGCCGAAGTGCGGGCCCATGGAGGCGTGCACGCCGCGTATGCCGGTGTCGACGAGGGCCTCGACGGCGGCGTCGGAGTGCTCGCGGGTGCGGGAGTTGTGGGAGAAGTCGAGCATGGTCGTGATGCCGCTGTCGATCGCGGTCAGGGCGGCCAGTCTGGTGCCGATGTACATGTCCTGGGGCCGGTAGACCGTGGCGTAGCCGGCCAGGGTGGCCATGACGTAGCCGCCGAGGTCGTCGACGTCCGGCATGATCCGGCGCAGCTGGGCCTCCCAGGCGTGCCGGTGGGTGTCGACGAAGCCGGGGGTGAGGATCGTGCCGGTGGCGTCGACGATCACGGCGTCCGCCGCGTCGAGGTCACGGCCGACGGCGGTGATCGTGTCGCCCTCGACGAGGAGGTCGCCGCCGTCGATGACGCCGAGAGCGGGATCCATGGTGACGATGGTCGCGCCGGTGAACAGGACGCGCCGCCGGTCGGCGGGCCGGCGCCGCAGCTCTTCGAGCACGGCGGCGCTGGTGGTGTCGTTGACGTTCATGAGGGGTCTTCTTTCCGTACGCAGGAGGGGCGGAGCGAGGGAGGGGAGGGGGGGAGGGGGAGGGTCAGCCGAGCTTCATGACGTAGCCCGCGTGGTGCAGCTCGTCGCCCCGGAACTCTCCGTAGGCCCAGAAGCCGAGGTCGTCCAGGTAGTCGATGCGGTCGCCGTCGATCCAGTACCGGCCCTGGTATGCGTGCGGGCGTCCGCCCCGGGTCTCGTCGTAGCGGCCGTCGGCGGTGAGCTCTTGGTGCAGGAAGTCGTTCCTGTCGATCCAGACGCCGACGCGCGGGCTGCCGGTCAGGTCGTCGGCGGCCGGGATGCCCGCCTCGGGGGCGGCGGCCCGGCCGGGGACGTCCGTGCCGGCCCACAGGACCGGCCGGCCGGCCGCGACGAGCGCGTGGACCTGCTTCGGCGAGGTCATGAGCGCGGCGACGGCGCTCGGCACGTCGGCGGCGAGCTCGTCGGGCACCACGAGGAAGTCGGGGACGTTGCCCGGGGTCAGCGTCGCGACGTACTCCGAGCGACGGCCGCGGCCGCCGGCCAGGGCGACGGTGTCGACGACGGCGGGGGCGATGGTCAGGCCGGTGCAGTCGACGACGATGGCGTTGTCGTCCCCCGCGGCGGTGATGATGCCCGGGCCGACGCCCACGAGCAGGGAGCCGACGAACAGGAGGTCGGCGCCGGTCATGGTCCCGATGAGCGGGTCCATGGTCAGGATGCGGGCGTTGGTGAACAGGACGGGCCGGCCCTCGTCGTTCGCGAGGATCTCGTCGAGGACCTCGGGGTTCCAGCCTGCGGTGCGGGTCTCGGTGATGCTCATGTGCGCGCTCCTCAGTGGGGTCGCCTCATCGGTTTCCCCGCTGCGCGAAATGAGCGCCGATGCAGGTCCGAGGCGAGTGTTCGGCAGCTACAGCGGCTGCCCGACCACCAGGTTCGTCGCACGGCGGAGCCGGAACCAGGCCGCCGTTATCCCAGGTGTCCGGCACCCAGGAAGCCCTCACCTGGGGGGACGGCGGCCTGGTTCCCCCCGGGCGCCGGGGCGATCGTAGAGCCATGACCAGCAACGACACGCCCCGCACCCCGCACCCGTACGTCGGCATGTGGGTGACCGCGGACGGGTTCATCCGCCAGGAACTACTGCCCGACGGCCGCTACGACGAAGCCCGCGGCAACCGCCGCAGCGCCTACACCGGCAGCTACACCGTCACCGGCGCCCACATCGACTACGTCGACGACACCGGCTTCACCGCCACCGGCGACGTCCGGGACGGCGTCCTCTTCCACGAGCACCTGGTGCTCTACCGCGAGGGCGACGAGCCCGCCCGGCGGTGAGGACGCTCACTGCCGAGGGCGTGGGCGGCGGAGCGGTCAGAGAGTGATGGTTCCGCGGATGCAGACGGCGGCGGCGCCGCTGACCCAGACGGTGCCGTCCGTGTCGGCGGAGACCTCGATGCTCGCGGCCCGGCCCACTCTCGCGCCCTGGGAGACCCGGTAGGCGGAGGGTGCGGCGCCGGTGGCGGTGAGCCACTGCCCGACGCCGGCATTCATGCTGCCGCAGGCGGGGTCCTCGGGCACGCCGACGCCGGGGGCGAAGGTACGCATCTCGAAGTGGTGCGGGGACCCCTGGGGGTAGGCCCCGATCGCGCCGACCATCGCGTCCGGGATGAGGGAGAGATCGGGTTCGAGGGCGAGGACCTCCTCGGCCGTGGACAACCGGACCACGGCCCAGCCGGGTCCGTTGTCGACCCACTGGTGGGCGAGGACACGGTCGCGCGTGATGCCGAACGCGGCCACGATCCGGTTCAGATATGCGTCGTCGAGCGCGCCGTCGCGCACCCGAGGAGGGGCGGCGAAGGACAGCGCGTCCTCGCCGCGGCGCACGGTGACCAGGCCGGCGGCGCACTCCTGCACGATGTGGTCGTCGTGCTGCGGCATTCCGCCACCGTCCAGCCAGGCGCGCGCGGAACCGAGGGTGGGGTGCCCGGCGAACGGCAGCTCACCCTGCGGAGTGAAGATCCGCAGCCGGTAGTCCGCCTCCGGGACGGTGGCGGGCAGCACGAACGTGGTCTCGGACAGATTCGTCCACCGCGCCAGGCCCTGCATCTCCTCATCGCTCAGGTCCGTCCCGTCCAGGACGACCGCGACCGGATTGCCGGAATAGGGGCTCGTGAAAAACACGTCGACCTGCACGAACGAGCGTGCGCGCGGCATCGTCATCGGCATCGGCATCGTGATCGAGGGCCTTTCAGCAGCGGCTGCGGCGGAACCACGTCCATCCCAACGGGCGCCCGCACGGCCAGGACAGAGCCAGTCACAACAAAGTGGACTGGTCGCCCCTCGGACGGTTCGAGTCCGAGCTTGGTGAAGATGTTGTAGCTGTGCTTGCTGACGGTCTTCTGGCTGACGAACATCCGGCCGGCGATGGGGTCAGCGCCGGCAGGAGGGGGTCCGCCGAGCGGTGGGTGAGGAGGGCGCCGACCACGTCGGGATCCACGACGTGCTGGTGCTGCTGTGCCCAGCGGACGGCGGGCGGTGCCGCCAGGCCGGTCAGGGCGAACATGGCCCCGACGAGGTACCAGCCGGGGCGGCCCCAGGTGATGCACAGCGCGATGAGCAGACCTGGCCCAAGGGCCTCGGCCAGTCCGGCGCCCAGGCCGAACACGCCCAGGTACTGGCCGGTGGCGTGCTGCGGGGCGAGGGCGAAGGACACCTCGAAGCCGGCGGCGGCATGCCAGAGCTCGCCGACCGTGTGGATCACCACGGCGGCGATGAGCAGGGTTGCGGCAGCCCACGCGGGTATCCCCGCGGACAGGGAGATCATCGAGCAGGCGATGAGAAAGGCGACTCCTGCCCGGCGGTAGGCGCGGCCGCCCGCCGTGGGGGAATCGATGTTGCGGCTGGCTCGCATCTGGAATGCCACGACGATGACGGTCCCGGTGAGCATGGTCCCCGAGATGAGCCAGTGCGGAGCCGTGGTGGCACCGACCAGCCAGAGCGGGATGGCGACGGTGAGCACCTTGAACTGGATGGCCATGATGCCGTCGAGGACGGTGAGCAGCAGGTACGGACGGTCTCGCAGGGCGATCCAGCGCGGGCCGCCGACGGCCGGGACCGGCGCGACCGGCGGGAGCAGGATCAGGAGCGCCGCGGAGACCACGAAGGCGATCGCGTTGCCGACGGCCATGAGTTGATAGGCGGTGAGGGTGCCCACTTGTACGACCCACCCCGCTCCCAGCGCGCCGAGGGAGATGCCGACGTTGGTCACGGCGCGGAGATAGGCCCGGAACTCCTGCGGCCGGTCTCCTCCGTAGTGCCTGATGAGCGGGGAGCGGGCGGCTGTTCCGGCGGCCTTCGCCCCGGCAGCCGAGCCGACGGCCAGCACGAACGGCCAGAAGCCGTCCACCAGTACAAAGCCCGCCGTGGCCAGCGCCTGGACCACAAGGGTGGCCGCGTAGACGCCTCGTGCTCCATGTCGGTCCGCCAGATGACCGACCGCAACGCCGAGGGCCAGTGCGACAAGTCCGGCGATGCCGAGCCCGAGCCCCACCTGGTCTGCCGGAAGGTAAACCGCCTCGGTGAAGTACAGCACCCCGGCGGTCAGATAGAGGCCACTGCCGACGGTGTAGACGAAGTTCGAGGCCGCGAGGACGCGTTGCGGTCGGGTATCCGGCATCAGGCGGGGCATGGCAGGGCTCCCACGTCACGGGCGGGCAGTAAGGGCGGCGCATGGGTGCGGGGCACCGCCCATGGAACGGACGCTGTCAGGCTTACGATGCCCCGCACTATTGCAATCTAGAGGTTATTGCGAACTACTTGCAATAACCTGACGACAGGAAGGGTGGGCGATGCCTGATGAACGACATCCGCATCTTCAAGTGCGCTGAACTGCGCGTGCACTTCGACGACTTGCACGCCGTCTACGTCGAGGCGTTCTGCGCGCCGCCGTGGCACGAGGACGAGGAGAAGGGGGTCGAGTTCCTGGGCCGACTGGCGGACGACGTCCGGCGTCCCGGCTTCACCGCCGCGCTCGCCTTCGCGGGGGCGGACGTCGTCGGTTTCGCCACGGCCTGGACGACCCTCGCCCCCTTCCCCACCGACCGCTGCTACCCCCAGGCAGCCGCCGGCCTCGGTCCCGAGCGCACCGTGGACTGGCTGGTCGGGGCCCGCGAGATCGACGAACTCGCGGTCCGTCCGGCCGCCCAGGGCACGGGCCTGGCCGGCGACCTGCTGGAGGCGGTCACCGCGGACGCCCCGGACGGCCGCTCCTGGCTGCTCACCTCCGTCGGGTCCGGACGGGCAATGTCCTTCTACCGCCGACAGGGCTGGACCCCGGCCACTCACCCCTCCCCCGACGGCAACGGCATCGTCGTCTTCCTCGGGCCCGACCACCCTGCCCGCTCGCCGGCACCCCAGCCTCTGCGGTCCCGTGGGTGATGAGGTCCGTGCCGCGCGCGCCGAGCGGGCGGCTGTTCATCGCCGCGGGCGGGCCGCGGTTCGGTCACGAGCCGCAGCAACCGCCCGCCTGGCTCTGCTCGTCCGCCTTGACGGCCGGGGCGGCGGCGCGTTCGACGGCCGGGGCGGCGGCGCCGATCTGGACGAGGGCGGGCGCGGGCGTGCAGCAGCCTCCTGCGTCCTGGTCGGCCTCGGGGGCGTCGAACAGCCCGGCGCCACCGCATACGCCGGTCTCGGGGAGGGTGAGTTCGACGCGGTCGGCGGATTCCAGGTCACCGGCGATCGCGGCGGCGACGGAGCGGACCTGCTCGTAGCCGGTCATCGCCAGGAACGTCGGGGCGCGGCCGTAGGACTTCATCCCGACCAGGTAGACGCCCTGTTCGGGGTGGGAGAGTTCGCGGTGACCGTGTGGGTAGACGGTGCCGCACGAGTGCTGGTTGGGGTCGATCAGCGGCGCCAGCTCGACCGGTGCCTGGAGGCGCTCGTCCAGGTCGAGGCGGACCTCGGACAGGAAGGACAGGTCGGGGCGGAACCCGGTCAGCACGATCACCTCGTCCACCGGCTCCAGCCGTCGGCCGTCCTCGGCGACCAGGACCAGCCGGCCGCTGCCGTCACGCTCGATGGCCTCGGTGCGGAAGCCCGTGACCGCGTCGGCGTAGCCGTCGTCCACCGCGGCCTTCGCCGCCAGACCCAGAGCGCCGCGGGCGGGAAGCTGATCCGCCGACCCGCCGCCGAAGGTGGAACCGGAGATGCCGCGGCGCAGGACCCAGACCGCCTTCGTGCCCCTGCCGTCGTCCGCCTTGGCGAGGTCGGCCAGGTAGGCGAGTGCGGTGAAGGCGGACGCTCCGGAGCCGACGACCGCTGTGCGCCTGCCCGCGTGGCGGGCCCGGACAGCGGGGTCCTTCAGGTCGGGGACCTGGTACGCGATGCGGTCGGCCGCCGCCTTCTCACCGAGCGCGGGAAGCCCGTCGGCACCGGCCGGGGAGGGCGTGTTCCACGTGCCGGACGCGTCGATCACCGCGCGGGCGAAGATCCGCGCCTCGCGGCCGTCGGCGTACTCGACGTGCACGACGAAGGGCTGGGTCTCGCGGTCGGCGTCGACGATGCGATCGCGACCGCTCCGCGAAACGCCGGTCACGGTCGCGCCGAAGCGGACCCGCTCGCCGAGGGCCGCGGCGAGGGGCTCCAGGTACTGGGTCGCCCAGTCGCCGCCGGACGGGTAGGTCGCCGGGTCGGGCCTGGTCCAGCCCGTCGGGGCAAGCAGCTTCTCGGCGGTCGGGTCGACCACCTCGCCCCAGGTGGAGAACAGCTTCACGTGCGACCACTCCCGCACCGCCGCCCCCGCGACCGGTCCGGCCTCCAGGACCAAGGGCTCCAGACCCTCGTCGAGGAGGTGAGCGGCGGCGGCAAGACCGGCGGGACCGGCTCCGACCACGGCGACGGGCAGCTCGGTGAGGGCAGGCACGTTCACGGCGACTCCTTGCTTGCTTCGACATCTGTCGATGGCTTGCACACGGCCCAGCCTGACACCTGTATCGATAAGCGTCAACATAGACATTCATCGAAGCAGGTACGCAGGCGACCGGGCGCCCTTCGCGCCATCGAGGCAGCTCCACCTGCCCCCACCTGCCTGGTTCGACGTGTGTCAACATAGAAGTATGTCGAACATCAAGGCGTTGCCGCTGCCGGCCGCGGAGACTGCCAAGAGTGTCGTGCCGTGCTGCCCGCCGCTGACCGAGCACCCGCTGACGGCCGAGGAGGCCGAACGGACCGCCGCGATGTTCAAGGCGCTCGGCGACCCGGTGAGACTTCGACTGTTCTCGCTGGTCGCCTCACACGAGGGCGGGGAGGCGTGCGTGTGCGACATCTCCGACGTCGGGGTCTCTCAACCGACCGTTTCCCACCACCTGAAGAAGCTCAAGGCGGCCGGCCTGCTCACCTCCGAGCGGCGCGGCACATGGGTGTACTACAAGGTGGAGCCGTCGGTGGTGGCCGCCATGAGGCAGATGCTCGGATCCCCGGGCTGAGTCGTTCGAACGACCGCGCGGGCGGCGCAGGCAGAGACCGGCGGCGAGCCCGGACGAACGCCGCCGATCACCACTGCCTACCGCCTACCGCCTACCGCCTGCGGGTCATTCAGCGGATCGCCCCGGGCGGAAGACGAGCGCCACCAGGGCCAAGCCGACCACACCACCGATGAGTTGCGCGCCCACGAAGCCCGCGATCGAGCCGGGCGCGATGCCCGCGAACGTGTCGGAGAAGGTGCGGCCGATGGTCACCGCCGGGTTGGCGAAGGACGTGGACGAGGTGAACCAGTAGGCGGCGCCGATGTACGAGGCGACCGCGACGGGCGCGAAGCGGAGTCGGCCGGTGCGGGCCAGGCCGAAGATCAGCAGGACCAGGCCGGCGGTGGCCACCACCTCGCCCAACAGGAGGTTCCCGGCCGAGCGGTCATGGGTGGACCACTCCACCAGGGGCTCGGCGAACATCGCGTCGGCCAGGATCGCCCCGGCGATTGCGCCGACGATCTGCACGGGGACGTAGACGGCGACTTCGCGGGTCGTGACGCCGTCGCCGCCGCGCCTCGCCGTCCACCACTCGGCCAGCGTGACCACCGGGTTGAAGTGGGCGCCCGAGACCGGGCCCAGCAGCAGGATCAGGATGCCGAGGCCGAAGACCGTGGCGATCGAGTTGGCCAGCAGCTGCACACCGACATCGCGGGTCAGCTCGGTGGCCTGGATGCCGGAGCCGATCACGACGGCGACCAGGAGGGCGGTGCCGATGAACTCGGCCGTCGCCCTGGCGGTCAGCGGCGTGCGGAGCGGGGCGGCACCCGGGGCAGGCTGCGGACCGCGCCCCGTCGCGGCGGAGAGGATGACGTCCCCTGCCCTGTCGTTCTCGGTGGCATCAGTGGCGGTCAACAGGACTCCTCGGTGGCAGCCAGCAGGACGTCTCGGTCGTCGTCGACAGGACTCCGGGTGCGGGCGACGGCGAGAGCCGCCAGGTCAGGGGCAGGACCGCTTGACGTTGTTCTCGGCGGTGACGCGCGCCGCCTCGGCGAGATCGGCGAACTGTCCCGCGAGAGACGCGATGACATCGGGCTTGAGCCGGTAGTAGGTGAACCGGCCGCACGGCTCCGTCTCCACGACCCCGGCCTCGCGCAGCACCTTCAGATGGTTGGAGAGGTTGGTCTGTCTGACCCCCGTCTCCTCGATCAGGTGCGTGCTGCACAGCGTCTCCTTGGCGAGCAGGGTGACGATCCGGAGCCGGATCGGGTCCGCGAGAACCCGCATCAGATCAGTGTCGACTGACATCATCATGGACTGATACTTTCACATCACTCCATACTGATACCAGTCCGGGGTGATCCTCACTTACGAAGGAAGAACCGATGTCCTCCAGCCCGCTCGCCTCCGTGCTGTTCGTCTGCGTTCACAACGCCGGCCGGTCGCAGATGGCCGCCGGATTCCTGTCCCACCTCGCGGGCGACCGGATCGAGGTCCGCTCGGCCGGTTCCGTCCCGGGTGACCAGGTCAACCCGGCCGCGGTCGAGGCCATGAAGGAGGTCGGCGTCGACATCGCCGAAGCGAAGCCGAAGGTCCTGACCACGGAAGCCGTTCAGGCGTCCGACTACGTCATCACGATGGGCTGCGGCGACGCGTGCCCGATCTTCCCCGGCAAGCAGTACCTCGACTGGGCCCTGGAGGACCCGGCCGGCAAGGGCGTGGAGGCCGTCCGCCCGATCCGCGACGAGATCAAGACCCGCGTCGAGGCCCTGATCGCCGAGATCGACGCCAAGCGGCAGGCGTGACCTCCGCGTCGGACACCGGCATACGCGCGGGAGGTCATCGTCATCCGCGCCGAACAGTTCGGACTCTCGTCGACGGCAACACGCGGATCGCAGTAGCCCGCGTGGATCACAGGTGCCGCGTGTCGGTGCCGTACCCGGGATCCGACCAAGCGTCACACTGATTCCCGCTCGGCCCAGCCGCCCCACGAGGTGCACTCCTCGCGGCGCGGCTGCCGCACGGCCGGGCGGCCGGCTTGCCGTCGCGCGGTCACGGCGTTGCGCGTTGCGCGTTGCGCGTTGCGACAAGAGGAGTGGGGCGTCATGAGTGGTGGGACGTCATGAGTGGTGGCAGCGCCTGGACCGGAGCCGCCGTCGCGGCCGTCACCGCCGGCTATGCGCTGTTCTCGCGCCGCCTGGCCTCGACGCCGGTGTCGGCTCCGATGGTGTTCACCGGCTTCGGAGCGCTCATCGGGCCGCTCGGGTTGGACGTTCTCGACCTGGGCCATGACGCCGGCCCGATCCTGACGCTGATCGAGGCCGCCCTGGCCCTCCTGCTCTTCACCGACTCGATGACCGTGCGCCGACACGACCTGCGCACGGGCGGCTTCCTGCCCCTGCGGCTGCTGTCCATCGGCCTGCCGCTGAGCATCGCCATGGGGTGGCTGCTGGCGTGGCCCTTGCTTCCCGGCCTGACCCTCTGGGAGTTCGCCTTGCTCGGCGCGGTTCTCGCCCCCACGGACGCGGCGCTCGGCAAGACCGCCAGTTCCAGCCCGCGTGTCCCGGCTCTCGTGCGGCACGGGCTCAACGTGGAGAGCGGGCTGAACGACGGTCTGGCGCTGCCGTTCTTCCTCATGTTCCTCGCCGCGATCCCCGGCACGACCGCCTCCGAGGAGGGCGTGGGCGGAGTGTTCTGGCGGGCCCTGGTGGTCAGCTCCGTGGTGGGGCTCGCCTTCGGATGGGCCGGAGGGTGGCTGTTGACCCTCGCGCGGGCCCGGAGCTGGGTGATGGGTGAGTGGCAGCAGGTGGTCGTCCTCGCGGTGGCCTTCGCCGCGTACAGCGTGGCGACGGCCGTGGACGGAAGCGGCTTCATCGCCGCCTGGATGGGCGGCTTCGCCTTCGGCGTCGCACTGCGCAAGGGCGAGCCGACGGGTGCGGAACCGGCCAAGGAGCGGCCCGCGGACCTGGCCGAGTACGCGGGCGGGCTGCTGGGGTCCCTGAGCTTCCTGGTCTTCGGCGCGGTCCTGCTGGGCCCGACACTGGAGCACCTCGACTGGCGGATCATCACGTACGCGGTGCTCAGCCTGACGGTGGTCAGAATGCTTCCGGTGGCCCTCGCGCTGGCCGGCACCGGAATGCGGCTGCCCACCGTGGCCTACGTCGGCTGGTTCGGCCCCCGCGGCCTGGCCTCCGTGGTCTTCGGACTCCTCCTGGTGGAGGACCACGTGCCCGGGATCGAACTGCTGAGCCGAGTCATCGCGGCCACCATCGGCCTCAGCATCCTGCTGCACGGCATGTCGGCACCGTACTTCGCCGTCCGCTACGGGAACTGGTACGACGCCGTCAACGCCACCACCCCCGACCTGCGCGAGGCGCAGGACGCGCCACCAGGCTCCGGGAAGCAGCACGGCGCGCCGCGCCGCCTGCGATGACCCCCATGCGCGAGACCTGGATCGGTTCTACGGTGGAGGGGAACCCCCACCTCCGCGGAAGTCCGTTTCTTCCGCCTGACCCCCCACCAGCGGAAACACACCCAGAAGGGCATGCACCATGTCCACTGCATCCGACACCCCCGTCCTCGACACCCTCGCCGCCATGACGGTCGACTCGATCGAGCGCTGCGGGCTGGCCCCGGACATGCTTCTGCTCACGCGCATCGCGGCACTCGCCGCCTCGGACGCCCCGCCGATCTCCTACGTGGCCCATATCGACCCCGCCCTCAAGGTCGGCATGACCGCAGCCCAGCTTCAGGACGTCCTGGTCGCCATCGCGCCCATCGTGGGCACCGCCCGCGTCATGACGGCAGCGGGCAACATCGCCACGGCGCTCGGCGTCGCCATCGCCGTCGCCGATGCCGAGATCGAGGCGCAGGGCTGAGAGCAGACGTCGTCCCCTGCGACTCTCGGCACGGTGGCATGCCCGCCGGTGGACCCGAAGCCCCCTGCGGAGGCCCGGCGCCTCTCGCCGCGGTGCGGGATGAGCCCGCGCCCCGGTGGAGGCCCTGGTCAACGGGTCGTCACGGATTCGTGGCCAGCGGGTTCAGGAACGTCAGCGCGGAGGCGTCCTCTTCGATCAGCGGAACGAGGACGGCGTTGAAAGGGCTGCCGTACGGGGCGTTCAGGTGCGCCTGGAAGGCGTCCTCGTCCCGGTACACCTCGAAGATCCAGAAGGCTCGCGGGGCGGCTGCCTTGGTGTAGACGTCGAAGGCGAGGTTGCCTTCTTCCTCGCGCACCTTCAGGGCGTAGTCGCCGATCAGACGGGCGACCTCGTCCTGTGCTCCCTCGCGGGCGGTGAACTCGGCGAGCAGGGTCTTCTTCACGGTCTCGTGTCCTTGTCAGTCGTGGGCGTCAGTCGTGCGCGTCAGTCGTGGGCGTCGGTCGTGAACGTCACTTGTGGGCGGAGTCGAGGGTGCCGGACGACGGCTGGGCGAAACCGCCCGGCGCGGCCCTCCCGACCCGTCAGGCACCGCCGGCGTCCGTGAGCTGCGCCAGCTGGTTCCGCCACGGCGGATTGGGACCGGCGACCGAGCAGGTCAGGGCCGCGACCCGGGTGCCGAACCGGCAGGCTTCCGCGACCTCGTCGAGACCGAGATCGGCCAGCCGGCCGCCGAGGAGTCCGCGGACGCCGAGGTGGTGCAGCAGACCGGCGGTGAAGGAGTCCCCCGCGCCGACCGTGTCGACGACCCGCGTGGCCACCGCGGGCACCCGAAGCCGTTCGCCGTCGAGCGAGGCCAGAGCGCCGTCGGCACCGAGCGTGATCACGACGAGCCGTACCCCCGCCGCATGCCAGATGTCGCACGCCTGCTCGGGCGGAGTGCCCGGCAGGAGGAGTTCCAGGTCGTCCTCGCTCAGCCGCAGGATGTCGGCGAGAGCGCACCAGTGCGCCAGCCGGGCGCGGTAGACCTCGGGGCGCACCAGCAGCGGCCGGACGTTGGGATCGATGCTGATGGTGGCACTCGGAGCAGCAGCCGCCAGGAACTCCTCCACCACCGCCCCGCCGGGTTCACGCACCAGCGCCAGCGACCCGGTGTGCACACAGGCCGTTTCGGACAGATCCACCGTCGCCAGTTCGCCTGGAGTCCACTGCCAGTCGGCCGTGTTCTGCGCGTGGAACGAGAACGCGGCCTGCCCGGTGGCGTCCAGCTCCGCCACGGCCACGTGCTGGGCTCGGCGGCGGCGACGGCGTACGACAGGTCGACGCCGGACGCCTCCAGATGGGCCCGGAACAGGCGGCCGAACACATCGCCGGACAGGCGTGCGAGGAAGCGGGCCGGTGTGTCCAGTCGGGCCAGGGCCACCGCGGTGTTCGCAGGTCCGCCGCCGGGCAGCACCCGCAGGGCGAGCTCGTTCGAGGCGTTTGCCGGTTCGGCGAAGGCGTCCGCGACGCACTCTCCCAGAACGGTGATCTGACGCGGGCTCATGGGCTGCTCTCCCTCGGAAGGACTCGGAAAGGCTCGGAAAGGCTCGGAAAGACCGGGCAAAGAGGCGGCCCGGCGACACAGCCACTGGCCGGCCGCGCGGAGCCGACGGCGACGGACGTTGCCGATTTGTGACGAGTGGAAGGCATTGACGTTGCCGGGATCCGGAGTCCATCATCCTGGCCAGGCAGTGTCAACGATGACATAAGTCAACGATGACATCCCGAGCGGCGTGCTCTGATCCCAAATCCGTGCCGCTCGCTATCCCACAGGAGTCGATGATGTCTCGCACCACTCGCCTGTCCTCCTCCCTCCTCAGAGCCGCCGCGGTCACGGGCGTCGCGACCCTCACCCTGACGGCCTGCGGCTCCGGCTCCGGATCGGGCTCGTCGAGTTCCGGCTCCGGCGAGGTCAAGGTCGGTCTGATCACCAAGACCGACACCAACCCGTTCTTCGTGAAGATGAAGGAGGGCGCGGAGAAGGCCGCCAAGGAGAACGGCGCCCAACTGTCCACCGCGGCGGGCAAGTTCGACGGGGACAACGCCGGGCAGGTCACCGCCATGGAGAACATGGTCGCCGCCGGGGTGAAGGGCATCCTGATCACCCCGAGCGACTCCAAGGCGATCGTGCCCGCGATCGAGAAGGCCCGCGCCAAGGGTGTCCTGGTCATCGCCCTGGACACCCCGACCGAGCCGGAGAGCGCGGTCGACGCACTCTTCGCCACCGACAACCTCAAGGCCGGTGAGCTGATCGGCGAGTACGCCAAGGCCGCCATGAAGGGCAAGACGGCGAAGATAGCCGCCCTCGACCTGGCGCCGGGCGTCTCCGTCGGCGTCCAGCGACACAACGGTTTCCTGAAGGGCTTCGGCGCCACCGACAAGGACGTCGTGTGCGCCCAGGACACCGGTGGCGACCAGGCCAAGGGCCAGACGGCGATGGAGAACTGTCTCCAGAAGGAGCCCGACATCAACGTCGTCTACACCATCAACGAACCGGCGGCCCTGGGCGCGTACACCGCGCTGAAGGCCAAGGGCCGGGAGAAGGACGTCCTGATCGTCTCCGTCGACGGCGGTTGCACCGGCACCCAGGCCGTCAAGGACGGCAAGATCGCCGCGACTTCGCAGCAGTACCCGCTGAAGATGGCCGCCGAGGGCGTCAAGGCAGTCGTGACGTACGCCAAGGACGGTAAGAAGGCGTCCGGTTACACCGACACCGGCGTCACGCTGATCACCGACAAGGCGCAGGCCGGGGTCACGTCGAAGGACACCGCCTACGGCCTGGAGAACTGCTGGGGCTGAGCGAAGCGCTCCGCTGGGTGGGCGCGGTGTTTGCTGCGGGCCCGGTGGGGGCTGGTCGCGCAGTGCCCCGCGCCCCTGCCGGGGGCGCTGTCGCGCCACCCGACTTCACCCGACTTCGCCAGAACCGTCTCGTTCCCCCGTCCGCCGACCCGGACAACTGTCTTCCGACAAGGACCTCGCATGACAGCCACGACCACCCCGTACTCGGAGCTCAAAGCGCCGACCACGGCCCGGCGACTGCTCACGGCGCCGACCACCGGACCCCTGGCCGCCCTCCTCCTGGCCTGCGCCTTCTTCTCCTTCTCGACCGACCAGTTCCTGACCGGCGGGAACTTCTCGCTGATCGTGCAGCAGGTCATGGTCGTGGGCACCCTCGCCATCGGGCAGACCCTGATCATCCTCACGGCGGGGATCGACCTGTCGTGCGGGGCCGTGATGGCGTTCGGCAGCATCGTGATCGCCAAGATGGCCGCCGAGGGATCCGTACCCCCGCTCGTCGCGATCGCGCTGGGCCTGGCGGTCTGCGGCGGGTTCGGGCTGCTCAACGGGTTGCTGGTGCAGAAGATCCCGCTGCCGCCGTTCATCGTCACCCTCGGCATGCTCAACGTGGCGTTCGCGCTGACCCATATCTACTCCGAGGAACAGACGGTCACCAACCTGCCCGGCCCGCTGACCGCCCTCGGGGAGACCTTCCCGCTGGGCCACACGGACATCACCTACGGCTCCCTCGTCACCATCGCCCTGTTCCTCGTCCTCGCCTACGCGCTGAGCAGCACCGGCTGGGGCCGGCACGTGTACGCCCTGGGCAACAGCGCCGAGGCCGCCCGGCTGAACGGCATCCGCACCTCCCGCCTCACCATCGGCATCTACACCGTCGCCGGCCTGCTGTACGGCATCGCCGCCCTGCTGCTCATCTCCCGCACCGGAGTCGGCGACCCGCAGGCGGGGCAGACCGACAACCTCGACAGCATCACCGCCGTGGTCCTCGGCGGCACCAGCCTCTTCGGCGGACGCGGCTCGGTCCTGGGCACCTTCATCGGCGTCCTCATCGTCGGCGTGTTCCGCAACGGCCTGCAGCTGATGGGCGTCGCCTCCATCTACCAGACCCTGATCACCGGAGTCCTGGTGATCCTCGCGGTGACCGTCGACCAGCTCTCCCGGAAGAAGGCCCGATGACCGTCACCTCCTCCCCCACGCCCGTGCTGCAGGCCCGCGGCCTGGTCAAGCGGTACGGCCAGGTCACCGCCATCGACGGCGCCGACTTCGACCTGCTCCCCGGCGAGGTCCTCGCCGTCATCGGCGACAACGGCGCCGGCAAGACCAGCCTGATCAAGGCCCTCACCGGCGCGGTGGCCCCCGACGCGGGCGAGATACGACTCAACGGCGAGCCGATCCAGTTCTCCGGGCCGCAAAGTGCGCGCGCCCACGGCATCGAGACGGTCTATCAGGACCTCGCCGTGGCCGCCTCCATGGACATCGCCTCGAACATGTTCCTCGGGCGCGAGCTGCGCCGCCCCGGCGTCCTCGGCAGTGTCTTCCGCATGCTGGACAAGAAGCGCATGCGCCAGGAGGCCGCCGAGCACATGGCCGACCTGAAGATCGGCCTGCGCTCGCTGACGCAGTCGGTGGAGACGCTCTCCGGCGGACAGCGGCAGGCCGTCGCGGTCGCCCGTTCCGTCGCCTGGGCCCGTTCCGTCGTCGTCATGGACGAACCCACCGCCGCCCTCGGCGTCAAGGAGTCCGGCCAGGTCCTCGACCTCATCCGCCGGGTCCGCGACAAGGGCATGCCGGTCGTCCTGATCAGTCACAACATGCCGCACGTCTTCGAGATCGCCGACCGGATCCACGTCCACCGCCTCGGCCGGCGCGCTGCCGTGATCAAGCCCTCCGACTACTCCATGGCCGAGGTCGTCGCCATCATGACCGGCGCTCTCACCGTCGACGAAGCCGGAGATACTGTCGTAGCGGATTCGGAGGCCGCGAAGGCCGCCGGAGTCCAGGCCAACTGACAGCACAACCCCGCTCTCGCAGTCTCCGGCCAAGGCCGTGGCCGGAACCGAGAGCCCTCAGGAGACGGTTTCCTCCATGGCAGCGAACCGCCGCCCCACCCTGGCCGATGTCGCCCGAGAAGTCGGCGTCAGCGCCAAGACGGTCTCCCGAGTCCTCAACGAGGACGGACCCGCCTCCGCACAGACCAGGGCACAGGTACTGGCCGCAGTGGCCAAGCTCGGCTTCCAGCCGAACCTCATGGCCCGCAACATCCGCGTCGGCGGCCCGGACACCACCATCGGCCTGGTCATCCCCGACCTCGCCAACCCCTTCTTCGGAGCCGTGGCCCGCGCCATCGAGGACACCGTCCGCGAACGCGGACTGACCCTGCTCATGGGCTCCTCCGCGGACGACCCCGAGCGCGAACGCGCCCTGACGGACAAGTTCCTCGCCCGCCGCGTCAGCATCCTGATCGTCGTCCCGTCCGTCGGCGCCGACCACTCCCACCTCAAGTCCCAGCGCACGGCGGGACTGCCCGTGATCTTCCTCGACCGACCAGGGGTCGGCCTCGCCACGGACAGCATCGTCAGCTCCAACCGCGCCGGAGCCCACGACGGCGTCGCCCACCTCGTCGCCCACGGACACCGGCGCATCGGCTTCGTCGGCGACCTGCCCCTGAAGCTGTACACGCGCCGCGAACGTCTGGCCGGCTACCGCTCGGCACTCCAGGAAGCCGACATCCCCCACGACCGCTCGCTCGTCGCCAACGCCCACGACCAGCAGGGCGCCGAGGCCGCGACCTCCCAGCTCCTCGGGCTGGCCGATCCCCCGACGGCCCTGTTCGCCGGCAACAACATCATGGCGCTGGGCATCGTCGCCGAACTGGCCCGCAGCAAGCGCAAGGACGTCGCCGTCGTCGCCTTCGACGACGTCTCGCTCGCCGAGGCACTCGAGCCGGCCCTGACGGCCGTCGCCCAGGACGCAGAAGAACTCGGCAGAACAGCGGCGACCACCGCGCTGACCCGCCTGGACGGGGACCGCACTCGAGCCCGCACCATCACCGTTCCCACCCGGCTGATCGTCCGAGGTTCGGGCGAGCTCTCCGTCCCGGCGCTGCAGGAATCGTGACCTGGAGTCGGCTCGCCGACACATGCGGTCCCGCCGGGCTCGAGGGCGAGCAGCGGTCCCAGCTGCCGCACAGCGGTGACCGGCCGACCGAAGAACCGGGCACGACCACCAAGACGTGAGGGCGGACATCGGCTTCACGACGGAGCGTGAGCGCTTGGCATCCCACGTGCGCTCCGGGAACCGGTCGAGAACGTGCGATGCCCCGCCCAGCCCCCGCTGCCACGATCGGTCTTGCCCGAAGGAAAGGGATGAAGACCATGCCGGCCGATGCAGCGGTTCACAGCAGACGCTGTCCCGTGTCCGGGCATACGTCGAACTGCAGCTGGCGGATGCGGACTTGTCGCCGGAATCGATCGCGTCCGCCCACAACATCTCCGTCCGCTATCTGCGCAAGGTCTTCCAGCACGAGGGCACGACAGTGAGTCAGCTGATACGACAGCGCCGGCTCGACGCCTGCCGACGCGAGCTGGACCGGGCCCGGCATCGCAGGCTCGCTTTCCGGCCGCCGCCCCGCGGGGGTGGGGAACACTGGCCACGGAGACCGGGCCGTGCGCCGGGGGCTGACGTTGCACGCCGGGGACCGAGTCGGCGGTTCAAGGCCCGGCACGCTCCACCCACCGGATAGTTCAGTATCATAACGGAAGAGTACAATTTAATAGACTAGTTTATACTGTACTTGATCGTTCATTAAAGTGTACTGCGAGGCAGATTGTGACGGCGATCTTCGCTCTGGCCACCAGTCCGATCGGCCGGGAGGCGGAGATCGGCCGGATTCTGGAGTGCGTCGAGGCCGGTCGTGACCGGCCCCAGTCCCTCCTGGTGCTGGGCGAAGCCGGTACCGGCAAGACCGAACTGCTCCGCATCGCGACGGAGCGGGCAAGCCGGACGGGCACGCGTGTACTGGCCGCCCAGGGCTGCGAGACGGAGATGCAGCAGTCGTTCGCAGCGCTGCACCAACTGCTGCTCCCGGTGCTGGACGATCTCGCGTTCCTGCCGGAGCACCAGCGGGATGCGCTCCGCGCGGCCTTCGGACTCGCACCGGTCACCGGGCCGGCCGAGCCCATGGCATTCCGCGTCGCCGTCCTGATGCTGCTCAGGCACATCGCGCAGGCGAGCCCCGTGCTGCTGGCCGTCGACGACATCCAAGCCTGCGATCGCGACTCCCTGGACGTCCTGCTCTTCGCGGCCCGACGCCTGGCCGGCGAATCCGTCATGGTGCTGCTCGCGGCACGCGGTGAGGTCCCCCCGCCGGGCATCCCCGCGGATCTCGCGGTGTTGCCGCTCGGGCCACTGGCATCCCAGGCGGCGGCGCAGCTCCTGGACGCGCAGCCGGGCGCGCCCACGGGAGGCGCCAGGCTGGACCTGCTCCATCAGGCGGAGGGCAATCCGCTGGCCGTCATCGAACTGTGCCGAGCCCTTCGCACCGACAGGGCGCTTGCGCCGACGAATGACGCCCTACCGCAGACCTCGCGTATCCAGCAGATGTTCGCTGCCCAGCTGGATGCGTTGCCGACGGCGACGCAGCGCGCGCTGCTGTACTCGGCCGCCGCATCGACGCACGAGGAACTGGCGACGCTCATGGCCGCCCTGGGTACCGGGTACGACCTGTCCGTGTGGGCCCCGGCGGAGCGCGCGGGCCTGATCTCCGTCACCGACGGACGCGTGGTGTTCCGGCACCCGTTGATCCGCACCGCGGCGTTCCACCGCGAGCCCGTTCAGTCACGGCAGCAGGCGCACCGGGCCTTGGCGGCGGTGCTCGGTGAGCAACCGTCACGTCAGGCCTGGCACCTGGCGGGCGCGGCGATCGGCCCGGACGAGTCGGTGGCTGCGGCTCTGGAGGCCACCGCCCTCCTGGCCCAGCGCCGAGGAGGCCTCTACGCCACCGCGAAGACCTTGGAGCAGGCTGCGCGCTTCAGCCCCTGCGACGACGACCGGGCCCGCCGCCTCGCCAAAGCGCTGACGGCAGCGAACGACTTCGGAGACCCGGCCTGGGTCCGCGAACTCTACGAGAGCTTCGTCGCCGTGAATCGTGACCCGGAGTTGCTGAGCGTTGCCATCTGCGCCACCAGTTGGGCGCTGTCGTTGTTCTCGCTCCAGCGCGAGGCCTTCTCCCTGCTGGTCGATGCGTGGGAGCGCACTCCCCCGCTCGATGGGACGACCGCCACTGCCATGGTCGCGATCGCCGGCGGAATCGCCCACCAGTCGGGAATCGATGAGCACCTGCGGGTCCTTCCGGGGATGCTCGACCAGGCCACCCTGATCAACCGGGCCGAGCGGGGCGGTCCCGGGACGACGGAGCCGTACTACTCCAACCTCACCCGGGACGACGTCACCGCCTCGCTCCTGGCCGTCGTCCAGGCCACCAGCGATCCCGCCGGAGCCTCCAGCCTGTTGAAGACGCTTGCCTTACTGCCGCGGCTGTCCGACCTGCAGGACCCGGCGACACTGCACCGGATGGTCGCGGTCGGAGCGGTTGCCTATCACGCGGACGAGTCGGACCTGTGCGTGGACCTGTTTCGGCAGGTGTTCGTGCCGCTGCGGGCGGCGGGGGCCATGGGCCCGGTCGCGCACCTCCTTGCCGTGCAGGCGGACGCCCTGCTGGCCACCGGACGATGGGCGGAGGCGGCGGAGCTGATCGAGGAGGCGCAGGCCTTCACGGTCGTCCGCGGGATGACGTGCGCCGAGTTGGATCTCGACGCACTGCGAGTGACCCTGGATGCTCTGCGCGGGGACAACGAGCCGGGGGTCGAACTCACCGGACCGAACTGGCACGCCGTCAGCCTCGACGAGAACCGCGCCACCAAGGCCCGGATGCTCAGAGCGCGGGGACTCGCCGCCCTGTCCCTCGGCGACCACGAGAGCGCCTTCCGCCACCTCCGGTCCCTGTTCGAGGACGACGGCACTCCGGTGCACAACCTCCTCTCCGGCCGTTCCATCGCCGCCCTCGCCGGTGCGGCCCAACGGCTCGGCCGGCACCGGGAGGCAGTACACGTCCTCGCGGCGGTTCGACAGACCGAGGGCCGCCGGCCGACCCTCCGGATGACGCTGTTGATGCACCACGCGGCAGCCTTGGTGGACCTGGACGCCGACACCGAGAAGCATTTCCGCCTTGCCGTGGTCGATCCGGGAGCGGACCAGTGGCCGATGGAACGCGCCCTGGCACGGATGAGCTACGCGCTCTGGCTGCGCAGGAAACGACGGCCCCGGGAAGCACGCGAGCAGTTGGCGACCGTCATCGAGGCCGCTACCCGGCTCGGCGCGCACCGGCTCGCCGCGCAGGCCGGTGCCGAACTGCGTGCGAGCGGTGGGACCACCGCGCCGGAGGCTGCCGCCCCGCTGGCGGAGCTGACCGCTCAGCAGCAGCAGATCGTCCGGCTCGCGGCGAACGGCCTGTCGAATCGCGAGATCGGGGAGCAGCTCTTCCTGTCCCCTCGTACCGTCGGCACCCACCTGTACAACGTCTATCCCAAGCTCGGCATCAGCAGTCGCCATCAGCTGCGGGACATAGTCGAGCGGCGCATGGGATGGGAAGGGACAAGCGGTAGATGAGCGGGACGCTGCCGGACCCCGGCGGGGACACGGGCATGAGGCACCGACCAGTCGACCGACTGATGCGTCTCCCCAGGGCGCACGGCAGGCTGGGGGGACAGGCGGGTGCTCTGCGGTCCGACCTCCGAGCAGCGGGATCCACGTCGGCTGCGCAGACAGGGGATTCGTGTACGGATCTTTTCCGAGCGCCCGCGACGTCCACGGAGGAAACCTGTGTGCACTGTCCTCTCCACAGCTCCGCTGTCCGCTGCCGACCGGGCGGAGCGGTGGCATCAAGCGGTTTCCGGCACCTTCATGCCGATGGATGTGAATCTGCTCGAGAAGGAGCCGTCGCCCGGAACGATCGTCAGCAGTCGGCTCGGCGCCCTGCAGATCTCTCGCGTTCAGGCCGGACCGCAAGTAGTGACGCGCAACAGGCGCAACATCTCCCGCGAGGACCGGAATTCACTTACCGTCAGCCTTCAGCAGCGAGGCACCGCGATAAAGGAGCAGGACGGGCGGGAATCCGTGATAAAACCGGGCGAATTCTCCATCATTGACTCGTCCCGCCGGTTCAGGATCAAACTCGAAGGGGAATTCTGTTTCACCTCCTTCCATTTCCCTCGCAAAGATCTTCACGTGCGGGACGAGGATCTGCAGGCACTGACTGCCACCGCCTTCACCGGCGAGGAGGGCAGCGCCGCACTCGTGGCGACCTATCTTGCGCGCATGGCACGTGAAGCCGAGGGCTTCGACGACGGCGTCGGCCGCCGGGTTGCCGCCACCGCGCTCGATCTGATGGTGCTGCTCATAGACGAGCGGCGTGGCCGCTTTGCCTGCGAGCGCCCGCAGGTGGCCACGGCCTCCCTCCACCGGGTGAAGGAGCACGTCATGCGCAACCTCGACGACCCCGACCTGTCACCGGCCAGGATCGCCGAAGCGCACTTCATGTCGGTCCGTTACCTGCACAAACTGTTCCAGCTCGAGGGCACAACCGTGGGCGGCTGGATTCGGATGCAGCGACTGGAGCAGTGCCGCCGGGATCTTCTGCGGCCCATGGCCCGGGAGTTGGGGGTGGCGGCAATCGCCCAACGCTGGGGTTTTGTGAATCCCAGCCATTTCAGCCGGGCCTTTCGCGCGGCATACGGTACGACGCCTCGCGAATGGCAGGTCCACGGCCAGTCCGGAGCACACTACGAAAACACTGGCGGTGCGCTGACGGACAAGTGACCGGCAAAGGAACTGCAGCTGTCCGGCACGACGACTGCGGTCCGCCCCGTTCTCGAACCCGAGGGCGCAAGGCCGTCGACGAGGTCCGGTCGGCGGGATCCAGTCGGGCGGGGTCGACCTGTGTCGGCGCCCGTGGTCACCGCCGACGCGATGGCCTGGGCTCGAGCACGCGTCCGCGGTGGTTGCTCCGGAAAGGTCAGGCGTTCCAGACGCCTTGCCGGGCAGCGGCCTCGGCGTAGTCGGAGAAGTCCCGTGGCTCGCGGCCCAGCGAACGCTGAACGCCGTCACTGAGTGTGGCGAGGCCACCGTCGCGGACGTACGCGTACAGGTCGACGGACAGCTGCACCCACTTCTCGGGCACGCCCTGGGCGCGCTGCTCGTCCGCATACGCCTCCGGGGGCAGCGGCACGTAGCGGATGTCGCGGCCGGTGGCCCGGGCGATCTCCTCGACCGCGTCCCGGAAGGTCATCAGCCTCGGGCCGCTGAGCTCGTAGTGCCACCCGGCGTGCCCGTCCTCGGTGAGCACGGCGACCGCCGCCTCGGCGATGTCCTCGGCGTCGACGAACGCCTCCCGGCCCTCTCCGGCCGGAAGCCGTACCTCGCCGCTCAGCACGGGGTCGAGCAGGAAGTCCTCGCTGAAGTTCTGGAAGAACCACCGCGGCCGCAGCACGGTCCAGTCCAGGCCCGCGTGTTCGAGCGCCCGTTCCGCGGCGAGGACGTGCTCCTGATCCGCCCCGCCCTCGGGCACGGACAGCAGCACCGCCCGCCGTGCCCCGGCCGCCGCGGCCTGCCGGGCGAACGCGGCGATCGTCTCCGCGGCCTGCGGGCCGCCCAGATCGGGCACCACCAGATACATCCCCGTCACACCCCGCAGCGCCGGCTCCCACGTACCCCGATCCGTCCAGTCGAACGACGGCGTACCGGAACGGGAGGCATCGCGGACCGCCACCCCCCGCCCCCGAAGCAGCCGCGCCACCCGGCGGCCCGTCTTTCCCGTAGCACCCGTCACCAGGATCGTCTCGTCGCTCATGGCCTCAACAGAACCAGCCGCCGACCGCCTCACCCATGCCACGCGGGCTCACCTCCATACGCGTTCGTCTACGCTGACCGGCATGGATCCCTCGGGCCTGACCGGCGTCGATCCGCTGACCGGTCTCCTGAACGGCGTCCGGACCAGTGGCTCGGTCTTCCACCAGTCCTCCCCGACCGGCTCCTGGGCGGCGCGCTTCGAGGACGGCTCACCGCTGGCCCTCGCGGTCCTTGTGCACGGCTCCGTCTGGATCACCCCCGAGGGCGGCGCGCCGGTCCGGCTCGACCCCGGCGATGTCGCGGTGCTGTGCGGGGGCGCGCCGTATGTGATCGCGGACGCCCCGGGCACGGAACCGGACGTGGTGATCCGGGCCGGAGGCCGCTGTACGACGCCCCAAGGCGAGGAACTGCTTCCCGCGCGGATGCCGGACACGGACGCCTGGACCGCCGCGGAGCCGGACCGCACCCTGCTGATCAACGGCCTGTACACCGTGGACAGCGGCACGCCGGGCAGACTGCTGTCGGTCCTGCCACCGCTTGCCGTCATCGAAGCGTCCGTGGGGACCTGCCCGGTCAGTCACTCGACCTTCGCGGAGATCACCCGCGAGGAACCCGGGCAGCAGATCCTGTTGGACCGGACACTGGACCTGCTGCTGATCACCGCCCTGCGCGCCTGGTTCACCCGTCCAGGCGCCCAGATCCCCACTTGGTACCGGGCCCACAGCGACCCCGTGGTCGCCCCGGCACTGCGTCTGCTGCACGCCGACCCCGCCCACCCGTGGACCCTGCCCGCACTCGCGGCGAAAACCGGCGTGTCACGAGCGCACCTCGCCCGCCGCTTCAACGCCCTGGTCGGACAACCGCCCATGACCTACCTGCGCCGACGTCGCCTGGCGCTCGCCGCCGACCTGCTGCACGAGCCCGACACGACTCTCGCCGTGGTGGCCGACCGCGTCGGCTTCGCCAACGCCTTCGCCCTCAGCACCGCATTCAAGAAGGAACACGGCGTCAGCCCGAGCGAATACCGCCGACACGAGACACGGCCGAAAACCTGACGCCACCGGGACGTCACCACTCCTGGCCCGGGACGCTGATCGCCGACGGTAGGCAGGCACACGACATCAGCTACGTAGTTGTTGGAGCAGGCGCTGCGAGTGCTGGGCCCTGCCGCCCCTCCACTGCCGAGGTAGCGCAGGCTCACTTGTAAATGACGTCCCAGTGATTCTTCCAGTACTCGTCAGCGTAAATGACTGTCCTGTCGTTGAGAGTTCCTTGATACTGACGGGCACCGTCGCCGCGATCGTTGAGCCTGTCGGCGTGGGCGCGGATCCACTTGGTGAGGCAGCTGGTGCGGCTGAAGTCGAGCTTGTAGCCGTTCCAGTGGGTGTACTTGCCCTTCCTGGAGTGCCCCTTCTCGGTGCCGCCAGTGACCGTAAGCACGCAGCCACTGCTTTCCTTCAAGGCGATGGCGCCGTCCACGGTGGCCACCCGGATGCCCTCGTAGCTCGTGCAGTTCTTCTTGTTGCGATCGGTGCAATTTCCGCTGGACTTCCACCGGATGCCGGCCGCCTTCAGCTTGGCGTCCGCCTCTGCATGGCTGAGCTTGGCACCCGGGAGCGACACCACTTCCTCAACGCGAACTGTTGCGTTGATCTTCTCCTCGCTATCAACAGAGGAGAACGGGCGGGCCTTCAAAACCACATCCACGGCTTTTCCCGTTTTATTCGTCCACAGCTTCTCCCATTCATCGCCGACGTACTCGACTTCACCGAAGAAGCGACCATCACCACCCAGCTCAAAGACCGCGAAATCGGCAATTTTGACGTTACCGGTAAGCTTCACGGAGAGTTTGGCTCCAGGCTCCATCCTGAATACACCACGACATTCATGATCGTACAGGACGGCCGTCGTGAGCGGACACGTCGTATCCCTTTCGTAAGCCGGTGCCACCGCAGGCTGCGCGCCGGCGCTGCTCCCGGAAGGGCTTGCCAGGGAGGATGCCGGAGCCGGATTGAACGCCGGGATGGCCAGCAGTCCCGAGACGGCCGCCACAAACAGAGTTTTTCTTCTCATGGCGCGCCTCCTATTGTCACGCGCGGGAACATTCGATCGCCGGGGAAGTCGAAGAACGCCGGCAACTCATCCGCGCCGTTGGTGATCTTCTTGACCGCTTGGGGGTACTCGCGCCGCACCGCCGGGCGAGAGCGACGATCGAAGGAGATGGTCAGGAGACCGCGAAGCTCAGTTGTTCTGGACGAACTGCTCTGCCAGAGATTCACCCAGCGACACGGCCGCGCGGTGGTTCTCGATGGGGGATGCCTTGGAGTTCTTGAACAGGATGTACGTCACCCCGGAGTCGACCCCGCCCGTCGCCGGGTCCGTGTCGATGCCCAGAGCCTCCGCCGTCGCATAGGACGCCTCACCGATGATGCGTTTGGGGCCGATGTCACCGACGACCGCGTACTCGACCTTGTTGTTGTAGATCACGGCGACCACGCCGCCGCCCTTGATGCCGGAGCGAGCGTAGTTCCAGATGTTGCTGCGGCCGGGCACGACCACATACGGCAGCTCCTCGGCGTTCAGGGGCTTACCGTTGGACTGCTGGAAGGCCGTGTCGCCCCTGAACGACGGGTCGGTTTGCTTGTTGCACTGATCGGTGACCTGGCCGTCGCAGTCGATGTCCATGTCTGCCTTCCAGAACACCGCCCCGTTCGTGTCGCACACGGGCACTGTGGCCGGAGCCTTCCTGCTTGTCCTGTACTTGCCGTCCGATATCTGGTCGCAGTGTCTGACCTTGGAAAGCAGGTCGGCCGCGCTGACTTGCGGAACCGCTTCCACGACGCGAACTGTTGCGTTGATCTTCTTCTGGCTATCGACACCGGAGAACGGATCGGCTTTCAGAACCACATCCACGACTTCTCCCGTGTCATTCGTCCACAGCTTCTCCCATTCATCGCCGACGTACTCGGCTTCAGCGAGCAAGCGACCCCCACCACCCGACTCAAATAGCCCGAAATCGGCAATAGCGACGTCGCCGGTGAGTTTGACGGATAGCTCCGCCCCAGGTGCTATCGTGAATTCGCCACCACATTCATGACCATATGGGATGGCACCCGTGGGCGAACACGTCGTGTCTCTTTCATAAGCCGGTACCGCCGCAGGCTGCGCGCCGGCGCTGCTCCCGGAAAGACTCGCCAAGGCAGGGTCCGGAGCCGGATTGAACGCCGGGAAGACCAGCAATCCTGAAACGGCCGCCACGGACAGGATCTCTCTTCGCATGGCACACCACTCATTGTTACGCGTGGGAACATTCTCTTCATGGGGACGGCAGCCGATGTTCAAGGATCTAGCGTGCAGGGGGCTAGGACCTTCAAGAACGAAAAAGGACCGGCGGCTTCAGGTGTGGCCACTCTCCCTAGCAGGCTCCGCCACGGCAGCGTCTAAGGAATCGAGCTCCTCTTGCCTCTCTCAGCATGCCCCTTCACCCTTCCGGACGCATCCGGAGCAGGGATTTCTCTGCTGTTGGCCCGGAGATCTCGCGTAGTCCGTCCCTACGTTCGTGGTGCGTTCGGCGATCTGGGCGCCGGAGTTGCCGCCGCCGACCACAATGACCATTTCGCTGCTCCGAGTGAACCGCGGGAATTCGCTACCGGCCAGGCTACAATTCGGTCTGGGTGCAGTACTGGGCACTACTGATCTCCTGTGAGCGGCACATTATGCGGCGGGGCCGTCCGGGGCACCGTTCGGTTCAGCGGCTGGTGGCCCCCTGCTCCCGCACCGACTGCCGTACGGTCGTCAGATCGATCAGTTCAGCGACCGGGTGGTCGTCGATGCCGATCACCGACAGGTCCTCCGGGATGCGCAGGCCCGCCCGTCGCAGGGTGCGGATCGCCCCGAGGGCCATCTCGCCCGAGTGGGCGTAGACGGCGGTGGGCGGCTCCGGCCGGCTGAGGAGCTTGGCCATGGCGTCCACGCCCTGCGGCCCGCCGTCTCGTCGTCTCGTCGTCTCGTCGTCTCGTCGTCGATGGACACGTTCGGGTAGGGCGCGTGCTGGCCGCCTGCGGCGATGACCGTGACGCCCATCAGCTCCAGCCGCCGCTGCTCCTCCTCGCCGACCGGGAACGCCGGCGCGACCACGGCGTCCACCTTGCGTCTCGCGGGCAGTCGATCGCCGCCCTCGCCGCCCTCGCCGGCTTCGACGTCGTCTACCTCGCCACGCAGGGCGGCCCCGGCACCCAGACCATGGTCCCCGGAGCCGCCGTCCACACCCTGGCGTTCAACGACAGCCGCCTCGGCGCGGCCTCCGCGCTCGCCGTCGTCCTCGCCCTGATCGTCATCGCGGTCGTCGTCCCGCTCCAGCGCCTGTTCCGGGAGAAGTGACCATGCCCGAACGAACGCAGACCGTACGCACGTCGCAAAGAGCACAGACCGCACGGACACTGCGCCGCCGCGCCCCCGGGCTGATCCCGATCGCGGCCGCCGCGCTCTACTCGGTCGTACCGCTACTGAGCATGGCCAGCGCGGCCCTGGCGCCCCAGGGAACCTTCCCCTCGGGTCTGATTTGATCGTCCGACCCGCACTGGCACAACTTCGTCGACGCCTGGAACGTCGCCGACATCACGACCCTGCTGAAGTCCAGCACGCTCACCTGGAACCAGTTCCTGCTCGCCCTGGTGCTGATCGACGACCCGGACAAGCGGACGATGGCCGGCGCGCTCCAGGCGTTCACCACCAAATACGCCACCGACCAGGTGCTGTTGAACGCCGGCGCGCTGCCCATCATGGCCCCCACGAACCTCGTGTTCCTGTTCCTGCAACGCCACTTCGTCAAGGCGCCGCTCCAGGGCTCGGTCAAGGACTGACCCCCACCCCACCACCTTCAGAACAGTCAGGACCGAGCACCATGAGCAACCCGCCCCCCACCGCGCTGCCCGCCGACGCCGACTGGTGGCGTACAGCCGCCATCTACGCCGCTAGCGGACCGCGCCCTCGTCGTACCTCGCGGCCTCGACCCGAAGCCCCGTGACGGCGTCGACGGCATGACAACGGACGAGCGGCTTCCGTTTCCCTGCGTCCTACGAGCGTCCCGAATTCGACGTCCAGCCGCTCACACTGGCCGTATTCGGCGATTTCCCGGACCGTGGCGCCATCGCATCTGTGCAGGTCAGCCGAGCTCTCACTGCTGCCGACGGCAACGACGCCGAGCCCACGAGCAGCGGATTCGGCCCGCCCAGGCAAAGTTGACGCCCCGACACCCAAAAATGAACGTTTCCGCAGGTCAGGAGCCTGCGCAGGTGGGGCGGGTGGGACTCGAACCCACGGCCGACGGATTATGAGTCCGCTGCTCTAACCGGCTGAGCTACCGCCCCATAGCGGCGTGTCGCGTACATGTGTGCGCGCCGTCTGCCGCAGCATAGCCGCTCATACGATCTCACGCTTCGGCTGGTGGACCTTGCACGACCATGAGGACTGCCCCCCTGGCCTGCGCGGTTCCCGCCGACATGAAAAAGGACCCCCACGGGGTCCTCGTTCACGCTGCTCTCCCGACTGGACTCGAACCAGTAACCTGCCGGTTAACAGCCGGCTGCTCTGCCAATTGAGCTACAGGAGATCGAAGCTCCCCCGACTGGACTCGAACCAGTAACCTGCCGGTTAACAGCCGGCTGCTCTGCCAATTGAGCTACAGGGGAATGCCTCGTTGCATCGATCGTACCTACCTGGGTATTCGCCAGGGGGCGCTCGCTCGCTGCGACACATACATTAGCGCAAGCAGGGGGGTGCTCCGCCAATCGGTTCCCCCCGGCGTCGAGGTCACGGCCGGGACCGTCACGAGGGAAGGGTGGCCGTCATGCGCTACAAGCTCACGTTCGTCGTCGGACTGGCTGTGGGTTACGTGCTGGGCACGCGTGCCGGGCGCGAGCGCTACGAGCAGTTGAAGAAGTCCGCACGGCAGGTCGCCCAGAACCCCGCCGTGCGCAACACCGCCGAGACCGCCGCCCAGCAGGGCCGCCAGTACGCGGGCAAGGCGTACCACGCGGTCAGCGAGAAGGTCGGTGACCGGATGCCCGAATCGGTGGCGGGGCGGGTGCGGTCCCTGCGCGAGCGCAACGTCAACGGCGCGAGCGGGGACGACTGGGGCACCAGCAACACCTAGGGCGGCGAAGGCGCGGAATCCCGTCCGGCGGGCGTACGGCTGTGACATATGCCGCCGCGCCACGCGGGCGCGACCAGCCACGACGGGCCCGTGCCCACGGTCGCGCACCCCTTCCCGCGGTCTCCGCGGCCAAACCCGAGCGGCGCGTGCGGCAGAATTTTCGTTATGGGGATAGTCGCCGGGCTGGACAGTTCGCCCGATTTCACTCGTATCGTCGTCTGCGACGCGGACACCGGAGCCGTGCTCCGGCAGGGATACGCGCCGCATCCGATGGAGGGCGCGGAGAGCAGTGCGCGGCCTTCGGATGTCGATCCGCAGGCCTGGCTGCTGTCCCTGGGCGAGGCCGCGGGCGGCGGGCTGCTCGAAGGCGTGCAGGCCATCGGCGTGTCCTCGCAGCAGAACGCCGTCGTCCCGCTGGACGCGCAGGGCAACACGGTGCGCCCGGCGATGGTCGGCGGGGACAAGCGGGCGCAGGTCGCGGCGGCGGATCTGATCGACGCGCTCGGCGGGCGCGAGGCATGGGCCCAGGCGGTGGGGTGCGTGCCGCAAGCCCCGCAGCCGGTGACCAAGCTGCGCTGGCTGGCGAAGAGCGAGCCCGACGCGGCCGCGCGGACCGCCGTGCTGCTCCAGGCCCACGACTGGCTGGTGTGGCAGTTGCTCGGGCGGCCGGTGCGGCGGACCACCGATCGCGGCGGGGCCTCCGGGACCGGGTACTGGTCGGCGGCCACCGGCGGTTACCGGCCCGATCTCGTGGAGTTGGCGCTCGGCCACCAGGTGATGCTGCCCGACGTGATCGGACCGTCCGACGCGGCCGGTACGACGCCGGAGGGGCTGCTGATCTCCGCCGGCACCGGCGAGACCATGGCCGCGGCCCTGGGGCTCGGGATCGGGCTCGGCGACGCGGTCGTGTCCCTCGGCGCCTCCGGGTCCGTGATGGCCGTGCACCACGAGGCGCTCTTCGACCAGAGCGGGATGATCACCTCGCTGGCGGACGCGACCGGCATGCATCTGCCCGTCGTCACCACCCTGAACGCGGTACGGACCCTGCGCGGGGCCGCCGAGCTGGTCGGCGCGGCCGATCTGGAGGCGTTGTCGGACCTGGCGATGAAGTCGACGCCCGGGTCGCACGGGCTGGTCATGCTGCCCTATCTGGAGGGTGAGCGGACGCCGAACCTGCCGCACACGGCCGGGACGCTGGCGGGGCTGCGGCGTGAGTCGATGAAGCCCGAGCACTTCGCGCGGGCCGCCTTCGAGGGCATGCTGTGCGGGCTCGCGGACGCGCTGGACGTGCTGCGCGGGCGGGGCGTGGACGTGCGGCGGATCTTCCTGCTCGGGGCGGCGGCGGAGCTGGCGGCCGTGCAGGCGGCGGCGCCGGCGCTGTTCGGGGTCCAGGTGGTCGTACCGCAGCCGGCGGACTACGCGGCGATCGGGGCGGCCCGGCAGGCCGCGTGGGCGCTCGGGGTGTCGCAGGGCGCCCTCGACCCGCGGACCCCGCCTGCCTGGCAGGGGGCGGCGGCGCAGGTACTGGACCCGGGCGAGGAGCTGGCCGTGGGACAGGCCGTGCGGCAGCAGTACGTGTCGGTGCGGGAGCAGACCCACCCGGGAGCATTTCGCATATAGCCATACCGGGGCATTTCGCGTATAGGGCGATACGGGTGGCGCGGAAAGCACTGCTGTCGGCTTAATCGGTTGAGGTAACACGGGTGGAGTGTCCGACGATGGGGGCCAGGGGCAACCAATGCCCCTGGCCCCCACTCCGAGAGACGTAGCGTGCTCATACGACTTCTGCGGACCTATCTCAGGCCCTACAAGAAACCCATCGCCCTGCTGGTGCTGCTGCAGTTCCTGCAGACCTGCGCCACCCTCTACCTGCCCACCCTCAACGCGCACATCATCGACAAAGGCGTCGTCGAGGGGGACACCGGTTACATCCTGTCCTTCGGCGGGGTGATGATCGCCGTCTCGCTGGCGCAGGTCGTGTGCAACATCGGCGCCGTGTACTACGGAGCCAGGACCGCGTCCGCGCTCGGCCGGGACGTGCGGGCCGGCGTCTTCGACCGGGTGCAGTCCTTCTCCGCCCGTGAGGTCGGCCACTTCGGCGCGCCCTCGCTGATCACCCGGACGACGAACGACGTCCAGCAGATCCAGATGCTGGCCCTGATGACGTTCACGCTGATGGTGTCCGCGCCGATCATGTGCGTGGGCGGCATCGTGCTGGCGCTCGGCCTCGACGTGCCGCTGTCCGGGGTGCTGGTCGCCGTGGTGCCCACGCTGGGCATCTGCGTGACCCTGATCGTGCGCCGGCTGCGGCCGCTGTTCCGGTCCATGCAGGTGCGGCTGGACACCGTGAACCGGGTGCTGCGCGAGCAGATCACCGGCAACCGGGTCATCCGCGCCTTCGTCCGGGACGCGTACGAGGAGCAGCGGTTCCGGAAGGCCAACACCGACCTCACCGACATCTCGCTGAAGACCGGCAACCTGCTCGCGCTGATGTTCCCGGTGGTCATGACCACGGTGAACCTGTCCTCGATCGCGGTGGTCTGGTTCGGGGCCCACCGCATCGACAGCGGCGGGATGCAGATCGGTGATCTGACCGCGTTCCTCGCCTACCTCATGCAGATCGTCATGTCCGTGATGATGGCCACCTTCATGTTCATGATGGTGCCGCGCGCCGAGGTGTGCGCCGAGCGCATCCAGGAGGTGCTGGACACCTCCTCGTCCGTGGTGCCGCCGACAGCGGCCGTCACCGAACTGCGCCGGCACGGGCATCTGGAGATCCGGGGCGCCGGGTTCCGCTATCCCGGCGCCGAGGAGCCCGTCCTCAAGGCGGTCGAGCTCGTGGCGCGACCGGGCGAGACGACGGCCGTGATCGGCTCGACCGGCAGCGGCAAGTCCACGCTGCTCGGGCTGGTGCCCCGGCTGTTCGACGCCACCGAGGGCGAGGTCCTGGTCGACGGGGTGGCCGTCGGCGACGTCGACCCCGTGCTGCTCGCGAAGACCGTCGGACTCGTGCCGCAGCGGCCGTATCTGTTCGCCGGGACGGTCGCGACCAACCTGCGCTACGGCAATCCGGACGCCACCGACGAGGAACTGTGGCACGCGCTGGAGGTGGCGCAGGCCAGGGACTTCGTCAGCAAGCTGGAGAACGGCCTGGACTCCCCCATCGCGCAGGGCGGGACGAACGTCTCCGGGGGGCAGCGGCAGCGGCTCGCGATCGCCCGGACGCTCGTCCAGCGGCCGGAGATCTATCTCTTCGACGACTCCTTCTCCGCCCTCGACTACGCCACCGACGCGGCCCTGCGGGCGGCGCTCGGCCGCGAGACCGCCGAGGCGACCGTCGTGATCGTCGCCCAGCGGGTCGCCACCATCCGGGACGCCGACCGGATCATCGTCCTGGACGAGGGCCGGGTCGTCGGCGCCGGCACCCACCGCGAACTGATGGCGGACAACGAGACCTACCGGGAGATCGTGCTCTCCCAGCTCACGGAAGCGGAGGCTGCCTGATGGCCGGGCCCATGGGACGCATGATGGCCGGCACCGGTCCCGAGAACCGCTCGCTGGACTTCAAGGTGTCCGGCAGGCGGCTGCTCGCCCATTTCAAGCCGGAGCGGCTCACGCTCTACGTGATGCTGGTCTGCGTGGTCTTCAGCGTCGGCCTCAACGTGGTCGGGCCGAAGCTCCTCGGCCAGGCCACCGACCTGGTCTTCGCCGGCATCGTCGGACGGGAGATGCCGGCCGGGACGAGCAAGGAGCAGGCCCTCGACGCGATGCGCGAGCGCGGCGACGGCAGCGTCGCCGACATGCTCCGCAGCACCGACTTCACCCCGGGCAAGGGCATCGACTTCGGCGCGGTGGGCGAGATCCTGCTGGTCACGCTCGGGGTGTTCCTGATCGCCGGTCTGCTGATGGCGGTGGCGACGCGCCTGGTGAACCGGGCCGTCAACCGCACGATGTTCCGGATGCGCGAGGACGTGCAGACGAAGCTGTCCCGGCTGCCGCTGTCGTACTTCGACAAGCGGCAACGGGGTGAGGTGCTCTCCCGTGCCACGAACGACATCGACAACATCGGGCAGACGCTCCAGCAGTCGCTGGGCCAGCTCGTCAACTCGCTGCTGACGATCATCGGCGTGCTGGCGATGATGTTCTGGGTGTCCTGGCTGCTCGCGCTGGTCGCGCTGGTGACCGTGCCGCTGTCGGCGGTCGTCGCCACCCGCGTGGGCAAGCGGTCGCAGCCGCACTTCGTGCAGCAGTGGCGCTCCACCGGCAAGCTGAACGCCCACATCGAGGAGATGTACACCGGCCACACGCTGGTGAAGGTGTTCGGCCGCCAGCAGGAGTCGGCGCAGCAGTTCGCCGAGCAGAACGACGCGCTGTACGAGGCCGGCTTCAAGGCGCAGTTCAACAGCGGGGTCATGCAGCCGCTGATGATGTTCGTCTCGAACATCAACTATGTGCTGGTGGCGGTCGTGGGCGGCCTGCGGGTCGCGTCCGGCACGCTGTCCATCGGCGACGTACAGGCGTTCATCCAGTACTCCCGCCAGTTCTCGCTGCCGCTGACGCAGGTCGCGTCGATGGCGAACCTGGTGCAGTCGGGCGTCGCCTCGGCGGAACGAATCTTCGAACTCCTGGACGCGGAGGAGCAGGAGGCTGATCCGACGGAGGCGGTGCGGCCGGAGGAGCTGCGCGGGCGGGTGGCGCTGGAGGGCGTGTCCTTCCGGTACGACCCCAAGAAGCCGCTGATCGAGGATCTGTCGCTGACGGTGGAGCCCGGTCACACGGTCGCGATCGTCGGCCCGACGGGCGCCGGCAAGACGACGCTGGTGAACCTGCTCATGCGGTTCTACGACGTCTCCGGCGGACGCATCACCCTGGACGGCGTCGACATCGCGCGGATGACCCGCGACGAGCTGCGCGCCACGATCGGCATGGTGCTCCAGGACACCTGGCTGTTCGGCGGCACCATCGCGGAGAACATCGCGTACGGGGCGTCGCGGGAGGTCACCCGCGGCGAGATCGAGGAGGCGGCGCGGGCCGCGCACGCCGACCGGTTCGTGCGCACCCTGCCCGACGGCTACGACACCGTGATCGACGACGAGGGCAGCGGGGTCAGCGCCGGTGAGAAGCAGCTGATCACCATCGCGCGGGCGTTCCTGTCCGACCCGACGATCCTGGTGCTCGACGAGGCCACCAGCTCCGTCGACACCCGCACGGAGGTGCTGATCCAGAAGGCGATGGCGAAGCTGGCGCACGGGCGGACGTCGTTCGTCATCGCGCACCGGCTGTCGACCATCCGGGACGCCGACACCATCCTGGTGATGGAGAACGGCTCGATCGTCGAGCAGGGCGCCCACAGCGACCTGCTCGCGGCGGACGGGGCGTACGCGCGCCTGTACACGGCACAGTTCGCGCAGGCGGTGGCCGAGGTCGACTAGCCACGGTGGAGAGTGGGGCCGCTCGCATCGGGTGACGGCGAGCGGCCCGGCTCAGTCCAGGTAGCCCCGCAGCTGGTCCGCGAAGGCGTGGTCGCGGAGTTTGTTGAGGGTCTTCGACTCGATCTGGCGTATCCGCTCGCGCGTCACGCCGAAGATGCGGCCGATCTCCTCCAGGGTGCGCGGGCGGCCGTCCGCGAGGCCGTAGCGGAGTTGGACGACCTTCCGCTCGCGTTCGCCGAGCGTGGAGAGCACGGCTTCCAGGTGCTCGCGCAGCAGCAGGAAGGCCGCCGACTCGACGGGGCTGGCGGCGTCGCCGTCCTCGATGAGGTCGCCGAGGGCCACGTCGTCCTCCTCGCCCACCGGGGCGTGCAGGGAGACCGGCTCCTGGGCCAGCCGCAGCACCTCGCCGACGCGCTCGGGGGGCAGGTCCAGCTGGGCGGCGACCTCTTCGGCGGTGGGCTCGTAGCCGCGCTCCTGGAGCATCCGCCGCTGGACGCGCACGACCCGGTTGATGAGCTCGACGACATGGACGGGGACGCGGATGGTGCGGGCCTGGTCGGCGAGCGCCCGGGACATGGCCTGACGGATCCACCAGGTGGCGTACGTGGAGAACTTGTAGCCGCGGGCGTAGTCGAACTTCTCGACCGCCCGGATCAGGCCGAGATTGCCCTCCTGGACGAGGTCGAGCATGGTGAGCCCGCGGCCCACGTACCGCTTGGCGACGGACACCACGAGTCGCAGGTTGGCCTCGATCAGGCGGCGCTTGGCCATCCGGCCCATGACGACCAGCCGGTCGAGGTCGAGGGCCAGCTCGCTGTCCAGGTCGGCCGCGCTGCCCAGCCGCTCCTCGGCGAACAGGCCCGCCTCCACACGGCGGGCCAGCTCGACCTCCTCGACCGCGGTGAGCAGCGGAATCCGGCCGATCTCGCGCAGGTACTGGCGGAACAGGTCGGAGGACGGGCTGGCGCTCTCGGTGGCGCGGGCGCGGGGCGGGGCGACCGGCTCGGGGGCGTCTTCGGGGGCTTCCGCGAGAACCTCGGCGGGCGGCTCGGTCTCCGGCTCGCTCTCTGGCCCGGCCTCCTGCCCGCTCTCCTGCCCGCTCTCCTGATCCGGCCGCGTCTCCGGGTGGTGCGCGGCGCGGCTCTGCGGCGGGACCGCGACCAGGACGTCGGTCTCGGCGTCCGCTTCCGCGGCGTCGTTCGCGTTCGTGCTGTCGGCAGTGCTGTCGGTCTGGGTGAGGGTCTGGGTCTGCACGGGGGCGACCTCCAGGATGATCGCTGCTGAGGTGAGCAGCAGCGGTACTTCGGGGGCGGAGTCGGCGGCCACGCCGCTGTCCGTCCGGGATCGGCCGCGCTCCGAGGACTCAGGCACCGCAACCCAGTGTGGAGTACGACACATCGCTGCCACGAGGGGCGTGCGGTGACTTTTTGCGGCCGGTCCGTGACCACACGTTCAGAGAGCGGACGGGCCTTCGTGCTGGAGCGCCCTGTCGTACCTGGTCAGGATCATCATCTCGTTCTGGACGGCGGCCGCCTGGGCCGGGTCCAGGTGCCCGAGGCGGGTCAGCGTGGACTGCAGATCGGTGAGCCGGCGGTTCACGGCCCTGCGGCGGACGGTCACGAGCTGCTCGCCCGCGTAGTTCTCGTCGACCGTGCGGCGCATGATCGCCTCGACCGCGAGCTCCGTCACCATCGCGCGGACCGTGTCGTCGGGCGCGGTGTCGCGGACGCGTACGAGGTACTCGTGCCCGTCTTGCACGCCCCACTCGGCGCCGCCCGCGTCCAGGATCGCCTGGCGTACGGCCGCGTAGGGGGCGGCGGTGAATTCGTCCACGCCGTACGCGTCGAAGGCCGGGGCGACGAGTTCGGGGCGCTGGAGGGCGAGCTTGAGGAGCTCGCGCTCGGTGGCGTAGACGGCGTTGCGGAGGTTGAGGGCGGGGCCGCCCGCGGCAGGCCGGGGGGCGGCGTCGTAGGGCTGCTGAGCGCCGCCCCCGGGCCCGCCGCGGGCGGGCGCGGGGCCCTTGCCGCCGCGGTCGCGGGCCCAACGGGCCAGCTGGGCGACCCTTTTGACGACGAACTGGGTGTCCAGGATGCCGAGCATCCCGGCGAGCTGGACGGCGACCTCGTGCTGGGCGCCGCTGTTCTTGATACGGGCGACGATGGGCGCGGCCTCGTCGAGCGCGCCGGCGCGGCCCGCCGGGGTGTCGAGGTCGTAGCGGACGACGATCTGGCGCAGCGCGAACTCGAAGAGCGGGGTGCGGGGTTCGACCAGGTCGGCGACGGCTTCGTCGCCCTTGGCGAGGCGCAGGTCGCAGGGGTCCATGTTGTCCGGGGCGATCGCGATGTACGTCTCGGCGGCGAACTTCTGGTCGTCCTCGAAGGCGCGCAGGGCCGCCTTCTGGCCGGCCGCGTCGCCGTCGAAGGTGAAGATGACGCGGGCGCTGCCGTTGTCCATCAGGAGCCGGCGGAGGATCTTGATGTGGTCGCCGCCGAAGGCCGTGCCGCAGGTCGCGATGGCGGTCGTCACCCCGGCCAGATGGCAGGCCATGACGTCGGTGTAGCCCTCGACGACGACCGCGCGGGACGACTTCGCGATGTCCTTCTTCGCCAGGTCGATGCCGTACAGCACCTGGGACTTCTTGTAGATCGCCGTGTCGGGGGTGTTGAGGTACTTGGGCCCGTTGTCGGCCTCGTAGAGCTTGCGCGCGCCGAAGCCGACGACCTCGCCGCCGATGTCGCGGATGGGCCACATCAGCCGGCCCCGGAAGCGGTCGATGGGGCCGCGGCGGCCCTCCTGGGCGAGCCCGGAGAGGAGGAGTTCCTTGTCGGTGAAGCCCTTGCCGCGCAGGAAGCGGGTGAGGTGGTCCCAGCCCTGGGGGCTGTAGCCGACGGAGAAGTGCTGGGCGGCGGCCTGGTCGAAGCCGCGCTCGGCGAGGAACATCCGGCCGGTGTCGGCCTCGGGGCTGGTGGCGAGCTGTTCCGCGTACCAGTCGGCGGCGATCTTGTGGGCCTCGACCAGCCGGATGCGTTCGCCGCGCTGGTGGGCGGGGTTGTAGCCGCCCTCCTCGTAGCGCAGGGTGATGCCGGCCTGGGCGGCGAGCCGCTCGACGGCCTCGGAGAACGTGAGGTGGTCGACCTTCATCACGAACGTGATGGTGTCGCCGCCCTCCTGGCAGCCGAAGCAGTGGAAGAACCCCTTGCTGGGGCTGACCTGGAAGGACGGCGACTTCTCGTCGTGGAACGGACAGAGGCCCTTGAGGTTGCCGCCGCCCGCGTTGCGCAGCTGGAGGTACTCGGACACGACGGCGTCGATCGGAACCGCGTCCCGAACCGCCTTCACGTCCTCGTCGTTGATCCGCCCAGCCACAGAGTGATTCTACGGGGGTGGACTGACACTCCTGGGACGAGCCGACCCCTCGGCCGGGCTAGGAGACGAGACTTTCGAGGGGGACGTGCGGGTCGGCCAACGCCTCCGTGTTCACCGGGGCCTTCGAAGTGATCAGTTTCTGGATCGGCTCTGTGACGTCCCACACGTTCACGTTCATCCCGGCCAGCACCCGCCCCTCGTGCAGCCAGAACGCGATGAACTCCCGCTTGGCCGCGTCGCCCCGGATCACGACCTCGTCGTACGTCCCCGGCGGGGCCCAGCCGCTGTACTCCATGCCCAGGTCGTACTGGTCGGAGAAGAAGTAGGGCACGCGGTCGTAGACGACGTCCTTGCCGAGCATCGCGCGGGCGGCCGCCGGGCCGCCGTTCAGCGCGTTGGCCCAGTGCTCGACGCGCAGCCGGGTCTCGAACAGACCGTGCGGGAAGGACGCGACGTCCCCGGCGGCGAAGATGTCGGGGTCGGAGGTGCGCAGCTGCGCGTCCACGGCGATGCCGCCGCCGTGGGCGCGGTCGGCCATCTCCAGCCCCGCCGCCTCCGCGAGCGAGGTCCGCGGGGCCGCGCCGATCGCCGCGAGGACGTCGTGGGCCGGGTGCTCCTCGCCGTCGTCGGTGCGGGCGGCGAGGACCATGCCGTCCTGGCCGACGATCTCCGTGAGCCGGGCCCCGAAGTGGAAGCGGACGCCGTGCTCACGGTGCAGGTCGGCGAAGAGGCCGCCCAGCTCCGGGCCGAGCACGCCGTGCAGCGGGGTCGCCGCCGGTTCGACGACGGTGACCTCCGCGCCGTACTCGCGGGCCGCCGCCGCGATCTCCAGGCCGATCCAGCCGCCGCCGGCGATCACGATGTGGCCGTTGTCCCGGCCGAGGGCGGCCAGGACGCCCTTGAGGCGCTCGGCGTGCGCGAGCCGGCGCAGATGGTGCACGCCCGCGAGGTCGGTGCCGGGGATGTCCAGCCGGCGGGGCTCGGCGCCGGTGGCGAGGAGCAGCTTGTCGTAGTGGGCGAGCGTGCCGTCGTCACCGAAGCGGACCGTCTTCGCGGTGCGGTCGATCGCGTCGACGGTCTGGCCGAGGTGCAGCTCGACGTCGTTCTGCGCGTACCAGGCGGGCTCGTGCACGAAGACGCTCTCGCGGGTCTCCTTGCCGAGCAGGAAACCCTTGGAGAGGGGCGGTCGCACATAGGGGTGGTCGCGTTCGTCGCAGATCAGTATCACTCGGCCGGTGAAGCCCTCCGCCCGCAGCGTCTCGGCCGCCTTGGCGCCGGCCAGGCCTCCTCCGACGATGACGAATGTCTGATCCGCGTCGACCACGTGATGCCTCCTACCGGGGGGTCTGGGGATGTCCCCCAGAAAAACACTGTGCGAACCGCCACATGCGAGCGTCCCGCACGGAGCGTGATGGGGGAAGGGGGACGTGCCCGATCAAGGCTCGCCGAGGCGTGTTCGGGCCCGTTTGGGCGCACCGGGAGCGCCCCCGTCACCGTCTCGTGTGCCCGGTAAGACGGGTGTGAAGCGAGCGGGCCGAGGCGTCGGTGAGGGAGGCGACCTGGTCGACGACGACGCGCTTGCGGGCGCGGTCGTCGGGGGCCTGGTCGAACAGAGAGCGGAACTGCGGGTCGAGGCCGTCGGGGGCGCGGACGGTGAGGGCCTCGGCGAGCTCGCTGATGACGATGCGCTGGTCGGCCCGCAGCCGCTCCTGTTCGACGCGCTGCATGACGTACCGGTCGGCGACCGCCTTGAGGACGGCGCACTCCAGGCGCGTCTCGTGCGGCACGACGAGTTCGGCGTCGTAGCGGGTGAGGGGACCGGTGCCGTGTCGCGCGCGGGTGGCGCCCTCGGCGGCGAGGCAGAAGCGGCCGATGAGCTGGCTGGTGGTGTCCTTCAGCCGGGCCTGGGCCGTGGCCGTGCCGTCGTAGCCGTGCGGCCACCACTCCTCCTCCTGGAGGCGGTCGAGGGCGGCGGCGAGTTCGGCCAGATCGGTGTCGGCGGGCACATAGCGTCCGACGGCGACCCGGTAGACCTCCTGGCGCTCCGGTTCGGCGTGCAGGACGTTGGGGTCGATGTGTCCTGCGTGCAGGCCGTCCTCCACGTCGTGCACCGAGTACGCCACGTCGTCCGCCCAGTCCATGACCTGGGCCTCGAAGCACGTGCGCGTGCCGGGGGCCTCCTTGCGGAGCCAGTCGAAGACCGGCCGGTCGTCCTCGTAGACGCCGAACTTGGGGGACGCGGGGTCGGTGGGGTGGGCGCCCCGGGGCCACGGGTACTTGGTGGCGGCGTCGAGGGTGGCCCGGGTGAGGTTGAGGCCCACCGAGCCCTCGGGGGTGAAGCGCTTGGGCTCGATGCGGGTGAGCAGCCGCAGCGACTGGGCGTTGCCCTCGAAGCCGCCGCAGTCCTGGGCGAAGTCGTTGAGGGCCTGCTCGCCGTTGTGGCCGAAAGGGGGGTGGCCGAGGTCGTGCGAGAGACAGGCCGCCTCGACCAGGTCCGCGTCGCAGCCGAGGGCCGCGCCCAGCTCCCGGCCGACCTGGGCGCACTCCAGGGAGTGGGTGAGGCGGGTGCGTGGGGTGGCGTCCCACACCTGGCTGCGTTCGCCCGGGGTGACGACCTGGGTCTTGCCCGCGAGCCTTCTCAGCGCCGAGGAGTGAAGGATGCGGGCGCGGTCGCGTTGGAAGGCGGTGCGGCCTGGACGCTTGTCGGGCTCCGCAGCCCAGCGTTCTGTTGACGGCTCGTCGTAGGGCATGACTCGACAGTAAGCGGCGGTAGTGACAATTGGGCGCCAGGTGGGCTGCTGTACCCCTTAAGCGGCGTTGGTCCCGGCCCCTGTTGCGGCTGCCTGGTCGTAGCGGTGGAGGAGGAGGTCGGCCATCGCGGAGTGGGTGCCCAGGGGGGCCGAGGCGATCCAGGGGGCCGCTGCCGCGCACTCTGTCGCGAAGCGGCCGGGGGCGGTGAAGTAGGAGGCGATCGCGATCCGGTCGCGGCCCCTCGCCGCCAGGGCGCGCAGCGCGGTCGGGATCGTCGGGGTCGCCGTGGTGGCGTAGGCCGGGATCACCGGGACGCGCAGGCTGCGGGCCAGGAGGTCGGCCGTGCGGCGGGTGTCCACCGCCGAGTCGGGGTCCCGGGAGCCTGCCGCCGCCAGGACCACCGCGCTCGTGCGGCGTTCCTCGTCCGTCATCTCCGGGTTCCAGCCGGCCTCGATCAGGCGGGTGCGCAGGGTGTCCACCAGGAGCGGGTGCGGGCCCAGCGGTGCGGCCACGCGTGTGCGTACCCGGGCCGTCGCCGCCATCTCGGGGATGTCGCGCTTGACGTGGTAGCCGCGGGCGAGGAGGAGCGGGACCAGGACGGCGTCCATGGTGCCGCGGGCGTCCAGGTCGGCCAGGGTGTCGGTCAGCAGGGGCTCGTTGAGCTCGATGTGGCCGAGGTGGACCGCGACGTCGGGGCGCTGCTCGCGGACCCGGTCCAGGAGCGTGCGGACGGTGCTCAGGGCGCGCGGGTCGCGGCTGCCGTGGGCGACGACGACCAGCGCGGGCGGGCCGGGACGCCGGCGGCCGGCGAGGTGGACGAGGCTTGGCTGGCTCATGCACCGATCCTGACGCGGCGAGGTTGCACCCCCGTTGCCTGACCGTCACGAGTGTTTTCCGGGGGTTCACCGCCGCAGCGGGCGCGGTGTGAGGCGCGGGACACACGGCGAGGAAACGAGGGCGGGGAAACGAACCGGATCACCGTAGCGCGCGTCCTCCCAGGTCGAAGGGGATCGAACGGGACCGAAGGGGATCGAGGGTGCTGTCGAACCGGGGGGACACCTCATGAACATCCGTCGGCTGCGACCGCGGCTGCGGCTGCCGCGCACCCTTGCCGGGCGGCGTCGGCTGGTGCAGGCCGTGATGGCCGGGTGTGTGCTCGCGCTGCTGCCGGCCACCTGGCTGTTCGTGTCGACGGCCGACCGGCTCGGCACGACCGCCGACGCACCGCGCACCGAGGTCGCCGTGGTGTTCGGCGCCGGGCTGTGGGACGGCGAGCCGTCCCCGTATCTCGCGCACCGGCTGGACGCGGCGGTGAAGCTGTACCGGGAGGGCCGGATCAGGGTCGTCCTGGTGACGGGCGACAACAGCCGCAAGGAGTACGACGAGCCCGACGCCATGCGCGCCTATCTCACCGGGCACGGGGTGCCGGACGCGCGGATCGTCAGCGACTACGCCGGTTTCGACACCTGGGACTCCTGCGTCCGCGCCAAGAAGATCTTCGGGGTCGACCGGGCCGTCCTGATCAGCCAGGGGTTTCACATCCGGCGGGCCGTGGCCCTGTGTGAGGCGGCCGGGGTGGACTCGTACGGGGTCGGGGTCGACGCGAAGCATGACGTGACCTGGTACTACGGCGGGACCCGGGAGATCCTCGCGGCCGGCAAGGCGGCCCTGGACGCGGTGTTCGAGCCGGATCCGCGGTTCCTCGGGCCGAAGGAGCAGGGCGTGGCGCGGGCGCTCGCGGCAGACGGCGTGCCCGGTATCTCACCGTGAGCGGCGCCTCACCGCGTCGGCCGGCCGTCGGGGAGGGCACGCCCACACCGCCGTAACAGGAGACCGCACGGCGCGTAACACGGCCGACGCACGCTGAGCGCATGCGGACCGCCTCGACGCCCACCCACTGCCCGTACTGCGCGCTGCAGTGCGGGATGGCCCTGTCGCCTCTGCCCACGGGGGGCGTCGAGGTGGTCGAGCGCACGGACTTCCCGGTGAACCGGGGCGCCCTGTGCGGCAAGGGGCGTACGGCTCCCGCGGTGCTGGCGCCGGGCGTCCGGCTGACCTCCCCGTTGATGCGTTCCGCCGACGGCGAGCTCGTGCCGGCCGGCTGGGACGAGGCGCTGGACCGGATCGCCGGGGAGCTGGGCCGCATCCGCACGGAGCACGGGCCGGACGCGCTCGGGGTGTTCGGCGGGGGCGGGCTGACGAACGAGAAGGCGTACACGCTCGGCAAGTTCGCGCGGGTCGTGCTCGGCACCTCGCAGATCGACTACAACGGCCGGTTCTGCATGTCGTCCGCGGCGGCGGCCGGCATCAAGGCGTTCGGGCTCGACCGGGGGCTGCCCTTCCCGCTGGAGGACATCCCGAGGACGGGGTGCGTGATCCTGGTCGGGTCCAACCTCGCCGAGACGATGCCGCCCGCGCTGCGGTTCTTCAACGAACTGCGGGAGAACGGCGGCACGTTGATCGTCATCGACCCGCGGCGGACCAAGACCGCCGAGCAGGCCGACCTGCACCTCGCGCCCCGCCCGGGGACGGATCTCGCGCTGGCGCTCGGCCTGTTGCATCTGATCGTCGCCGAGGGGCGGGTCGACGCGGAGTACGTGCGTGAGCGGACCGTCGGCTGGGAGGAGACGCGGGCGGCCGCCATGGCCCACTGGCCGGAGTACGTGGAGCGGATCACGGGGGTGTCCGTTCCTGAACTCCGGGAGACCGTGCGGCTGTTCTGCCAGCCGGAGGCGGCGATGGTGCTCACCGCGCGCGGGCCCGAGCAGCAGTCCAAGGGGACCGACACGGTCGGCGCGTGGATCAACCTGTGCCTGGCGACGGGCCGGGCCGGGCGGCCGCTCAGCGGCTACGGCTGTCTGACCGGACAGGGCAACGGACAGGGCGGGCGCGAGCACGGCCAGAAGGCCGACCAACTGCCCGGCTACCGCAAGCTGGACGACCCGGCGGCGCGAGCGCATGTGGCCGAGGTGTGGGGCGTCGACCCCGACTCGCTGCCCGGACCGGGCCGCAGCGCCTACGAACTGCTGGACGCGTTGGGGTCCGATGTGCGGTCGCTGCTGCTGATGGGGTCGAACCCGGTGGTGTCGGCCCCGCGCGCCGCGCACATCGAGGAGCGCATCAAGTCCCTCGACTTCCTCGCCGTCTGTGACGTCGTCCTGTCGGAGACCGCGGCCCTCGCGGACGTCGTCCTGCCGGTCACCCAGTGGGCGGAGGAGACGGGGACGACCACCAGCCTGGAGGGGCGGGTGCTGCTGCGACAGCGGGCGATCACCGCTCCGGAGGGTGTGCGCAGCGACCTGGAGGTGCTGCACGAGCTGGCGGCGCGGCTGGGCGTCGAGAAGGGGTTCCCGGTCGAGCCCGAGGAGGTCTTCGAGGAGCTGCGGCGGGCCAGCGCGGGCGGCATCGCGGACTACTCCGGGATCAGCTACGAGCGGCTGGCGGAGGGGGCGGGCGAAGGCGTGTTCTGGCCCTGCCCGGCCGACGAAGAGGGTCCGGCGGACGAAGACCGTTCGGCCGACGACGACGGTTCGGCGGACGACGACCGTCCGGTGCCGCCCGGCACTCCCCGGCTCTTCCTCGACCGGTTCGCCACTGCGGACGGCCGGGCCCGGTTCGTGCCGGTCTCGCACCGGCCGTCCGCCGAGGAGCCGGACGACGACTACCCCGTGCTGCTCACCACCGGGCGGGTCGTGGCGCAGTACCAGTCCGGCGCCCAGACCCGGCGCGTGGACGAGCTGAACGCCGCCGCTCCCGGCCCGTTCGTGGAGCTGCACCCCCGGCTGGCAGCGCGGCTCGGGGCGGCCGAGGGCGACCCGTTGGCGGTCGTGTCCCGGCGGGGACGGGCCGTCGCGCCGGCCCGCATCACCACCGGAATCCGCCCGGACACGGTCTTCATGCCGTTCCACTGGCCGGGCGAGGGCCGCGCCAACACCCTGACCAACCCGGCGCTGGACCCGACCTCGAGGATGCCGGAGTTCAAGGTGTGCGCGGTGCGGGTGGAGATGGCCAACCCCTGAGTCAGCGGGGCAGTCGTAGCGCCAGGCCGTCCAGGACGACGTCCAGGCCATAGGCGAACTTGGCGTCGCGCAGGGCGACCGGGTTGCCCACCGCGGCGGCACCGGCCGCGTACCCCTCGGAGAGGTGGTCGTAGGAGGCGGCGGCCTGCTGGGCGGCGGGCATCAGGCGGGCGATGAAGTCGGCCTCGGTCTCGCCGGAGCGGGCGACCGTGGTGAGCCAGGCCGCCTCCGTGGTGCTCATGCCGATCACGTACGACAGGACCGTGTCGATCGCGCCGCTCGGCTCGGGGAAGCCCGCCGCGGTGAACAGCGCCGCCAGCTTCTCCGAGAAGGCCATGAGGTTGGGGCCGAGGTAGGCGAGGCCGGCCTGGCCGAGGACCGAGGACAGCCAGGGGTGCCGTAGCGCCGTCGTACGGAACGAGCCCGCGGCCTCGGTGACGGCGGCCCGCCAGTCGGGCGTGTCGGCGGGCGGGACGTGGATCTCGCCGGCCACCTCGTCCACCGCCAGCTCCATCAGCTCGTCCTTGGTGGCGACGTGCCGGTAGAGGGAGGTCGCGCCGGCGTTCAGCCGGGCGCCCAGCTTGCGCATGCTCAGCGCCTCGACGCCGTCGGCGTCCAGCATCGTGATCGCCTCGCGGACGATCGCCGCCCTGCTCAGTGCGGGCTGGTCGGGCTCGCGCTGCTGCCGGGCCCAGACGGACGGGACGGGGTTCGGGTTCTTCGCCTTGGCTGCCATGGGCTCTCCCACACTCCGGTGCGTACAACGTGCGCTTCCAGCGTACAGAGTTCAACACTTGCGCACACTGTTCCGCCATGCGTACAGTGTGCGCATCGAAGGAACAGCGTTCGCACACAACAGGGGAGAAACCATGGAAGCGCGTGCCGAGAACAGTGGGAGCGGGCGCGACCCCCGCCGCTGGTGGATCCTCGTCGTGCTGTGCCTGAGCACGGTGGTCCTGACGATCGACAGCATGGCGCTCACGGTCGCGGTCCCCTCGATGACCGAGGACCTCGGCGCCACCGCCCAGGACACGCAGTGGATCCTCGACTCCTACATCCTGGTCTTCGCGGGTCTCCTGCTCACCTCGGGCAGCCTCGGCGACCGCTTCGGCCGCCGGAAGGTGATGCTGATCGGCCTGGTGCTCTTCGGGGCGGCCTCACTCGCCGCGACGATCTGCACCAGCCCCGGCGAGGTGATCGCCGTGCGCACCGCGATGGGCGTCGGCGGGGCGCTGATCATGCCCTCCACCCTCTCGATCCTCATCACCGTCTTCGACGAGGACGAGCGCGGCAAGGCGATGGCGGCCTGGGGTTCGGTGTCGATGCTGGGGCTGGTCGGCAGCCCGGTCCTGGGCGGCGTCCTGATCGACCACTTCTCCTGGCACTCGATCTTCCTCATCAACGTCCCGGTCGTCGCCCTCGCCGTCGTCGCCGGTGTGCTGCTGATGCCGGAGTCCAAGGCGCCCTGGCAGAAGGCGGACCCGCTGGGCGCCGTGCTGTCCGCGGTCGGCATGACCGCGCTGGTCTGGTGGATCATCGAGATCCCGCAGCACGGCGCGTTCGGCGGCCGCTCCGCCGTCAGCCTCATGGTCGCCGTCGTCGGTCTGGCCGGGTTCGTGATCTGGGAGAACGTCACCGCGTCGCCGATGGTCCCGCTGGTCCTGTTCAAGCACCGCAACTTCAGCGGCGGTTCGCTCTCGCTGGCCCTGGTCCAGATCGGCAACGGCGGTCTGCTGCTGGTCCTCACCCAGTACCTGCAGTTCGTCCTCGGCTACTCCCCCGTCAAGGCGGGCCTCGCCTTCCTGCCGCTCGCCATCGCCGCGCTGATCGGCAACGGCGTGGGCGTCAAGCTGGCCGAGAAGATCGGCAACCGGTTCGTGATCCTGGCCGGCATGCTCGTGATGGTCGCCTGCTTCGCCCTGCTGACGACGGTCGACGCCGACTCGGGCTTCACCGTCCCGGCGATATCCCTCGGGCTGCTCGGCCTCGGCGCGGGTCTGGCGATGCCCGCCGCCGTCGGCGCGCTGATGAGCACCATCCCGGCGGACAAGGCGGGCGTCGGCTCGGCCCTGAACGACACCATCCAGCAGGCCGGCACCGCCCTCGGCATCGCGATCCTCGGCTCCCTGCTGACCAGCGGCTTCGCCGCCGAGATGCCCGCCGACGCCCCTGAGGCGGCCCGGCAGTCGATCGGCGGGGCGCTGGCGGTGGCCGGCGAGGACGCCGGTCTGGTCCGGGCGGCCCGGGAGGCCTTCACCGCCTCGATGACGACGACGTTCACGGTCAGCGCGATCGGCGTCCTGGCCGCCGCCGTCCTGGCGACCCTGGTGATGCGCGACCGCAAGCCGCAGACGGCGCAGACGGCCCCGGCAGAGGAACCGGAGCTGGTCGCCTGACGAGGAACGACCGAGACGGCGGGAGGGCCGGTGCCGGAAGGCGCCGGCCCTCCCGCCGTCTCACTGCGCCGGACTGCGCCGCACGATCTTCCCCGCGCCGTCCGCGTCGAGCGAGGCCGCGCCGTCCGGGCCGGTCACGGTGACCCGGAGGGCGAGGGAGTTGGTGAGGTGGTCGGCGGTGAGCTGCCAGGTCCCCGGGGAGCCGGCGCCGAGGGTCTTCGTGGCCTCCCGGACCAGGGCGGGGATGCGGGCGTAGGGCAGGGCGTCCAGGTCGAACTGCGGGACGGCGGCGCCGGCGGGGGCGAACACCACGGTCAGCAGCCGCTCCTGGACGACCACGGTGATCGCCCGTGCGGCGTTCTCGTCCTTGCCCTTGGTCAAGGCCTCGACCGCGCGGCGCAGTTCGCCCTCGTCGAGCAGCGACCGGTCCGGCCCGACGGAGACCGTGCCGGACACCGACGTCGAGGTGACCGTGGTGGACGACGAGGAAGAGGAGGAGGAAGAGGACACGGACGGTTCGGACGCGGCCGGCGACCCGAAGCCGTCCGGGCCCGTCAGGTCCGCGCGGAACGGCAGGAGGACGGCCGCCGCGCCGAGCAGCAGCCCGACGAAGAAGCCGGCGCGGAACGCCTGCTCCTCGGGTGGCCGTCGCACGAGGGCGGACTCGGGCGCGGAGTCGATGAGGGCGTCGGCCGCCCGGCTCTTCCACTCCGGCGTCGGCCGCTTGACGATCCCGGTCCGCCAGGGCCGGTCCGCCGGGTACTCGACGACGAGGATCCCGCGCGGACGGTAGTCGGGGAGGTCGACCAGGTTGACGTTGTGGCTGAGCTGCACGCGAAACGCCGGTGCGTCGTCCGGCGCGACCGTGAGCTCGAAGCTGATCGGCACGTCCCCGGACTCGGTGGAGTCCGCGCGCAGGCTCTCGATCATCGCGAGAGCCGTGCGGCGCGGGACGGCCGCCTCGCGGGCGCGTCTCGGTCCGCTCACGACGACGCCGATCACGACGAGCACCACGGCCAGCGCCAGGCCGACGACCAACAGGGAGCCTCTCTCGAGGACGACGCCGACGACCAGAATCGCCGACGACGCCCCGACCAGGGCGCCGATCAGAAGACCGCGCGCGAGGGCGCCCGGAGTGGCGGAACGGCTCACCCGGCGGTCCATCCGGGGACCGTCGGCAGCACCTGCTGTGCGACGCGGATCAGGGCCGCGTCGTCGGGCACCAGCTCGTCCTGCCGCCAGATGGCTATCTCGTAGGAGCCGCCGCCGTCCTTGGCGTCCGGGGCGACGAGCAGGCTGCGGGCGACGGAACCGGGGCCGGATTCGGACTTGCCGCCGCCGAGGTTGAAACGGATGGCGATCGTCCGGCTCGAGTAGAGCACCGCGGGATGCCCGAGGATCGTCTTCTTCTGCGCGCCGTCCAGCAGGCCCTCCAGCTGGGCCACCGGGAGGTCGTCGTAGGACCGCGAGAGCTTCACGGTGTAGGTGTCCAGCGTGACGGTCGCCTCGGGGACGACGCCGATGAGCGACGTGGCCGAACCGGTGGTGCCCTGGCCCGTCCCGCGCGCCTGCTCCTGCGGCGTGCCGAGGAGCGTGGGCAGGTCCGCGCGGTTGAGCGCCGTGCACAACTGCGATGCCGAGAGACGCTTCGCCGCAGCCGCTTCCTTGGCTTCCTTGCCGGCCTCGGCGTCGGCCGAGCAGGTGGCCGGCTTGTCGACGGCGTCGGCCGTGTTCTTCTGCATCACGAACAGCCCGCCCCCGATGACCCCGACGACGACCAGCGCCGCCGTAGCCTGGGCCCAAGCGTTGGGCCCCTTCTCGGCCACGCCGACTTCCTCGCCCATGTCCCCCATTACCCCCGGTACCCCCTGGTCACCCTGATCCCCCAGCGCGCGCCGGACGTGCGCGCCGGGGGAGCCTAGCGGGTGATCCGGCCACGAGGAAGTCAATTCACGTTGACCGCGCTCCAGGCCGCCGCCACCGCGTTGTACTCCGTGCTGCCGCTGCCGTAGAGGTCCCTGGCGGCGTTGAGGGTGGCCGTCCGCGCGCCCGCGTAGTTCGTCGAGGACGTCATGTAGACGGTCAGGGCCCGGTACCAGATCGCGCCGAGCTTGTCGCGGCCGATGCCGGTGAGCGTGGCGCCGTTGTACGTCGGGGAGTTGTAGGTGACCCCGTTGATCGTCTTCGTGCCGCTGCCCTCCGCGAGGAGGTAGGCGAAGTGGTTGGCGACGCCCGAGGAGTAGTGGACGTCGAGGTTGGCCACCGAACTGCTCCAGTAGTCGGCGGAGTTGGCGTCCTTGCTCGGCTTGTCCATGTAGCGCAGGGCGTCCCGGCCGAAGCCGGAGCGGACGATCTTCTCGCCGATGAGGTAGTCGCCGGCGTCGGAGGCGTTGCCCGCGTAGAACTCGACCAGCGAGCCGAAGATGTCGGACGTGGCCTCGTTGAGGCCGCCGGACTCGCCCGAGTAGGTCAGGTTGGCCGTCTTCGACGTCACGCCGTGGGACATCTCGTGGCCTGCCACGTCCAGCGCCACCAGCGGGCCGAGCTGCGTCGCGTTGCCGTCGCCGTACGTCATGCAGAAGCAGCTGTCGTCCCAGAAGGCGTTGGCGTAGTTGTTGCCGTAGTGGACCCGGTTGTAGGAGCCCTTGCCGTCGTTGCCGATGCCGTTGCGGCCGTGGACGTTCTTGTAGTAGTCCCACGTGACGTCGGTGCCGTACTGCGCGTCGACGGCGGCGGTGGAGCGGTCGGTCGCCGCGCCGGTGCCCCAGTGGTTGTCGGCGTCCGTGAACAGCGTCGCCGGGGCGCGGCTGATGCAGATGCCGAAGATGCACAGGTCGGTCTTGTTCTCCGCGTCGCCGGTGTACGTGTTGCCGCGCGTCGGGTCCTTGAGCTGGTACGTCGATCCGGAGAGGGTCGTCTGAAGCGGGACCGTGCCGCCGTACAGGGAGTTGCCGTCGCCGGTGGCCGTCTCGATGCTGTCCCAGGCGTCGATCTGGGCGCCGGTGCGGGCGTCGGTCAGCACCTCGCGGGCGACCGGGTTGCCGAGCGAGTCCAGGGCGACGACGTTCGTCCGCCAGGCCAGTTTCGGGGCGCCGTGCAGGGCGTCGACGACCAGCTGCGGCTTGGCCTTCACCTGCTTCAGCGGCTCGCCCAGGTTGACCGCGCGCAGGGCGTTCACGGCGACGTCGGCGGCCTTGGGGGCGGAGAGGGCGGGGGCGATGGTCGGCAGCGAGATCGCCGCGCCCGTCGCCCGGTTCGCGCTGCGGTACGTGCCGTCGGGGGCCAGGTGGACCACGAAGTCGCCGCCGAGTACCGGGAGTTGGCGGTAGGTGCGGTCGTAGCGGACGTGCTGGGCGCCGTCCTTGTCCACGATCACGTCGCGCACGGACGTGCCCTGCAGCGGGGTGAGGCCCAGGGCCGCCGCGTGGTCGGCGAGGGCCTCCGCCGCGTTGTCGAGGGCGGTGGCCCGGGTCGGTCTGTCGGCCGCGTCCGCGACCGGGGAGAGTACGGCGGCCAGGAGCGTGGCCGTGGTGGCGGCGATGCCGGCGGTGGCGAGACGGGAACCTCGGACGTGCTGCCGTATCCGACTCATCAGTGTCTTCGGTCTCCTCGAGAAGGCGCCGTGGGGGGCGCGCGTGGGGGTGACTCGGGGGTGACTCGGGGGTGGCGCGAGGGTGGTGCCGAGTTCGTCCTGGCATTCAAGAGGCCATGACATGTCATGTCCATAGCGCCTACGCGGGGGACGAGTGAGGATCGGTCAGCATCGGTGAAGGGGAAGAGAAGGGGGAGAATCGTTTCCGTGAGCGCCCCCGAACTCCCCTTCTTCGTCTACGGCACCCTCCGCCCCGGCGAGGTCAACCACGACCTCTTCCTGCGCGGCAGGACCCTGCGCGAAGAGCCGGCCCGACTGCCGGGCGCGCTGCTGTACGACGGGCCGGGCTATCCGTACGCGGTCGAGGCGCCGGACGGAACGGGCGCGACCGTCGCCGGGGAGCTCGTCACCGCCCGCCCGGAGGCGTACGCCCGGCTGCTCGCCGAACTCGACCGGCTGGAGGAGTACGCCCCCGGCGACCCGCGCAACCTGTACGAGCGCGTCGAGTGCGAGGTGCTCCGCGGCGGCGGCCCGGCTTCCGAAGGGCCCGTGCGCGCCTGGACGTACCTCGCCGCGCCCGTCGTCGCCGCCCGGCTGCGGACCCGGGGAAAGCTGATCGAGGGCGGGGACTGGCTCACCCGACGGTGAGCGGACGAGGCCGGATCACCCGTTCACACCCCCTGCGGACGCATTTCCGCGCCATCCGCGACAAAGCTGCCCGCACGCCGATGACCTGCCGAAACGCAGGCACGGACGGGCCCCTCCGCAGCTCGTCTGACACCCATTCATCCCATTTCTGACGGACTCTCAGGAAGCGCGCTCGCCGCGCTGCGACTTACCTCGGAAGGGCAGGGACGCGACCGAAGAGCTCGTGAGGAGCACCGATGCGACGACGTACCGCCCGTACCGCAGCCCGGCTGCTGACCGGTACCGCGCTCGCCGTCACCACCGCGGCCGGACTCGCCGCGCCCGCCCACGCCGCCGGTACCACGGCCGGCGTCGGCCGCCTGGACGTGTACCCGTCCACCGCGGTGCCGGGCGGGCAGGTCTCGGTGAACACGGCGGCGTGCGGGGACGGCGAGGCCGCGGCGGGCGATGCCGGGGCGGTGGGCGCCGGCCGCTTCCCGCTCGCGCCCACCACGCACGACGGCGAGGCGATCGGGCAGTTCCAGGTGCCGCCGAGCGCGCAGCCGGGGACGTACGAGATCGTCGCGGAGTGCGCCGCGAACGGGCGGCGGATCACCGGGGACCTGGTGGTCGTGCTGGCCTCGGACCGGCAGGCGGTGCATCCGCGAGGAAGTGTGAAGACGGGGGTCGGCGGCGCACTGGGCCCCGACCCCGTACAGACCGCGGCCGGTGTGGCGGCTCTCGCCGTCGCCGCCGCGGGCGGTACCTGGCTCCTGCATCGCCGGGCGAGAGGCGACGGGATCTGACGGACACCCTCCGCTGTCCGTCCGCCGGTACCGCATGTCCCCTCCCCCTCCGGGTCCGACGCCCCTCGCGGCCCGGAGGGGGCACGGGGTTCCCGCTCACGGAGCACCCACGGGAGGTTCTCGGCATGCGCAAGGTCGGCAACTCCGCGATAGCGGCGGTCACCGTGGTCGCCCTCTGCTGCGGCGCATGGCTGCTGCGCAGCGGCGTCGAGACGCACGCCCCGCCGCAGCCGTCCGCCGCACAGGCGCATGCCGCCCGGGACGCCGAGGGGGCCGGGGCGCCCGCGCTGCCGCCCTCCCCGCCCGACCGCGTCCGTATCCCCGCGCTCCACGTGGACGCCCCCCTGATGGGCCTGGCCCTGACCGCCTCCGGCAGCCTCGACGTCCCGCCGGCCGCGAAGAAGAACCTCGCCGGCTGGTACGAGGCCGGCACCACCCCCGGTGAGACGGGCACCGCGATCGTCGCCGGCCATGTCGACAACGCCGACGGGCCCGCCGTCTTCTACGACCTGGGCGCCCTGCGCAAGGGCGGCGCCATCGAGGTGGACCGGCGCGACGGAAGCGTGGCCGTGTTCACGGTGGACGCGGTAGAGGTGTATCGCGCAGACTCGTTTCCCGACGAGAAGGTCTACGGCCCCGCCGAGCGGCCCGAGCTGCGGGTGATCACCTGCGGCGGCGGATACTCACGGGCAACCGGTTACCAGGGCAACGTGGTCGTCTTCGCCCACCTCACGGGCGTCCGCTGACCTCCTGGGCGAACCCTCACACCTGCGCCCGGGCCCCGCTGAGGGCAGCGTTCCTCGCGGGAAACAACCGTGATGCCGCCGGGTAACGTCGGCATCGCACGCTCCTGGACATGACCTCGAATTCGCGTGTGGTGGTGCTCGGCGCCGGCCTCGCGGGCGTACGACTCGCCCGCCGGCTCGGCGAGCTGGGTGCGCCCGCGCTGCTCGTCGGCGAGGAGGAGCACCGGCCCTACAACCGGGTGCTGCTCGCCGAGGTGCTGGCCGGCCGGTACGCCCCCGAGGTGATCGCGCTGCCCGCGCCCGCCCGACTGGTGCGGGCCCGGGTCACCGGCATCGACCGCGGCCGGCGGACCGTGGCCTGCGCGGACGGCTCGGAGATCGCATACGACACACTCGTCCTGGCCACCGGCTCCAACCCGGTGCTGCCGCCGCTGCGCGGTCTGTTCACCCCGGACCACGTTCTCCCCGAGGGCGTCCACGCCTTCCGGACCATGGACGACTGCCTCGGTCTGTCGAAGGCGGTGCGGCCGGGCGTGCGGGCGGTCGTCATCGGCGGCGGGCTCCTCGGGGTCTCCGCCGCCCGCGCGCTCGCGGTGCGCGGCGCACAGGTCGTCCTCGCCCAGCAGGCCGAGCGCCTCATGGAGCGCCAGCTCGACCCGAGCGCCTCCAAGCTGGTGCTGCGGCACCTCGAGGACCTCGGCGTCGAGGTGCACACCGAGTGCCGGGTGCGCGACGTGCGCTGCGTCGGCGGGGCCGTCCGCTCGGTGGAGATGGCCGACGGCTACACCCTGGGCGCCGACCTGGTGGTGCTGGCCTGCGGGGTCTCCCCGCGCGCCGGACTCGCCAAGGACGCGGGGATCGCCGTCCACAAGGGCGTCCTCGTGGACGACGAACTGCGCACGTCCGACCCGCACATCCGCGCGATCGGCGACTGCGCACAGCACGACGGGACCGTGTACGGCCTCGCCGCCCCGGCGCTGGAACAGGCCGACGTGCTGGCCGAGCTGCTCGCCGGCGACGCGACCGCGCGGTACGGCGGCACCCGCGCCCTCACCCGGCTCACGCTCGCCGGGAACAACGCCGGAAACAACGCCTTCGGCCTTTCCGGGAACAACGCCTTCGACCTCGCCGCGTTCGGCGAGACGGAGCCGCGCCCCGGCGACGACGTCGTACAGCTCGCCGACGCCACCCGCGGCACCTACCGCAAGGTCGTCGTCCGCGACGACCGCCTGGTCGGCGGGGTTCTCGTCGGCGAACTCGGCACCGTCGGCGCGCTCGCGCGCGCCTGGGAGGGAGCAGAGCCGCTCCCCGACGACGGCCCCCTGCTCCACCTGCTCACCAACGACGGAGGCTCCTGATGACCGCCACCCTGGGGGCCACCCCCACGATCGTGCTCGTCGGCCACGGCATGGTCGGCCAGCGCTTCCTCGAAGCGCTCGCCGAGCGCGGCCTGACCGCCACGCACCGCGTGGTCGTCCTGTGCGAGGAGCCGCGCCCCGCGTACGACCGCGTCGCCCTCACCTCGTACTTCTCGGGCAAGACGCCCGAGGAACTGTCCATGACCGACATGGACTTCATCGCCGCGCACGGCATCGAGCTGTACGTCGGCGACCCGGCGGAGACGATCGACCGCGAGACGAAGAAGGTCACCGCCCGCTCCGGTCAGGTCTTCGAGTACGACACGCTCGTCCTCGCCACCGGCTCCTACCCCTTCGTGCCGCCCGTCCCGAACAAGGACGCCGAGGGCTGCTTCGTCTACCGGACGATCGAGGACCTCCTCGCCATCGAGGAGTACGCGAAGTCGCGCGCCACGACCGGCGCGGTGGTCGGCGGCGGTCTGCTGGGCCTGGAGGCCGCGGGCGCGCTGAAGGGTCTCGGACTCACCTCCCACATCGTGGAGTTCGCGCCCCGGCTGATGCCCGTCCAGGTCGACGCGGGCGGCGCCGCGGCCCTGCTGCGCACCATCGAGGACATGGGCCTGAGCGTCCACACCGGCGTCGGCACGCAGGAGATCGTGGTCGGCGAGGACGGCGCCGTCACCGGCATGAAGCTGTCCGACGGCTCCGAACTCGCCACCGACCTGGTGGTGTTCAGCGCCGGCGTCCGCCCCCGCGACCAGCTTGCCCGCGACTGCGGACTGACGGTCGGCGAGCGCGGCGGCATCGCGGTCGACGAGCAGTGCCGCACGGTCGCCGACCCGCAGGTGTTCGCGATCGGCGAGTGCGCGCTGGCCGCCGACGGCCGGGTGTACGGCCTGGTCGCCCCCGGCTACGAGCAGGCCGCCACCGCCGCCGCGACGATCGCCGCCGACGAGGCCGCTTTCACGGGCGCCGACCTCTCCACCAAGCTGAAGCTGCTCGGCGTCGACGTGGCGTCCTTCGGCGACGCGCACGGCACCGCCGAGGACTGCCTCGACGTCGTCTACTCCGACTCCCGCTCGGGCCTGTACAAGAAGCTGGTCATCGGCCGCGACGGCACGCTGCTCGGCGGCATCCTGGTCGGCGACGCGGAGGCCTACGGCACCCTGCGCGCGTTCACCGGCTCGGTCCCGCCCGTCTCCCCCGAGTCGCTGGTGCTGCCGGCCGGCGCCGGCGAGTCCGTCCAGCTCGGCCCGTCCGCGCTGCCGGACACCGCGATCGTCTGCTCCTGCCACAACGTCAGCAAGGGCACGATCCGCGGCGCGGTGACGGAGCACTCCTGCACCACCGTGCCCGAGGTGAAGAAGTGCACCAAGGCCGGCACCGGCTGCGGTTCGTGTGTGAAGGTCCTCGGCCAGCTGGTCACCGCCGAGCTGGAGGCGAGCGGCGTCGAGGTCGACAAGGGCCTGTGCGGCTGCTTCGGCCAGACCCGCGAGGAGCTGTACGAGATCGTCCTCGCCCTGCGCATCAACACCTACCAGGATCTCCTGGACCGCTACGGCCGCGACGGCGCCAAGGGCGGCGACGGCTGCGAGGTCTGCAAGCCGGCGGTCGGCTCGATCATCGCCTCCCTCGCCCCGACGATCGGCGCGAGCGGCTATGTCCTGGACGGCGAGCAGGCGGCCCTGCAGGACAGCAACGACCACTTCCTCGCCAACCTCCAGAAGAACGGCTCCTACTCGGTCGTCCCGCGCATCCCCGGCGGCGAGATCACCCCCGAGGGGCTGATCGTGATCGGTGAGATAGCCCGTGACTTCGGCCTCTACACGAAGATCACCGGCGGCCAGCGGATCGACATGTTCGGCGCACGGGTCGAGCAACTCCCCCTCATCTGGACGCGGTTGGTGGACGCCGGTTTCGAGTCCGGGCACGCCTACGGCAAGTCCCTGCGCACGGTGAAGTCCTGCGTCGGCCAGACCTGGTGCCGCTACGGCGTCCAGGACTCCGTCCGCATGGCGATCGACCTGGAGCTGCGCTACCGCGGGCTGCGCTCCCCGCACAAGCTCAAGTCGGCGGTCTCCGGGTGCGCCCGCGAGTGCGCCGAGGCCCAGTCGAAGGACTTCGGCATCATCGCCACCTCCAACGGCTGGAACCTCTACGTGGGGGGCAACGGCGGCGCGACCCCGCGCCACGCGGACCTCCTCGCCCAGGACCTGACCGACGCCGAACTGATCCGCCTGATCGACCGTTTCCTGATGTTCTACATCCGCACGGCGGACCGCCTGGAGCGCACCTCGACCTGGCTGGAGCGCATCCCCGGCGGCCTGGACCACGTCCGGGACGTGGTCGTCGAGGACTCCCTCGGCATCTGCGAGGAGCTGGAGTCCCTGATGACGGCCCATGTGGCGCACTACGCCGACGAGTGGGCGACCACCATCAACGACCCCGAGAAGCTCGCCCGGTTCGTGTCCTTCGTCAACGCGCCGGACACCCCCGACCCGGTCGTCGGCTTCGTCCCCGAGCGCGACCAGATCAAGCCCGACCTGCCGCTGCTCACCATCGGCCACCGTCCCCTGGAAGGGAGCGCCCAGCGATGACCCTGGCACCCGAGACCACCGACCTGAAGGTCCAACTCCAGCTGGAAGACGACTGGTTCACGGTCTGCGACCTGAGCCGGCTCGTCCCCGGCCGGGGCGTGGCCGCGCTCCTGCCGGACGGCCGCCAGGTCGCCCTGTTCCGCGACCGCTCCGGCACCCTGTTCGCCGTCGACAACCGCGACCCCTTCGGCGGCGCGGCCGTCCTCTCCCGCGGCCTGACCGGCACCCACCAGGGCCGCCCCTTCGTCGCCTCCCCACTCCTCAAGCAACGCTTCGACCTGCGGACCGGCGAATGCCTGGACGACGAAACGGTGCGCATCGCCACGTACGAGGTACGCGCGGCCTGAGGTACGCACGACCTCAGGTACACGCGACCTCAGGTACACGCGACCTCAGGTACGCGCGGCCTGACGGCGGCAGCCGTTGCGGTCAGCGTGGGCCCGGGGCCGTGGTCTGGAGGCGTCTTGCCTGACGCTGGGCGGGGATGCCGTCGGCGCCGGGACGGGCCGGCACCGCGGGGAGCCGGACCACCGCGTCGAGGCCGCCGCGCGGCGCCTGCCGCAGGACCACCTCGCCGCCGCTCGCGTGGGCGAGGCGCTGCACCAGGGCGAGGCCCAGGCCGGTGCCGCCCTTGGGGGCGTCCGGGGCGCGCCAGAAGCGGTCGAAGGCGCGTCGGCGCTGTTCCTCGGTCATCCCGGGGCCCTCGTCCATGACGTGCAGCTCCACCCACGCCGGACCGGCCGGGCGGTGCGGGCCGCGATGCGGGAAACGGCGCTCGTGGGGGGTGTGGCAGCGCGGGTCGACGGAGACCGTGGAGCCCGGAGGCGCCACGCGCAGGGCGTTGGACAGCAGGTTGTCGAGGATCTGCTCCACCGCCCCGGGCAGCGCCAGCACCTCGCCGTCGTAGTCCCCCGCCAGCGCCAGCCAGACCCCGTGCTGCTCGAACAGCGGCGTCCAGGCCCGGTGCCGTTCCGCGCACACCCGGCCCAGGTCGATCGTCTCGCGTTCGGCGGCGCTCTCGTCGAGCCGGGCCATCGCGAGCAGCCCCTCGACCATCCGGGCCAGCCGGTCGGTCTCGGTCAGCGCGGCGGTGAGCGAGCCTCGGGCGTTCAGGGCGATGTCGTTCTCGAGGTTCTCCAGCCGCAGCCGCAGCGCCGCGAGGGGCGTCTTCAGCTGGTGCGAGGCCTCACCGGCGAACGCCCGCTGGGAGGCCAGCAGATGTTCCAGCCGGGCGGCGGTGCGATTGAAGGTCGCGGCGAGACTGCGCACCTCCGGCGGCCCGTTGGTGATCGCGACGGGCGTGGCGGCACCGCCTACGGCCAACTCATGGGTCGCACGCTCCAGTTCACGGATCGGCCGACCGGTCCAGCGGGCGATGACGAAGCCGAGGGCGGCGACCGCGGTGAGCGCCGCGAGTCCGCCGAGCGCCAGCAACAGCCAGACGTGGTGGACCCGTTCGGACACCATGCGGGTCGGCAGGGTGATCCGCACGGCGCCCTGTTCCTCGACGCCGTGCGCCACCGGGGTGGCCACCGCGAGGTACTGCACCCCGCCGATGGTGGAGGTGCGGACGTCCGCGGTGGCGGTCCCCTGCAGCGCGGCGGCGATCCCCGGCCAGGTGGCGAGGTCGCCCTCCTCGCGCTCGGTGAGCGGATGCGAGGAGGCCAGCAGCTTGCCGCCCTCGTCGACGATCAGCACCTTGCCGCCGATGCGTGCGGCGCAGTGCGCGGCCCGCGCGGGCAGATCCTGTGCCTCCCGGCCCGCCGAGATGGAGAGCGAGGCGTACGCCGACACCGACTCGGCCTCGTCCTTCGCCAGGTTGATCACCCGGTCCCGCTCACCCCGCGAGTACACATAGCCGAGCGGGATCTCCAGACAGAGCAGCACCAGGGCGGCGAGCGTGAGGTAGCTGAGCAGCAGCCGACGGGTCATCGGTAGGCCGCCGAGCGCTGCTGGGGCTGGAAGCTGTCGAAGCTCTCGTAGGCCTCGTGGGGGTAGGAGCGCCGGGGTTCGTAGGCCGAGGGCGGCTCCTCGTAGGCCAAGGACTCCGGCTCGTACGCGGACTGGACGTACGTGGGCTGGGCGGGGGCGGCCTGGACGGGTGCGGTCTGGGCAGGCACCGTGGGCGCGTAGGCCTGCTGCGCGCCCGGTGAGGAGGTGTGCACGGCCAGCCGGAAGCCCACGCCGCGCAGGGTCTGGATCCACGCCGGGTTGCCCAACTTCCGCCGCAGGGTCGCCACATGGACGTCCAGCGTCTTCGTCGGCCCCTGGTAGTGCGGGTCCCACACGCGGTCGAGGATCTGCTGCCGCGAGTACACGGCCCCGGGGTCCTCGGTGAGCAGCGCGAGCAGTTCGAACTCCTTGGGCGTCAGCGTCACCGTCTCCTCCCCCACCCACACCTGCCGGGTCCGCCGGTCGACGACCAGAGGACCGACGGCGCCGGTGCCGGGGACGGCGGCGGTGGCGGCGGTGGCGAGGGCGGCGGGCCCCGGCCGTACGGGAGCCGGCGGCGCCGGTTCGGCGAGGAGCTGCGGCGCCGCTTCGGCGAAGGGCGCCGCGCCGACGCCCGCGCCCGCGAAGGACTCGCCGCCGAACGGATCGCCGACCGCCGACTGCCCCGGCTCCGCCCGCCGTTGGGTCCGCCGGGTCACCGCACGCACCCGCGCCACCAGCTCACGCATGCTGAACGGTTTCGCCAGGTAGTCGTCGGCACCCAGCTCCAGGCCCAGCACACGGTCGGCCTCCTCGCCGCGCGCGCTGAGGATGATGATGGGGACGTCGGAGGTCTGCCGGATGCCTCGGCAGACGTCGATGCCGTCGATGTCGGGCAACCCCAGGTCGAGCAGGACGACATCGCCGTACTGCGCCCTCAACCCCTCGTTGCCGGTGGCGACGTGATGCACCGTCAGCCCGAAGTTCCCAAGGCCCTCGACGAGCGGTTCGGCGATCGTCCGGTCGTCCTCGATGAGCAGGACTCGTACACCCATGCGTTCCCGTCTCTCCCGTGAACCGAATTCGCGTGTTCAGTGGAACTGACACGCTACAAGAACGGTCAGGAAACCGCCTACGCCTCCCGGGCAATGTGAGCAGCCACTCAACTCCGGACGAAAACTGTCCCATTCTTGTCGGCGGTTTAGTGTTCCTCTAACCTTCGCCTGGCATTGCCTCCTCTACGGTGATGAGGAACTGGTCGGACCCCCACGCCGACCAGCTCTGAACTGGGAGGATCCGTGAAGGCACTGCTGGACCGCGCCCGCTCGTTCAAGCGGCGGGTCGACTTCGAAAGCGGCGAATACCGACGATTGGCCGAAGGCCAATATCCCGAGGCATTGTTCATCACCTGCTCGGACTCGCGGGTGATTCCAGCCCTGATAACGGGCGCACGACCCGGCGAGATATTCGAGCTGCGAAACGCAGGCAATATCGTTCCGCCGCACGGCCGGCAGGGCGCCTCGGGCGAGGCGGCCACCATCGAGTACGCACTGGAGGTGCTCGGCGTTCAGGACATCGTGGTGTGCGGCCACTCCCACTGCGGTGCGATGGGCGCGCTCAAGTCCGGCGACGACCTCTCCGGCCTGCCCGGTGTGGACGCCTGGCTGCAACTGGCCCGCCCGCGGCTGGCGCCGGTCCTGGACGGCCATGTCGAGGACCCGTCGATGCCGGACGTCGCCCAGCTGAACGTCGTCAACCAGCTTGCCGTGCTGCGGAGTTACCCGGCGACGCGGCGGCGTCTCGACACGGGTCGGCTGCGTCTGCACGGCTGGTACTACGAGGTGGACACCGGCCAGGTGCACGAGCTGGACGAGGACGGCCTGTTCCGGGTGCACGCGGCATGAGCGGCGCACACGCCCGGCACGGCCGGAGTTGGGGCCCGGGCTCCGACGCCAGCGACGGAAGGGGCCGTACGTTCGGCGAGGAGGCCGGCCTGACCGGCCCGCCGCCGCGGCCCATGCCTTCCCCGACGGCCGCGTTCCCTTCGACGCCGCTGAAGCCTCCCATGCCGTCGACACCGGCGACGCCCACGACGGGTCGGACGGCTCCGACCGCTCCGACGGCTCGGGCGACGCGGATGCCTCGGCCGCCCGCGCGGGGACCCCACGCCCCGCGAACCGACGGGGAGGCCGGATGGCAAGCCGGGAGGCAGGCGGGGGGGCAGGCCGGGTGGCAAGCCGGGAGGCAGGCCGGGTGGCAGGCCGAGGGGCAAGTCGGTGAAGAGGCCGCCGGCAAGGCCTCTGGTCCGAGGGCATCCAGTCCGAAAGCCTCCAGTCCGAAAGCCTCCAGTCCGAAGGCCTCGGGTCCGAAAGCCTCGGGTCCGAAAGCCGATCTGGCCACCGAGATCACCGCGTCCCTCGTCGTGTTCCTGGTCGCGCTCCCGCTGTGCATCGGCGTGGCCGTCGCCTCGGGCGTCCCCGCCGAGCTGGGCATCATCTCGGGCGTCATCGGCGGCCTGGTGGTGGGCGCGGCGCGCGGCAGCACGCTCCAGGTGAGCGGCCCGGCCGCCGGTCTCGCCGCGCTGGTCGCGGAGACCGTGCTGGAGTACGGCGTGGCGATGCTCGGCGTGATCGTGCTCTTCTCCGGCATCCTGCAGATCGTCCTCGGCCTGGTGCGACTGGGCCGGTTCTTCCAGGCGATCTCCCTGGCCGTCGTCCAGGGCATGCTCGCGGGCATCGGCCTGCCGCTGATGTTCGGCCAGGCGTACCCGGCGATGGACGCGAAGGCTCCGGGCACCCCGCTCGAGAACATGGCCGGCATCCCCGGCCTGATCACGGACACGCTGGCCAACCCGCAGGCGATGATCGCGGCCGGCCTGGGCATCGTCACGGTCGTCCTGAGCTTCCTGTGGAAGAAGATGCCGGGACCGGTCAAGAAGGTGCCCGCGGCCCTGGTCGCCGTCGGCATCGGCATCGCGGTGGCCGCGCTCCCGGGTGTCGAGATCAAGACGCTCCAGGTGGGCAACCTGCTGGCCTCGGTCAACGTGCCGGGCGCGGAGCAGTTCGCGGGCCTGGCGAACCCCGGGATCATCACGGCGATCCTGACCTTCACGGTGATCGCCTCCGCCGAGTCCCTGTTCACGGCGGCCGCGGTGGACCGTATGCACGACGGCCCGCGCACCCGCTACAACCCCGAGCTGATCGCCCAGGGCGCGGGCAACACCCTCGCGGGCCTGCTCGGCGCGCTCCCCATCACGGCGGTGGTGGCGCGTAGTTCGGCGAACGTCCAGGCGGGCGCCAAGACCCGGCTCTCCCGCACGCTGCACGGCCTGTGGCTGCTGGCCTTCGCCCTCCTGCTCCCCCAGGTGCTGGCCCTGATCCCGATCTCGGTCCTCGCGGGCGTCCTCGTCCACAGCGGCTGGAAGCTCTTCGCGCCCGAGGAGTTCCCGAAGATGTGGCGGCAGGACCGCGGCGAGTTCGCGGTCATGACGCTCACCACGCTGGTCATCGTGGCGACGGCTCTCCTGGAGGGCGTCCTGATCGGCCTCGCGGCGGGCATCGTGCTGGCGGCGGTGCGCATGTCGCAGACGGTCATCAAGCAGCACCTCGAGGAGGACACGGCGAAGGTGGTCATGGCCGGGAACGCGACGTTCCTGCGGCTGCCCCAGGTCATCGAGGCCCTGGAGTCCGCGGCGGAGGCGGGCAAGCCCCGGATCCGGCTCGACCTCACCGGCGTGACCCACCTCGACCACGCCTGCCGCAGCCAGGTGGAGGAGTTCACGGCCCAGCAGCGCGGCAAGGGCCTACGGGTGGAGCTCCTGCTGCCGGGCCCGGCGAAACGTCTGCCCGTGCCGGAGGACACGGCGCCGGCGGCCGACCCGCCCCCGCAGACCGACCCACTGCCCCACCGCCACCCCACCCCGGCAACCGCCTCCGCCATGAGCCCCGGCCCCACCGCCGAGTGGTTCTACCTGGACACCACACCGATGCCGGAGGACTTCGCCCAGAGGTACGCGGAGGAGTTCGCCCCGGGCCCGGGATACGGCCAGGACTCCGGAGGGGAGTACGACAGCCAGGGATACGGCCAGGACCATGGGCGGGGATACGGCCAGGACTATGGGCAGGGCTACGGGCGGGGGTACGGCCGGGACCACGGGCAGGGGTACTCGGAGGAATACGCCCCGGGGTACGCGCAGCGGTAGGCGCAAGGGGAACAGGCACAGGGGAACACGTGCAGGGGAACACGTGCAGGGCAGCCGTCATCGTGGGTCACGGGCCCCTCGGCAGCCACGCACGCCCGGTCGCCCGTACCACCCCCGCGCTTCCGCACCCTCCCGGAACCCCCGCCGCGGTCGCAACCCGGGTGCGCGGTCCGGTGTCCCTCAGGTCATCGGCCGCGCACGGCAGCGCGGCCGACGGAGATCGGGGGACGACCATGAACCTTTCGCACACCTCGCGCACCGCGGCCGTCGTCGCCGCGGCAACGGCGATCGCCACGCTCACCGGAACCTATGCATCAGCATCAGCGTCTGCCCCCGCCCCGGGGCAGTCCGCCCTGAGCCGGTCCGCCGCGGGGCAGTCCGTCCAGGCCCAGGCATACGGCAGCGCCCCGTACGCCTGGGCCACCCGCCGTGGCAGCACCGTCGGCATCTACGGCATCGACATGCACGGCCAGAGCTTCACGATCGGCGGCACGGTACGGATGGCCCTCTTCAGCGACTCGGGCCCACGCGGCATACCGGTCTGGACGAAGGACGCCGTCGCCCGCCGGATCACCGGCCGCCCGGGCGGCGCCTTCGACGTACGGACGGGCCTGCTGGACTGCACGGCGTACGGCTATGCGAAGGACTCGACGATGATGGTGTGGGACATCGCCACCGACACGTGGTCCAACAAGGTCCGGGTCTCCACGAGTTGCAACGATTCTCTGACGCGGTGAACCGAACCGTTCCTCAGGCCTTGAGGGCGTCGTAGAACACCCCGGTCAGCTGCTCGGAGGCGCTCCACAGCCGTTCCCCCGCCCGGTCGTCCAGGGTCCAGGAGGCCCGCCGCGAGGGTGCGGGCGCCCCGCGCCACATCGCGAGGGACGGCCCGGTGAACGAGTCCGGGCGGACGCCGGGCGCGGTCGCCGCGTACAGGGCGGGCAGCGCGCCGGCCTCGGCGGACTGGGCGATCACCCGGTTGCCGAGCGCCATCAGCCGCTCGGCGACCCGACGCCCCTCCGCGCGCGGCCCGGCCGTCTGCAGGTTGGTCGCCGCATACCCCGGGTGCGCGGCCGCCGCGACGAGGTCGGATCCGGCCGCCGCGAGCCTGCGCGCCAGCTCGTGCGTGAAGAGCAGGTTGGCGGTCTTGGAACGGCCGTATGCGGTCCAACGACGGTACCGACGCTCGGAGTTGAGGTCGTGGGGATCGATGTTGCCGAGCAGGTGGACCATGCTGGAGACGGTCACGACCCGCGCGCCGTCCGGCCCGGATGCGGGATGCCCGTCCGCGGGACGCCCCTCCGTGGCGGCGAGCAGCGCGGGCAGCAGCAGCCCGGTGAGGGCGAAGTGCCCGAGGTGATTCACCCCGAACTGCGTCTCGAACCCGTCGGCGGTGGTGCCGTACGGCAGCGCCATCACGCCGGCGTTGTTGACGAGCAGATCCAGCCGCTCGTACGGCAGTGAGCCCGCGAACTCCCTTACGGAGGCCAGCTCCCCGAGATCGAGCAGCCCCAACTGCACGTCACCGTCGGGCACTTCACCGCGCAGCTGCTCGACGGCCGCCCTCCCCCGCGTCTCGCTCCGGCAGGCGAGCAGGACCCGCGCCCCCTTCCGGGCGAGCTCGCGCGCGGTGACGTACCCGAGCCCGCTGTTGGCCCCGGTGACGACGGCGTTGCGGCCGCTCTGATCAGGGATGTCGCGCACACTCCAGCCGGCCATGGCCATGCTCCTTCCACCGTTCCCCGGCAGCCTACGACGACGCCCGGTCACCTGCCCCGCAACCGACCTCGCACCTCCTCGCCACGACATGTCCACGACACAGCCATGACACAGCTACCCTGCGCTTCTAGCGTTCGGCAGCGCACGACCCTGCACCACCCGTCGCCGGGACCGGCGTACGGGCCGGTTCACCCACACCACCCCCGGGAGTGAGCGTGGAACGTCGTACCTTCCTGCGTGCGGCCGCGATCGGCGGCTCCGCCGCCGTACTCGGCGGAACCCTCTGGCGCGGCGCCGCCTACGCGGCCCCCGCCCAGCCCGGCACGGGCCCGTACGGAGCCCTCGGCGCCGCGGACGCCAACGGCATCCGCCTTCCCTCCGGCTTCACCAGCCGGGTGATCGCCCGCTCCGGCCAGACGGTGTCCGGGACGTCGTACACCTGGCACAACGCCCCCGACGGCGGCGCCTGTTACCCGGACGGCACGGGCTGGATCTATGTCTCCAACTCGGAGATCAACCCGTCCGGCGGCGCGAGCGCGGTGAGGTTCTCGGCGGCCGGGGCGATCACGGGCGCGTACCGCATCCTCTCCTCGACCCGCCAGAACTGCGCGGGCGGGAAGACCCCGTGGAGCACCTGGCTGTCCTGCGAGGAGGTGGACCGTGGATACGTTTACGAAACAGACCCCTGGGGTGTGACGGCGGCGGTGCGCCGGGACGCGATGGGCCGCTTCAAACACGAGGCGGCGGCGGCCGACCCGGTCCGCCAGGTGATCTATCTGACGGAGGACGAGACGAACGGCTGTTTCTACCGTTTCCGCCCGACGACCTGGGGCAGCCTGGCCGCCGGCACCCTGGAGGTCATGGTCGCCGGCACGGCCACCAGCGGCCCGGTCACCTGGACCCGGGTCCCCGACCCCACCGGTGCCTCCGCCACCCGCACCCAGGTCTCCGGCGCCAAGCACTTCAACGGCGGCGAGGGCTGTTACTACGCGAACGACACCTGCTGGTTCACGACCAAGGGCGACAACCGGGTCTGGCAGTACAACGCGGCGGCCCAGACGATCGAACTCGCCTACGACGACTCACTGGTGACATCCGGCACGGCACCCCTCACCGGGGTCGACAACGTCACCGGCTCCGCCTCCGGCGACCTGTTCGTGGCGGAGGACGGCGGCAACCTGGAGATCTGCGTGATCACCCCGGACGACGTGGTCGCACCCTTCCTGCGGGTGGACGGCCAGTCGGCGTCGGAGATCACGGGCCCGGCCTTCTCCCCGGACGGCACCCGCCTCTACTTCTCCAGTCAGCGCGGCACGAGCGGCAGCTCGTCGGGCGGGATCACGTACGAGGTGAGGGGCCCCTTCCGAGCCTGACGGGGCTGATGGGGCCTGGCGGGGCTCGCGGAGTCGGTGGGGCTGGCGGGGTCGGTGGGGCCGGCGGGGAACGCGGGGAGCAGGGGATTGAAAGGAACCTGACAGCGAAAGGGAGGAACACGGTCGGGCGGCGGCTCGTTACTGGCCAACTAAGTCCAAAGCAGAGGCAAAGCCACGCCTGCTGTGGCCACAGTTCACCGTGTTACGCCGTTCGCCGCCCGCACCCCACTCCCGGAGGCCCGTAACCATGACCCCCATCCCGTCGCGCCGCACCCTGCTGGGCGGCGCCGCCCTGGCCGCCGCCACCCTGACGACGACGGCCACGCCCGCAACGGCCAAGTCGAGTACGTCCGGTACTCCTGAGGCGACTTGGCCGACGGAGTACCCCCTCCCCGACGGCTGGCTCCCCGAGGGCATCGCCATCGGCGGCAAGCCGTACGCCTACCAGGGCTCCCGCGCCAACGGCGGCATCTACCGCACCGACCTGCGCACCGGCGAGGGCAGCGTCCTGTACGCGGGCGGTACCGGCCAGATCGCCGTCGGCCTCAAGCTCGACCACGACGGCCTGCTGTACGTGGCGGGCAGCACCGGAGTGGCGCGAGTGATCGACTCCCGCACGGGCGGTCTGCTGGCAACCCATCAACTCACGGACCCGACGGGCCACTTCATCAACGACGTGGCACTCCTCGGCGACCGCGCCTGGTTCACCGACTCCCGGGACGCGGCGCTGTACAGCGTCAAGCGCGGCCGGGGCGGGGCCGACATCCGCACCCTGCCCCTCACCGGCGACTGGGTCCAGCTCCCCAACGTGAACAACGCCAACGGGATCGTCGGCACGCCGGACGGCCGCGGCCTGATCGTCGTCAAGAGCACTCCGGGCGAGCTGTACAACGTCGACGTCAAGACGGGGTACGCCACGAAGATCACGCTGGTCGGCGCGGCCGACGTCGTGAACGGCGACGGCCTCTACCGCATCGGCCGCACGCTGTACGTCGTCCAGAACCGGCTGAACCTGATCAGCGTCTGGTCCCTGGACCGCACGGCGACCACCGCCACCCTGACCCGCACGATCACCGACCCCCGCTTCGACGTCCCGACCACGGCCGCCCGCTACGGCGACCGCCTCTACCTGGTCAACGCCCGCTTCACCAGCCCGCAACTGCCGGAGACGACGTTCACGGCGGTGGCCGTCTCCATCTGACGGGACCCCTGCACGGACCCGCCAAACCGCACGGGGACGGCACTCGAGAACAGCGGGCGCCGTCCCCCTGGGGGGACTGATGACCGACCAACCCGGGAGATGCGCACAGAAAAGTCACGGAACAGCCACACCACGTACACCACCCATAGAACGGCAATACCGTCGTCCCCTCACATCACACGACATCCTGCGGGGACGCCATGACCAACCCGTACACCACCACCACGAACCCCACCCCCCGCTGGGCCCGCAAGAGATACGTCCTGCCCGCCCTCGCCCTGGCCCTGTTCCTGGGCGCGGCCATCGGCGGCACCGACGACGGCACGAAGACGGATGCGAAACCGACGTCGGCCGACCCCCGGCCGACGGTGACCGTGACCGCCACGACGACGGAGACGGCAGTACCGGAACCGGCAGGCACGACGACGGCGACAGCGACAGCGACGGTCACTGCGACAAAGACGGTGAAGGTGACGGTGACGGAGAAGGCGGCGGCGAACGAGAGCACGACCGAGGACGACGACACGGCCGCCGACTCCGGAAGCGTTTACTACGAGAACTGCACAGCCGCCCGCGCGGCCGGAGCCGCCCCCGTCCACGCAGGCGACCCGGGCTACGGCCGCCACCTGGACCGCGACGGCGACGGAACCGGCTGCGAATGACGGAACGGGCGGAACGGACGGAACGGCACGCCGAGGGCCCGCACGACACCCACGCGCGCCGCTCCGCTACGCGTCGGCCGGCTGATAGCCGTCTGCATAGACGATCAGCGCGCTCCCCGACGTGGAGGCCTCCGGCGGCGTCCGCTCGTACCGCAGCACCACAGGACGCTCGGTGAGGACGACGGCGTCCGCCAAGGGCCACCAACCGCCGCACCGGTACAGGGCCTCCTGGACCGCCTCCAGTCCCGGCGACTCGGGCAGGCCCGCGGCGGCCAGCATGCAACGCCAACGGATCAACTCCCGCGGCGCGGACCAGGAGTCCAGACCGTCGCCGAACTCCTCGTGGAAGTAGATCTGCTCCCTGCTCGGCGGCGGTGGCGGCGTGATGACGTCACCGTCCCGTTCGGGCTGCACGATCCGCTCCGGAACCGGACCACGGACCCTCCCCAGCAGGTCCCGGTACACCCGATGGTGGATGTGCCCCAGGGACTCGTTCGTCGACCAGTTGAAGATGTTGTGCATCTCCTGCTCCAACTCGTAGGCGCCGTGCACGTCTTGCAGCCAGTGGAAGTCGAGATGGTCGAACATGGGGTGCCCCAGAGCGTCCACGAGTCGGTCCTGCGCGTCGGAGGTGTCCTGGAACGGGCCGGCCAGCAGTCGTCTCTCGCCGCCCGCTCCCGTCCGCCCCAACTGCTCGCAGATCCGCTCCTCGGCCTGCCGGGCGAACGCCTGCGGCACCGTCAGCGGCAGCCCGGCGCCGGCGAGCAGCGTCCCGTCGAGCCGGTCCTCCCACCCGTGGCGCAGCACCCAGGACGCAAGCGCGCCGCCGAGCGGTGAGTCCATCCACACCACCGTCTCCGGAGCGGGCATGCCGTGGACGCGATACACCTCGGCGACCGCGGCTTCGGCCGCCGGCCGGTCACAGCGCTCGGTGGACAGCCCCGCCCTCAGCCATCTGTCGGACTCGCCCGCAATCCGCGCCTTGACGGCCTCCGTCACCAGCTCCTCGTAACCCATGCCTGCACCCTCCCCGTCGGTATGTGCGGCTTTCCCCCGTGACCCCCTTCGACACCTCGCCGAGCGCTTTGCCTGGCGCTTTGCCTGGCGGTTTGCCGAACCGGCAACAAGACTCGCGGGAGCCGCACCGGGCCCAGCATGCTCGAAGTCCCCGAGTCCTGGAGGACCCGATGCCGCAACGGACGTCGAGCGACGACGCGAAGCACCATCTGCTCCCCTCTCCCGCAGGCCGTGTCCACGTGGTGGAACAGGGCGAGGGGCCGCTGGTCCTGCTCGTGCACGGCTTCCCGGAGTGCTGGTACTCCTGGCGCCACCAGTTGCCGGCGCTGGCCGCCGCCGGATACCGCGCGGCCGCCATCGACGTCCGCGGCTACGGCCGCTCCTCCAAACCCGACGCCACGGACGCGTACCGGATGCTGGAACTGGTGGCGGACAACGTCGCGGTCGTGCACGCCCTGGGCGAGCGTTCCGCGACGATCGTCGGCCACGACTGGGGCGCGACGATCGCGGCCCACTCCGCGCTCCTCCACCCGGACGTCTTCCGAGCGGTGGGACTGCTGAGCGTCCCGTACACCCCACCGGGCGGCCCGATGCCGAGCGAGGTCTTCGCACAGATGAACGGGACGGGCGGGGAGGAGGAGTTCTACGTCTCCTACTTCCAGGAACCCGGCCGAGCCGAGGCGGAGATCGAGCCCGACGTACGAGGCTGGCTCGCCGGCTTCTACGCCGCCTTGTCCGCGGACACGATGCCGCCACCGACCGCCCCCAGCCCCCACTTCGTCACCACCGGTGGAACCCTGCGCGACCGCTTCCCCACCGCCGCCGCACGCCCCACCTGGCTGACCGAACAAGACCTGGACGTCTACGCGGGCGAGTTCGAGCGAACCGGCATGACCGGAGCCCTGAACCGCTACCGGAACATGGACCAGGACTGGAAAGACCTCACGGACTTCACCGACGCCCCGATCACCCAACCGTCCCTCTTCATCGCCGGCAGCCTGGACGCCTCCACCACCTGGCTGGCCGACGCGATCAAGGCCTACCCCCACACCCTCCCCGGCCTCACGGCCTCCCACATCCTCAAAGACTGCGGCCACTGGCTCCAACAGGAACACCCAGACCAAACAAACCAACACCTGACGACCTGGCTGGCATCGCTCACTACCGTGCTCACATGAAGCTCTCGCCGCCCACCGCCCGGGACCGTTTCCTCACGTCCCCCGTCGCAAGGCTGGCGACAGCCGACGCAGCCGGAGTGCCGCACGCGGTACCGGTGACCTTCGCCGCAGAAAAGGACGTCCTGTACTTCGCTGTGGACCACAAGCCCAAAAGCACGTGGAACCTGCGGAGACTGCGCAACATCCAGGAGAACCCCTCGGTGACGTTGCTGGTCGACCACTACGCGGATGACTGGTCAACGCTGTGGTGGGCGCGCGCCGACGGCCGAGGGGAAGTACTGGAGGCCGAGCAGGAACGGAACAGGGCCGTCGAGCTGCTGCGCGCCAAGTACGCCCAGTACAGGGATTCCCCTCCACAGGGCCCCGTGGTCGCCGTACGGGTCGAGCAGTGGAGCGGCTGGGCGTTCGCATAGCCGAAGAAGATCACGGCCGAGGACCGGAACTCATGACGGCTCTCCGCTGCCGGCACGGCTGGGAAACGACCGGCAGGGCAGGAGAGTTTGCCGCCGAGTTCGGCGTGCCCACGCTCACTCGCACCACCTGTGCCACGCAAAAGGGCGGCACCCCGCACGGGGCACCGCCCTTCTGCAAACAGTGTCAAGGCATCAGTCCCGCCTGATCAACTCGGGGTCGATCCGCCGCCCCACCAGCGGCAAGGCACCGAGGGCGGCGACGACCACGACGCCCAGGGCGGAGGCGAGGAGCAGCGGCACCCCGGCTCCGTCCCAGAAGACGGCCCCGCCGCCAGTGACCAGGTAGCTGGACTCGGCCATCTTCCCGGTCACCACCGCGAGCACGAGCCCGATGGCCAGGGGCAACACGACCTGCGCGGCCTGAACGGTCCGGAGCGTCCGGGGCCTGGCCCCGAGCAACGCCAGTGCGGTGACCTGCGGTCGGCGTTCCACGGCGCGATCGGTGGCGGCGACGAGATAGGCGGCCACACCGATGATCAGGCCGAGGATCATGCCCACGCCGAGGAGGGTCTTGATGACGGTGATCTGCTGGAGGGCGGCGGGATCCAAGCCGTCCGTCTCGACCTCGATCGTCGGGTCGACCCCCGCGATGCCCGCGAGTACGGACCGCAAGGTCTCGGGAGCGGAACTGCTCATCAGCGCGAGAGTGGCTCGCCCCTCAAGACGGAAGCCGGCGGGGAGGGAGGACGGTGGGATCACGACAGTGCCGCTGCCGACCATCTGCCTCGTCGTGTCGTCGCGGTAGTGGATCGTCCGACGTGGCACCTCCACCGTGACGACCCGGCTCTTCCCTTCAGAATTCTGCAAGTGGAAGGGGAAACGACTCCCGGGCACGCTCCTTTCGTCGTAGGTGACACCCGGCACCATCAACCGCGCCGGGCGCCCCTCCACACAGCCCTCCACCGCTGACGCCATCTTGCGCAGTTGGCTGCAGGTGGCGATCACGGCACTGATACTCGTCGGCCACTCCATGTCGTCGGGGTCCGTCCAGGATTCCGCCAGAACGGCGTGGCCCCGAACCCCTGCCACCTCTGTCACAGCACGCTCCTTGTCCTCAGGAACGTCCTTGAGCGGCATGGTGTAGAGCTGCACCGGCGAGGTGTTCTTGGAGACCTGGTCCAGCTCGATGAGTACGCCCTGCGTGAGCGAGGCCGCATAGACCAGCAGCACCAGGCCGGTCGCCACGCGCAGGGCTCCGCCCGGTTCCATCTCGTTGCGGCGCATGGCAAGGCCGAGAGACAGCGAACCCGTCGAGCGGGCCACCTTCCGGGCCAGGGAGCGCGAGAGGATCGGCAGCGAGAGCACGAGACCGGCCCCGACCAGCACGACGGCCAGCGGCATCAGGATCGAGGAGAGCGAGGTGTCCGCAGGCGGGTGCCCCATCGCACCGGCCACGCAGTACCCGATGACAATGCCCATTCCCGGCACGAGCGGCAGCAGGCCCCACAGGCGAGGCGGCTTCTCCACGGCGCTGCGCCGCACGGCCAACGGATTGGCCGCGGCCTGCTTCGCTCCGACCCGCCCCACGAACCATGCAAGCGCCGGACAACCCACCAGACAGACGAGAAGCGTGGACACGGAGAGCGAGCCATCGGCCGGGTACCACTTGAATCCTGGCAGCCCCACCCGTGACACCAGTTGGTTGACGACCCAATAGGCGCCCAGACCGAGGACGGCTCCCAGCAGAGCGGCTGCAACGGTCTCGGCCGCGTTGACGCGCTGCGTGCCTTTTCTACTCAATCCGAGCAGTCGCAAGGCAGCCAGCCGCCTCATGCGAGAGGCGGCTGACAACCGGGCGCAGACGGACAGGAACACGGCAAGGGGAAGCAGCACCACGCCGGCCAGGGTGAAGCGCAGGATGTCGAGGGTTGAGGGCTCGACGGTGGGGTAGCGCGCGTCCGCATTCCCAAACTCTGACAAGTACCCACCACCCTTGAGCTCGTCACGGCTGGTGCCGACATAGGCGTACAACTCGTCAGGATGAGCCAGCCCCTGCGCGGAGATGAGGCCCATCTCTTTGCCGGGCAGGAAATGAGCGAGGCCTGGATCACCCGCGAGAAGCTCGTGCAGCCGAGGGGACACAAATACCTCACCCGGGTGGGGAAGTTCACGCAGGCCGGGGGGTGGGGTGATTGGTGTGCTCCCCACGGCCACGAAGATCCGAGTAAGCGGCTCCGAGCCATAAGGGTCCAGCCGCATGAGTGCGAATGCGCCTCCCACCTTTGAGAGACAACTGCCGCGCCCGTTCGAGCAATCCGGCTCACGAGCCGCCTTGCGGGCATCCTGCATGGCCAGAATGCCGGGAATCGAAAGGACGACGGCCAGACAGCACACCCCGATCCCGCTGCCCACGACCATCAGCAGGAAGCGCACACGGTTTCCCCGTCCACTCCCCAGCAACAGTCTCAGGCCCAGGAGGAGTTCCTTCACGACGCCTCCCGCACCTGAGCCGTGAGGACTCCGTCACACATGGTGTAGCGGTTGTCAGCTTGGGCTGCCACCTGCGAATCGTGCGTCACGAGCACCACTGCTGTCCCCTGTGATCGCGCCAGGGTTAGGAATTCGTCCAGTACGGCCGTGGCATTACTGCTGTCAAGCGAGCCAGTGGGCTCATCTGCGAACACCACGGCAGGTTTGTGAACCAGCGCTCGAGCGACCGCGACGCGTTGACTCTGCCCTCCTGACACCTGCGAGGGCCGACGCTCACGCAGGTCCCCGAGGCCGAGCCGTCCCAGGACCTCACCGGCTGCGGAGAGGGATTCAGCCTTGCGTTGACCTGCCAGTCGAAGGGGCAACGCGGTGTTTTCCTCGATGGTGAGTTCAGGCAGTAGCTCGCCGTATTGAAAGACGAAGCCGAACCGTTCACGACGAAGCGCGCTGAGCTCCTCGTCGCCCAGGGCCCCGAGCGAGCGCCCTTCGAAACACACCTCGCCGCAGGCAACCGGCAACACTCCCGCCAGGCAATACAACAGCGACGATTTCCCGGAGCCACTTTGCCCGGTGATCGCCACTACCTCTCCCCGATGCAAAGAAATCTGCGCGTTCCTGACCGCTGGCGTCTCACCGTAAAAGAGGTCAACGCCCTTGGCGGAAAGAACTTCTGACGTGTTGATCTCGTTCCCCTATCAAGAGGCCGAGCCCAGGTGCATCCACCTGGGCTCGGGAAGTCGGAGGGGATCAGCCACGGTCCCAGTTGTACGAGAATTTCCGCTCCGGAATACAGTTGTCCGGGCGAAGAGAGCCCCGGTCTCGGCAGACTCGAAGCCTCGCCTCTCCTGTGTAGCGCTGTGCACCATCCCAATTGGACTTGTGCAGTCGGACGGAACTCCGTTGTTTTCCGTAATAGCGCACCCACTCGTGCCCGTGGACCTTGGCCTCGACGTAGACGTTGTGCCCGTCAGTGGCGCTCCTGTCCTCAAGCAGCCCCGACCATTCGAAGGCACCGTGATTGACTCCGGGCCGGTTGAACTCGTACTTCGCCCCACTGAACCTGACACCTTCGGTATCAAGCCGTGGGATGCCCCCCTTCACCGGCGACGCGAACGCCGCCACCGCCGCACTGAGTACCAGCCCAACCGAAGCCACGCCGAGCACTACCCTCTTCACACACGCCTCCGTAACCATCGGCGACACCGTCATCGCCATGAGTAACGGACTGTAGCGGCGCGTAAGTTGACAGAAACGATCTATCGCCTCATAACCATCCCATCAGGCGATCGAAAACCAGACATCCCCACCAACGAACACAAGACAGCCGAGCCGTTCAGCCGCGAACCTGGCTGCCCACCCCGCCGGGCCACGCGTCCGTCCACCCGACCTGCGCGTACGCGTAGGACTCCGCCATGCCGACCGGCTCCGCAGGACCCACGTTCTGCGAACCGTGCAGATGGGCATACACCCCGCCCCAGGCGAGCAGTTCCTCGTGGGTGCCCGTTTCTGCTATGCGGCCCTGGTCGATGACGAGGATGCGGTCGGCGTCCGGGGCCAGGTTGAGGTCGTGGGTGATCATGATGGTCGTGCGGCCTGCCATCAGGCGGCGCAGGGGTTCCACGATGCGGCGGGTGGCTATCGCGTCCAGGCCGGTCGTCGGTTCGTCCAGGACCAGGACCGGGGCGTCGCGCAGCACCGCTCGCGCGATGGCCAGGCGTTGCAGTTGGCCGCCGGACAAGCGGGCGGAGTTGGGGTCGACCCTCGTGTCGTAGCCGTCGGGGAGTGCCGTGATGAACTCGTGCGCGTCGGCCGACCGTGCCGCCTCCTCGATCGCGTGGTCGCTCGCGCCTGGCCGGCCGCAGGCGATGTTCGCGCGGACGGTGTCGTGCAGGACCAATGTCTCCTGCGGCAGCAGCGTCACGTACTCGCGCAACCGCGCCAGGGGGAAGTCACGCAGCGGGGTGCCGTCCAGGAGGATCGCGCCGGAGTCGGCGTCGTAGAAGCGGAGGAGGAGCTTGGAGACCGTGGACTTGCCCGCGCCGCTCGGGCCCGTGATGATCACCAGTTCCCCGGGGCGGGCGGTGAAGGTCAGTGCCTCCAGGGTCTGGGTCTGCGCCCCCGGGTAGCGGAATGAGACGTCTCGCAACTCGACCACGCCGTCGGGGCGGCCATGGTCGCTGTGCTCCGAGCCCGTCGGGTCCGTCACCGCCGGCCTGGCGTCCAGGATCTCGACCAGTCGTTCCGCGCCCGCGGTGGCGGCGGTGATCAGCAGTCCCAGTTGGGCCAGGCTGCGGATGGGCGGGTAGAGGTAGCTCAACAGGGCTGCGAACGCCAGTAGTTGGCCCAGGGTCATCTGGCCTCTCGAAATCTCCCAGACGCCTATGCCGATCACGGCCAGTACGCAGATCGTCTCGATGACCTGCACCAACTGCCCGTATGCCTGGTTGAGGCGGGCCGAGCGGACGGCCGCGCGAAACCAGGCCGTCGCCTCCTGGCTCAGCCGGCGGCGCTCGGCGTCCTGGCGGCCGTAGGCCTGGGTCAGGACCAGGTTGCCCAGGGACTCCTCCACCACGGACGTGACCGCCCCGTCCGCCACCCTGCCCTCCCGGGCCACCGACCTGACGCCGTCGGCGAACCTTCGGGCGGCCAGCCAGAACAGCGGGGCCAGGATGAAGGTCGCCGCCGCCAGGTCCCAGCGCAGCCAGAACGCGGCCGCCGCGTAGAAGACCGCACTGAAGACGGCCGACGCCGTGCCGATCAGGCCCGACACGGCCATCTGCTCGATGGCTTCCACGTCGCCCGTCAGCCGGGACAGCAGATCTCCCTGGCGGTGCTTCTGGAAGAAGTGCGGGGGGAGTTTCTGCACATGGTCGAAGACGCGCTCGCGCAGCCGCATCACGAATCGCTCCGACACCCACACGGAGAGGGAGCCGCCCGCGTAGCCGATGGCCGCGCCCACCACCGCGATGCCGAGCCACTGCGCCGCGGGGGTCCAGAAGGCGTCCAGTGAACCCCTTTGCAGCGCGTTGTCGGTGAGATCGCCGAAGAGCAGGATGGCGGCGGTCTCTGCCAGCGCGCCCAGCACCGTGCACAGCCACACCCCCACGAGCCAGCGGCGCAGCCCCTTGGTCAGCGGCCAGAAACGGCGGAAGGCCACGCGGGGGGACAGGACAGGGGGAGAGGAATTATCTGTGTCAGGGGCGGCCAGGGGGATCGCGGGATTTTCTCCGAGGTCGCCCTGAACCTCGTAGTCGGCGAGAAGTTCCTCGGCTGCTCTGACAATCGGCTGGCCGTATTCAGAAAGTTCCAGACCCGGTGGAATACTCCGGGGAAAATCAACTCCTGAACTGTTCCTACGCGAGCGCATTCGTTTCTCCCGTCACCGGCGGGAGGGCCGGCGGAACACCGCCGGCCCTCCCTTTTCACCTGGGATCTTCCACTCAGGAGCCGGTTCAGAAGCCGGGCTGCTGAGGCGCGGCCTCACCGGGGCGCGGACGGCGACGTCGTCCCTGCTGCGCGGGCGGGGGAACCTGGCCGGGGTTCGGGTTCGCATTCGCGTTGGGGTCCGTGTTGGCGTTCCGGCGGGGGGTAAGCGGTGCAATCACCCTGAAGCTCATGACGACTCCTTCTGAGTTTCCAGCATCTGCACGGGAAGGGGGAATTCGGAAATTCCGAACGAGCGAGGTGGGGATCAGGGTCGTCACCCTGGGCGATCCCTCCGCCCGATGAGAAAGAACTTAACACGCGCCACGACAGCCCGAAGAGAAAACTCAGAATTAAACGCCGGAAAGAATGCTGTGAAAACCTTGTCTTTACCTTGGTATTTATTAAGCGAGCCCCATTGACCAGCAGAAACAAGCCCACTGACAGCAAGAGGACGGCACCCCCGCACAGGGTGCCGTCCTCCTTGGTGCGCCGGAGCCGCCGCCGATCGGTGAGGGTCGGGGACCGACAGCGGCTCCGGGGTCAAAGCCGGATCAGCCGGATCAGCCGGATCGAAGCGCGCTCAGCCGGTTCAGCCGGATCCAAGCGGGCTCAGCCGGATCGAGGCGGGCTCAGCGGTGGTCGCTTCCCGTCGACTGCGTCGCCGCCCGGCCCGCCTCGAGACGGGCCACCGGGATCCGGAAGGGGGAGCAGGAGACGTAGTCCAGGCCCACCTCGTGGAAGAAGTGCACGGACTCCGGGTCGCCGCCGTGCTCGCCGCAGACGCCGAGCTTGAGGTCGGGGCGGGTCGCCCGGCCCGCCTCGGCCGCCGCCTTCACCAGCGAGCCGACGCCGTCCCGGTCGATCGTCTCGAACGGGGAGACGCCGAAGATGCCCTTCTCCAGGTACGCCGTGAAGAACGAGGCCTCCACGTCGTCCCGGCTGAAGCCCCACACCGTCTGGGTCAGGTCGTTCGTGCCGAAGGAGAAGAACTCCGCGGCCTCCGCGATCTGGCCGGCCGTCAGGGCGGCCCGGGGCAGCTCGATCATCGTGCCGATCGCCAGCTTCAGCTCGACGCCCGTCGCCGCCTCGACCTCCGCGACGACCTCGTCGGCCTCCTCGCGGACGATCTCCAGCTCCTGGACGGTGCCGACCAGCGGGATCATGATCTCGGCGCGCGGGTCGCCCTTGGCGTTCTTGCGCTCCGCCGCCGCCTCCGCGATGGCGCGGACCTGCATCGTGAACAGGCCCGGAATGACGAGGCCGAGCCGTACGCCGCGCAGACCCAGCATCGGGTTCTGCTCGTGCAGCCGGTGCACCGCCTGGAGCAGGCGCAGGTCGTTCTCGTGGGACTCCTGGCGGGACTCCGCCAGCGCCACCCGGACCGAGAGCTCCGTGATGTCGGGGAGGAACTCGTGCAGCGGCGGGTCCAGGAGACGGACCGTCACCGGGAGGCCGTCCATCGCCTCGAAGAGTTCGATGAAGTCCTTCTTCTGGAGCGGCAGGAGCTGCTTCAGGGACTCCTCGCGCTCCTCCTCCGTGTCCGCCAGGATCAGGCGTTCGACCAGCTCACGGCGGTCGCCGAGGAACATGTGCTCTGTGCGGCACAGGCCGATGCCCTGCGCGCCGAAGCGGCGGGCGCGCAGCGCGTCCTCGGCGTTGTCGGCGTTCGCGCGCACCCGCAGCCGGCGCTTCCGGTCGGCGAAGGCCATGATGCGGTGGACGGCCTCGACCAGCTCGTCGGCGTCGTCTGCGCCCGCGTGCATCCGGCCCTCGAAGTACTCCACCACGGGGGACGGGACGACCGGGACCTCGCCCAGGTAGACCTTGCCGGACGAGCCGTCGATGGAGATGACGTCGCCCTCCTCCACCACATGGCCGCCCGGCACCGTCATCCTGCGGCGCTTGGTGTCGACCTCGAGCTCCTCCGCGCCGCACACGCACGTCTTGCCCATGCCACGGGCCACCACGGCCGCGTGGGAGGTCTTGCCGCCGCGGGAGGTGAGGATGCCCTCGGCCGCGATCATGCCGTCGAGGTCGTCGGGGTTGGTCTCGCGGCGGACCAGGATGACCTTCTCGCCCGAGCGGGACCACTTCACGGCGGTGTAGGAGTCGAACACCGCCTTGCCGACCGCCGCGCCCGGCGAGGCCGCGATGCCCCGGCCGACCTTCTCGACCTTCGCGTCCTCGTCGAAGCGCGGGAACATCAGCTGCGCGAGCTGGGCTCCCGTGACCCGCTGCAGCGCCTCCGTCTCGTCGATCAGGCCCTGGTCGACGAGCTGGGTGGCGATGCGGAAGGCCGCGCCGGCCGTGCGCTTGCCCACGCGGGTCTGGAGCATCCACAGCTGGCCGCGCTCGATGGTGAACTCGATGTCGCAGAGGTCCTTGTAGTGGTTCTCCAGCGTCTCCATGATGCCGAGCAGCTGGTCGTACGACTTCTTGTCGATCTGCTCCAGCTCGGCGAGCGGGACCGTGTTGCGGATGCCCGCGACGACGTCCTCGCCCTGGGCGTTCTGCAGGTAGTCGCCGTACACGCCCTGGTGGCCGGAGGCGGGGTCGCGGGTGAAGGCGACGCCCGTGCCCGAGTCGGGGCCCAGGTTGCCGAAGACCATCGAGCAGACGTTGACGGCCGTGCCCAGGTCGCCCGGGATGCGCTCCTGGCGGCGGTAGAGCTTGGCGCGGTCGGTGTTCCAGGAGTCGAAGACGGCCTTGATGGCGAGGTCCATCTGCTCGCGCGGGTCCTGCGGGAAGTCCCGGCCGGCCTCGGCCTTGACGATCTTCTTGAAGCGCGTGACCAGCTTCTTGAGGTCGGCCGCCTCCAGCTCGGTGTCGACGGCGACCTTCTTCGCCGTCTTCGCCGCCTCCAGCGCGTCCTCGAAGAGCTCGCCGTCCACGCCGAGGACCGTCTTGCCGAACATCTGGATCAGCCGGCGGTAGGAGTCCCACGCGAAACGGTCGTCGCCGGCCTGCTTGGCCAGGCCCTGGACCGACCTGTCGGAGAGGCCGATGTTCAGGACGGTGTCCATCATGCCCGGCATCGAGAACTTCGCGCCCGAACGGACGGACACCAGCAGCGGGTCGTCGGCCTGGCCGAGCTTTTTGCCCATCCGCTGTTCGAGGGCGTCGAGGTGCGCACTCACCTCGTCACGCAGTGCCGCCGGCTCCTCGCCGCTGTCGAGGTAGACCTTGCAGGCCTCGGTGGTGATCGTGAAGCCCGGCGGGACGGGAAGGCCCAGGTTGGTCATCTCGGCGAGGTTCGCGCCCTTGCCACCGAGGAGGTCCTTGAGGTCCTTGTTGCCCTCGGTGAAGTCGTAAACGAACTTCGCTACGTGGGAATCATTGTTTTCCGACACGGTCTCGACTCCTCGAGGACGCGGTGGCTGCCCTGACGCCGAGGAACATACCCAGATCAAAGGCGTCTGGGTACGTCTACTCGTGCGTCATGTGCTTGTAACCAGTCGTCCGCCAGCGGATCGAAAGTCAAAGCTTGGCAAGCGCACAGCCGCTGATGTTTTCACTTCTTGAACGCATCGACCTCTCATCCCGCCCCATCATCGCTCATATGAGCGTAGAGCGCCACGCCTGATTTCGATCGATGAACGATCAAGGGGTGGCACCCAGTGCCACCCCTTGGAGAAGTGCATTCGATCGAAGATCCGCTCATCTGAGCATTTCCCCCCTCAGGGGTGGCGCGAATCACGCCGCTCGAAGCCGACGGATTCCACCATGCGGACGCGACACAGGAGGGAAACACCTCCCTTACAAGGTCGCTCACACCCCCAGCGCCAGCAACCGCTCCTCCACCCGCTCCGGCGCGTACAGGTGCTCCACGACCATCGCACCCGCCCCCACCAGGCCCGCCCGCTCCCCCAGCCGCGAGGTCACGACGTCCAGATGGGCGGTGGAGCGGGGCAGCGCCCGCTGATAGAGCAGCTCGCGCACGCCCGTGAGAAAGGCTGTTCCCGCCAGATCCCCGGCGATCATCAGCACTCCGGGGTTGAGCAGCGTCACCACCGTGGCGAGGACGTCCCCGACCTGGCGGCCGGCCTCCCGGGCCAGTGCGGCCGCCCCGGGGTGTCCGGCGGCGAGCAGATCGCGCACATCCGAGCCGGAGGTCGTCGGCAGGCCCGTCTCGGCGAGCCGGCGCGCCACCGCGCCACCGCTGGCGACGGCCGCGAGGCACCCGTAGGAGCCGCAGCGGCACAGCGCCTCCGCGCCCACCCGGATATGGCCGATGTCGCCGGCGCCGCCGTCCACGCCCCGGAAGACCGCGCCGTCGACCACGACCCCGGCGCCGATACCGGTGGACACCTTGACCAGCACGAACGCCGAGCAGTCGGGGTACCCGGTGCGCTGCTCGCCGTAGGCCATGAGGTTCGCGTCGTTGTCGACGAAGACGGGGACGGGGACGGGGACGGGGACGGGGGCAGAGATCGGGGCAGGGGCGGGGACGGGGACGGCCATGGGTGCCGCCGTAGGCGTGACGGCCGTCCGCTCGGCGAACGCTCGCGCCAGGCGGCCGCGTATGTCGTAGCCGTCCCAGCCGGGCATGATCGGCGGCTGGACGACCCGGCCCGTCTGGCTGTCGACCGGGCCGGGGACGGCGACCCCTATGCCGCAGACCTCGTCCGCCCGGTGGCCCGCCTTCTCCAGCAGCTCGGCGAACCAGCCGCCCAGTTCGCCGAGGACGGCTTCGGGGCCGTCCTCGATGACCAGCGTGCCGCCGTGCTCGGCCAGGATCTCCCCGGTCAGCGACAGCACGGCCGCGCGCGCGTGCCGCGTGTCGAGGTCCGCCGCGAGGACGATCGCGTGGGCGTCGTCGAACTCCAGCGTGATCGAGGGACGGCCGCCCAGCGGCGAGTCGACCGGGCCGCCGGCGCCCTCGCGCAGCCAGCCTGCGCGGAAGAGCCGGTCCAGCCGTTGGCCGACGGTCGCGCGGGAGAGGCCGGTGACCTGCTGGAGGGCGCCGCGGGTCGTCGCCCGTCCGGTGCGCACCAGTTCGAGGAGATCTCCGGCGCTCGCCTGACTGCCCGCCTTGCCGACCGCCCTGCCGGTCCGTCCCGGACGCCCAGTCATGCGCACCCCCTTGTGTTTCTCAAGCTTGCATTACATATTGAGTTTTGCGTGTTAAATAGACGTAACCCTACGGTAGCCACTGCCGAACCAGGTGGCCTAGTCGTCTTCGGGGAGCCCCGAGTGGATCGCACCGCCCAGCTCATCGCCCGCCCGACGGTGGATACCGTCGTATACGATCCGACGGCTCCGCCGGGTCCACCGCACCTCAGGGCGCTGCGCTCGCGAGCCGTGGACGTGCTGGAGGGGAACTGGACGGGAACGTCGACGGTGCCCTCGCGCCGGCTGTACCCACACCAATGGTCCTGGGACTCCGCGTTCATCGCCATCGGGCTGCGGCACGTCTCGCCGCTCCGGGCGCAGACCGAGCTGGAGACGCTGCTGGCCGCCCAGTGGGGCGACGGACGCATCCCGCACATCGTCTTCAACCCCTCCGTACCCCTCGACGCGTACTTCCCGAGCCCCGATTTCTGGCGCTCCTCGACCGCGGGGCGCGCTGCGGGCGCCCCGCGCACCGTACAGACCTCCGGCATCGTGCAGCCACCGGTGCACGCGCTGGCGGCCTGGCTGGTGCATCGCGCCGACCCGGGGCTGTCCCGGGCGCGCGGCTTCCTCGCCCGGGTGTATCCCCGGCTGGCCGCCTGGCACCGCTATCTGCTGCACCGGCGGGACCTGGGCGGGGGCGGGCTGGTGTCCGTCGTCCACCCGTGGGAACAGGGCATGGACAACGCCCCGAGCTGGGACGCCCCGCTCGGCCGGGTCACCCCCGCCCCGGCCCGCTCCTTCCGTCGTGCGGACCTCGACCACGGGGCTGCCGAGGACCGTCCGACGGATCTGGACTACGGGCGGTACGTGCGGCTGGCCACGGAGTACCGGGACGGCGGGTATGCCGACGGGGGCGGGGAGTTCGCCGTCGAGGACCCGGCCTTCAACGCGCTGCTCATCGCCTCCGAACACGCCCTCGCCCGTATCGCGCGCGAACTGGGCGCGACGGCCACGGCCCGCCACGCCCGCGCGGAACGCCTGACGGCGGCGCTGGTGGAACGCCTGTGGGACCCGACGGAGGGCATGTTCTTCTGCCGGGACGTGCGTAGCGGCGGCCTGGTCCCCGAGCGTGGGGTCTCCGGGCTGGTGCCGCTGCTGCTGCCCGGGCTGCCGCGGGAGGTGGTCGGCGGGCTGGTGGCGACCCTGCGGGGGCCGCACTTCGGGCTCGGCGGCGCGACTCGTCTCGTGCCCAGTTACGACCTGCTCGGCGAGGCCTTCGACCCGCACCGCTACTGGCGCGGGCCGGCCTGGTTCAACACGAGTTGGCTTGTCGAGCAGGGGCTCCGGCTGCACGGGGAACAGTCCGCCGCGGACGAACTGCGCCGGGCCGCCCTCGACATCGCGGACAGCTCGGACTTCGCGGAGTACGTCGACCCGTACACCGGCGAGGCCTGCGGCGCGACCGGCTTCAGCTGGACGGCCGCGCTCACGCTCGACCTGATCCACCGAGAAGAAATGTCAGGCACGGGTACCAAGGGAGGGGACCTGGGATGACGGACCGGCATCATCTGCTCGTGCACGGCGGGACGTTCGCCGCCGTGGGCGACCGCGGAGACATCAGCGGCGTACGAGGCTCCGGCTCGGCCGCCGGATCCCCCGAGGGGCTGTTCGTCCGGGACGCCCGGCACCTCAGCCGCTGGCAGTTGACCGTCGACGGCGCCGTACCGGAGGCGCTCTCGCCGGTCGCGGACGGGGACACCACGCGGTGCGTGCTCGTCCCGCGCGGCGGCCGCAACGAGCCGCCGTCCTGCACGCTCTTCCGGGAACAGGCCGTCGGCGACAGCTCGTTCGTGGAGTCGCTGCGGCTCGTCAGCAATCGCCCGGTGCCGACGACGGTCCGCCTCGCGGTCACCGCCGACGCGGACTTCACCGACCAGTTCGAACTGCGCTCCGACCACCGGACGTACGCGAAGACCGGGGTCGTCCGCCGCCGCCAGGTCATGGACGACGGCGTGGAGTTCACCTACCGGCGCGGCGAATGGCAGTCCTGTACGACGGTGACGGCCGACCCCGTGCCGGACGGCGTCGAGGAGACCGGCACCGGAGCCCGTCGGCTCGTATGGAAGCTGGAGTTGGAGCCGCACGGCTCCGCCGAGCTGACCCTGCGGGTGATGGCCCGCCCGCACGGCGAGAAGCGGGCGCTGCGCGTGCCACGCTCTCCGGCGGCATTGACCGAAAAGGTACTTGCGCAGGAGGCCGAGTTCGTGGAGGGCGTCGCCTTCCCGACCGGCTGGCCCGAACTGGCGTCCGCCTGCGCACGCGGCCTCGCCGACCTGTCGTCACTCCAAGTAATCGCGAGAGGCCCGGAGGACGAGGAGTTGCGCGTCCCGGCGGCGGGCGCCCCCTGGTTCCTGACGCTGCTGGGCCGCGACGCCCTGCTCACCTCGCTCTTCGCGCTCCCCTACCGCCCCGGCCCGGCCGCCGCCACGCTCCTCGCGCTCGCCGCGACCCAGGCGAAGGAGACCGGGCCGCGCGCGGTGTCGCAGCCCGGCAAGATCGTGCACGAGGTGCGGCACGGCGAGCTCGCCCACTTCGGACAGGTGCCGTTCGCCCGCTACTACGGCTCGGTGGACGCGACCCCGCTGTTCCTCGTCGTCCTCGGCGCCTACGTCGAGCAGACCGGCGACGCGGCGCTGGCCCGCCGGCTCGAGCCGAACGCCCGTGCGGCGATCGGCTGGATGCTGGACCACGGCGGACTGACCTCCCGCGGCTACCTGGTCTACCGGGCCGACCAGGGCGGCCTCGCCAACCAGAACTGGAAGGACTCCCCCGGCGCCATCTGCTCCGCGGACGGCACCCGCGCGACCGGGGCGGTGATGGCGGCGGGGGCCCAGGGGTACGCCTATGACGCGCTGCGCCGCACGGCGTGGCTGGCGCGCACGGTGTGGGAGGACGAGAAGTACGCGGCCCTGCTGGAACAGGCGGCCGCCGACCTGCGGGACCGTTTCCAGCGGGACTTCTGGATGCGGGACCGTTCCTTCCCGGCGCTCGCCCTGGACGGCGAGGGCCGCCAGGTCGACGCGCTGGCCTCGGACGCCGGGCACCTGCTCTGGTCGGGGCTGCTGGACAAGGAGTACGGGGAGATCGTCGGCCGGCGGCTCCTCGAACCGGATTTCTTCTCCGGCTGGGGCGTGCGCACGCTGGCGGCCGGGCAGCCGGCGTACCACCCGCTCTCCTACCACCGCGGCTCGGTCTGGCCGCACGACAACGCGCTGATCACGCTCGGCCTCGCCCGCTACGGTCTGCACGACGAGGCCCGTACGGTCGCCCACGGGCTGGTCGACGCGGCGACCGCGACCGGTCACCGGCTGCCCGAGGTTCTCGCGGGCTACGGCCGTGACACCCACGCGGAGCCGGTCCCGTACCCGCACGCGTGTGTGCGGGAGTCCCGCTCGGCGGCGGCCCCGTTGGCGCTGCTCACGGCGGTCGGAGGCGCGTGATCTCCCCCGGTCCGCCGCTCGCCCGGCCGCCCGGCGCGGCACTTGGCGTTGCGTTTGCGCGGTGTTTGCCGAGCACTGGCCCGGGGGGCTGAACGCGGGCGAAGGGCAGGCCGTACGAAACTGTGGCGGATCCGACCGATGTCGGATCCGCCGAACCGCCGGGCTTCGTACGGAAGGACCCTCGGGTGCCTGTCTCCACTCGCTCATCCCAGCCGCCTGCATCGAGAGAACCCGAATCACCCGAGGACGACACCGTGCAGACCGTCGACACGGACCCGACCGCCGAGACGTCGACCTCCGGCCCGCAGCCGGCTGTGGAGACCCCGGCCACCGTGTCGGAGACGGCCGCGGAGACCCCGGATGCCGGCTCGGAATCGGCTGCGGAGACCCCGGCCACCGGCCCGGAGGCGGCCGCAGAGACCCCGGATGCCGACTCGGAAACGGCTGCGGAGACCCCGGCCCCCAACTCGAAGGCAGCTGCAGAGACCCCGGCCACCGGCTCGGAGGCGGCTGCGGAGAACCAGGCTGCCGACCCGAAGACGGCCGCTGAGGCCCCGGCCGCCGACCCGGACACGGCCGCCGAGACCCCGGCCGCCGTCTCGGAGACGGCGGCCGAGAGCGAGTCCGCGTCCGACGGCGTCAAGCGTGGCCTCAAAGCGCGTATCGCGTACTGGCGTTCCTGGCGGAGTCGGCACCCGCGCGCCGCGCAGGCGGTGTGGTGGACGGTGACGGCCCTGTCCCTGGCCCTCGTGCTCACAGCGCTGCTGATGCCGAACCGGATCGGCGCGCTCCACAGCAACAGGTTCACCCGGCTGCCCGGGGAGGCGATCCTCGGGGCGGCCATGCTGCTGGCGCTGCGCCGCCGCCCGCGGATGGTGGTCGCGGCGCTGGGCGGGGTCCTCCTCGGGGCGCTGACCGTGCTGAATCTGCTCGACATGGGGTTCGTGGAGTACCTGGGCCGCGATTTCAACCTCGTCCTGGACTGGGGTCTGCTGGACGACGCCCAGTCCTACATCGCGGACTCGATGGGCGGGGCGACGGCCGTCGCCGCCGCCGTCGGCCTCGTCCTCCTCATCGGCCTGCTGTTCGCGGTCATGGCCCTGGCGACGATCCGCGTCAGCAACCTGATGATGCGCGACCCGCAGCGGGCGACCCGGGCCACGCTCCTCGCCGCCACGGTCTGGGTCACCTGCTCCGTCGTCGGCCTGCAGAACGCGGGGGTGCCGGTCGCCTCCTACCGCACCGCGGACGCGCTCGTGAACAAGGCCCGGCAGGTGCGGCAGACCCTCAAGGACGAGGCCGCGTTCGGCAAGGAGGCCCGTACCGACGCGTTCGGGGCGACCCCGGCCGACCAGCTCGTGCCGGACCTGCGCGGCAAGGACGTCATCTTCACGTTCATCGAGAGCTACGGCCGCAGCGCCATCGAGGACCCGGTCATGGCGCCGGGTGTCGATCAGACCCTCGCCACGAGCACCGAGGCCCTGACGAAGGCCGGGTTCCACGCGAAGAGCGGCTGGCTGACGTCGGCGACGTTCGGCGGCAGCAGCTGGCTCGGCCACTCCTCGACCCTGTCCGGACTGTGGGTCGACAACCAGCAGCGCTACCGCACGGTGATGGCCAGCGACCACCTGTCGCTGACCAAGGCGTTCCAGAAGACCGGCGCGTGGGACACGGTCGGCATCATGCCGGGTGTGCAGAAGGGCTGGCCGGAGCAGGAGTACTACGGCCTGGACACGGTCTACAACGCTTTCAAACTGGGTTACCAGGGGCCGAAGTTCAGCTGGTCGACCATGCCCGACCAGTACACCCTGGAGGCGTTCCAGCGGCTGGAGCACGGCCGCACGGACCGCGCCAAGCCGCTGATGTCGGAGATCATCCTGACCTCCAGCCACCAGCCCTGGGCGCCGATCCCGAAGATGGTCGACTGGGACGACCTCGGCGACGGCTCGATCTTCGACGGCATCCAGAAGGCGGGCAAGAAGGCGTCCGACGTGATCGCCGACAGCGCCGAGTCCAAGGTGGAGTACGGCAAGTCCATCGAGTACTCGGTGACCGCCCTCACCCAGTGGATGGAGCGCTACGGCACGGACGACACCGTCCTGGTCTTCCTCGGCGACCACCAGCCCATCACCCGGGTCAGCGGCAACAACGCCAGCCGGGATGTGCCGATCTCGATCGTCGCCAAGGACCCGAAGGTCCTCGACAAGATCGCCTCCTGGAACTGGACGGACGGTCTGAAGCCGGCCAAGAACGCCCCGGTCTGGAAGATGAACCTGTTCCGCGACAGGTTCCTCACGGCCTACGGCTCGACCCCGCACCCGTCCAACGGCTGATCCCCGCAAGGGACTTGCAGGACCTGCGGGACGGGGGGATATGCGGAAGGTGCGGGACCTCAGCCGCCGGAGGTGTCCAGTTCCGCGTCCTCGCTGATGCCCGCGCAGTCGTACGGGTCCTTGAGCCACCCGTCCGGGAGCACCACGCGGTTGTTGCCGGACGTGCGGCCGCGGGGGCCGTCGGCGCCGGTGGGCCAGGGCTGGTCGAGGTCCAACTCGTCCAGCCCGGACCGCAGTTCCGTCAGCGACGACGTGATCGCCAGCCGCTTGCGCATCTCGGAGCCGACCGCGAAGCCCTTGAGGTACCAGGCGACGTGCTTGCGGAAGTCGATGACCCCGCGCGACTCGTCGCCGATCCACTCGCCGAGGAGGGTGGCGTGCCGGACCATGATGTCGGCGACCTCGCGGAGGGAGGGGCGCGAGATGTCGTCCGTACGCCCCTCGAAGGCGGCGACCAGGTCGGCGAACAGCCAGGGCCGGCCCAGGCAGCCGCGCCCGACGACGACGCCGTCGCACCCGGTCTCGCGCACCATCCGCAGCGCGTCCTGCGCCGACCAGATGTCGCCGTTGCCGAGGACGGGGATCTCCGGGACGTGTTCCTTCAGGCGGGCGATCGCCTCCCAGTCGGCGGTGCCGCCGTAGTGCTGGGCGGCCGTGCGGCCGTGCAGGGCGATGGCGGTCACGCCCTCCTCGACGGCGATGCGGCCGGCGTCGAGGTAGGTGATGTGGTCGTCGTCGATGCCCTTGCGCATCTTCATGGTGACCGGGAGGTCGCCGGCGCCGCTGACCGCCTCGCGCAGGATCGCGCGCAGCAGGTGGCGCTTGTAGGGGAGGGCGGAGCCGCCGCCCTTCCTCGTCACCTTGGGGACCGGGCAGCCGAAGTTGAGGTCGATGTGGTCGGCGAGGCCCTCCTCCGCGATCATGCGGACGGCCTTGCCGACGGTGGCCGGGTCGACGCCGTACAGCTGGATCGAGCGGGGCTTCTCGGTCGCGTCGAAGTGGATCAGCTGCATGGTCTTCTCGTTGCGCTCGACCAGCGCCCGGGTCGTGATCATCTCGCTGACGAACAGCCCCTTGCCGCCGCTGAACTCCCTGCACAGGGTGCGGAAGGGCGCGTTGGTGATCCCGGCCATGGGGGCCAGGACGACGGGCGGCTGGACGGCGTGCGGGCCGATCCTCAGGGGCCGGGCGATGACGGGCGTGGTCGTGGGCATTGGGCCATTGTCGCGCATCGGCAAGGATCATGTAGCAGTCATTAGTTAGACGCACTATCGACACCGGCGTACCCTGGAGCGCATGCCCGAGCTCAGCCCTCGCCGACGTCTCCTCGTCCTCGCCATCTGCTGCATGAGCCTGCTGATCGTGAGCCTCGACGTCACCGTCCTGAACGTCGCCCTCCCCGTGATGCAGCAGGACCTGCACGCCACCACCGCCGGACTCCAGTGGACTATCGACGCCTACACGCTCGTCCTGGCCTCGCTGTTGATGCTCGCGGGGTCCACCGCCGACCGGATCGGCCGCAAGAAGGTCTTCATGGCCGGCCTGGTCGTGTTCTCGATCGGCTCCCTGCTGTGCTCGCTCGCCCCGAACCTCGACCTGCTGATCGCGGCGCGGATGGTGCAGGCGGTCGGCGGTTCGATGCTGAACCCGGTCGCCATGTCGATCATCACCAACACCTTCACCGCCCCGCGCGAGCGCGCCAGGGCGATCGGGGTGTGGGGCGCGGTCGTCGGCATCTCGATGGCCGCCGGCCCGCTGCTGGGCGGACTGCTCGTGGAGACCGTCGGCTGGCGCTCGATCTTCTGGCTCAACCTGCCGGTCGGCCTGGTGGCCCTGCTGGCGACCCTGCGCTACGTCCCCGAGTCCCGCGCGCCGAAGGCCCGCCGCCCCGACCCGGTCGGCCAGCTGCTGGTCATTACCCTCTTCGGCTCCCTGACGTACGCGATCATCGAGGCGCCGGAGGCGGGCCTGACGACCAGCGGCCCCTTCGCCGCCGTGGCGCTGGCCGCGCTGATCGGCCTGCTCCGGTACGAGCCCCGGCGCGCCGAACCCCTCATCGACCTGCGGTTCTTCCGGTCGGTGCCGTTCAGCGGCGCGACGGTGGTCGCGATCAGCGCGTTCGCCGCGCTGGGCGGGTTCCTGTTCCTGTCCACCCTGTACCTCCAGAACGTACGGGGCCTCGACGCCCTTCACGCGGGCCTGTGGATGCTGCCGATGGCCGTGCCGACGTTCCTGTGCGCCCCTCTGTCCGGACGGCTGCTGGGCACCCGGGGCCCACGGCTGCCGCTGCTGATCGCGGGCGTCGCGATGACGGCGAGCGGGCTGCTGTTCGCCGCCTTCGACGCGCAGACGTCCGACGTCACGCTGTTCCTCGGGTACGTGCTGTTCGGCGTGGGCTTCGGCTTCGTGAACGCGCCGATCACCAACACGGCCGTGTCGGGCATGCCGCGCAGTCAGGCGGGGGTGGCGGCGGCGGTCGCCTCCACCAGCCGCCAGCTCGGCCAGACCCTGGGCGTCGCGGTGATCGGCGCGGTCCTGGCGGCGGGCGTGAGCACCTCGTCCTACCGCGAGACCTTCGCTTCCGCCGCCGTCCCCGGCTGGTGGATCCTCACCGGCTGCGGCGCGGTCGTCCTCGCCCTGGGCGCCGTCACCACCGGCCGCTGGGCGAAGGGGACGGCGGAGCGGACCGCGCAGCGTCTGGAGGCGGAGACGCCGGACGTCCCCGCGGCGGCGAACGTCAGCGCGTGACCGTGCGCCGAGGGTCCCCGGCCAGCGCGTACAGCTTCTCCAGACGCTCTCGGGTCTCCGCGTCCACCGGTACGTACGTCACGATGCGAGCGCCGAGTTCGGGGTTCAGCCAGAGGTCGGTGTGGGTGACGGTCAGGAGGCCGACGTGGCGGTTGCGGAACTGTTTGACCTTGCCGCGGCCGGCGGCGATCTCATAGCGCTCCCAGTTCTCGCGGAACGCCGGGGACTCGGACTGCAGACGCTTGACCAGCATCTTCCAGGCCGGCTCGGAGAGGTGCCCGGCCATGGACGCGCGGAGTTTCGCAGCCATCACCCGCATGGACTCGTCGTGCTCGACGACCGACTCGCGCCACTGGGGGTGGGTGTGCATGAGGATCACGCAGTTGCGGTCCTCGGGCGGCACCGTGTCCAGGTCGCACAGCAGATGGGCGTAGGTGCGGTTGTAGGCCAGGATGTCGTAGCGGCTGTTCTGGACGCTGGCGGGGATCGGGTCGAGCCGGTCGAGCAGGGCGCGTACGGCGTCGGTGACGCCCATGCACGACGAGGCGGGGGTCGGGTCGGTCGCGCCGGCCAGCTGGAAGAGGTGGGCTCGTTCGCCCGGGTCGAGCAGCAACGTGCGGGCGAGGGCGTCCAGGACCTGAACCGAGACGTGGATGTCCCTCGACTGTTCGAGCCACGTGTACCAGGTGACACCGACCGCCGAGAGATGCGCGACCTCCTCACGGCGCAGGCCCGGCGTGCGGCGGCGCGCTCCGCGCGGGAGGCCCACCTGCTCGGGCGTGATGCGCTCGCGGCGGCTGCGCAGAAAGGCGGCGAGCTCGTGCCGCCGGATCTCCGTCGTCATGGCTCCAGCCTGCCGCCGTTCGGATCCTGTTGCCAGGTACTTCTTCTACCAGGATAAGAAGACTCTGGTACCCGTCTGCGGGGCGGCTCAGGCTCTGGAGGGTGACTGAAACCATCGTTGCTCCAGCCGCCGGACGGAGCGCCGCGGCACCCGGCGCGCTCGGTCCGCTCGGGCTGTTCACCGTGCTGATCGGCGCGGCGCTCCCCCTCATCGACTTCTTCATCGTCAACGTCGCCCTGCCCACCATGGGCCAGGACCTCGGCGCGAGCGAGTCGGTCCTCGAACTCGTCGTCGCCGGGTACGGGCTCGCGTACGCGGTGCTCCTCGTGCTCGGCGGCCGGCTCGGCGACCTGTTCGGCCGGCGCCGGCTCTTCCTGTGCGGCATGGCCGCCTTCGGTCTGACCTCGCTGGCCTGCGGCCTCGCACCCGACGCATGGACGCTGGTCGCGGCGCGGATCGCGCAGGGCGCGTCGGCCGCCGCCATGGTGCCGCAGGTGCTCGCCACCATCCAGTCCGCCACCGCGGGACCGCGCCGCGCCAAGGCCATGAGCCTCTATGGCGCGACCGCCGGCCTGTCGATGGTCGCGGGCCAGATCCTCGGCGGCGTGCTGGTCGCCGCGGACCTCGCCGGCAGCGGCTGGCGGTCCGTGTTCCTGGTCAACGTCCCCGTCGTGATCGTCGGGCTGGTCCTCGCCGTCCGTGCCGTCCCGGAGACGCGCTCGCAGCGCCCGGAGCCCGTGGACGGACCCGGCACCGTGCTGCTCGCCGCCGCTCTGCTGGCGCTGCTCGCCCCGCTCACCGAGGGCCGGGCCGCGGGCTGGCCGCTGTGGACGTGGCTGTCGCTGGCCGCGTTCCCGCTGCTGGCGGGCGCCTTCTACGCGGTGGAGCGGCGGGCCGACCGGCAGGGCCGAACGCCGCTGGTGCCGCCGAGCCTGTTCGCGCTCACGCCCCTGCGGCGCGGGCTGGTGCTCATGGTGCCGTTCTCGATCGGCTTCAGCGGTTTCATGTTCGTCGTGGCCGTGGCGTTGCAGCGCGGGGCCGGGCTCGGTCCGGTGCCGGCCGGTCTCGCGCTCACGCCGATGGCCGCGGCGTTCTTCCTGGCCTCGCTGGCCGGACCCCGGCTGGTGGCGCGGTTCGGGGCCCGGGTGGTGACCGCCGGGTCGGTGCTGCAGGGCCTGGGTGTCGTCCTGCTCATTCTGGCGGTGCGCGCCGACTGGCCGGACGTGGGCTTCGTCGAGCTGCTGCCGGGCGCGGCGGTCGCCGGCACGGGCCAGGCGCTCCAACTGCCCGTCGTCATGCGGATCGTGATGTCGGAGGTGCCGCCGGAGCGGGCGGGCGTCGGCAGCGGTGTGATGGTGACCACCCAACAGGCCTCGCTGGCCCTGGGCGTGGCCACCCTCGGCACCCTGTTCCTCTCCCTGGTCCCGGGGATGGGCATGCGGGACGCCCTTGTCACCACGCTGGTCGTGCAGTTGGCCGGGGTGGTCGTGACAGCGCTGTTGAGCCTGCGGCTGCCGCGCAAGGTGGGGTGAAGTCCCCGTTGATGTTGGTCTTGCTGCACACTCCTTGCTGCGCGGGTTCCTTGACCGCGCAGCCGGACTCGATGTCCTCGGACGCACGACGAGACGCAGGAGACGTCATGCTGGAGATCAACACGAGCAAGGTGAGCCGCTGGGACCAGCACGGGCGGGAGCACATCGTCAGGGTGCAGCGGGCGGGAGCGCGTCGCACGATCGAATGCGACACGTGCGGCTGGCGCAAGGGGGCGCAGTTCCTGCCCTGGTTGAAGGCTCAGGAGCATCTCGCCGAGGCTCACCAGGCGACGGTGGATCCGACGGAGGGCCGCGAGCCGCGATGAGTTGCGGGTGCAGCGCCGGGGAGCGGGGTGATGGGGTCTCCCCTCCGGGGGAGGGCGTGCCGGACCCCGTGTCTGCGGCATGAGCCGCCGGACGGGCCCTAACCCCGTCCCCGCAGTCCCTCCAGCAGCAGGTCCACCAGGGCCGTGAAGTCGTCGTTCGCCTCCGGGCGTTCCCACTCCCGGAAGTAGGTGGGGTCGTGGAAGCGGGCGGTGGCCTGGAAGACGGCTCGGGCGGCGACGGCCGGGTCGGGGGCCGCGAAGGCGCCGGAGTCGACCCCCGCCTCGATGATCGAGGTCAGCTGGCCGGTGAGGTCGTCGAGGTGTCCGCCGACCGCCGAGCCGTTCTCGCTGGTCAGCACCATGTACGTGGCGAACAGCTCGGGGTCGAGGCCCGCCTTGCGGCGCTTGGCGTCGAGCAGGGCGGCGAGCCAGTCGCGCAACCGGTCCGCAGGGGTGCGGGTCTCGTCGGCGGTGATGCCCGAGAGCGTCTCCGAGGTGCGGTCCAGCCACCGTTTCGTGACCGCCTCGCGCAGCGCCGCCTTGGTACGGAAGTGGCGGTAGACGCTGCCGTGGCTGACGCCGAGCGCGCGGGCCACGTCGACCACGGTGGCCTTGGCGGGGCCGTGACGGCGCAGCACCTCCTCGGTCGCCTCGAGGATGCGCTCGGCGGTCAGGGTCTCGGTGGTCGGTGACATGCTCAGACCGTACCTGGCAGGGGGATCACGCCGGGAGATGAGCCATCGCGGCCGCCGGGTAGCGCTCGCCCGCCGCGGCGTCGGCCGGCACGGCCTCCTCGATGGCGGCGAGGTCACCCGCGTCCAGCGTGACCTCCAGTGCGCCGAGGGACTCCGTGAGCCGCTCCCGGGTGCGGGCGCCGACGAGGGGCACGATGTCCTCGCCCCGGCCGAGCACCCAGGCGATCGCGATCTGCGCGACGGAGACGCCCTTCTGCTCGGCAATCTTCCGCAGCGCCTCCACCAGGTTCAGGTTGTGCTGGAGGTTCTCGCCCTGGAAGCGGGGCGAGTAGGCCCGGAAGTCGTTCGCGGCGAGCTTCCGGTCGGCGGTGAAGTGGCCGGAGATCAGGCCCCGGGACAGCACTCCGTACGCCGTGACGGCGATGCCCAGTTCGCGGGTGGTCGGCAGGATCTCCGCCTCGATGCCCCGCGAGATCAGCGAGTACTCGAACTGGAGGTCGGCGATCGGGGCGGTCGCGGCGGCCTTGCGGATCGTCTCGGCGCCGACCTCGCTGAGGCCGATGTGCCGGACGTACCCCTGCTCGACCAGCTCGGCGATCGCGCCGACCGTCTCCTCGATCGGCACGTCCGGGTCGAGCCGGGCGATGCGGTAGACGTCGATGTGGTCGACGCCGAGGCGCTGGAGCGAGTACGCGGCGAAGTTCTTCACCGCCGCCGGGCGGCCGTCGTAGCCCTCCCAGGCGCCGTCCGGGCCGCGCAGGGCGCCGAACTTCACGCTGACCAGCGCCTGCTCGCGGTGGGCGGCCGGGGCGGTGCGCAGCGCCTCGCCGACCAGCAGCTCGTTGTGCCCCATGGCGTAGAAGTCGCCGGTGTCCAGCAGCGTCACGCCGGCCTCCAGGGCCGCGTGGATCGTCGCGATCCCCTCGGACCGGTCCGCGTCGCCGTACAGCGCGGACATGCCCATGCAGCCGAGCCCCAGGGCGGAGACCTCGGGGCCGGTGGTTCCAAGGGTGCGGGTGTGCTCGTGGATCGTCATGCCCGCCAGCATGGCATGACAGCTGACAGATTTCAATATCTGTCAGCTGTCACACGCATCGACCCCTGTCTGTCGACACGACGGCAGCACCCGGGACCCGGACAATGGAGAGTGTCGGCGTGCAGTCACCTCGGCGGCGCCTGCCGTCGGCCGTGCGGCTCTGCGCCGCCGCGGGAGGCACGTCATGACCATCCGTATCGGCACCTTCAACGCGGAGAACCTCTTCCGCCGCCCCAAGGCCTTCGCCCTGGAGAGCGACACCCAGCGCGACAAGGTCCTCGCCGACTTCGGCGACCTGGTGGCCCTCCTGGAGAAGGAGAGCTACTCGGACCACGACAAGGAGCGGATCCTCGCGATCGTCAAGGAGCACCGGGCCCTCGACTCCGCGCCGGACAGCCCCCGGCCGTTCTTCGTCAACGAGCTGAAGGGGAAGGGCGGCAGACTCTTCGACGAGGACCCCACCCTCACGGTCGCGGCCGCCGGCCGCGGGGACTGGGCCGGCTGGGCCCAGCTCGTGCGCGACGACCTCAGCTGGCCGGCCGTGCAGAACACCGGTCGGGTGGTGGCCGAGGTCAACGCGGACATCCTGCTCATGGTGGAGGTCGAGGACCGCCTCGCCCTGGAGCGCTTCAACGAGAACGTCCTCGGCGAGACGCTGGGGCACCAGCCCTACCCGTTCAACCTGCTGATCGACGGCAACGACCCCCGCGGCATCGACGTGGGCATCCTCAGCCGCCACCCGATCACCTCGGTGCGGTCGCACATCTTCGACCCCGGACAGGGCGGCCGGCGGCTCTTCAGCCGGGACTGCCCCGAATTCGAGATCGCCCTGAACGGCACGCCCCTGTGGATCCTGGGCAACCACCTCAAGAGCAAGCGGGGCGGCGGCGCCGGACTCCGCGCCCGCCAGGCCCTGCGCGTCCGGGAGATCTACGAGGCCGCCCTCCTGCGGTCCGAGCACGTCGTCGTCGCCGGCGACCTCAACGACTTCATGGCCAGCACCCCGGTCAAGACCCTGCTGGACGCCGGCCTGAAGGACGCAATGACGCACACCGGCTACACGGGAGACCCGGGCACCCACGGACCGGGCACGCAGGACGAGGAGAAGATCGACTACCTCCTGTTCCCGCCGGGGCTGTTCGACCGCATCGAGCACGTCGAGGTGGAACGGCGGGGCATCTGGGCCCCGGAGACCTTCAAGTCGTTCCCGACGGTCACGTCGACGGCGACCCAGGCCTCCGACCACGCGGCGCTGTACGCGGACCTGGACCTCTGAAACACAGCGACCCCGCACCCCGGCGAGGGGGTGCGGGGCCCGTGTCAGCGGGTCAGCGGGTCAGCAGCCGATCAGGCGGCCCGCGAGGTAGCCCTCGATCTGGTCGAGGGACACCCGCTCCTGCTTCATCGAGTCACGCTCGCGCACCGTCACCGCGTTGTCGTCCAGGGTGTCGAAGTCGACCGTCACGCAGTACGGCGTGCCGATCTCGTCCTGGCGGCGGTAGCGGCGGCCGATCGCGCCGGCGTCGTCGAACTCGATGTTCCAGTTCTGGCGCAGCGCGGCGGCGAGGCCCTTGGCCTTCGGGGACAGCTCGGGGTTGCGGGAGAGGGGCAGGACCGCGACCTTCACCGGGGCGAGACGGTGGTCGAGGCGCAGCACCGTGCGCTTCTCCAGCTTGCCCTTGGCGTTGGGGGCCTCGTCCTCGACGTACGCGTCGAGCAGGAACGCCAGCATCGCACGGCCGACGCCCGCCGCCGGCTCGATGACGTACGGCGTCCAGCGCTCCTGGGCCTCCTGGTCGAAGTAGGAGAGGTCCTGGCCGGAGGCCTTGGCGTGGGCGGAGAGGTCGTAGTCGGTGCGGTTGGCGACGCCCTCCAGCTCGCCCCACTCGTTGCCGCCGAACTGGAAGCGGTACTCGATGTCGGCGGTGCGCTTGGAGTAGTGGGAGAGCTTCTCCGCCGGGTGGTCGTACCAGCGCATGTTCTCTTCACGCATGCCCAGGCCGGTGTACCAGTTCCAGCGCTGCTCCATCCAGTACTCCTGCCACTTCTCGTCCTCGCCCGGCTTGACGAAGAACTCCATCTCCATCTGCTCGAACTCGCGGGTGCGGAAGATGAAGTTGCCGGGCGTGATCTCGTTGCGGAAGGACTTGCCCATCTGCGCGATGCCGAACGGCGGCTTGCGGCGCGAAGTCGTCTGCACCTGGGCGAAGTTGGTGAAGATGCCCTGCGCGGTCTCGGGGCGCAGGTAGGCGATGGAGCCGGTGTCCTGCGTCGGGCCGAGGTGGGTGGAGAGCAGACCCGAGAACTGCTTGGGCTCGGTGAACTGGCCCTTGTTGCCGCAGTTGGGGCAGTTCACGTCGGCCAGGCCGTTCTCCGGCGCGCGGTGGTGCTTGGCCTCGTACGCCTCTTCCAAGTGGTCCGCGCGGAACCGCTTGTGGCAGGAGGTGCACTCGGTCAGCGGGTCGGAGAAAGTGGCGACGTGACCGGAGGCCACCCAGACCTCGGGGGCCAGGATGACGGACGAGTCGATGCCGACCACGTCCTCGCGCGACGTCACCATGTAGCGCCACCACTGGCGCTTCAGGTTCTCCTTGAGCTCGACACCCAGCGGTCCGTAGTCCCAGGCGGCCTTCTGGCCGCCGTAGATCTCACTACAGGGGAATACGAAGCCACGGCGCTTGCTCAGGCTGACGATGGTGTCGATCTTGTCGGCGGCCACGGTGCTCTCTTCATAACGACGACGGGCGACGAAGCGAGGTGCTTCCAGCGAAGACTTCAGGGTACCGGCGAGGGCTCCCCCTCAACCAAATCGGTGCCTTGCCGGAACCTTGTTGACAACGGTTTCCATATTTGTTGAAAATGACTGTCATGAACGTACGACGACTCATATCCGGCACCGCGATCGCCGCTGCCACCGCCCTCGGCCTCGGCACCCTCTCCGCCTGTTCCACCGACAGCGCGGCCGCTGCGGGCACGGACAAGTTCGACGTCGTCGCGTCGTTCTATCCGATGGCCTTCCTCGCCGAGCAGATAGGCGGGGACCATGTGCACGTCACCAGCCTCACCCAGCCCGGCCAGGAGCCGCACGACCTGGAGATCAGCGCCAAGCAGACGGCCGCCCTCCAGGAGTCCGACGCGGTCCTGTACCTGAAGAACCTCCAGCCGTCCGTCGACGACGCGGTGGCCCAGTCCGAGGTCAAGACGAAGATCGACGCCGCCTCCCTCACCACGCTCGAGAAGCACGGCAACGAGGTCGGCGGTCACGCGGCCGAGCACGACGACCACGAGAACGAGGAACTGGCCGGTCTCGACCCCCACATCTGGCTCGATCCGGTGCGCTACGCCGAGGTCGCCGCCGGCGTCGGCAAGGCCTTCGAGAAGGCCGACCCGGACCACGCGGCCGACTACCGGACCAACACCGCGACCCTCGTGAAGAAGCTCGGCGAGCTGAACACGAAGTTCGAGACCGGGCTCGCGAACACCAAGACCAAGGTGTTCGTCACCACGCACGCCGCCTTCGGCTACCTCGCCGAGCGCTACGGCCTGACCGAGGAGGCCATCAACGGCCTCGACCCCGAGTCGGAGCCCAGCGCCGCGCGCGTCAAGGAGCTTGAGAAGATGGCCAAGGCCGACGGCGTCACGACCGTGTTCTACGAGACGCTCGTCAGCGACAAGACCGCGAAGACCATCGCCTCCGACGCGAACCTCAGGACCGACGTCCTCGACCCGATCGAGGGCATCACCGAGAAGTCCCGGGGCAAGGACTACTTCTCGGTCCAGGAAGCCAACCTCAAGGCGCTGCAGACGGCCCTGGGAACCAAGTGAATCTCCAGTGATCTCTACGGAGGGCGTCATGGACGCTAGCGTCGTCGACGCGAAGGCCGAGCCCGTCATCGCGCAGGCCGTCATCTCGCTGCGCGGGGTCCGGGCCGAGCTCGGCTCGCGCCCGGTCCTGCGGGGCATCGACCTCACCGTGCGGCGCGGTGAGGTCGTCGCCCTGCTCGGCGCGAACGGCTCCGGCAAGTCCACGGCCGTGCGCAGCGTCATCGGCCAGGTGCCGGTCGGCGCCGGGGAGATCGAGCTGTTCGGCACCCCGCAGCGCCGGTTCCGGGACTGGGCGCGGATCGGATACGTCCCGCAGCGCACCACGGCCGCGGGCGGCGTCCCCGCCACGGTGACGGAGATCGTCTCCTCGGGCCGCCTCTCGCGCACCCGGTTCGGCGTCTTCCGCAAGGCCGACCACGCGGCCGTCCGGCACGCCCTGGAGCTCGTCGGCATGGCGGACCGCGCCAAGGACAACGTCGACGCCCTCTCCGGCGGCCAGCACCAGCGCGTGCTGATCGCCCGTGCGCTGGCCGGCGAACCCGATCTGCTGATCATGGACGAGCCGATGGCGGGCGTCGACCTGGCCAGCCAGGAGGTCCTGGCCCGGACCCTGAAGGACCAGGTGGCGGCGGGCACGACCGTCCTCCTCGTGCTGCACGAACTGGGCCCCCTGGAGCCCCTGATCGACCGGGCGGTCGTCCTGCGCGACGGCTGCGTGCTGCACGACGGACCGCCCACGCCGGCCGTCGGCCAGCATGCCCTGCCCGGCCACGACCACGTACACCCCCACGCGCCCACCGGCGCCGAGCCGATCCACACAGGACTGCTGAGCTGATGGACCTCCTGAACTACGCCTTCATGCAGCGGGCGCTGCTCGCCGCGGTCCTGGTCGGCATCACCGCCCCCGCCGTCGGCATCTACCTCGTCCAGCGCCGCCAGGCCCTCATGGGCGACGGCATCGGCCACGTCGCGATGACCGGCGTCGGCCTGGGCTTCCTGCTGTCCTGGTCCCCCGTGTGGATGGCCACGGCCGTCTCCGTCGTGGGCGCGGTCGCGATGGAGCTGATCCGCTGGTACGGCAAGACCCGCGGCGACATCGCCCTCGCCATGCTCTTCTACGGCGGCATGGCCGGCGGCGTCATGTTCATCAACCTCGCGCCGACCGGCTCCAACGCGAACCTGACCTCGTATCTGTTCGGATCGCTGTCGACGGTGTCGGAATCCGACGTCACGGCGATCTGTCTGCTCGCGGCCTTCGTGGTCCTCGTCACCGTCGGCCTGCGCCGCCAGCTCTTCGCCGTCAGCCAGGACGAGGAGTTCGCCCGGGTCACCGGCCTGCCGGTCCGCGCCCTGAACCTGCTGACGGCGGTCACGGCGGCGGTCACCGTGACGGTCGCGATGCGGGTCGTGGGCCTGCTGCTGGTCAGCGCGTTGATGGTGGTCCCGGTGGCCGCTGCCCAGCAGCTCAGCCGCAGCTTCGCCGCGACCTTCGCGATCGCGGTGGCGATCGGCGTGACGGTGACCATCGGCGGCACGGTCACCTCGTACTACCAGGACGTCCCGCCCGGGGCGACGATCGTCCTGCTGACCATCGGCGCGTTCATCGCGCTGAGCGTGCTGGCCGCCCCGCTGGCCCGCCGCCGCGCCCGCGCACTGGCCGCGACGCAACCCGCCGGAGACCCGGCGGAGTGCACCATTCCGGCCACCCGCGGATCGGGGGACGAGGTCGGCGTCTGACCGCGCACAGCCCGGGCTGGCACAATGGCCCGGCAAGCCGCAGACGTGAGGAGGCAACGGTGACCACCGCTGGACCGCCCGTGAAGGGCCGCTCCACCCGGCAGCGCGCCGCCGTGGCAGCGGCGCTCGACGAGGTCGACGAGTTCCGCAGCGCCCAGGAACTGCACGACATGCTCAAGCACAAGGGCGACTCCGTCGGCCTGACGACCGTCTACCGCACGCTGCAGTCCCTCGCCGACGCCGGCGAGGTCGACGTCCTGCGCACGTCGGACGGCGAGTCCGTGTACCGCCGCTGCTCCACCGGCGAGCACCACCACCACCTCGTCTGCCGCGTCTGCGGCAAGGCCGTGGAGGTGGAGGGCCCGGCGGTGGAGACGTGGGCGGAGGCGATCGCCGCGGAACACGGCTACGTGAACGTCGCCCACACGGTGGAGATCTTCGGCACCTGCTCCGACTGCGCAAAGGCCTCCGGCCGCTGAGCAGCTGAGCCGCTGAGCCGCTGAGCCGCTGAGCAGCAGGAAAACCTCAGCTGCGCCCGAAGCAGCGCTCCAGCTCTGCGAGGTCGTAGAACTTGCTGCCCTTGGACACCGGGTGGCAGGCGGCCTTGAAGGACGTCTCCTGCTCGTTGTAGAGCATGCGGATCAGGTAGCGGCCGTTGTTCTCGTAGACGTCCCACTGGATGTTGGAGCCCAGGGGGGCCACCTCGGCGCCGCGCCAGGGGTTCGAGGCGTAGGTGTACGGCTGGGCGGCGGTGACCGGCTTCGTGCTGCCGGGCAGGCCCATCAGGGCGGCCAGCGGGATGATCTCCTCGGCATGGGTGAAGCGGAGTTCGGCGCCCAGGGTGCTGGTGCCGGCCTTCTTGGCCTCCACCTGCTTGAAGAAGTCGTCGAGCAGAACGCCCGCCATCTTGTACGTGATGTCGCTGTCCGCGAAGCCGGGGCCCTTCTCGTAGAAGTCCTCGGCATCGCTCAGGTACCCGAACCAGGCGGCGTCGGAGCCGGAGAGGTAGCGCTGCATCCCCCAGCCCTTGCCGTCCGGGCTCTCCTGGCTCATCGCGGGGGCGATGGCGTACAGGTTGTAGACGGCCTGGGCGGCGGCGACCTGGTCGGCGCTGCTGATCCCCGCCACGAAGTCGGCCTTGAAGAGGCGGCGAAGGACACCGGCCGCGGCCTTGTGGGTCTTCGGCTGGTCGGTGATCGTCGCCAGGGTGCTCGCGAGGCGCTGGTCGTTCGCGAGGTAGTCGCGGTACGCGGCGCCGCCGTCGGCCTTGTGGAAGTACAGCAGGTTCTTGTCGGTGCGGGTCGCGCCGATCAGCGGCTTCAGGTCCGGGTCGGTGTCGGCGAGGGCGCCCGCGTACAGGTTGGCGCTGTCGATCGCCCGGCCCTGCCCGGAGCTGACCACGTCGATCTTCTCGCCGTCCGCCGCGATCCCGGCGAACAGGGACGGCAGCCGCTTCGCCGTACGGACGGCCGTCTGCTGGATCTCCTGCTTGCCGAGGCCGCTCAGATTGCCGTAGCCGATCTTCGCCATGGCGGCCTGCAGGGCGCGCACCTTCGGGCCGAACTCCTCGCCCTTGCCGGTGAGTCGACCGGCGGCCTCCGCCTTGTCCCACAGGGCGAGGATCAGGTCCGCGTCCTCGCCGTCCGTCGCGGAACGCGAGCCGTGCCGGGAGACGTTCTCCGTGAAGACGGGGGTGAAGCCGGCCGGGGGCCGCTGGTACGAGTGCGCGCTCTGCTCGGGCGCATACGTGGCCTTCGTGCCGTAGCTGTCGCGGTGCGGCAGGTGCGTGGCGTCGGTGGCGGCGTGCGCGGGCAGCGCCGTGAGCACCAGTGCGCCGACGGCGGTGGCGAGGGCGGGGGTGACGCGATTCATGTGCGGGCCGTTTCAGCGAGCGGGAGACGGGAGATCGGGGGGTGGGTGATCTCCCGCATCGTCGGCCCGGCCGGTGAACGTCCGGGGGCTAGGAAGTGGCCTGCTGGTCTGGAGTCTTTCCCTCCATGGCCAAGAGTTCCTCATTGGGGATCGCGCCGCCGAAACGACGGTCCCGGGAGGCGAACTCCAGGCAGGCCCGCCACAGGTCACGGCGGTCGAAATCCGGCCACAGCACGTCCTGGAAGACCATCTCCGCGTACGCGCTCTGCCACAGCAGGTAGTTGGACGTGCGCTGCTCGCCGCTCGGCCGCAGGAACAGGTCGACGTCCGGCATGTCCGGGTAGTACAGGTACTTGGCGAGGGTCTTCTCATTGACCTTGGAGGGGTCGAGCCGGCCCGCCTTCACGTCCTCCGCGAGCGCCTGCGCGGCGTCCGCGATCTCCGCCCGCCCGCCGTAGTTCATGCAGAAGTAGAGCGTGAGCCGGTCGTTGTCCTTGGTCTGCTCCTGGGCGATCTGGAGTTCCTTGGCGACCGACTTCCACAGCTTGGGCATCCGGCCCACCCAGCGCACCCGGATGCCGAGCGAGTCGAGCTGGTCGCGGGACTTGCGGATGAAGTCCCGGTTGAAGTTCATCAGGAAGCGGACCTCGTCGGGCGAGCGCTTCCAGTTCTCGGTGGAGAAGGCGTACAGCGAGATGTTCCGCACGCCCATCTCGACGCCGCCCTGGAGCACGTCGAGGACCTGCTCGGCGCCGACCTTGTGGCCCTCGGTGCGCGGCAGCCCGCGCTGCTTGGCCCAGCGGCCGTTGCCGTCCATGACGATCGCCACATGCTCGGGGATGAGCTCCCCGGGAAGCTTCGGCGGGCGCGCGCCGGAGGGGTGCGGCTCCGGCGCCGTGTACTCCCGCCGCTGCCGACCCAGGAACCCACGTACGACCATGTTGTCTCTGTCTCCCCTACATCTACGTCTACGTCTGCTTGTGGTTCTGCTTCTGCTTCTACTTCTGCTTCTACTTTTCCACGTACCGAAGTGAGCGCAGTCCACGCTCCAGGTGCCAGTGCAGATAGGCGGACACCAGCCCGCTGCCCTCCCGGACGTACCGCGGCTCGCACGTGTCGGCCGTCTCCCAGTCTCCCGTGAGCAGCGCGCCCAGCAGGACCAGGGTCTGCGGCGAGGGTACGACGCTGCCGGCCACCCGGCAGTCGACGCAGACGGAGCCGCCGGCGGCGACGGAGAAGAACCGGTTGGGCCCCGGCATCCCGCACTTGGCGCAGTCGCCGAAGCTGGGGGCGTAGCCGTTGACGGCCAGCGACCGCAGGAGAAACGCGTCGAGGACGAGATGCGGGGCGTGCTCGCCGCGAGCCAGGGTCCGCAGGGCCCCCACCAGCAGCAGGTACTGCTGCACGGCCGGCTCGCCCTCGTGGTCGGTGAACCGCTCGGCGGTCTCCAGCATGGCCGTCCCGGCGGTGTAGCGGGCGTAGTCGGTCACGATCCCGCCGCCGTACGGAGCGATGATCTCGCTCTGCGTGCACAGCGGCAGCCCGCGGCCGACCAGTTCGCTGCTGCCCCGCGCGAAGAACTGCACGTCGACGTGTGAGAAGGGTTCGAGACGCGCCCCGAACTTGGACTTCGTCCGCCGCACCCCCCGCGCCACGGCCCGCACCCGCCCGTGCCCGCGCGTCAGCAGCGTGATGATGCGATCGGCTTCGCCGAGCTTCTGGGTCCGCAGGACGATGCCGTCGTCCCGAAAGAGACTCATCGCACACCTCCAGCGAACCGCCGGGGGCGGAACAGGCTCATGCCCCCCATTCTCGCCTACGCGGACGGAACCATGTGCCCGCCTCCGCGTACAGGTCCTAGGATCCCCGGGTGGTGCGGCGGGCGCTGGGGCGCGACTTCGGGTGGTTGTGGGCGGCGTACGCCGTGAGTTCCTTCGGGACGTGGCTCGCGTTCAACGCGTTCCCGATGATCGCCGTGCTGAAGCTGCACGCCGGGCCGTCCGAGGTGGCGGCGCTGGCGGCGGTGGGCCCTGCGGTGGGCGCGGTGCTGGCGGTGCCGCTCGGACCGTGGGTGGAGTTCCGCCGCAAACGGCCCGTGATGATCACCGCGGACCTCGTGCGCTGCGCGGCCATGCTGAGCGTCCCCGCGGCCTATGCCCTCGGCGCACTCGGGCTGGGACAGCTCCTGCTGGTCTCGATGGTCGTCGCGGCGGCCGACATCTCGTTCACGGCGGCGAGCGGCGCCTTCCTGAAGAGCCTGCTCCCACCGGAGGACCTCCTGGTGGCGAACGGCCGCTTCGAGTCCACGACCTGGACGGCGACCATGCTGGGCCCGGCACTCGGCGGAGCCTCGATCGCCCTGCTCGGCCCGGTCGCGATGATCGCGGCGGACGCGGCGAGCTACCTGCTGTCGGCACTGGGACTACGGTCGGTTCGCGCGCAGGAACCGGATCCGGCGGGTCCGCCGAAGACGGCGGGTCCGGCGGGTCCGGCGGGTCCGGCGGGTCCGGCGGGTCCGGCGGGTCCGGCGGGTCCGGCGAAGACATCGGGGACGGCGGGGACCGCGAAGACGGCTGGGACGGTACCGCGGCCGGCGAACCGGGAGCTGCCGTACGGCGACAGCAGGCGCAAGCCGGAACCGGCTGGCCCAGCAGGGTCGGCGGGCCCGGCAGGGTCGGCAGAGTCGGCAGGCCCGGCAGAGTCGGCAGGCCCGGCAGGCCCGGCAGAGTCGGCAGGGTCGGCCGGACCCGACGTGCCTGCCTGGCCGGTACGGCAGCGGCAGCCGGTGGTCCGGAAGGTTTCGGACGACCTCGGCAAGGTGAGTCCGCCGCGGGGCGGTCTCGTGGAGCGGGTGGGCTCCGAGGAGCCGGCGGACGGCGGCGGCAAGGCGGGGTCAGGGCCGGGTCCGGGGGCAGGTCCGGGGCCGGGGCCGGGCGGCCGGGGGCGGCGGCTTACCGTCGGGGATCTGGTGGTCGGCTGGCGGCACCTGCTCTCCCACCGTTCGCTCCGTCCGCTCTTCCTCAACACGGCTCTCGTGAACGGGCTGATCATGGCCGGGTCGCCCCTGCTGGCCGTGCTGATGCTCGGGCCGCTGCACCTCGCGCCCTGGCAGTTCACGCTCGCGTTCGCCGTGCCCTGCACCGGCGGGCTGATCGGCTCGCGGCTGGCCCCTCCACTGGTCGCCCGGTACGGACGGCGCCGCGTGCTGCTGACCTCCGGGACACTGCGCGTCTGCTGGCCGCTCGGGCTGGCCTTCGTGGGGCCGGGCGCGGGCGGCATGGCCCTGGTGATGATCGTGGAGTTCGGCCTGATCACCTGCATCGGCGTCTTCAACCCCGTCCTCGCCACGACCCGCCTGGAGCTGACGCCGACGGACCGGGTGGCCCGCACGCTGTCGGCGTGGTCGGTCGGCACCAAGGCGACCACCGCCGTACTGACGGCCCTGTGGGGCGTCCTGGCCTCCTTCACCGGCCCGCGCACCGCGCTCGCCGTGGCGGGAGTGGCCCTCCTGGCGACACCGCTGCTGCTCGCAACCGGACGGCAAGGCGAGACGTCCGTGACAAGTGAGACCCCAGTGACTGAAGTTACCGAGGTCGCCGAAGTCACCGACGGACGGAGAGAACGATCTTAGGCTCGCCCACCTCCCACACCACCCCCACCTCCCACACCACCCGTCGCACCCTCCTCACCGCGGGCGCGGCCACCGCAGCCACGCTGCTGACCGCCACCTCCGCCCGTGCGACCGCCGACCCCGTCACCGCCCGGCTGCGCGACCTCGAAGCCGGTCACGGCGCCCGGCTGGGAGTGTTCGCGTACAACGTCCGCACCCGCCGCTCCGTCCGGTACCGCGCCGACGAACTCTTCCCGGTCTGCTCGCTGTTCAAGCCGCTCGCGGTGGCGGCCGTCCTGCGGGACCTGGACCGGGACGGCGAGGTACTGGCCCGCCGGATCCACTACACCGCCGACGAGGTGGTGGCGAACTCCCCGGTCACCGAGACCCACGTGGCCGACGGCATGACGGTCGCCGAGTTGTCCGCCGCCGCGATCCAGGTCAGCGACAACACGGCCGGCAACCTGCTCCTGCGCGAGCTGGGCGGCCCCACCGCGGTCACCCGCTTCGCCCGCTCCGTCGGCGACCGCGTCACCCGCCTCGACCGCTGGGAACCCGACCTCAACTCGGCCGAGCCGGACCGCGTCACGGACACCACCAGCCCGTACGCGATCGGCCGCACCTACGCCCGGCTGGTCCTCGGAGACGTCCTGGACGCCCCCGACCGCGACCGGCTGACCGACTGGATGCTCGGCACTGTCACCAGCGTCAACCGCTTCCGCAAGGGCCTGCCCCCGACCTGGACGCTCGCCGACAAGACCGGCGGCGGCTGGTACGGCGCCGACAACGACGCCGGCATCGCCTGGACCCCGGACGGCACCCCGATCGTCCTGTCCGTCCAACTCACCAAGCCGGACCGGGACGCCGCCTACGACCACGATCTGATCGTGGAAACGGCGGCACTGCTGGCGGAGACGCTGGGCTGAGCGCTCGGGAACCGAGCGGGTCGGCAGCATGTGGGGAGGTCGCGGGAAGCGGTCTCCCCGCGCTGGACAGGCAGCGCGCTTCGGCCAGGCTGTCCATGGCAGGTGCCCGACACAACTCCGTTCTGTAGCATCGAACGCGGCTTGGGGAGCAGTGCATTCGGGGACGTGGGACGGTGACGGCAGGTCTGCGTCGACGGGCGCGGCCGAGGGGGCCCGATCGGGATGAGCGCATGGTCCACTCGGAACGCACGTGCGGACGACCTTCCACAACTCACCCGTCTGCTGGCCGAGGCATGTGACCCCGCTGACGTCCCGTCCTCGACCCTCCTGACCGAATCGATCGCCGGAGGCACGGTCCGGGTCGCCGAGTCCGACGGCCGAATCGTCGGGCTCGCCGCCGCGGAGAGGCCTTCTTCCGGACATGTACGGCTGTCGGTGATCGCCGTGCGCAACGACCTGCGAAGGCGCGGCATGGCGCTGCGGCTCCTGGAGGAGCTGTCGATGCGGATCTCGGAACTTCCTGGGCCGGTCCCGTTGTTCTCGGCCGTGGTCGAAGCGGCGGACATCCCGATGTCCGGCCTCCTGCTGAAGAACGGCTTCATCGGCACACGCGTCATGCGCACCAGCCGGAACGCCGACGGCATCTGCCTTCACTATCAGCACAAGAGCCGCGTCGAATACATCGACCCCGACACGCGGTACCTCGTGCCCCTGCGGGCGCAGGCTCAACTGATCGAGTCACTCGCACCGCAGGATCAGGCCGTGACCTCGTTGGTCTCCCTGCGGGGCGAGCCGGCGCTGGAGATCATGCGTTTCGAGCAGGACGACCCCTCGACCCTCCAGTCCGGCGAGGCGGCGGCCGGCATCGCGTTCTCCGGGGCGATACTCGCCGCCATCACCTTCCTCCTGGGCTTCGCCTTCACGTCGACACGCTTCCCGGACGATGTGCGCCTTCTCCTCATCGGCGCGACCTTCAGCACGGTGTTGTCCCTGATCATCTACGCGAGTGCCTCAGGAGAGCTGGCCAGGATCCACTCGAACACATTCGGGCGGATCATGAAATACGGCAATGTACTCTCCGAATACGGGGGTGTGCTGCCCTTCCTCATCTCGCTCCCCGTCACCTACGCACAAGCCAGCGGCGATCCGAAGACGACAATGGTCCTGGCCGCACTCCTGAGCATGGGCATCGGCTGGTACGAACAGTCGGAGTTCTCCATCGCCTACCGGTTCCGCAAAAGCCTGGCGGAGATCGTCCTCATGGTCCTCACGGCGGCTTCGCCCCTCATCGGTGCGGCTGTCATCGCGACGAACACCACCAGTTGGCCATGGACGGCCACTCTGGCCGGTGTCCTGGCTGCCCGAACCTGGCTGTATCTCTTCCGCCGCGGTCCGGAGGCAGGAACCGCGGGGCGCCGGCAGTGGCAGATCAGGGAGTGAGTTCCTCGGCGGCGCTCAACAGATCCGCGACCTCTCGTGCACATCCCCAGGACAGGGTCAGCCCAGCGCCTCCATGACCGTAGTTGTGCAGGAGCAGCGTGCCCTCGCGGTTCTCCGCCTCCAGTCGCACCTGTGGCCGGACCGGCCTGAGCCCCACGCGGTGGCCGACCACCGGAGCGCCGACGAGGGCAGGCTCGACCGCCGCACATCGTCGGACGATGTCCAGGGCAGCCTCGGCGTCAAAACGGACATCCCAGTTGTCCCAGTCCGAGGTACCGCCCAGAATCACCACGTCGGACTGGGGGTAGATATAGGTGAGTTCCTCGGCTTCGGGGGTGTCGTCGCAGAAGAAGGTCTCGATTCCAGGATTCCCGACCACGACGAGTTGCCCCCGTACAGCCTGTACGGACGGATCGTCGACGAGGGTTCTCGATCCGGTTCCCGTGCAGTTCACGATGACGGGCGCCTCCGTCAGCGCCTCTTCGATCGAGGTGTAGCGGTGCTGCCGGAGCCGACCGCCGGCCTTGCCCAATCGATCGACGAGATATCCGAGGTACTTGGGCATGTCGACGACGGGAGCACGGTAGCGCCATCCCTCGACGTAGCCCGGGCGTAGCTCCCCCCGGTCGCACAGGTCGGCTTCGACCCATGCGGACCACGCCGGCACCTCGCACGGCACACGGGACTGGTGCGTGCCCTCGACGAGACGAACCCCGGTTCCGTCGTCGGCGCTGAGCGCCGACAGAACCCGAAGGGTTTCCTTGCTCCAGCGCTCCACGAGATCGGCGGGTTCGACAAGGAAGGGATCCCACGAGGCGCCTGCCGCCGCCGAGGTCGTGGCGCCGGGGAGCAGTTCGGCGTCGACGCGTACGTCCCGGCCCGCCTCCGCGAGACGGACCGCTGTGGTGAGTCCGATCACGCCGGCACCGATCACCACTGTTGATGCAGACATCATCGCCTCCCCGTCAGGGCCTGCTCCGGCGGCCTGCGCCCAGGACTCGTACGCCATGTATGAGAGGACGTCAGTCTAACTTCGGCCCTCCGTCTCCTCGGCGGGGCCGAACCGCCGCACATACCTGCGCTGCCAAGGCGTCTCCACCGCACGCCGGTCGTAGCCCCGGCGGACGAACTCCACCGCCTCCTGTGGGGGGACGCCGTCCAGGATGGCCAGGCAGGCCAGGGCTGTTCCGGTGCGGCCGCGGCCGCCGTCGCAGGCGATCTCGACTCTCGTGTCGGCCGCCCTGCGCCACGCTTCGATCAGGGTCGCGCGGGCGGCCCGGTGGTCGGCGGGGAGGCGGAAGTCGGGCCAGTGGATCCAGCGGGACTCCCAGGGGGTCTGCTGGGGGCGCTTGCCGAGGAGGTACACGCCGTACGCGGGTGTCGGCGCCGTCGGGTCCAGCGGGCGGCGCAGCCCGCGGCCGCGGATCAGCCGCCCGGACGGCAGTACCAGCACTCCGGGTTGCCCCGGCCGCCAGGCCCACGCGTCGCTCGCCGTCGCCGCGTCCGTCGCCTCGTTCGTCGCCGCGTGCGTCGTCTCGTCCGGGGTCTCGTCCGTTGCCTCGTCCATCGCCTCATTCGAACGTGCTCGTGGTCGTCGGGCAACCGATTCGGGCCGACCGGTGGTCTGGAGGGCGAGGAGGGGTGCTTGATGCAGGCGGAACAAGAGGAGCGGTTCCAGGAGTTCGTCAGAGCCCGGTGGTCCCGGCTCGTGCGAACCGCCTATCTGCTCACGGGAGACGTCCACCACGCGGAGGATCTGACGCAGACCGCGCTGGCCAAGGCGTACCGGTCGTGGCGGCGGATCTCGCGCAGCGACAACCCGGAGGCGTACGTCCGGCGGATGCTGGTCAGTTGCAACAGCGACCGGTTCCGCAAGCGGCGGGTCAGGGAGGCGCTGACCGCGGCGCCGCCGGAGCGGGCGGGCCGTGACGAGGGCGCCGGGCGGGTGGAGGAGCGCGGCTCCCTGCTGGCCGGTCTGGCCCAACTGCCGCCGAGACAACGGGCGGTGGTGGTGCTCCGGTACTGGGAGGACCTGTCCGAGGCGGAGGTGGCCGAGGTGCTCGGCTGCTCGCCCGGCACGGTCAAGAGCCAGGCCTCGAAGGGGCTGGCGAAGTTGCGTTCGTATCCGGGGCTGACCGCAGGTCGCGCCGGTGCACAGGTTCAGAGTCAGGGGCAGGGAGGCCTTCGGTGAACGGGGTGGACGATCAAAGGGACTTCGGGTTCGAGGAGCGGATGCGGGAGTTGCTCGCCGAGGACGCGCACTCCGTGCAGCCCTCGCCGGCGCCGTATCCGGCCATCCGGCGACGCGGACTGGCCGAGCGGCGACAGCGCGTGGCGGTGACCGGAGCCGTGCTGGCGACGCTGGCCGCGGTGCCGGTGGGGGCGTATGCCGTGGCCGGGGGGAACGGGGCGCGGGGCGCGGACACGGCGGCTCCCAGGCCGTCGGTCGGCGCCCCGCGCACCCCGACCGCGCAGGCCTCCGGGACCGCCGGGGCCGACACGGCCTCCGGGGGGCAGTTGCTGGACGGGGTGACGGCCGAGCAGGCCGCGGACGGGCTCGAGAAGTGCCTGGCCTACGACGACGCGAAGCCGTCGGGCGGCCTGGAGAAGGACTATCTGGGCGACGCCGGGGACTACCGGATGCTCCTGGCGATGCGCAGCACCGGCGACACCAACTCCCCCGGTGACGGCATCTACGTCGTCGCGGTCAAGGAGAAGACCGACGTCCGGCTGATCTGCACCATCAAGGGCGGGGAGGCGTCCGGCATCAATGTCAGCTCGCCCGACGCCGGTCCGACGGGCCTGGTCGTCTCCGACATCAACGGCGGCAAGCTGTACCAGCAGTCGTTCCTCGACAAGGGCAACTGGAAGCTGCCGTTCCGCTGGGGGGTCATCGGCACGGTGGAGCCGTCGGTGGCCAAGGTGACCGTCTCCTACGGCGACGGCAGCGCGACGGCGACCCTCGACCACGGCTGGTTCGTCGCCGCCGGCATCCTGAACCGGCAGGTCACCGTCGCCCCGCACATCAAGGGCTTCGACGCGACCGGCAGGCTGGTCTACGACTCCGACACGGACGAGACGTACGAGCGGACGCTGCCGTAAGGCCTGCGGCAATGCCGGCCGGGACGGCCCGTCACGTCCTTCCCGGGGCGACCAGCCCCGACTCGTAGGCCACGATGACCAGTTGGGCCCGGTCCCGGGCGCCCAGCTTGCCCATGATCCGGCTGACGTGGGTCTTCGCGGTGAGCGGGCTGAGGCCCAGCGCCTCGGCGATCTCGGTGTTGGTCAGGCCCCGCGCGACCAGGGCGAGCACCTCGCGCTCCCGTTCGGAGAGCCCTTCCGGGCCGCCCGCGACGGGCGGCCCGGAAGGGCTGCGCAGGAAACGGGCGATCAGCCGGGCCGTCGGTCCGGGCGACAGCAGCGCCTCACCGGCGGCGACCGTGCGGATGGCGTCCAGGAGGTCGGCGGGCCGGGTGTCCTTCACCAGAAAGCCGGAGGCGCCCGCGCGCAGCGCCTCGACGATGTTCTCGTCGGTGTCGTAGGTGGTCAGGACGAGGACGCGGACCCCGGCCAGCTCCTCGTCGGCGGCGATCAGCCGGGTCGCCTCGATGCCGTCCAGATCGGGCATGCGGATGTCCATCACGATCAGGTCGGGGCGGGTGTCGCGGGCCAGGGCGACCGCCTCCCGGCCGGTGCCGGCCTGTCCGACCACCGCCGTGTCCGACGCCGACTCGACGAGCATCGCGAACGCGGCCCGGACCAGCGTCTGGTCGTCGGCGAGCAGCACCCGGATCGGACGCGCATCGGTCACCGGGTCGTTCCGGTCGTTCCGTGGGACGCTCATCGGACGGCCTCCGTCGGCAGTACGGCACGCACCTCGTAGCCCTTCCTCTCGTCGTCCCTCGGCCCGGCCTCCAGTGTGCCGCCCACACTGCGCGCCCGTTCGCGCATCCCGACGAGTCCGAACCCGGGCGGGCCCGCGCCGGCCCCCGCCCCGTCGTCGGTCACCGTCACCCGCAGGGCGCCCTGCTCCTCGTGCACCCGCACACCGACGGCGAGGTCCTCCCGTCCGCCGTGCCGCACCGCGTTGGTCAGCGCCTCCTGCACGATCCGGTAGGCGGCCGCGCCCACCGCGGGCGGCACCTCCCCGGCCCCCACCGAGAGCTCGACCTCGGCGCCCGCCGCGCGGGCCGTCTCGGCGAGGTCGGGCAGACCGTGCAGGCCGGGCAGCGGCCCCCGCGCGTCGGGGGCGTCGTTCTCGCGCAGCACCTCCAGCGTCGTACGGAGCTCGCCGCGCGCGTTGCGGCAGGTGCCGGCGATGTCGTCCAGGGCCTTGGCGACGGCCGCGCGGTCGAGCCGGTCGGGGTCCGCGGCCAGGACATGGGCGGCGACAGAGGTCTGCACGCCGATCAGGGTGATGGTGTGGGCGAGCAGATCGTGCAGGTCACGGGCGATGCGCAGGCGTTCCTCGGCGACCCGGCGGCGGGCCTCCTCCTCCCGGGTGCGTTCGGCGCGCTCGGCGCGCTCGACGATGGCGGCGAGGTACTGCCGGTAGTAGCGGGCGCTCATCCCGCAGAAGAGGACGGCGACGACCCAGCCGGAGATCCGCAGCACCTCCAGCACCCCGTCGGGCTTGATGAGGCCGTTGATGATCAGCGTCAGGCTCAGGACGGTGGCGCCGGTGAGCAGCGTGCGGCGGGCCGTGCCGCTCGCCGCGACCGTGTAGAGCGCCACCATGGTCGCGGGGACGGGCGCGGCGTGGTCGTTGTCGAGGGCGTGGTACGGGACGACGCAGGCCACCACCGCGAGCAGCACCGCCAGCGGGCGGTGGCGGCGCCGGGCGAGTGGCACGTGCGCGGTGAGGAGCAGCGTCCAGCCGAGCGCGTCGGGCCGCAGCCCGTCGCTGCCGACGAGGGCGAGGGCGGCGGCGAGGGCGGCCGTCGCCGCGGCCAGCAGCGCGTCGTTGCGGGTGCGGTGCGGGGCGGTGCAGGGGTCGCGGTGGACCACCGCCATGATCCGCTCGCCCCGGCGGTGCCGCGCCGTTGTCGTGGTTGCCTGCACGGGACCATCCTGCGGCACACGGGCGCCTCTCCGGGAGGGAGGGGCGCCCGTGTGCTCACGCGAACTGCCGCTCATGGTCGGCCGGTTCGGGTTCCGGCGCCCGGGACAGCTTGCCCGGCCACCACACCCGCCGGCCCAGCGCCACGCTCGCGCTGGTGACCAGGTAGGTCCGGACGAGGAACGTGTCCAGCAGCACGCCCACCGCGATCACGAAGCCCAGCTCGACGAGTTGCACGAGCCCCATGTTCGTCAGCACGGCGAAGGTCGCGGCGAGGACGAGGCCGGCCGAGGCGATGACCCCGCCGGTCGTGCGCAGCGCGCTCAGCGCGGCGGCCGCGGGCTCGGCGCCGCGCATCGACTCCTCCCGCATCCGGTGCATCAGGAAGATGCCGTAGTCGACGCCGAGGGCGACCAGGAACACGAAGGAGAGCAGTCCGAGCCCCGGATCCGTGCCCTCGAAGCCGAACACCGGCCCGAACAGCAGCCCGCCGAGGCCGAGCGCCGCGCCCCACACCGCGACCACGGCGGCGACCAGCATCAGCGGCGCGACCAGCGAGCGCAGCAGCACGATCAGGATCAGCAGGACGGAGACGAGGACGATCGGCACGACGACGAGCCGGTCGCGGGCGTTGGCGTCGACCAGGTCGATCTGCTGGGCGCTGGGCCCGCCGACGTAGGAGCCGGTCAGCCGGTCCCGCAGGTTCTCGATGGTCGCCGTCTCGGCCGCCGACTGCGGAGGTGCGGCGGCGGTCACCGCGATCTCCGTCCACCCCCCGCCGGTGCGGCCCGCGCGGGCGTCGGCGACGCCGTCCGTGTCCCGGATCGCGGCGAGCGTGGCGTCGGCCCGGCCGGCCGGGGTCATGACCTCGATGGGCTGGGCGGACTGCTCCGGGAAGGCCGTCGCGAGGGTCCGCATCGCGGTGACCGACTCGGGCCGGTCGACGAAGGAGTCCTGCTGTTTGACCGCGCCGGGCAGGTTCAGCGCGCCCAGCGCGAGCGCCCCGAGCAGGACGGCGCCCGCCGCGAGGACGGTCCGCGGGCGCCGTCCGGCCGACGTGCCCATCGCGGAGAACAGCGACCGGCGCACCTTGGGCACGGAGCCGTAGGCGGGCACCAGCGGCCAGAACACCCGGCGGCCCAGCAGCACCAGGAGCGCGGGCAGCAGCGTCAGCATGGCGAGCAGCGCGCACAGCACGCCGACGGTGCCGAGCGGGCCCATCCCCCGGTTGGAGTTGAGGTCGGCGGCGAGCAGGCACAGCAGTCCGGCGGCGACGGTCCCGGAGGAGGCGAGCACGGCGGGCCCGCAGCCGCGCAGCGCGGCCGCCATCGCGTCGTGCGGCCGCTCCACGCGCCGCAGCTCCTCCCGGTACCGGGAGACCAGCAGCAGGGCGTAGTCCGTGCCGGCGCCGAAGACGAGGATGGTCATGATGCCCGAGCTCTGCCCGGAGACGGTCGTTCCGAAGGCCTGGTTGAGGCCGTAGGCGACGCCCATGGACAGGAAGTCGGCGATCGCGGCCACGACGAGCGGCACGAGCCACAGCACCGGGCTGCGGTAGATGACGATCAGCAGGAGCGCGACGACGCCGACGGTGGTGTAGAGCAGCGGCCCGCCGAGCGACTCGTACACCTTGCTCGCGTCGGTGGCCAGTGCGCCGGTCCCGCCCACCTCGACCGTCAACCCGCCGTCGCTGTGGGCGACTCGGCGGACGTCGTCGACGAGGGCGTCCCGCTTGGCCTCGTCCGTGCCGGGCTCGTTGGTGGCGACCGGGTACATCAGCGTGGCGCCGTCGGCGGACGGGACGCCCTCGGGGGTCCCGGTCAGCGCGTGGTCCCCGGCGATCTGCGCGACCTGCTCGCGGGCCGTCGTGCGGTCGGCGGCGGTGAGTCCGCCGTCGCGGTGGTAGACGAGGACGAGTTCGGTGCTCTCGCCGCCGGGCAGCTGCTCCTGGAGCTTCGCGACCCGGGTCGAGTCGGCGCTCGCCGGCAGGTAGTCGGTGACCCGGTCGTGCTGTACGTCGGCGAGTTTGGCGGCGAACGGCGAGGCGAGCGCGAGCACGCCCACCCACAGCGCGAGCATCAACCAGGGCACAGCCCTGCGGACGCTCCTCCGCTTCCCGGCCCCCATGACATCTGCGGCCCCCATGAGACGGGCCCTCCCTTCGGCACGGCTGTCTGGATACGTTCTCCAGACTCCCGGCGGGAAGGGGCCGGTACGTCGCGCCCGAGGGCGAGTTCGGGGGTACTGCCGGGGGTGGCCGGACGGCCGCGTTACTCCCCAGGGAGTATCCGGGGGGAGCCGGGGGGTGTCAGGAGGGGGTGTCAAGAGGGGGTGCGGGCCGCCACCAGGAGCCGGGTCACGTCGTCCGCGCAGATGGTCAGGGCCGCGCCCACCGTCGCGAGGACCTCTCGCTCGGACGGGGTGTACGGGCCGTCCGCCAGGGCGATGCGGGCGCCCTGCAGCAGGATCGATTCTCGTCCTACCGGAGCGAGGTGCGGGGCGAGCGGGTCGAGGGCCTCGTGGAGCTCTATGGCGAGGCCGGCGCCGTACGGCTCGCCGTAGCTGCGGCCGGTGTCGGCGGCGAGGGCCTCGACGAGGGCCGCGAGCTGTTCCTCCGTGCAGTCGGCGAAGCCGGCCGCGCGCACCGCGCCCGCCGCCGCCTCCAGGGCCGTCCGGGCGCAGGTGCCGCCCGCGGACAGGACCGCGAGGGCGACCGTGTGGACGGCGTCGCGGAGCATCGCCGAGAAGCGCACGGTGGTGGGGTGGTCGAGGACGTCGGTGCCGAAGTGGCGGCGGCAGGCCGCGCACTCGACGACCGGGCCGGTCTCGCCGCGCGGCACGACCGGCACGCCGAGGACGGTGAAGCGGCGCTGCCCGGTCAGCCGCTGGTAGTTGCGGTCACCGCCGCAGCCCGGGCAGAAGAACTCGCCGTCGCCCATGGGCGTCCATACGGTGCGGGTGCCCAGGATGCGCGCACGCCTGGTGACACGGCCGTCTCGTCCCCGTCCTGGCAGCACGTCGCACCTCCGCGTAATGCCGCGGCAACATCGCCGCGTCTGCGTGATGTTAGCCACAGGTAAGAGGTGCAGTCAGCACTCTGGACGAGACCTTTCCGTGACCTCTACGGAAGGGTGGCTGATAAACGACGGGGCCCTGACCGCCGTATACAGCGGTCAGGGCCCCTAAACCACCGGTCAGGGCGGTCAGCGGGTCGCGCGGTTGACGGCGGAGACGACCGCCTTCAGCGACGCACGCGTCGTGTTCGCGTCGATGCCGATGCCCCACAGGACCTTGTCGCCGATCGCGCACTCGATGTACGAGGCGGCCTGCGCGGAGGCGCCCTCGCTCATCGTGTGCTCCTGGTAGTCCAGCAGGCGTACGTCGATGCCGACGGACTCCAGGGCGTTGAAGAAGGCCGAGATCGGACCGTTGCCGGTGCCGGTCAGGACCGTGTCCTCGCCGTCGACCGTGGCCTCGACGGTGAGGGTGTCCACGCCGTCGGTGTCGGTCGTCGACTGGCCGGTGCGGACCTGGATGCGGCCCCAGGGGTTCTCCGGGTTCGGCAGGTACTCGTCCTGGAAGACGGCCCAGATGGCGCTGCCGGTGACCTCGCCGCCCTCGGCGTCGGTCTTGGCCTGGATCAGCTTCGAGAACTCGATCTGCATCCGGCGCGGCAGGTCCAGCTTGTGGTCGTTCTTCAGGACGTACGCGATCCCGCCCTTGCCGGACTGCGAGTTGACGCGGATCACGGCCTCGTAGGAGCGGCCGACGTCCTTCGGGTCGATCGGCAGGTAGGGGACCGCCCACTCGATGTCGTCGACCGTGACGCCCTTGGCGGCCGCGTCGGCCTCCATCGCGTCGAAGCCCTTCTTGATGGCGTCCTGGTGGGAGCCGGAGAAGGACGTGTAGACCAGGTCGCCCACGTACGGGTGGCGCGGGTGGACCTCCATCTGGTTGCAGTACTCCCACGTACGACGGATCTCGTCGATGTCGGAGAAGTCGATCTGCGGGTCGACGCCCTGCGAGAACAGGTTCATGCCCAGGGTGACCAGGTCGACGTTGCCGGTGCGCTCGCCCTGGCCGAACAGACAGCCCTCGACGCGGTCGGCGCCGGCCATCAGCGCCAGCTCGGCCGCCGCGACGGCCGTGCCGCGGTCGTTGTGCGGGTGGACGGAGATCACGACGTGCTCGCGGCGCGAGACGTTGCGGCTCATCCACTCGAAGCGGTCGGCGTGGGTGGAGGGCGTGGAGCGCTCGACGGTGGCCGGCAGGTTCAGGATGATCTCGCGGCCCGGACCGGGCTGGTAGACGTCCATCACCGCCTCGCAGACCTCCAGGGCGAAGTCCAGCTCGGTGTCGGTGAAGATCTCCGGCGAGTACTGGTAGCCGAACTCCGTCTCCGGGCCCAGCAGCTTCTCCGCGTACTCCATGACCAGCCGGGTGCCGTCGACGGCGATCTGCTTGATGTCGTCCTTCGAGCCGCGGAAGACGACGCGACGGAAGACCGGCGCGGTGGCGTTGTACAGGTGCACGGTGGCGCGCCTGGCGCCCTTCAGGGACTCCACGGTCCGCTCGATCAGGTCCTCACGGGCCTGGGTCAGCACGGAGATCGTGACGTCGTCCGGGATCGCGCCCTCTTCCTCGATGATCGAGCGCACGAAGTCGAAGTCGGTCTGGCCGGAGGCCGGGAAGCCGACCTCGATCTCCTTGTAGCCCATCTTGACCAGCTGGTCGAACATCCGGCGCTTGCGCTCGGGCGACATGGGGTCGATCAGGGCCTGGTTGCCGTCGCGCAGGTCGGTGGAGAGCCAGCGGGGGGCGACGGTGATCCGGTTGTTCGGCCAGGCGCGGTCGGCGATGTCGACCTGCTCGTACTGTCCGTACTTGTGGATCGGCATGTGGCTGGGCTGCTGGCGGTTCGCCATGGTGCGGTGGCTCCTCAGAATGACCGGAAGTGTCCGGACGGAAGGACGGCCGACACGCAACACCAAGCTCCGCGGGGAGGGAGTCGGCCTCGACTACAGGCCCTCGCCGCGGCAGCTAAGGAGAAGCAGCCCGAAATGCATAGTGCTCTGCACTGTAGCCGAGCCCCCTGTGCCGCGCGGGTCCGTATCAGTATGCGGGACCACCGGAACCAATGGTGCGAAACGTGCGCCATACCACTCAAAGCCATGGATCGGCCATGTTTGTCACCGTTTTTCACCGATCATGGTTGCCGATGGTGACACCGACATCACGCAGTGCAAGGGTGCCGGACATGACGACTCACGGGGGCTTCGAGCCCGTCTTCTGCACCGTCGTACCGCCGCACATCCTCGACCGGCTGGCGCGCAGCGACAACCCCGCTCTCGCCGGCCCCGCCCAGCGCACCCTGCTGCGCGACGGCGAGCTGCGCACGCTCCGCCAGGTGACCACGGAGTACCGTCTCGCGGCCGTCCCGACCGCGAAGGCGCCGTCGGACCAGCCGCTGCGCACGATCTACGACGCCGAGCACGGCACCTCGCTGCCCGGGACCAAGGTCCGCGGCGAGGGCCAGGACCCCGGCCGGGACGCCACCGTCAACCGCGCCTACTCCGGCCTCGGCGCCACCTTCGACCTGTTCCTGAAGGCCTACCAGCGCCACTCGATCGACGGCGACGGCCTGCCGCTCGACGCCACCGTGCACTACGACGAGGGCTACAACAACGCGTTCTGGAACGGCGAGCAGATGGTGTTCGGCGACGGCGACGGCGAGATCTTCGTCGACTTCACCAACTCCATCGACGTCATCGGGCACGAGCTGGCCCACGGCGTCACGCAGTACACGGCGAACCTGACCTACAACGGTCAGCCGGGCGCCCTCAACGAGTCGATGTCCGACGTCTTCGGCTCGCTCATCAAGCAGTACTCCCTCGGCCAGACCGCCGCCGAGGCCGACTGGCTGATCGGCGCGGAGCTGCTCGCCCCGGACGTCACCGGCAGCGCCCTGCGCTCCATGAAGGCCCCGGGCACCGCGTACGACGACGACGTCCTCGGCAAGGACCCGCAGCCCGCGACGATGGACGACTACGTCCGCACCGGCCGCGACAACGGCGGCGTCCACATCAACTCGGGCATCCCCAACCACGCGTTCTACCTGGCCGCCACCGCCCTCGGCGGCTACGCCTGGGAGAAGGCCGGACAGATCTGGTACGACGTCCTGACCGGCGGCGAGCTCGGCGAGCGGGCCTTCTTCACCGACTTCGCGGGGCTCACGGTGAAGGCCGCGCGCGAGCGCTTCGGCGACGGCGGGGAGGAGCTCCAGGCCGTGGCCAAGGCGTGGGAGCAGGTGGGGGTGCGGATTCTCTGAGTCCGCGGCGCGTTCTCCGAGTGCGTAGCGCATTCTCCGAGTCCGTAATAGACAGGGACCCATGCGTATTCAGGTAGCACGCACGGGCGGGTTCGCGGGCATCGAGCGCAGCGCCGGGGTGGACACCTCGGGGCGGCCCGATGCCCGTGAGTTCGAGTCGCTGGCGGAGCGGGTCCTCGCCGCCGGCCACCGCTCCCGTCCGGTCGGGGTCCCGGACGGGTTCTCGTACGAGATCACGATCGACGGGAAGACGGTGCACGCGGCCGACCCCGGACTCACCGAGGAGCAGCGCAGGCTGATCTCGCGGGTGCTGAAGGAAGGCGCCTGACCGGGCGGGCAACCGGCACTTCCCGCTGGGGCGTTGACTTCCTTACCCATCGGTAAGGATGATCCCGCCCATGGCGAACGATCCGCGCGACGCGGCGCACCCGATCCCCCAGTTCCCGGCCGGCTTCCTGTGGGGTGTGTCCACCTCCGCCCACCAGATCGAGGGCGCGGTCGACGAGCGCGAGCCGTCCGTCTGGGACACGTTCACGGCCGAGCCGGGGCATGTGAAGGACGGCTCGACGGCGGCGGTGGCCTGCGACCACTACCACCGCTACCGCGAGGACGTGGCCCTGCTCAAGGGGCTCGGCGTGGACGCCTACCGCTTCTCGATCTCCTGGCCCCGGGTGAACTCCCCCGGCGGCCTGGACTTCTACGACCGTCTCGTCGACGAACTGCTCGCGGCCGGCGTACGCCCGGTCCCCACCCTCTTCCACTGGGACCTGCCGGCCCGACTCGACTGGCTGGAGCGGGACACCGCCGCCCGGTTCGCCGAGTACGTGTCGGTGGTCGTCGGCCGCCTCGGCGACCGGGTGAAGAAGTGGATCACGATCAACGAGCCCGCCGAACACACCCTGCTGGGCCACGCCCTCGGCACCCACGCCCCCGGCAAGCAGCTCCTGTTCGACGCGCTCCCGGCCGCCCACCACCAGTTGCTGGGGCACGGCCTCGCCGTCCAGGCCCTGCGCGCGGCCGGCGCCACCGACATCGGCATCGCCAACTCGCACGGCCCGACCTGGCCGGCCTCCCGGGAACCCGCCGACCTGGAGGCGGCCGCGTTCTACGACCTCCTGCTGAACAGGCTGTTCGCGGAGCCCGTCCTGCTCGGCGAATACCCGGACGGGCTCGGCGAGTTGATGCCGGGGGACGTGGCCTCCGACCTGAAGACGATCTCCGAGCCGCTCGACTGGTACGGCGTCAACTACTACGCCCCGACGAAGGTGGGCGCCCCGCAGGGCGCCGAGATCGAGTTCGGCGGGATCACCATCCCGGCCGAACTCCCCTTCTCCGTCCAGCAGATCGAGGGCGTCCCGGTGACGGACTTCGGCTGGCCGGTGGTCCCCGAGGGCCTGACCGAGCTGCTGACGACCTTCAAGGAGCGCTACGGCGACCGCCTCCCGCCGGTCGTCATCACGGAGAACGGCTGCTCCTACGAGGGCGTCGACGACCAGCAGCGCATCGCCTACCTGGACGGCCACCTCCGCGCCCTGCACCGGGCGGTCGAAGCGGGCGTCGACGTGCGCGGCTACTTCGTGTGGTCGCTGCTGGACAACTTCGAGTGGGCGGAAGGGTACGCGCGCCGCTTCGGCCTGGTCCACGTCGACTACGAAACGCTCCAGCGCACCCCGAAGGCGTCGTACGCCTGGCTGCGGGACGTCCTTCGGACCCAGAGGTGACGACGGCGGCGCCGGACTACAGCGCCCCCGCGGCCCGGGCCGCCCAGACCGACGGGTAGATCGGCCGGAAGCCCAGGTCGCGGCGGATGCGCTCGCTGGACATGACCCCGAACCACGGGTCGGGGTCGGTCCGGGTGTGCAGGTCGGCGGGCGCCTCGACACCGTTGAGCGCGTGCAGTTCGAGCGCCGTGACGGGGGCGTCGTCGGCGATGTTGTAGAGCGGGCCGCTCACCGCCGGCGCGTACAGGAGGCGCAGCAGCCCCTGGGCGACGTCGGCGTGGTGGGCCATCTGCAACCGCTGGACCGACGCCCAGTTCGCCGCCCAGAGCAGGGACTGCGCGAGGTGCGGGTCGCCTTCCCCGTAGACGAAGGGCAGCCGGCCGATCCGTACCTCGATCCCGTCCAGCGCGAGCAGTTCCCGCTCGGCCGCCGCCTTGGACTCGGTGTACGCGCCCCACATCTCGCCGCCGGGCCGGCTCTCGTCGTCCTCGGTCATCGGACGCCCCCGCCCGGTGCCGTACACCAGACCCGTGCTGACCTGCACGAACCGCCGTACCCCCGAGGTCTGCGCGGCCCGCCCCAGAGCCACCGCCGCATCCCGGTTGACGGCCCACGCCTCCTCGTCCGGCACACCCCGGAAGGACGCCGCGACGTTCACCACCGCGTCCGCCCCGGCCACCGCCTTGCCGAGCGCCTCCTCGTCCCGCAGATCCCCCACCACGACCTCGGCGCCCAGCTCCGCGAGCCGCTCCCCGCGCTCCGCGTCGCGCACCAGCACCCGCACCGTCTCCCCGGGCGCGCGCTGCGCCAGCAGCCTCGGCGCGAACCGCTTGCCGACCTGTCCTGTCGTACCCGTCACCAGTGTCAACATGATCTTCTCCTCGCGATCATCGAGCTCGATCCGGCGTCTCCACCCTGGGCGGGATCCCGGGCGACCGGGAGAGACCTGTCGATCGGGGGATCGGCAGACCCTGGATAAGCCGGGCGCACTCCCGCAGGCTGGAGGCGTGAACCGACCCGAGCTCGCCGACTTCCTGCGCCGTGGCCGCGCCCGGCTGACCCCGCCGGACGTGGGCCTGACGGCCGGCCCCCGGCGCCGTACGCCGGGGCTGCGCCGCGAGGAGGTGGCACAGCTGGCGGGCCTGTCGGTGGACTACTACACCCGGCTGGAGCAGCGCCGGGGCCCGTGCCCGTCCCGTCAGACACTGACCGCGCTGGCCCGCGCGCTGCGGCTCACCGCCGACGAGCGCGACCATCTGTTCCACCTGGCCGGCGAGGAGCCCCCGCGCCGGGAGACGGCGTCGGCGCACGTCCCGCCCGGTCTGATGCTGATCCTGGACCGGCTGCACGACACCCCCGCGCAGGTGGTGACCGACTGCGCGGAGGTGCTGGCCCAGAACGCGATGGCGCGGGCCCTGACCCTCGACGTGATGTCCCGCCCCCGGCGGGAGCGCAATCTCGCCCGCCGCTACTTCCTCGACCCGAGCGCGCGTGAGCTCTTCCCCGAGGAGGACCGGCCGGAGCACGCCCGCGCGGTCGTCGCCAACCTTCGCGCGGTGACCGCGGCCCGCCCCGACGACCCGGAACCGGCCGCCCTGGTCGCCGAACTACGCGCCGGGAGCAAGGAGTTCGCCCGTCTGTGGGAGGAACACGAGGTCGCCCTGCGCCACCGGGCGACGAAACGCTTCCGGCACCCCCTGGTGGGGCTGCTGGACCTGGACTGCGAGGTCCTGCTCAGCCATGAACACCACCAGCTCCTGGTCATCCACACGGCCCGCCCGGGCACTCAGGCGCATGAGCGGCTGCAGTTGCTGAGGGTGGTGGGCCTGCAGGATCTCGCGCCGCACGGCGGGTGAGGCGCGTCCTCACCCGCGCGAGGGGTCGAAACGCAGGTGGCGTCGTTCGGCCAGCTCATCCGCGCTGAGCACGGTCAGCAGCGGGGTGCCGGGCGGCGCGAACATGGTCACCACAATCTGCGACTGCGCGTCCGCGAGGTTGTTGCCGCCCTGGTAGTGGACGACGTCGCCGCCGGGCTCGAACACGGCGTCACCGGCCTTGAGCACCCGGGGCGGCTGCCCTTCCAGCTCGAAGAGGACCTCGCCCTCGGTCACATAACCGAAGAGCGGCCCGGGGTGCCGGTGCGGGGGCGCGCCCGGGTCGCCGGGCGCCAGGGTGATCTTGACGCTCCGCGCCTCGGCGTCGGCCGGAATGCGTGCGCCCGCCCCCGGCATGGTCGTGATGACCTCGACGCCCGGGGGCAGATGCGTGTGCTCGGCACTCATGTGTTCCTCCAGCAGAAAAGACTGTCTGCAGTAACGACAGGAACACCCTGTTGTTTGTGACGCCGTCGTCGGTGCCGCCGTAGTCGGTGCCGCCCCGCTCAGAAGCCCAGCTTGCGGAGCTGCTTCGGGTCGCGCTGCCAGTCCTTGGCGACCTTCACATGCAGGTCCAGGCTGCATCAACGTGCGGCTACCGCCGCGCGGCGGGCGTGCCGAGGAGCGCCTCGATCTGCTTGCAGGACTCGCTGCCGACGCAACAGCCCTCCGCGAACCCTAGAAGCCCAGCTTGCGCAGCTGCTTCGGGTCGCGCTGCCAGTCCTTGGCGACCTTCACATGTAGGTCCAGGAAGACCGGCGTGCCGAGGAGCGCCTCGATCTGCTTGCGGGACTTGATGCCGACGTCCTTGAGGCGCTTGCCCTTCGGGCCGATGATGATGCCCTTCTGGCTGGTGCGCTCGATGTAGATGTTCGCGTGGATGTCGAGCAGCGGCCGGTCCGCCGGGCGGTCCTCGCGCGGCAGCATCTCCTCGACGACCACCGCGATGGAGTGCGGGAGCTCGTCCCGTACGCCCTCCAGCGCCGCCTCGCGGATCAGCTCGGCGACCATGACCTGCTCGGGCTCGTCCGTCAGATCGCCCTCGGGGTAGAGCGGCGGGCTCTCCGGCAGCATCGGGATCAGCAGATCGGCCAGCAGTTCGACCTGCTGATCGCCGACCGCCGAGACCGGCACGATCTCCGCCCACTCGAACCCCAGCTCCTTGCCGAGCTGATCGAGCGCGATGAGCTGCTCGGCGAGCGTCTTGGAGTCCACGAGGTCGGTCTTGGTGACGACCGCGACCTTCGGGGTCCGCTTGATCCCGGCCAGCTCCTTGGCGATGAACCGGTCGCCGGGGCCCAGCTTCTCGTTGGCCGGCAGGCAGAAGCCGATGACGTCGACCTCGGCCCAGGTGGCGCGCACGACGTCGTTCAGTCGCTCGCCGAGCAGTGTGCGCGGCTTGTGCAGACCCGGGGTGTCGACCAGGATCAGCTGCGCCTCCGGGCGGTGCACGATGCCCCGCACGGTGTGCCGCGTGGTCTGCGGACGGTTCGAGGTGATCGCCACCTTCTTCCCGACCAGAGCGTTCGTGAGGGTGGACTTGCCCGCGTTGGGGCGGCCCACGAAGCAGGCGAAGCCGGCGCGGTGAGGGGCCTCGGCCGGCTGCTCGGATGACTGGTTACGAACGCTCATGCCGCCCATTCTCCCTGATCCACCAAGCCCCGCCGCACACACGAGCGGCAGCACCCCCCGCGGTGAGCTCCCGGAAACCTCCACGCAACGAAACGTCACGGAAACACACCTGTACGCGACCGGAAACCGGGACCGGTGACCCTCTGACGAGCCCCCCGCATCGTTGGAGACCCCGTGACTCTGGCCGCCGCCCAAGCGAACACCGGCGACACCGCCTGGCTGCTCGCCGCCACCGCCCTCGTCCTGCTGATGACCCCGGGCCTGGCCCTCTTCTACGGCGGCATGGTCCGCACGAAGAGCGTCCTCAACATGCTCATGATGAGCTTTGTCTCGATCGCGCTGGTCACGGTCGTGTGGCTGACCGCCGGCTACTCCCTCGCCTTCGGCGACGACGCCTTCGGCGGTCTCATCGGCGGCCTGGAGCACGCGGGCATGGCGGGCATCGGCCCGGACAGCGTCCAGGGCACGGTCCCCACCCTCCTCTTCGCCACCTTCCAGCTCACCTTCGCGATCATCACGGCCGCGCTGATCAGCGGCGCGATCGCGGACCGGGCGAAATTCGGGGCGTGGCTGGTCTTCGTACCCGTCTGGGCGCTGCTCGTATACGTTCCCGTCGCCCACTGGGTCTGGGGCCCGGGCGGCTGGATCCTGGACGGCCTGGGCGCGCTGGACTTCGCGGGCGGACTGCCGGTCGAGATCACCTCCGGCGCCTCCGGGTTGGCGTTGTGCCTGGTCCTGGGCCCGCGGCTGGGCTTCAAGAAGGACGCGATGCGGCCGCACAACCTGCCCATGGTCATGCTGGGCGCGGGTCTGCTCTGGTTCGGCTGGTTCGGCTTCAACGCGGGCTCGGCCCTCGGCGCGAACGGCCTCGCGGCCGCCGCCTTCCTCAACACCCTCGCCGCCGGCTGCACCGGCCTGCTGGGCTGGCTCTTCGTCGAGCAGCGGCGCGACGGCCACCCGACGACGCTGGGCGCGGCCTCCGGCGCGGTCGCGGGCCTGGTGGCCATCACCCCGTCCTGCGGTTCGGTCTCGCTGCTCGGCGCGCTGGTCGTCGGCCTCGCCGCCGGCGTCGTCTGCTCCTACGCCGTGAGCTGGAAGTTCAAGCTGAACTACGACGACTCCCTGGACGTCGTCGGCGTCCACCTGGTCGGCGGCGTCATCGGCACGCTCCTCATCGGCGTCTTCGCGGTGGACACCATGACCGGCGGCGCGGAGGGCCTCCTCTACGGCGGCGGACTCGCCCAGCTCGGCAAGCAGCTCGTCGCGGTGATCGTCGTCGCCGCGTACGCCTTCCTCGTCACGTACGGCATCGGCAAGCTGCTCGACAAGGCGATCGGCTTCCGGGCGGACGAGGACCACGAGCACACCGGCCTGGACCTTACGGTGCACGCCGAGACGGCATACGATCACGGCGTCCTGGGCCACGGCGCCCCGGTCAGCGCGTCCGTCCTCCCCTCCGCTCAGAAGGTCAAGCCCCAGGCATGAAGCTCATCACCGCGATCGTCAAGCCCTACCGCCTCGACGAGGTCAAGACGGCCCTGCAGGAGCTCGGCGTGCATGGCATGACCGTGACCGAGGCCAGCGGCTACGGCCGGCAGCGCGGCCACACCGAGGTGTACCGGGGCGCGGAGTACCAGGTCGACCTGGTGCCCAAGGTCCGCATCGAGGTCGTCGTCGACGACGCGGACTCCGAGGCGGTCATCGACGCGATCGTCAAGGCCGCACAGACGGGGAAGATCGGCGACGGAAAGGTGTGGGCACTGCCTGTCGAGACGGTCGTTCGGGTCCGGACGGGCGAACGCGGCCCCGACGCGCTCTGACCAACAGCACCCCCGCCAGCACGCCCGCCACGAACACCACCGTCACCACCAGCCATGGCACCGCCACGAACGACGCCGTCGCCGACTCCTTCGTGTCTGTCGCGGTGGCCGTCAACTTCACGTCCGCCCAGTCGAGTTGGGGGGCGCCCTGCCAGCGTTCGGTGAGATGGACCCGTTGGCCCGGGAGCAGCTGGGACGGGATCTTGGTGAGGTCCCGGGTCAGAAGGGTGCGGCCGAAGAGCCCCTGCGCCTTCAGTTCCACCTTCGGTTCGAGGGTGACGTTGCCGGTGTTGTGCAGGGTGTAGGAGATCGTCGCCGTGCTGTCGCCCAGGCCGGGGACCAGTGGCTGGCGGTGGCTGATGCGGACGTCCTCGACGGCGAGCCCGGGGAGCGTGGGACCGCCGACCGAGAGGTAGACCCGGGCGGCGACCGCCCGCTGTACCCCGAGTGCGACGCTGCCGCCGCCGTCGGCGACGCGTTCGTCGAGGGCGACGATGGCCCCCGGATGGTCGCCGGGCTCGGCGCCCTCGGGCACCCGGACGGTGAACGGCACGGTGAGCGTCTTGCCGGCGGGCACGGTGACCCGTTCCTCGGGCAGCTCGGCCCACGCGCCCACGCCGAGCATCCGCTCCCCCAGCGACTTCACGGCGAACCCGCCGTCGCGCTCGGTGTTGTAGGCGTCGGCCGCGTACAGCCGGAAGGTGAGGGGCTCGGCCGTCTTGTTGGCGAGGACGACCTTGTCCTCGATCGTCTGCCCCGGATCGGCGGAGACATAGAAGTAGGGCCGTGCGGCGACGGCCGAGGAGACCGGGTAGACGGACCAGCTGCCGTTGTCGGCGGCGCGGGCGGACGGCGCGGCGAACAACAGACACACGAGGAACGGCAGCAGGAGTGGCAGAAGGAGTGGCTGAAGGAGGACGTACGGCTTGCGCATGGGTGCGGACCCCCCGCGTACGGGCTGCGACGGCTTCGGTGGACGGGCGGGTGCGGACCTGTGGGGCGGGCGCCCGGCCACCGGTGGACGTGATGCTTGCGCTCGGCTGGGTGTGAGGGGTCAGCTGAGCGTGAGGGTGAGAATCCCGGAGTACGTGCCCGCGGGCGTGAACGCCGGTACGTCGAGGGAGAGTCCGGCGCTCGCGGTGAACTCACCGCCGGCGACCGTCGCGTCCGGGGTGGACGCCAGGGTCGCGCCCGAACTGCCCACGACTCCGGGCGACCCGGCCTGGCAGGTGCTCGGGCTCCCCGCCTTGGTGGTGCAGGCGGGCGTCCAGCTCAGCTTGTCGGCGGTGATCTTGGCGCCGGGTGCGCTGAAGTCGGTGACCTTGCCGGTCAGGGACCAGCCCGCGGGTCCACCACGGAAGTCCTTGACCGTCACCGGGTTGAGCGCCCCGGTCGAGGCCTGACCCGAGCCGACGTCCACGGTGGACATCGTCACGGCGTCCCCGGCCTGGGACATCGACAGGATGCCCGCCCGGACCGCGGTGGTCAGCTTCTGACTGTCCTCGGGTATGGGCTGGTCGTTGATGACCACGTAGGCGACCGGACCGGCGCCGACGGCCGAGTCCCAGGCACTGCCCTCGTACGCCACCACACCGGTCGTGGTGAGGTCGCTGACGACGAGCGAGCCCGAGATGTTCCCCTGCCCGTTCGCGACCACACTCGCCGTGTCCGCGGTCTGGGTCGCCCCGGAGCGCCCGGCCAGCGTGACCGTCGCACCCGGCGTGAAGCCGCTGCCGGTGACGGCGACGGCCGCGCCCGGCGCCCCGGAGGCCGAACCCAGTGAGATGGCACGGGTGTTGGCCGGCGGGTTGGCGGCCGCGGTGATCGTCTCCGACACCGGGGCCGGCGGGTTGATCACGGTGCAGGGAGTGTCCAGCTCAAGGATGTAGCTGGTGTGGATGTTGTAGTCGCCGGGCGAGAGGGTGATCGCGCCGGGCGAGGTGACCGTGAACGTGCCGGTCATGGAGAACGACGGGAAAGCGCCCAGGCCGGGCACCGGGGGGTTGCTCCTCGGTCCCGCGACGGTGACGTTGCCGGTCTGCGCGCCGCCGAGGGTGACCAGGCCCGTCGGCGTCATGATGTCGGCCGGCAGGTCGAGCGCGGTGGGATTGTTCGCGGCGGGCGTGACCACCGTGTAGGTCACGGCGACGGTGTCGCCGACCTCGGGGCTGGTGTTGTCCACCGTGATCCTCGCGGTGGTGGTGCCGTCGATCGGCGGGAGGCCCGCGAACGGCGGCGGGACACAGTGCGTGGGGAATTCCACGTTGACAGCGGCGCCGGCCGGACCCGCCAGCGCCCCGCCCGCGGTGACCGCGAGCGCGGTGGCCCCGAGCAGCGATGCCCAGCGCCGTCTTCGGGACCTTCGGGGTGAACCCATGTTTTGCCCCCTCCTCCAGGGTGCGGGCGCAGCGGCTCTTCTGCGCCGACAGGGGGCATTGAGATGCGGATCGGGTGAGAAGTCAATGGAGACGGCGCGACGAACTGATGGACCGTCAGCTTCCTGGTCCCGTACGGAAACTGACGGCCCGTGTGCTCAGTTCCCGACCGCTATCAGTCGAACACGAACGGTCCCGGCAACTGCGTCGTGCTCGTCGTACAGGTGACGGTGATCCCGAAGACGACCATCTTCAGGGAGCCCCCGAGGAAGTTCAGCGAGTCACCGGAGGCCACGGTCCCGTTGAGCGGTCCGACGGTGATCGGGGAGCCGATCGGCATGAGCGGGTTCGTCGTGCCGGTGAAGACCCTCGCGGATCCGGTGGAGTTCGCCATCGTGAGCGTCGAGGCGATGGAGTTCGCGCTGATCTGGATCGGCGCGGTGACCGCGGTCGAGGTGAAGGTGATGGTGGCCGAGGTACCGCTCTGGGTGGCCGTGAGGGTGGCGGCTCCGCCGCCGAACAGACCGCAGCTCGCGGTGACGGTCGCCGTCGTCGGTGCGACGGCGACGGCAGACGGCGCGAGCGCCAGCCCGGTGACCGCGAGGGCCCCGGCCAGCACTGCCGCACCTGATCCGATTCGTTTGACTCTCATGGAGTTTCTCCGGCTCTTTTTTACCGTGGGGAGACGGACGGCCGAGACGGAACGGTGGGTGCGGACACCGGTGCCGGTGGGGGGTGAATCTGACGGTCCGTCGGAATTTACGGTCCCATTGATGCGTGCGGGACGGGAGGAAGGCAAGGTTGAAAACCGGCCGAAGTGTGGCCGGTGCGGATGTCACTGAGTGAGTCGGGTGGGAGGGTGGGCGACGGGGGGTCCAGGGGGGGGCGGAGCCCCCCTGGTACGTCAGCCGGCGGAAACGGTGAGCCGCACAGTCCCGTCCAGCGAAGCGACGTGCACCGGAGTCCGCGCGCCGCCGAGATCCCGTACGACGCTCAGATCGGCGTCGCGAACCGCCTCCGCCGAGGTGACCACGGCCGCCGCCTCGAGCGACTCCGCCCCCGAGGCCACCGCCATCGCCACCGCCGTCTGCAACGCGCTCAGGTGCAGCGACGGCAGATCCACCGTCACGGCGACATACGTACGCCCCGTCTCGTCCCGCACGGCAGCCCCCTCGGGCACACCGTTACGGGCCCGAGCGGAACGGGCCAGGGTGACGATCTTGCGGTCCTCGGGATCGAGCGCGTTGCTGTCGGTCATTCCCCGAGCATACGAAAAAAGAAACGGGCGAATAAGCCAGCGAACTTTTCACCCATACGTCCTCTTTTGCTCGCCTATATCCCCGAGGAAGATCACACAGGTCCCGCCCGCCCCTTCCCCCGAAACGAACGGGAGCCGCCGTGGCCACCATCGCCGCCAAGCCGATGCCGATCGCCCAGCTGATGGAGACCCCACACCCCAAGCGCGACCTGGCCTGGATCGAGGCCGGTCTGCAGTCCGCCATCGCCTTGGAACTGGCGACGCTGCCGCCCTACCTCTGCGGCATGTGGTCCATCAAGACCGAGGACTCCGAGGCCGAGAGGCTGATCACGAACATCGTCCACGACGAGATGTTCCACATGGGCATGGTGTGCAACATGATGTCCGCGATCGGCGGAACGCCGTACATCATCGCCGCGGCCCCCAAGTACCCGGGCAAGCTGCCGGGCAACGTCCGGCCCCAGATCGACGTGTACCTCCAGGGGCTCACCCAGCAGTACGTCCGTGACGTGTTCATGGAAATCGAGATGCCCGAAAACCCGCTCGCGCTCCTCTACGAGGAGTGGGTCACGATCGGCAAGTTCTACGACGCGCTGCGAGAGGCGTTCACGACGGTCAACCCGGCCATCGTGGCGGGCCATCAGCTGGAGAAGCAGATCGGCGACAACATGCTGCCGGTGTTCTCGAACGTCGCCGACATCGTGAAGGCGATCGACGTGATCAAGGAGCAGGGCGAGGGCACCGGCCACGGGCCCGAAGACCCCACCCTCCCCAAGGACGGGCAGGGCCTGGGCCCGCTGGCCCACTACTACAGCTTCGGGGAGATCTGGAAGGGGCGGAGGCTGGCCCCCTCGCCCACCGGGCCCCTGCCGTTCGACTGGATCGGCGAGCCGGTTCCCTTCCCCGAGACGCACCCCATGGGCAGGCTCAAGACCGAGCGCTGGCCCGACCCTTCGGCGAACGTGCAGAAGCTCCTCAACGCGTTCAACGAGAAGTACACCGAGATGCTCGACCACCTGGAACAGGCATGGCACAACGGGGACGACGCCGCGCTCGGCCGTTCCGTCGGTGCGATGTTCGGCCTGAAGTCGCGCGCCCACGCGTTGATGAAGGAGCCCCTGCCCGGCGACGACAGCCACCGCTACGGCCCCGAGTTCCTCATCCGCTTCCCCGGCGACGACCAGGGCTGAGCCGGAGTCAGGGCCGGTCGAGTCGCAGTCGCTCGGCCCTCGGCAGGCCGGCGACGACCAGGTCGTACGAGTCCTCGACGAGCTCCCTGACCAGGCGGTCGGGGAGCTCGCCCTCGACGGTCACCGTGTTCCAGTGGCGTTTGTTCATGTGATAGCCCGGGGCGATCAGCCCCGAGTGCTCGGCGCGCAGCCGCACCGCGTCGTCCGGGTCGCACTTGAGGTTGACCTTCAAGGGACGCTGGTCCATCCAGCTCAGCGCGAACATCTTGCCCAGCACCTTGAAGACGGAGATCTCCGGCCGGAAGGGAAAATCCTCCTCGGCGGCCTCGAAGGACAGGCACAGTGCCCGCAGTTCGTCCGGGCTCACTCCGGCTTCTCCTCCGACTGCTCCGCCGAAGTCACCGGCTCCACCAGCACCGTCACGATCTTGTTCCGGCGGCCGGCCGCGGCCTCCGCCGTCAGCCGCAGCCTGCGCCCGTCGGGCAGTTCGACCTCGGACGACGCCCCGGCGATCGGCACCCGGCCCAGGGCCTTGGCGAGCAGCCCGCCGACCGTCTCCACGTCCTCGTCGTCGTACTCCTCCAGGCCGTACAGCTCGCCGAGGTCCGTGATGTCGAGGCGGGCGGTGACCCGGTACCGGTCGTCGCCGAGCTCCTCGACGGGCGGCAGCTCACGGTCGTACTCGTCGGTGATCTCGCCGACGATCTCCTCGAGGATGTCCTCGATGGTGACGATGCCGGCCGTGCCGCCGTACTCGTCGATCACCACGGCGACATGGTTGCGCTCCTGCTGCATCTCACGCAGCAGATCGCCGGCGTTCTTGGTGTCCGGGACGAACGCGGCGGGCCGCATCGCCGTCGACACCAGCTCGCTCTCCGCGTCACGGCTGATGTGCGTCTTGCGGACCAGGTCCTTCAGATACACGATCCCCACGATGTCGTCCTCGCTCTCCCCGCTCACGGGTATACGGGAGAAACCGGAGCGCAGGGCGAGGGTCAGGGCCTGGCGGATGGTCTTGTAGCGCTCGATGACGACGAGGTCGGTCCGCGGGACCATGACCTCCCGTACGAGGGTGTCGCCCAGCTCGAAGACCGAGTGCACCATACGGCGCTCGTCGTCCTCGATCAGCGACTCCTTCTCGGCGAGGTCGACCAGCGCGCGCAGCTCGGCCTCGGAGGCGAAGGGGCCCCGGCGGAAGCCCTTGCCGGGCGTGAGCGCGTTGCCGATGAGGATCAGCAGGGAAGGGATCGGGCCCATGATCCGGGCCAGCGGCAGCAGCACGTACGCGGCCGCCGTCGCCGTGTTCAGCGGGTGCTGGCGGCCGATGGTGCGCGGGGAGACGCCCACGGCGACGTACGACACCAGGACCATCACGCCGATCGCGGCGAACAGCGCCGGGGTCGTGCCGTGGATCTCCTTCAGGCAGGCGTAGGTGACCAGCGCGGCGGCCGCCATCTCGCAGGCGACGCGGACCAGCAGCGCCACGTTGAGATAGCGGGTCGGGTCGGCGGCGATCTGCGCGAGCTTGGCGCTGCCGCGTCTGCCGGACCGCACCGCCTCCTCGGCCCGGAAGCTGGAGACACGCGCGAGGCCCGCCTCCGCACAGGCGGCGAGCCAGGCGACCACGACCAGGGCGATCGCGCCGGAGACCAGACCGAGGCTCATGACACGGTCGGCGCCGGAGACGGCCCGGTCATGCCCTTCTCACCCCGCCATCCGTCCACGATGGCCGCCTGAAGGCCGAACATCTCGGCCTTCTCGTCGGGCTCCTCGTGGTCGTACCCGAGCAGGTGCAGCACTCCGTGGACGGTGAGCAGTTGGAGCTCCTCGTCCATGGAGTGCTGCGTGGGCGCTTCCTTGCCCTGCCGCTCGGCGACCTCAGGACACAGCACGATGTCGCCGAGCAGCCCCTGCGGAGGCTCATCGTCGTCCTTCGACGGCGGCCGGAGCTCGTCCATCGGGAAGGACATGACATCGGTCGGACCGGGCAGATCCATCCACTGGATGTGCAGCTGCTCCATGGCGTCGGCGTCCACGACGATCACCGAGAGCTCGGAGAGCGGGTGGATGCGCATCCGCGCGAGCGCGTAGCGGGCGATGTCGAGGATCGCCTGCTCGTCGACCTCGGTTCCAGACTCGTTGTTGACGTCGATCGACATGGTGCTGGCTTGTCTACTTCCGCTTGTTCCGGCCGCCCTTGTGGGTGCCGTTCTCCGTACCGTTCTCGCTGTCGTACTTCTCGTACGCGTCGACGATACGGCCGACCAGCTTGTGCCGGACGACATCCTGGGACGACAACCGCGAGAAGTGGACGTCGTCCAGCCCCTCCAGGATCTCCTGCACCTGCCGGAGCCCCGACTTGGTGCCGTTCGGCAGGTCCACCTGCGTCACGTCACCCGTGATCACGATCTTCGACTCGAACCCGAGCCGGGTCAGGAACATCTTCATCTGCTCGGGACTCGTGTTCTGAGCCTCGTCCAGGATGATGAAGGCGTCGTTGAGCGTGCGACCCCTCATGTAGGCCAGCGGCGCCACCTCGATGGTTCCCGATGCCATCAGCTTCGGGATCGAGTCCGGGTCGAGCATGTCGTGCAGGGCGTCGTACAGCGGGCGCAGGTACGGGTCGATCTTTTCGTAGAGGGTGCCGGGGAGGAAGCCGAGGCGTTCGCCGGCCTCTACCGCGGGGCGGGTCAGGATGATGCGGGTGACCTGCTTGGACTGGAGGGCCTGGACCGCCTTGGCCATGGCCAGATAGGTCTTGCCGGTGCCCGCGGGACCGATGCCGAAGACGATCGTGTGCTTGTCGATCGCGTCGACGTACCGCTTCTGGTTGAGGGTCTTGGGGCGGATCGTGCGGCCTCGCGAGGACAGGATGTTCTGTGTGAGCACTTCGGCCGGGGTCTCCTGGCCGTCGCTCGTCCCGTTCTCGCTCGCTCGCAGCATGGCGATCGAGCGTTCCACTGCGTCCTCCGTCATCGGCTGCCCGGTGCGGAGCACCAGCATCATCTCGTCGAACAGGCGCTGGATGAGGGCGACTTCCCGTGGTTCGCCGACTGCGCTTATCTCATTTCCCCGGACGTGGATGTCAGCCGCCGGGAAGGCCGTCTCTATCACGCGCAGGAGGGAGTCTCCGGATCCCAGCACGGTCACCATGGGGTGCTGGGCGGGAACGGTGAACTGTGCTCTCGCCTTGCCCTGCGCGGGCGTGTGAGCTGTGGGTGTCTGAGTCATAGGCCGGCCCGAGGGCCTCTACGTCCTCCCGGATGCGTCTCGCCTGCCACGAGGGCGGCCTGGCGAGTTCAAGGGTACGCCAGGGCACTGACAACGCCGTAGGAGTTTTCGCCCCTGCCGTGCGTGCCCGTGCGGCTATGCCGAGCGGCCGAAACCGATCGTCGGGACCGCTCTGCGCAGCGGCCACGGGGTGACCTCCTCCTCCGCCGCCGGGACCAGATCCGCCAGGAACGCGTACCGGCGCAGCGCCTCGGGGTCCTGGCCCTCGACCGACTGGACCTTGCGCCACCAGGCCGCGAGCTCGCACCAGCCGGGGGCGGAGAGCGAGCCGCCGAACTCCTGGACGGAGAGGGCCGCCGTGAGGCCGGCGAAGGCGAGTCGGTCGGCGAGCGGCCAGCCGGCCAGGGTGCCGGTGACGAAGCCGGCCACGAAGACGTCCCCGGCGCCGGTGGGGTCGAGGGCCTCGACGGCGATGGCCGGAACCTCGGCGCTCTCGCCCGTCGCACGGTCCACCGCGTACGCGCCCTCCGCACCGAGCGTCACGACCGCGAGCGGTACGTGCTCGGTGAGGGCGTGGGCGGCGGCCCGGGGGCAGCTGGCGCCGGTGTAGTTCATGGCCTCCTCCGCGTTCGGCAGGAAGGCCTCGCAGTGCTCCAGGTCGGCGAGGCCGGCCAGGTCCCAGGCCCCGGTCTCGTCCCAGCCGACGTCGGCGAAGATGCGGGTGCCGCGGCGGGCGGCCTGCTCGATCCAGGGGGCGCGCTTGCCGGGGGTGAGGGAGGCGACGGCGGCGCGGGCGGGCGGTGGGCACTCGGGGGTTCCGTCCGGGACGAGCGCGGCCTCGGGGGGTGGTTCGTGCCCGTGGGAGACCATCGTCCGCTCGCCCTCGTAGGCCATGGAGACGGTGACCGGGGAGTGCCAGCCCGGGACCGAGCGGGAGGTGCTGAGGTCGATGCCCTCGCCCTGTTCGAGGGCGTCCCAGCAGTACTCGCCGTAGTGGTCGTCGCCGAAGGCCGCCGCGAGGGAGGTGCGCAGGCCCAGCCGGGCGAGGGCGGTGGCCATGTTGGCGACGCCGCCGGGGCTCGACCCCATGCCGCGCGCCCAGGACTCGGTCCCGCGCACCGGGGCGGAGTCGAGCCCGGTGAAGATGATGTCGAGGAAGACGGTGCCGGTGAGGTAGACGTCCCACGGCGGATCGTCGGGGGTGCGCCGGGCGGCCAGGGGGTCGACCCGGGCGGCCTGCCGGATCCGGCCCGCCTGGGCACTCTGGCCGGCCCTCGCGGGCTGGCGGTGGCGTCCCTCTCCGGTGGACGCGTTGGACGCGGTCACGGTGCGCTCCCTGACGTGGTGCCGATCTGGCCAGTGTGCACCACGTCACCGACAGCCCGTCGTGCGTCACACGCGCACCGGGGCGCCCAGCCGCCGCGACCTCCCTCTGGAGAGTGAAGCGCCGGAGAGTGAAGCGCGGCTACCAGCGCGGCACGGCCGGGGTGATCCAGCCGGGGTCGACGACGCGCATCGCCGCCGCGTCGTCGCGTTCGCGCAGGGCGCCGTCGTCGTCGAGCCAGCGTCGGTGCAGGAGCGCGAGTCTGTCGTGATCGAGTTCGACGCCGAGGCCCGGTGCGTCCGACACGGTGACCTTGCCGTCGTCGAAGGTCAGCCGCTCGGTGAGGACGTCCTCCGACTGCCAGGGGTAGTGGGAGTCGCAGGCGTGACGGAGGTCCGGGACGGTGGACGCCACCTGGGTCATCGCGGCCAGCGAGATGCCCAGGTGGGTGTTGGAGTGCATGGAGACCGCGACGCCGAACGTCCGGCAGATCGCGGCGAGCTGCTGCGTGTTGCGCAGCCCGCCCCAGTAGTGGTGGTCGGAGAGGACGACCTGGACGGCGTCCCGCGTGAACGCCTCCTTGATCTCGGCGAAAGTGGTCACGCACATGTTGGTGGCGAGCGGCACGTCGGTCTGCGCGGCGACCTCGGCCATGGCCGGGGTGCCGAGGGCCGGGTCCTCCAGGTATTCCAGGATGCCGCCGATCTCCTCGGCGACCTTCAGCGAGGTCGCCACGGACCAGGCGCCGTTGGGGTCGAGCCGCAGCGGGTGTCCGGGGAACGCCTCGGCCAGTGCCCGGACGGCGGCGATCTCCTCGTCCGGCGGGAAGACGCCGCCCTTGAGCTTGAAGGAGGTGAAGCCGTAGCGCTCCTTGAAGCGCCGGGCCTGCTCGACGACTCCGGCCGGGTCGACGGCCGCGCCCCAGTCGTCCTGCTGCGCGGCCACGCCCTCGGGGTGGTCGGCCCACTTGTAGAACAGGTAGGCGCTGTACTCGACGGCGTCGCGGACCTTGCCGCCGAGCAGCGCGTGCACGGGCAGGCCGAGCGCCTTGCCGAGGGCGTCGAGGCAGGCGACCTCGAAGGCGGAGACGACGGACAGCCGCAGCTTGTCGGCGGTCTGGACGCCGCGCAGCCCGCCGACGTCCACCTGGCCGGAGATCCGGGAGCTGTCGACGGCCACCTCGTCGGCGATCGTGAACAGCCCGTTCAGGTCACTGACCTGACGGCCGGTCAGTTTGTCGGCGAAGGGGCGGGCCAGTTCGAGGTACTTGGTGTCGCCGTAGGTCTCGCCGACGCCCGTGACGCCGTCGGCGGTCACCACCTCGACGATCAGTCGGGGGGTGTACGGCTGGTGCACGCCCTGGGTGTTGAGCAGGGGCGGGTCGGCGACCAGGATCGGGGTCAGGCGGACTTCGGCGATCGTGAGGTTCACAGGGCGGCTCCTACGAGGTCGAGGCCGGCGGTCAGGAGGGTCTTGAGATCGGCGAGGTCGTCGCCCGACGGGTCGGCGAGCGGGGCGCGCACGGGCCCGACCGGGCGGCCGCGCAGCCGGGCCGCCGCCTTGACCAGCGACACGGCGTATCCGGGGACGCGGTCGCGGAGTTCGACGAGCGGGACGTAGAAATCGCGCAGCAGCTTCTCGACCGTGCCGTCGCCGCCGCCGTCCCGGTCGCCGTCGGCCTTCAGCGCCGTGAAGAAGGCGTTCGCGATCTCGGGGGCGAAGGCGTGGACGGCGGAGGAGTAGGCGGGGACGCCGACGGCGGCGTAGGAGCGGGCCTGGATCTCGGCGGTGGCGGCGCCGTTGAAGAAGAGGAAGCCCTCGGGGGCGGCGAGCGTGAGGCGCTGGAGGCGGTCGAGGTCGCTGTGGCCGTCCTTGAGGCCGATGACGGTCGGGATGGCGGCGATGCGCCTCAACGAGGCTGCGGTGAAGGCGACCTGGCCGCGCTGGTAGGCGATGAGCGGAAGCCGGGTGCGGGCCGCGATGTGCTCGAGCTGGGCGACCAGCCCGTCCTGCGGGGCGGCGACCAGGTAGTGCGGGAGGACGAGGAGGGCGTCGGCGCCGGCGTCCTCCGCGATGCGGGCGAAGCGGGCGGCCTGCGCCCAGCCGTAGCCGATCCCGGCGACGACCGGGAGCCGGCCGGCCGCCTCCTCGACGGCGATCGTGACCACCTGGCGGTACTCGTCCTCGTCGAGGGAGAAGAACTCGCCGGTCCCGCAGGCGGGGAAGACCGCGCCGGGGGCGGTCGCGATCTGTGCCGCCGCGTGCGCCCGGAAGCCGTCGGGGTCGAGGGAGCCGTCGGCGTGGAAGCTCGTGAGCGGGAAGGAGAGCACGCCGTGTGCCATGCCCTCCCGCAGGCGGCGGACCGTGTCCCTGTCGAGACTCACCCTCATCCATCTCCCCATGTAGATGCTATCCACGTATGAAGATGGAGGTTAGATATACGAACGCCGATCGTCAACGGTCCGGTCCGCCCCGATTACGATCGGCCCATGTCGGATACAGGCGGCGTCCGCGAGGTGAAGTCCGCGGCGCGCACGGTCGAGCTGCTGGAACTTCTCGCGGCGCGCGGCGACCGTCCGGCCCGGCTGCAGGAGCTGGCGGACGAGCTGGGCGTGCCGCGCAGCTCGATGTACGCGCTGCTGCAGACCCTGATCGACCGGGGCTGGGTCCGCACGGACGTCACCGGCTCCCTCTACGGCATCGGCATCCACGCCCTGCTGACAGGCACCGGCTACCTCGACTCCGACCCGCGCGTCAGACTGGTGCGGCCCTGTCTCGACGAGGCCTCCGAGGCGCTGGGCGAGACCATCCACCTCGGACGGCTGGACGGCCGGGGCGTGGCGTATCTGGCGACGCGCGAGTCGCACGAATACCTGCGCACGATCAGCCGGGTCGGGCGGCGGCTGCCCGCGCACGTCGGCGCGCTCGGCAAGGCGCTGCTGGCGGAGCGGCCGGACGGGGAACTGCCCGAGGGCCCGTACGAGGCGATGACCGCCAGGTCGCACACCAGCCGGGCGGCGCTGCTCGCCGACCTCGCCGAGGTGCGGGCGCGCGGGTACGCGGTGGACCGCGAGGAGGGCGTGACCGGCATCGTCGGCTTCGGCTTCGCCCTGCGCTACGACACTCCGGCGCAGGACGCGATCAGCTGCTCGGTGCCGGTGGCGCGACTGACGCCGGAGCACGAGGAGCGGATCGTGGCGGTGATGCGGGAGATCAGGGCGAAGATCGAGGCACTGGCGCCGGGTGCCGGCGGGTCCGGCGGCGCCGTGAACTGGCGTTAGAGGCGCGCCGTTTACCCGCCATCTCCCGCCGCAAACAATATGTGATCCAGATCACACACCCCCCGCTTTTGTGCACACCACGTGCTTGATACAAATTGCCCGCGCGTTCCTGTCCGTCGACGGCCTGCGCCCCACCCTCTCGAGCCGCTCATCCCGCATGCCTTGGAACGCCCGTGTTCGCCCGTCGCACCCCCCTGCCCCGGCCCCTCCTCGCCCTGTTCACTGCCGGGTATCTCGCTCCGTATCTGCTGCCGACGGTGGTCGGCCGGCTGGAGTCCGGACTTCCGCTGACCGCCACCGAGGCGGGCGCCGTCGGCAGCGCGCTGCTGCTGAGTTCGGCGTCCGCCGGCTTCCTGCTGGCCTCCCGGGTGGAGCGGATCGGCGCCCGGACGCTGGCCCGGACCGGCCTCGCGCTCGCCGCGCTCGGCTACGGCGGGGCCGCCCTCGCCGGTGACGTGCCGGCCGTCGTCGCGGGCGCGGTCCTGGGCGGCTTCGGCTCCGGTACGGCCACCACGGTCGCCGCGACCCGCATCGCCGCCGAGCCCGACCCGCACCGCACCTCCACGCTGGGCCTGCTCTGGGTGTCCGCGGTCGCCGGGGTCGTCTATCTGACGGTTCCGCACCTCGGCGCGGGCCATGGACAGCCGCTGGCCGCCATAGCGCTGGCCTCGCTCGCCGTATGGCCGCTGACGGGGCGTCTGCCCGGCCGTACGGCATCCGCCGCCCGGTGCCGGGAACGCGCCGCGCTGCCCCACCTGCGGGCGGGGCTCGTGCTCGCCGCCGCCATGCCCTGCTGGTCCCTCGTGCAGAACTCCCTCTGGGGAGTGAGCGGGCGGATCGGGCTGACGCAGGCGGGGCTCAGCGAGGCCGCCGTCGGCGCGGTGTTCGCGGTGGCGCTGGGGGCCGGGCTCATGGGCGTGCTGGGCGCGAGGGCGCTCGGGGCGCGGCTGGGGCGGGCGGTGCCGATCGGCGCCGGGACCGTCCTGATCGCCGGATGTGTGGTGGCCAGCGCCTCGGCCACCGGGCCGGTGAGCTTCACGACCGGTGAGATCGCCTGGAACGTGCTCTACCCGGTCGTCCTGTCGTATCTGATCGGGCTGGCCGCCTCGCTGGACCCGCGCGGGCGCTGGGCGGTGCTCGTCGGGGCGGCGGGCTCGCTGGGCACGGCGGCCGGACCGCTGACCGGGAGCGTGCTGTCGGCCTGGGCCGGGTTCCCGGTGATGGGCCTGGTGCTGGGAGCGGCACTGCTCGTGGTCGCCGTGCCGATGACCGGGGTCGCGCTGCACGCGGGCGGCCGCCTGGTGCTGACCGGGGCCGTGCGGCAGCCCGCCGTCGAGCTGATCGAGGTGGACGTCCCGGCGGTGTCCGCGCCGGACGCCTACGACACGGCCGGACCCCGGCAGGCGGGCGCCTCGCCGGGGTCCGGGAACTGACGGGAACCAGGACGGGTCCGGGAACCAGGACGGCTCCCAGGGTTCTACCGGGTGGCCCGGGCCGTCTTCGCCCGTCGGTGGACGTACCAGCCCGCCGCCGTGAGCAGCAGGGCCAGGCCCGCTGCCGTGCCGACGGTCGCGCCGGTGGAGGCGAGGCTGCCGGAGGAGGAGCCGGCAGTCGTGGCGCCGGTGCCGCCGGAGGCGGTCGTGGAACCGGAGGTCGAGCCCGAGGTCGAGCCGCCCGTCGTGCCCGACGTCGAGCCGCCGTCCGTGCCGCCGGTGTCGCCGCCGTCGTCGTCCGTGTCCACCGGGTCCTGGCCGACGAAGGCGACCGGGACCTTCACGTCCTGGGAGCGGTCGCCGGAGAGGGTGTGGTCGGCGCGGGTGGCCAGCACACAGGTCGCCTTGAAGCAGTCGGTGAACTCGTCCTTGGCGTCCACGGTCAGCTCCACCGAGAAGGTGCCGCCGGCGCCGTACGGGGTCGCCAGCTCCTCGCCGTAGTCGGGCGGGTTGGAGGAGATCCACGCCGAGCTGTGCGAGCCGCCGGTCATGTCGACGCCGCCGACGCAGGGGGTGGGCAGTTCGCCGGCGCCGTTGTCGACGCACAGGGCGACGTAGATGCCCTTGTCGACGTCGTAGCCGCTACCGGTGACCTTGAGGACCTGGTCCTCGGTGGCCAGGTCGTTCACCGGGGTGACGGTGAGCTTCTGACCCTCGGCGCCGGTGACGGTCCTGGTGCCGGAGGGGATCTGGTCGCCGTCGCCGCCGTCGCCACCGCCGTCGTCGGCCGCCTTGACCGTCAGCGTGAACTCCGACGTGCGGGTCGTGCCGGAGGAGTTGGTGAAGGCCACCCGGTAGCGGTAGCCGTCGTGCGCGGCGCGCGCGGTGAAGGAGTACGCGTTCGCCGTCGCGCCCTGGACGACGCTCCAGGTCTGGCCGCCGTCGGGGCTGACCTCCCACTTCAGGGTCGGCGCCGGGGCGCCCTCGGCCGCCGCGACGAAGGTGACCTCGTCGCCGACGGTGACACTCTGGTCGGTGGGGGTCTGGACGACCTTGGGGGACACCCGGAGGTCGAACTTGACGACCTTGCTCTCCGCCGCCTTCGTGATGTAGACGGCCGTGGCGCCGGGGGCGACGGCGACGCCCGCGTAGCCGCCCACCCTGACGCTGCCCGGCAGGGCGACCGCGGCGGCCGTCGGCTCGAAGGTCACGCTGTCGACGATCTCGAGGGACCCGGTCTGGTCCGAGGCGCTGTCGCCGAGGTCCTCGCGCAGCACGAAGGCCCGGCCGGTGGTCCTGTCGAAGGCCACGGTCATGGCCCGGTCCGTACCCGTCAGGGTGGTCAGCAGTTCGGCGTCCTTGTCGAAGACGAGCACGGACGAGCCGTTGCCCACCCAGACGTTGCCGGTCGCCGGGTCCGGCTCGACGAAGGTGAGGACGTCGGCGGTGAACTCGGCCGTGGCGGTGACCTCGAAGGTGCCGGTGTCGACGCGGCGCAGCACCGTCCTGCCCTCGGCCGTCCCGAGGGACCAGGCGGCGCCGCGGGCGGCGTCCACGCCGAGGTCGGTGCCGCCCTCCAGGGTGACGGTCTTCTTGACGACGCCGGTGGCGAGCTCGACGCGGCGCAGCTCTGGGCCCGCCGCGATCAGGACGGTGGCGGCGTCGGCGTCCTGGCCGACGCCGGTGTAGGACGTGCCGTTGGCCCAGATGCCCTGCGCCGTCGTGTCGCCGTTCCTGGCGGTGCCGACGCCGCGCAGCGGGTAGTGGAAGACGACGCCGTCGCCGGGGAGCGGGGCGACGATCCGGCGGACCACGCGGGCGGCCATGGCGCCGTTCGCGCCGGGAGCCTGCGCGATGTGACCGAGGGCCGCGCCGGTCTTGGCGTCCAGGACGTACAGGCCCTGTTCGGCCACGGTCGAGGTGTCGGGGATGTTGTCCGAGCCCACGTACAGCTTCCCGGAGTCGGGGTGCAGCAGGAGGTCCAGGGGGCGGCCGGCGTTGGTGGTGGCGAACTCCTCCGCCGGTGACTGCACATAGCTGACGGTGCCCGGCGGGACCTCCTCGCCGTTGCCGCCGTCCTCGCCGTCGCCCGGGTCCTGGCCCTCGAAGGTGATGGGGATGCGGACGTCCTGGGAACGGTTGCCGGATCCGTTGTGGTCGACCCGGGTGACGACCGAGCAGGCGACCTCGAGGCAGTCCAGGCCGCTGTCCTTGGCCTTGACGTTCAGGTCGACGTCGAAGGTGCCGCCCTCGCCCCACCGGACGGCGACGGTGCCCGCGCCCTCGTCCGAGGCGTCCCTGGGGATGATCCAGATCGAGGAGCCGCTGCTCCCCGACTGGTCGGCGCCGCCGAGGCAGGGGGTGGGGATGCGGTTGTCGCCGTTGTCCTTGCACACGGCGAGGTAGATGCCGAGCGTGTCGTCGTAGCCGGAGCCGGTGACGCTGAGGGTCTCGCCTGCTGCGGGGTCCAGGTTCGCGGAGGCGGAGACGGTGAGCTTCTGGCCGTCCTTGCCGAGCGCCGTCCTCGGCGAGTCGGAGGCCTGGGCGGGCGATCCGACGGTGACGGCCATGGCTGCGGCAGCCACCAGCGCGGCGACTCCCAGGAGCGCCGCGGGGCGTCCGAGCCGGGGTCCAGGCGCGGCGCCGGCCCGCCGCCGGTCGGTGCTGTCGTCTGTCATGGAGGGTTCCTCGGTCGGGCTTCTGCGGACGTGCCGGAACGGGCCGGCCGGAGGGCCGGCCCGCATGACCGGTCGGAGCTGCACGCGCTGTGAGCGCTGTGAGCGCTGTGAGCGCTGTGAGCGCTGTGAGCGCTGTGAGCGCTGTGAGCGCTGTGAGCGCTTACTGGAAGCTGATGGGGACGTGCACGTCGTAGTTGCGGTCGTTGGTGTCGAAGTGGTCGGCGCGGGTGACGACGGCGCACTCGACGTCCTGGCCGCAGACGCTGCCGTCCTCGAGGGTGGCCTGGACGTAGATCTGCACGCTGAAGGTGCCGCCGGTGCCGAACTTGGAGCTGTTGGCGAACAGGCCGCCGAAGATGTTGTTGATCCAGTGCGAGGCGCCGGTGGCGCCGGTCTCGTCCTGGCCGCCGAGGCAGGGGGTGGGCTTGTTGACGCCCGCGGCGCCGTCGACGACGCACAGGCCGACGTAGATGCCCTGGCCGGTGTTGTACCCGGAGCCGGTGACGGTGATGACCTGGCCGGCCGCGGCGGCGGTGTCGGGGGCCGTCAGCGACAGGTTGTACGTGGTGCTGCCGTCGACGATCGTGCGGGTCGAGGTGGCGGCGGAGGCGGAGGTGGCCAGGCCCAGGGTCAGGGCGGCGGAGGCGGCGACGGCGAGACCGGCGCGGGCGACGGAGGCTCTCACGGTGGTTCCTCTCAGGAAGGGAGATGAACTTAGGTAAGGCTTACCTAACTATGATCTTCGGAGGTTTGTCAATGGACGGTAAAGTCGACGGCGACAACCTGCTGTTCGCCGCCCACTTGGGTCAGCTCGACGGTGTGCGCGCCCTCGACCGCCGTGGCGTACACGGGGAACGAGCGGGCGAGACGGCCCTGCGCGTCGGCCACGTCCTGGTAGCGCGTGTCGCCGTCGATCGCGACGAGCACGACCGCGCCGGGGCCGAACCCCGTTGCGCTGACGGTCTGTTCGGTGCCGGGGGCGAGGGCGGAGCGGGCCACGGCAGCGGCTGCCGCCGCCCGTGCGTCGGCCGTCGGCCCGGCGGCCGGCTCGGCGGTCTGCCCGGCAGACCCGTCGACAGGGGCCGGGGACGCCTGAGGGGATTCGACGGCCGCCTCCGGCAGCGTCACCTCGAACTCGCCCAGCCCCTCCCCCGCCGTGAACTCCGTGCCGCTCCAGGACGACAACAGGCGCGCGCCTTCCTCGGTGAGCGAGGCGCGCGACCCGGCCACCTCGGCCAGGGCCAGCTCGCGGGCCCGGCCGTCGACGACCGTACGGGCGTACAGCTCGCCCTCGTCGCCGGTCAGCCGCAGCCGCAGTCCGGCGAGCACGAGCGGCTGCCGCGCCACGGTGCCGAGGCGGGCCGCGCCGCCCAACTCCAGCTCGGTGACCCCGGTTCCGGAGTCCGTGCCGCCGTCGAGGGCGGGGAACGAGGCGCCGCCGTCGGCGGTGCGCACCCCCGGTGCGGTGACGCCGAGCGAGACGCCCGGGGCGGTCAGGGTCCACTCCGCGCGCGCCCCTTCGGGCAGTTCCTGGCCGGCCGCCGAGGCCGGGGCGCCGAGCGCGAACAGGGCGCCGGCCACCAGGGCGACGGCGCCGGTTCTCTTCGCCATATTCTGTTCTCCCATGCGGATATGAGGTGGTGTCAGGTTCGGCGACGCCGTGCCCAGAACCAGGCGCCGGCCCCGGCCGCGACCAGCGCGGCGGCGGTCAGGCCGACCGGCAGCGCGAGCTCGGATCCGGTGCTCGCCATGGAGCCGTCGGCCGCCTTGCCGCCGGACGACTTCGCCGACGCGCTCGCACTCGGCGTCGAGGTCGACGTCGCCGCGGAGCCCGCCGTCGAGGACGACGCCGCGCCGAACGTCACCGGGATCCGTACCGTCTGGGTCTGGTCCCCGCCCCGGGTGTGGTCGTTGCGGGTGATGACGGCGCAGGTCACACCGGCGGCGGTGCAGTCGGTGTTGGCGTCCTTGGCGCGCACCTTGAGCGTCACGCCGAAGGTGCCCTTGTGCGCGCTGCCGCCGTACGGCTCGGCCAGCCCCTCGCCGTAGGAGGGCGGGTTCGAGGAGATCCACACCGACGCGCCCGACTCGCCGGACATGTCGACGCCGCCGACGCACGGCGTGGGCGTTTTCCCGGCGCCGTTGTCGACGCAGAAGGCGACGTAGATGCCCTTCTCGGTGTTGTAGCCGGAGCCGGTCACGGTGACCGTCTCGCCCGCCGCGGCGAGGCCGGACGACTTCGAGACGGTGAGTTTCTGCCCCTCCGGGCCGTTCGCCGATCCGCCCGCCGCTTCAGCGGCCGTGGCCGCCGGGAGCAGCAGGGCGGACGCCGAGGCGACCGCGAGAAAAGCTCGAACTCCGTTGGCACGCAGGCCACTTGGCCTCGCCATGGGTACACCCCCACCCGGTGAAACTAAGGGAAGGCTAACCTAAACTACTCTTCAGCTTTGCACCAGCCGACAGGACGACAGGAAAGGAAAACAATGCGCCCATCGGGGAGACGTCTCACCGTCCTCGCTCTGACCCTTGCCCTGCTCACGGGGGCCTGCGGAGGAAACGGCACGGGCAACGGCGCCTCAGGCGCAGGAAGCTCGGACGCCACACCGGCGTCCGCGAGCGCACGGGCCGCGGCCGCCCAGAAACAGCTCGCGAAAAACACCCTCGTCCCCCTCGAAGGACCGGCGCCCACCCCGAAACTGCCCGTGACCGTCGACTCCTCCGACGGACGCGAGGTCACCGTGACGGACGCCGCGCGCATCCTGCCCCTCAACGGCGGCGTCGCGGAGATCGTGTTCACCCTCGGGCTCGGCAGCCGGGTCGTCGGCCGGGACATCACGGCCACCTTCGAGGAGGCGAAGAAGCTCCCCCAGGTCACCAAGGCGCACGACGTCAGCGCGGAGAGCGTGCTGTCACTGCGGCCGACGGTGGTGCTGGCCGACACGGACACCGGCCCCAAGGAGGCGATCGAGCAGATCCGCGACGCCGGCGTCCCGATCGTCGTCCTCGACCCGGCGACGAAACTCGCCGACGTCACCGCCCGCACCACCCGCATCGCCGAGGCCCTCGGCGTCCCGGCGGCCGGCCGGGCGCTCAACGCGCGCATGAGCGCCGACCTCGCCGCCGCACGCGCGGGCGTGCCCGAGGGCAGCAAGCCCAAGGTCGCGTTCCTCTATATGCGCGGCAGCGCGGCCGTCTATCTGATCGGCGGCACGGGCTCCGGCGCCGACTCCCTGCTGGCGGCGGCGGGCGCGGTGGACGCGGGCACGGAAGCCGGACTGGACAAGCCCTTCACCCCCATCACCACCGAGGCCCTCGCCCAGGCCCAGCCGGACGTCATCCTGATGATGACCAAGGGCCTGGACTCCGTCGGCGGCCTCGACGGCCTCCTCCAGATCCCCGGCATCGCCCAGACCCCGGCGGGCATGAACCGCAGGGTCGTCGACCTGGAGGACGGCGTGCTGCTGAGCTTCGGCCCGCGCACGCCGCTCGTCATCGACATCCTGGTGGACCGGATCCACCAGGCCTGACCCCCGGCCAGGCCTGATCCCGGCCGGCGGGCTCAGAAGGTGTAGGCGTCCACCTCGGCGAGATACCGCGCCCGCCGCTCCTCGTCGTCCTCCAGGAAGGAGGCGACGAAGGAGTTGCGGGCCAGCTCGCGCAGCCGCTCCTCGCCCAGGCCGAGGGCGGTGCGCACGGCGTCGAAGTTGTCGCCCGCGTAGCCGCCGAAGTAGGCGGGGTCGTCGGAGTTGACCGTGCACAGCAGTCCGGCGTCCAGCATCGCGGGCAGCGGGTGGTCGGCGAGGACGTCGACGGTCCGCAGCCGTACGTTGGACAGCGGGCACAGCGTCAGCGGGATCCGCTCCCGCACCAGCCGCTCGACGAGCGCCGGGTCCTCCATGCAGCGCAGCCCGTGGTCGACGCGCTCCACGCCGAGGACGTCGAGGGCCTGTGTGATGTACTCCGGCGGCCCCTCCTCACCGGCGTGCGCGACCCGCCGCAGCCCGAGGGCGGCCGCGGCCTCGTACACCTCGCGGAACTTCACCGGCGGATGCCCGACCTCGGCGGAGTCCAGTCCGACGCCGGTGATCCGGTCGAGGTAGGGCTTCGCGGCCTCCAGCGTCTCGAGCGCCGAGTCGGCGGACTCGTCGCGCAGGAAGCAGAGGATGAGGCGGGTGGAGACCCCGTGGTCGGCCTCGCTCCTGCCCAGCGCCCGCCACAGCCCCTCGACCACCGTGCCCATCGACACGCCCCGGGCGAGGTGGGCCTGCGGGTCGAAGAAGATCTCCGCATGCCGTACGCCCTGCGCGGCGGCGCGGGCGAGGTAGGCGTTCGCGAGGTCCTCGAAGTCCCGCTCGGTGCGCAGGACCGCCATGAGCTCGTAGTACAGGTTCAGGAAGGACTGCAGGTCATCGAAGGCATAGGCCTTGCGGAGCGCTTCCGTGTCGGCGTAGGGCAGCGCCACCCCGTTGCGGGCGGCCAGCTCGAAGGCCAGCTCCGGCTCCAGGGTGCCTTCGATGTGCAGGTGCAGTTCAGCTTTGGGGAGGGACATCAAAGCATCGTACGGCCGTTTTAGTGCCGTTTCGGAACCGGTACTCGCAGCAGGTCGTGCGCCACGGTCAGCTCACCGTCGAACCCGGCCGCGCGCGCCTGCCGCTCGAACTCGTCCGGCTCGGAGTAACGCTGGCTGAAATGGGTCAGGACCAGATGCCGCACCCCGGCGTCACGGGCCACCCGCGCCGCCTGGCCGGCTGTCAGATGACCGTGGTCGACGGCGAGTTGTTCGTCCTCGTCGAGGAAGGTCGACTCGATGACGAGCATGTCGGCGCCGTCGGCGAGCGCGTGCACCCCCTCGCACAGCCGGGTGTCCATGACGAACGCGAACCGCTGTCCGCGGCGCACCTCGCTGACGTCGTCGAGACAGACGCCGTCGAGGGACCCCTCCCGCTGGATCCGGCCGACGTCCGGCCCCTTGACGCCGTGCTCGGCGAGCCGCTCGGGCAGCATGCGGCGGCCGTCGGGCTCGACGATCCGGTAGCCGTAGGACTCGACCGGGTGCGAGAGCCTGGCGGCTTCCAGCCGGTAGGAAGGGGCGTCGGCGAGGAGTCCGTCCGCGTCGACCGGGGCCTCGGTGACGCCGACGGTCTCGCGGTAGGCGGTGGAGTAGCGCAGCCGCTCGAAGAACCGCTGCCCGGAGCGCGGGTAGTGCGCGGTGACCGGGTGCGGGACCTGGTCCAGGTTGATGCGCTGGATGACGCCGGCGAGGCCGAGGGAGTGGTCGCCGTGGAAGTGGGTGACGCAGATCCGGTTGAGGTCGTGCGCGGCCACCCCGGCACGCAGCATCTGACGCTGGGTGCCCTCGCCGGGATCGAAGAGGATGCCCTCACCGTCCCAGCGCAGCAGGTAGCCGTTGTGGTTGCGGTGCCGGGTCGGGACCTGGCTGGCGGTGCCGAGGACCACGAGTTCGCGTACGGACACGGCGACCTATCCGGGGGGCCAGTGCAGACCGCGGCCGCCGAGGACGTGCGCGTGGGCGTGGAACACGGTCTGGCCCGCGCCGGCGCCGGTGTTGAAGACGATGCGGTAGCTCTCCAGCTTGTCCTCGTCGGCGACGGTCTGGGCCTCGCGCAGCACGTCCGCGGCGATGACGGGTTCGGCGACGGCGAGGGCGGCGGCGGTCGGATAGTGCACCTTCGGGATCACCAGGACGTGCGTGGGCGCCTGGGGGTTGATGTCCCGGAACGCGACGGTCGTCTCCGTCTCACGGACGATCGTCGCGGGGATGTGCCCCTCGGCGATCTTGCAGAACAGACAGTCGTCCTGCGGTTCCCCTGCCATGCGGTCCCCTCGGTAGTGCGGGTGAGTGTGCGCATCGTATCGTCGTCGGGTGCGGGTGATCTTTGGTTGCTCGCGCCCCGCGGCGGAGCCGCATATCGATACAGCCCCGCGCCCCTTAGGTGGGCATACCGGGCGGCGTCTTCGCAGGCGCCGACTCCAGTGTGGCCAGCGCCAGGCGTACTGCCTCGTCCAGCTGTACGTCCCGCTGCGCCGCGTAGTCCTGCGGAGCGCAGACCACCTCCACGTCCGGGTCGACGCCGTGGTTCTCGACGCCCCAGCCGTAACCCTCCAGCCAGATCGCGTACTTGGGCTGGGTGACGAGCGTCCCGTCGATCAACCGGTACCGGCTGTCGATCCCGATCGTCCCGCCCCATGTGCGCGTGCCCACCACCGGCCCGATCCCGAGCGCCTTGATCGCCGCGTTGACGATGTCCCCGTCCGAGCCGGAGAACTCGTTGGCGACGGCGACGACCGGCCCCCGGGGCGCGTCCTCCGGATAGCTGGACGCCCGCATGCCGCGCGGCACGTCCCAGCCGACGATCCGCCGCGCGAGCTTCTCGACGACGAGCTGGGAGGTGTGCCCGCCGCGATTCTCCCGGACGTCCACGATCAGCCCCTCCCGGGCCACCTCGACCCGCAGGTCACGGTGGATCTGGGCCCACCCCGGCGCCTGCATGTCGGGCACGTGCAGATACCCCAGCCGCCCGCCCGACGCCTCGTGCACATACGCCCGCCGGTCCGCGACCCACGCGTGGTAGCGCAGCGCCTCCTCGTCCGCGACCGGGACGACGACCGCATGCCTCGGCTCGCCCCCGCCCGACGGCGAGATCGTCAGCTCGACGACCTTGCCCGCCGTCCCGACGAGCAGCGGTCCGGGCCCGGTGACCGGGTCCACCGGCTGTCCGCCGACGGCGACGACCGCGTCACCGGCCCGCACCGCCACGCCCGGCGCGGCGAGCGGAGAACGGGCGTCGGGGTCGGAGGTCTCCGAGGGCAGGACGCGGTCGATGCGCCAACTGCCGTCCTCGTGCCGGGAGACGTCCGCGCCGAGCAGCCCCTGCCGGGCGCCGCCGCCCCCGCCGCCGCGCGGCATGACATAGGCGTGCGAGGTGCCGAGTTCGCCGTGCACCTCCCACAGCAGGTCGACGAGGTCGTCGTGGGTCGCGACCCGGTCGAGCACGGGCCGGTAGCGGTCGAGGACGCCGTCCCAGTCGACGCCGCCCAGATCGGGCCGCCAGAAGTTGTCCCGCATGATCCGGCCGGTCTCGTCGTACATCTGCCGCCACTCCGCGGCCGGGTCGACGATGCGGCGGATCCGGCTGAGGTCGACGGTGATGTTGCTGTCGCTGTCCTCGTCGCCGGAGGCCCGCCGATCGCTGGGGACGACCTTGAGCTTGCCGTCGGTCCACAGCAGCAGCCGCTTGCCGTCGCCGCTGACCTCGAAGCCGTCGGCGTCGGCGCAGAGGTGTTCGAGGCGCTGTTGGGCGAGGTCGTAGCGTTCCAGCTCGGTGTCGGGATCGGGGTCGTCCGGGGTGGCGCGGGAGGCGCCGAGGACACCGCGCACGGGGTGCCGCAGCCACAGCACGCCGTCCTTCGCCGCGGCCAGCCCCGAGTAGCGGCCGGCCTCGACGGGGAAGGGCACTATCCGGTCGGCGAGGCCCTCCAGGTCGATCCGGGTGGTCGGGGTGCCCTCGCTGTCGGGCGTCTCCTCCTTGTCCGACGCCTCGAACGGCTTGCCGTGCCGCTGCGGTCCGAAGGGGGACGGCGTCGTCGCCGCGAGGGTGATGAGGTGCGGGCGGGCGCCGGCCACGAAGGAGAGGTCGAAGACGTGCTGGTCGTAGACCGGGTCGAAGGCGCGGGTGGAGAGGAACGCGAGGTGCTTGCCGTCGAGGGTGAACGTGGGCGCGTAGTCACGGAAGCGCAGCGGGGTCGCCTCGGTGACCGACAGGTCGGTGACGTTGGCGAGCTTGAGCTGGCTGAGCGGGCGCGGCCCGGGATGCGACCAGGCCAGCCATGCCGAGTCCGGCGAGAAGACCAGGTCGGACACCTCGCCGTCGGGGCTGCTGTCGACCTCGCGGACCTCGCCGGTCTCCCGCTCGACGAGCAGCAGCCGTCCGTCGTGCGCGGCGACGGCGGCCCGGCTGCCGTCGGGCGCCATGGCGAGCTCCAGGACCCGCCCGAGCCGTCCGGCGGCGAGCCGGCGCGGGGTGGCGCCGGGGGCCGGGCCGGTGGCCGGCGCGAACTCCAGGGCGTCCTCGCCCTCGGCGTCCGTCACCCACACCACCCACTCCTCGCCCTCCGTGCGGAAGGTGCGCGGCAGCCTCGCCCGGACGCCGGGTTCGGCGGCGAGCGCGCGGGCGGGTCCGGCGCGGTGGGTGACCCAGTGGACGGCGCCGCGCACCTCCACGGCGCTGCCGCGCGCGGTGTGGTCGGGCGCGGCCCCGCCCAGCCAGCGGGCGGCGGTCACCGGGTAGGGGCGGCGGTCGGTGCGCTGGCCGCCGAGCCGGACGTCGAGGCGGCGGGGTTCGGCGCCGTCCAGGTCGTCCAGCAGCCACAGCTCGCCCGCGGACATGTACACGACCCGAGTGCCGTCACCGGCGGCCTGCCGGGCGTAGAAGCCGTCGAGAGCGGTGTGCCGGCGCAGGTCGGAGCCGTCGGCGAGCGACGAGTACAGGGCGCCCGTGCCCTCGTGGTCGGACAGGAACGCGAGCCGGTCCCCCGCCCACACCGGGTACTCGATGTTGCCGTCCAGCTCCTGGTGCAGCCGGACGAACTCGCCGTCGCCCTCCCGGTCGATCCACAGCTTGCCCGCCGTGCCGCCCCGGTAGCGCTTCCAGTGGGCGGCCTCGCGGCCCATCGGCGCGGACAGCAGCACGGTGTGCGGGCCGTAGGCGACCCCGCCGACGGGCCCGTACGGCAGGGTCGTCGGCGGTCCGCCGTCCACCGGGACGGCGCGGGCCCAACTGCGGCGCAGGGTCGCCTGGTCGTGGGTGCTGACGGCGAGGACCCGGCCCTCCGGGGTCCAGCCGCGCACCCGGGTCTGCCAACTCCCCCAGTACGTCAGCCGGGTCGACGGGCCTCCGTCGACCGGGGCGATATGCACCTCGGGGGCGCCGTCCCGGGCGGAGGTCCAGGCGACGGTGGTGCCGTCGGGCGAGATGCGCGGGAGGGAGACCGGCATGTTGTCGGCGCTGACCCGCCAGGCGCGGCCGCCGTCGAGGGGCGCGAGCCACACGTCGTCCTCGGCGGCGAAGGCCACCAACTCGCCGTGCAGGTGCGGGAATCTGAGATACGCAGCAGGCGTCGCGGACTGTGTCACCGGATCACTGTATGCAACGGCGAGGCCGCTGGTCAGGGGTTTCGCTCACTTACCTGCACCATTGCCGCCGTGGACGGTCTCGGTGACGGTCACCGTCACGGTGACCGTCGGCCGGCCGCCGGGCTGCGTGGAGCCGGAGGGTTTGACGGGCGACGGCGTCGCGGACTTGCAGTCGCCGAGCCCGGTCACCCGGAACAGCTGCTTCTTCCCGACGACGGCGGTCAGATCGCCGCGCACACACGCCCCGTCGACCGCCCGGGCGACCGACCCGGTGACGGTGATGTCCCGTCCGTCGCCGGTCTCCCCCTGGCAGTCGACGGAGGCGACGGTCCCCGCCTTCTCCGGGTCCTTGTACTGAGCCGTGCAGGTCAGCCAGCGCACGTCCACGTCCCGCCGCCCGAGTTCGGCCGTCGCCGCCTCGTCGGTGGTGTACGCCACGGACATACTGCTCAGCCCGCCCGGTTCACAGGCCACCACGCCACCCGCCAGCACGGCCGCGCCCACCAGAAGCCAAATCCGCCTCAATGCCCCCATGGAGGGCAGCGTGCCACTCGGCCGGGCGGTGCGGAAGCCCGTATGCGGCCACGATCGGGACCGCGCTCACGGTCGGGAGGTCAGGACCAGCGGCCGGTTCTGCCCAGGATCAGGGCGGCGGCGGCCGTGCCCGCGGTCGAGGTGCGCAGGACGCTCCGCCCGAGCCGGTACGCCTTCGCGCCCGCCTCCTCGAAGAGCGCCAACTCGTCCGGGGACACGCCCCCTTCGGGTCCCACGACGAGCACGATCTCACCCTCGGCGGGGAGTTGGGCGACAGCGAGCGGCTCGCTGCGGTAGTCGCGGTCCTCGTGCAGGACGGCGGCGAAGTCGGCCCGCGCCAGAAGTGCCGCCACCTGCTTGCTCGTCGCCGCCTCGGCGACCTCGGGGAAGCGGACCCGGCGGGACTGCTTGCCGGCCTCGCGGGCGGTGGCCCGCCATTTGGCGAGCGCCTTCGCCCCGCGCTCGCCCCTCCACTGCGTGATGCAGCGCGAGGCCGCCCACGGCACGATCGCGTCGACGCCGGTCTCGGTCATCGTCTCCACGGCCAGCTCGCCCCGGTCGCCCTTGGGCAGCGCCTGGACGACGGTGATCCGGGGCGCTTCGACGGGCTCCTCGGTCACCTCCTTCAGGCGCACGACCAGCCGGTCCTTGCCCTCGGCTGCGACGACCTCGCCCTGCGCCCAGCGTCCGGCGCCGTCGGTGAGGACGACCTCCTCGCCGGCCTGCAGCCGCTTCACGGAGACGGCGTGCCGGCCCTCGGGACCGTCCAGCACGAACTCGGCGCGGCCGGCGGGCAGTTCGTCGACGACGAAGACGGGCGCGGTCATCGGTCGCCGCCGTCCTCGTCCGCCGGAGCGTCCACGGCGAGCTCCGGCAACGCTGTCCGCGCCTCGGCGAGTTCGGACAGCAGGACCTCCACCAACTGCCCGGCGGGCAGTTCGCGGGCCAGCCGGTGGCCCTGGCCCGCCCACAGGGCCATGCCCTGCGCGTCGCCCGCCTTGGCGGCCGCCTTGCGCAGCGGCGAGGTGAGGTGGTGGACCTCCGGGTAGGCGGCGGGCGCATACGGGCCGTGCTCGCGCAGGAAGCGGTTGACCAGGCCGCGGGCCGGGCGTCCGGAGAAGGCGCGGGTCAGCTCGGTGCGGACGAACAGGGGGTTGGTCAGCGCCTGCTTGTGCACGGCGTGCGCGCCGGACTCGGGCGTGGCGAGGAACGCGGTGCCCAGCTGGGCCGCGCTCGCGCCGGCCGCGAGGACCGCGGCGATCTGGCTGCCGCGCATGAGGCCGCCCGCAGCGACGATCGGCAGGCCGACGGACGCACGGACCTGGGCGAGCAGCGAGAGCAGGCCGATGCCGGCGCGGTCGTTCTCCGGGGTGTCCCGGTGGGTGCCCTGGTGGCCGCCGGCCTCCACGCCCTGCACGATCACCGCGTCGGCGCCGGCCCGCTCCACCGCGAGTGCCTCGTCGACGGTGGTCGCCGTGACCAGGGTGAACGTTCCCGCGCTGCGCAGGGAGTCCAGTGCCTCGCGGCTCGGGACGCCGAAGTGGAACGACACGACCGGCACCGGGTTGTCGAGCAGCACGGCGAGCTTGGCGTCGTAGCCGTCGTCGCGGCCGCTGTCGGGGTCGCCGAGCTCGGTCTCGTACCAGGCGGCCTCACCGGCCAGCTGATGGGCGTAGACCTCGACGGCGCCCGTCTCCGCATACTCGGGCTGGGGCATGAAGAGGTTCACGCCGAAGGGGCGGCCGGTGAGGCTCCGCAGCTGCTTGATCTCCTGGTACATGCCGTCGGCCGTCTTGTACCCGGCGGCGAGGAACCCGAGCCCGCCCGCCTCGGCCACGGCCGCGACGAGCTGCGGGACGGAGACACCGCCCGCCATCGGGGCCTGCACGATCGGATGAGGGAAGAGATCGGTCAGTGCGGAGGACATGACGGCATGTTGTCACGTCCTCCGAACAAGTCCGAATCCGGCCGTCCATCGGCATAGGCCACCGGCACGCGTGCCGGTGGCCGGTACCTTCCGGTCGCCCTTGGGGCTGACCTTTCGGTGCCTTTCGGTTGCCTTTCGGTGGGCTCAGCGCCCGTTGAAGGCGTCCTTCAGCCGCGAGAACAGGCCCTGCTGACCGGGCTGGAACTGACCCGTGGGCCGCTCCTCGCCGCGCAGCTTGGCGAACTCGCGCAGCAGCCGCTCCTGCTCGGGGTCGAGCTTGGTCGGCGTCTGCACCTCGACGTGCACGATGAGGTCGCCGCGTCCGCCGCCCCGCAGATGTGTGACGCCCCGGCCGTGCAGCGGGATCGACTGGCCGGACTGGGTGCCGGGCCGGATGTCGACCTCCTCCAGGCCGTCCAGCGTCTCCAGCGGCACCTTCGTGCCGAGCGAGGCCGCCGTCATCGGGAGGGTGACCGTGCAGTGCAGGTCGTCGCCGCGGCGCTGGAACATCGCGTGCGGCAGCTCGTGGATCTCCACGTACAGATCGCCGGCGGGACCGCCGCCGGGGCCGACCTCGCCCTCGCCCGCCAGCTGGATCCGGGTGCCGTTGTCGACACCGGCCGGGATCTTCACCGTGAGCGTGCGGCGGGAGCGGACGCGGCCGTCACCGGCGCACTCCGGGCAGGGCGTGGGAACCACGGTTCCGAAGCCCTGGCACTGCGGACACGGCCGCGAGGTCATGACCTGGCCCAGGAAGGACCGCGTCACCTGCGACACCTCACCGCGGCCGCGGCACATGTCACACGTCTGGGCGGTCGTGCCCGGAGCCGCGCCCTCACCGCTGCAGGTGGCACAGACGATCGCCGTGTCGACCTGGATGTCCTTCGTCGTGCCGAAGGCGGCCTCCTCGAGGTCGACCTCCAGCCGGATCATCGCGTCCTGGCCGCGCCGGGTGCGCGAGCGCGGCCCGCGCTGCGACGCCGTCCCGAAGAACGCGTCCATGATGTCCGAGAAGTTGCCGAAGCCACCGGCCCCGAAGCCGCCCGCGGCTCCGCCGCCCGCCTGGGACAGCGGGTCGCCGCCCAGGTCGTAGACCTGCTTCTTCTGCGGGTCCGACAACACCTCGTAAGCGGCGTTGATCTCCTTGAACCGCTCCTGGGTCTTCGGATCCGGGTTGACGTCCGGGTGCAGCTCGCGAGCGAGCCGCCGGAAGGCCTTCTTGATCTCTTCCTGCGACGCATCGCGGCGCACGCCGAGAACGGCGTAGTAGTCCGTGGCCACTCAGGACTCCGCCAGGATCTGTCCGACGTACCGTGCCACCGCTCGTACCGCTCCCATCGTTCCCGGGTAATCCATGCGGGTCGGTCCGACCACGCCGAGCTTGGCGACTGCCTCGCCGCCCGAACCGTAGCCGACCGACACCACCGAAGTGGAGTTGAGTCCCTCATAGGCGTTCTCGTGACCGATGCGTACGGTCATGCCCGAATCTCCCGCCTCGCCAAGGAGCTTGAGGAGCACGACCTGCTCCTCCAAGGCTTCCAGGACGGGCCGGATAGTGAGGGGAAAGTCATGTCCGAAGCGGGTGAGATTGGCGGTGCCGCCGATCATCAGCCGCTCCTCGTTCTCCTCGACGAGCGTCTCCAGCAGGGTGGAGAGCACCGTCGTGACCGTGCCGCGGTCCTCCGCCTCGAAGGCTTCCGGCAGGTCCTCGACCAGCTGCGGCACGTCCGCGAAGCGGCGGCCCGCGACCCGGCTGTTGAGCCGCGCGCGTAGATCCGCCAGAGACGTCTCCCCGAAGGGCGCCGAGCAGTCCACGAGCCGCTGCTCGACCCGCCCGGTGTCCGTGATCAGCACGAGCATCAGGCGTGCGGGCGCGAGCGAGAGAAGCTCCACGTGCCGCACGGTCGAGCGGGTCAGCGACGGGTACTGCACGACGGCGACCTGCCGGGTGAGCTGCGCGAGCAGCCGAACGGTCCGGGCCACCACATCGTCGAGGTCGACGGCTCCGTCGAGGAAGTTCTGGATGGCCCGGCGCTCCGGACCGGTCATCGGCTTGACGCCGGCCAGCTTGTCGACGAACAGCCGGTAGCCCTTGTCCGTGGGGATCCGCCCGGCACTGGTGTGCGGCTGGGCGATGAACCCCTCGTCCTCCAGGGCGGCCATGTCGTTGCGGACCGTCGCCGGGGAGACGCCGAGGTTGTGCCGCTCGGTGAGCGCCTTGGAACCGACCGGCTCCTCGGTGCCGACGTAGTCCTGGACGATGGCGCGCAGCACCTGGAGCCTGCGTTCACTCAGCAACCGCGCACACCTCCAGAAGTCGTCCCCAGTCCCCTGGGCGCCTGCCCTGACACCGTCCCTGGCACTCTTCGCTTCCGAGTGCCAGCGTTCCCCGGCCCAGTGTACGGCTGTGGGGTACACCGGGGGCAAGGTCGGCCGACGGCAGGTGGTCGGGCGGGGGCGATATGGGGCTAGCGTCGCGGTATGACGGTGACTTGGGAAGAGCTCGGGTGGGAGCGGGTCGCGCCAGGGGTCGGACGATGCCGGCTGCCGGGCTGGGACTGCACCGTCGGGCTGGTCGTCGGGGCGGGCGCGGTGCTGATGGTCGACGCGGGGTCGAGCCTCGTGGAGGGAGCCCGGCTGCGGGCGCAGGCCGAGGAGCTCACCGGCGGGCGTGTGACCCATCTCGCGCTCACCCATCCCCACTTCGACCATGTCCTCGGCGCGGCCGCGTTCCTGGGCGCGGAGGTCTTCGGGGCGGTGGGCGTGGACACGGTGTCGGCCGAGGAGCTGCGGGCGGACGCGGTGCGCAACGGCCTGGACGAGACGGCGGCGACGGAGGCCGTGGACACGCTCGTCCGGCCCCGCCATCTGGTCTGCGGCGAGTGGACCCTCGACCTGGGCGAGGGCCGCCGGGTCCTGCTGGCGAACGTGGGCCCGGGCCACACGGCCCACGATCTGGCGATCCTGGTCCCCGCCGCCCCCGGCTCGCCGGAGGTCGTCTTCTGCGGCGATCTGGTCGAGGAGTCCGGCGAACCGCAGGCGGGCCCGGACGCCGTCCCCTCCCACTGGCCCGCCGCCCTCGACCGGCTCCTGAACCTCGGCGGCGAGGACGCGCTGTACGTGCCGGGGCACGGAGCGGTGGTGGACGCGGCGTTCGTGCGGGCGCAGCGGGACGCGCTGGCGGCACGATTCGGCGTGTCGTAGTCATCCGGTCACGGCTTCTCCTATCGTCATCCGAATGCGCCAGTACTCCGCCGATCTGACCCCGCCGTGGAAGAAGCCCCAGCCCGTCCCCGAGGTCGCGGCGGAGCCCGGCCTGGTGGTGGAGGAGCCGGGCACCGGCTTCTGCGGCGCGGTGATCCGCTGCGAGGCGGGCACGGTGACCCTGGAGGACCGCTTCGGCAAGCACCGCGTGTTCCCGTTGGAGCCCCGCGGCTTCCTGCTGGAGGGCCGAGTCGTCACGCTCGTACGCCCGTCAGCCGGTCCCGTACGCCCCACCCGCACCGCCTCCGGTTCGGTCGCCGTCCCCGGCGCACGCGCGCGTGTGGCCCGCGCCGGCCGCATCTACGTCGAGGGCCGGCACGACGCCGAGCTGGTCGAGAAGGTCTGGGGCGACGACCTGCGTGTGGAGGGCGTGGTCGTGGAGTACCTGGAGGGCGTGGACGACCTCCCGAAGATCGTCGCCGACTTCGCACCGGGCCCGGACGCGAAGCTGGGCATCCTGGTGGACCACCTCGTCCCCGGCACGAAGGAATGGCGCATCGCCCGGTCGGTCACCAGTGAGCACGCCCTGGTCGTGGGCCACCCGTACATCGACGTCTGGGAGGCGGTGAAGCCGTCGTCCGTCGGCATCGAGTCCTGGCCCCGCGTCCCCCACGGCCAGGACTGGAAGACGGGCGTCTGCCGCGCGCTGGGCTGGCCGCCGGAGAACACGGGGGCGGTGTGGCAGGCGATCCTGGCCCGGGTGAACTCGTACAGGGACCTGGAGCCGGAGCTGCTGGGCAGGGTCGAGGAACTGATCGACTTCGTGACGATTCCCAGCCCGTCCGGCGTTTGAGGACGAGGCCGTCCAGGCCGAAAGCGGGGGTCTGGGGGCGGCAGCCCCCAGGGACGGGACGGGAAGGGGCGGCGGGGGCGAAAAACCCTCAGTCCACCAGGTCCCGCACCACCGCGTCCGCCAGCAACCGCCCGCGCAGGGTGAGCACGGCCCGCCCCTCTTCGTACGGCCCGGACTCCAGCAGACCGTCCGCCAGCGCACGCCCGGCCGCCGCGACTCCCTCCTGCCGCAGCAGCGACAGCGGCACCCCCTCCCGGAGCCGCAGCTCCAGCAGGATCCGCTCGACCCGCCGGTCCTCGTCGGACAGGAGCTCACGCCCCGCGCCCGGCGAGCGCCCAGCGGCCAGCGCCGCCGCATACGCCCCCGGATGCTTGACGTTCCACCAGCGCACCCCGCCGACATGGGAGTGGGCGCCCGGCCCCGCGCCCCACCAGTCGGCGCCGCGCCAGTACAGCTCGTTGTGCAGGCAGCGCCCGGCGGCGGAGGTCGCCCAGTTGGACACCTCGTACCAGTCGAAGCCCGCGGCGGACATCACCTCGTCCGCGATCAGATACCGGTCGGCGTGGACGTCGTCGTCGGTCATCGGAACCTCGCCGCGCCGGATCCGGCGGGCAAGCTGCGTGCCCTCCTCGACGATCAGCGCGTAGGCCGAGACATGGTCCGGGCCCGCGCCCAGAGCCGCGTCCAGCGAGGCCCGCCAGTCGTCGTCCGACTCGCCCGGGGTGCCGTAGATCAGGTCCAGGTTGACGTGCTCGAACCCGGCCGCGCGGGCCTCCGCCACGCACGCTTCGGGGCGGCCCGGCGTGTGGGTCCGGTCCAGCACGCGCAGCACATGCTGCTTCGCGCTCTGCATGCCGAAGGAGATCCGGTTGAAGCCGCCCCGGCGAAGGGTGGCCAGATAGGCGGGGTCGACGGACTCCGGGTTGGCCTCCGTCGTCACCTCCGCGTCCGCCGCGAGCCCGAACTCGTCGCGGATCGCGCCCAGCATCCGTACGAGATCGGACGCGGGCAGCAGGGTCGGCGTGCCGCCGCCGACGAAGACCGTGCGGACCTCGCGCGGGTCGTCGCCGAGGACCTTGCGGGCCAGGCGGACCTCGTCGATCAACGTGTCGGCGTAGTTCTCGCGGGAGGCGAGGACACCGCCCGTGCCGCGCAGCTCGGTGGCGGTGTACGTGTTGAAGTCGCAGTAGCCGCAGCGGGTCGCGCAGTACGGGACGTGCAGATAGAACCCGAGGGGGCGGTCGGCGGCGCCGGCGAGCGCGTGCGTGGGCAGTGCACCGTCGGTGGGGACGGGCTCACCGTCGGGGAGTGCGGAAGGCATGGGGTCCATTGTCCCGCACGTCCGCACCGCCCCGGTTCCGCCGGCTCGGCCCGGCAGTCCGGCAGCCCAGCAGTCCGGCAGTCCGGCAGTCCGGCAGTCCGGCAGTCCGGCAGTCCGGCAGCTCAGCCGAGCAGCTCCGCCCCCAGCGGCCGTCCCGGACGCGCCCCCGGCAGGACGTACGCCACCGCCGAGCCCCGGGCCTCGCTGAACCTGCTCAGCTCGTCCCGCGCGGCCATCCGCCGCTGCACCCGGGTGAACAGCGCCGGGTCCCGCATGAAGGCGAGGAACAGCAGGCCCTGGTCGGTGGGGCCGTCGGCGTAGGAGTAGCCGCGGCGCAGCATCCGGGCGCCGGCGTCGAGGGTGGGGCTGGCGGCGCGGACATGGGAGTGCGGCGGGGTGACGTACCGGCCGCCGCCGCCCTGCGCGGTCCTGGCGTGGATGTCGACGTCGGCGTGCTCGGGGCCGCCGTCCAGCGGGCCGCCGGTCTCACGGCGACGGCCGATGATCTCTTCCTGGCGGTGCACGGGGAGCCGCGCGAAGTCCTCGACGCTCAGGTGGACGCGCCGGACGACGAGGTAGGTGGCGTCGCCCGTCCAGACCCAGCGTTCGCACTCCTCGGCGGTCGGGTTGGCGCTGCCGTTCTTGAAGCCGAGCAGGTCTCGAGGGGTGCCGCCGCCGTCGGGGGACGGCGGCAGGAAGCCGGCCTGCCGCCAGCGCGGGCGCAGGGTGTCCCCGGCCAGCCGGGTCAGGGTCGCGGCGGCCGCCTCGGTGGCGTCGGCGCTGTCGGCGCACAGCTGTACGAGCACGTCGCCGCCGCAGCGCGCAGGGTCGAGACGCTCGCCGGGGAAGGGCGGCAGCTCGCGCAGGGCGGCGGGGACGGGGACGCCGAGGCGGCCGGGCAGGCGGGGGCCGATGCCGACGGTGGCGGTGAAACGGGCCGCACCGGATCCGTTCGACCCATCCGACCCATCCGACCAGTCCGGCCCGTCTGGCTCACCCGACCCACCCGACTCGTCCGGCTCGTTCGCCTCATCCGCCTCATCCGCCTCGTCCGACTCGTCCGGCTCGTTCGCCTCGGGCACCTCGGGCACCTCGGGCACCACCAGTGAATCCGGCTCCGCGAGGGCGTGGGTCCACGCGGCGAGCACCGCCTTGAGCGCACGTGCGCCCGCCGCGCCGCGCAGTTCGGGATCGAGGTCGTACGCCAGCAGCAGCGCGGTGGCCTGCTGCGAGGTCGTCACCCCGGCCTGGCGCACGCCGTCGAGGGCGGGCCCAGGAGCGCCCTGCGGCGGATCGGCGTCACGGGTGCAGGCGGTCACGGTCAGCCCGATTCCCGCGCCCGCGATCAGGACGCGTCGGCGGGTGGGCGCATCAAATACGGCATTCTTCGCCATCAGCACGAACGGGACGATACATCCGCCGGTGCGACCGCCCCGTCTCCCCCGCCCTAGCCGATCCCCCGCACTCTCAGTCCGCCTGCAGCACCAGCAGCGCCAGATCGTCCTCCGGCGGCTGCTCGCCGAACTCGTGCACGAGCCGTCGGATCCGCTCCGCGATCAGCTCCGCGTCGAGCCCGGCACAGCCGGCGAGCGCGGTCGCCAGGCCGTCGCCGTCGTCGAACTGACGGGATCCCGACCGCCGTTCGGTGACTCCGTCGGTGACGCACAGCAGGCTGTCGCCGGTCCGCAGCTCCAGGCTGTCGCTGGTGTACGTGACGTCCTCGATGACCCCGAGGAGGGTCTGCGGGCGCCCGGCCGTGGCCACCGAGCCGTCCGGTGCGAGCAGCAGCGGCAGCGGGTGTCCGGCGGAGGCGAGGGTGCAGCGGACGCCGCCCTCGAAGGGGGCCAGTTCGCCGTAGAGGAGGGAGAGGAAGCGGGTCTGCGGGCCCTCGCCCGGTCCGGCGGGGCCGACGAAGGCGCGGGCAGCGGCGTCGGCGGCCTCGGTCGCGTCGTCGAGAAGGAGCTGGTTGAGGCGGTCCAGGACGTCGGCGACGCGGTAGCCCTCGCGGGCCAGCAGCCGCAGCCAGGGCCGGGCGAGGCCGATGACGACGGCCGCCTCCGGGCCCTTGCCCTGCACGTCGCCCACCGCGAAGCACCAGCGGCCGTCGCCCGCCGGGAACAGGTCGTAGAAGTCGCCGCTCGGCCCGCCCTGCTCGCGCGGCTCGTAGACGAGGGCGCTGCGCACGCCGGGGATCTCGGCGACCGCGCCGGGCAGCAGCCCGCGCTGCAGGACGGCGCTGATGGTGGCCTGGCGGGCGTACTGACGGGCCGCGCCGATCGCGAGCGCCACCCGGCGGCCGAGGTCCTCGACGAGCCCGGTGACCTCGTCGGGAAAGGCGGTCAGCCCGGCCCGGCCGATGACCAGGGTGCCCAGCGGGCGGCCGCCGGCGATCAGCCGGTAGGCGAGCGACGCGCCGCGCGGGCCGAGCACCGTGCCGGGCCAGGGGAAGGGCTCGGGTCCGGACTGCGGACCGCCGTCGGGCGGACACGGCGGGTCCTTCTCCAGGGCCCGGCGCAGCTCCTCGATGAGGTGCTCGCCGCCGTGCCAGACCCGGGCCAGCCGCGGACCGGGCCCGCCGGCCCAGTCACCGCGTCCGCCGACCTCGTCCTCCAGCCACACCGCGCACCAGTCGGCGAGCCGCGGCACGAGGAGCTGGCCGGTCAGCGCGGCCACCAGGTCCTCGTCGAGCTGTCCGGCGAGCAGGTCGGAGGCCTCGGCGAGGAAGGAGAGGGCGCCGCGGTTGAGCCAGTCCGGGTCGCCGCGTCCGACGGGCTGCGGCTCGGGGGCGAGCGCTTCGAGGAGACCCGGGGCGGGGCCGTCGGCCGGATCGAGGTCGTGGGGCTCGGCGCTCGGCGTCAGTCGCGCCCACACCGTCTTCGCCCCCCTGCGGTACGTCACTCCCCAGGCCTCGGCGAGCGCGGCGACCAGGCGCAGGCCCCGGCCGTACTCCGGCATCTCGTACGGCGTCACGCCCCCCGACGGCGTCTCGTACGACGATGTCTCGTTCGGCGGTGCGGCGGCGCCGTCGCGTGGGGCGCGGGAGGGGTGGTGGTCGGAGACCTCGACGACGACCGCGAGGCAGCCGTCGGGGTGCCCGGGCTCGTCCTCCAGCCGGCAGACCAGCTCGACGTCGGTGCCGGCGTGGACGACGGCGTTCGTGACGAGCTCGCTGACGACGAGTATCGCGTCCTGCGCGCACCGCTCGCCGAGTTCCCCGGGACCGGGCGCGCCGGCGCCGACCCACTCCGTGAGCGCGGTGCGGACCAGGGCGCGGGCGGCGCCGGGCGCGAGGGGGCCGCCGGTCAGGGTCGTACGGGCGTGCGGGAGCCCACCTGAGTGCGCGGGCGCACCGTTGGCACGGGAGACGGTCTCCCGTTGGGTCGGAATGGCCCCCATGCGCAGCTCCCCGGACGGTTTCGGATGCCCTCAGGGTGACAGACCGATCCCGGCCATGAGCGCTGGGTTACCGAAGTGGGCCGTCATGAGCGAGAAGCGTGCTGCGCAGGTGCACACCCGTGTACGCGCGTGCTCGATGACGCACGGTTGAGGGGCGGAATCCGAGCATTCGGACTCCGCCCCCACCCCGCGCACTGGCCTAATACGGGTGGTGCGTCACGCCTCGCGCGCTCCGGCGTACATCTCGTCGATGAGGTGCTTGTACTCCCGCTCCACGACCGGCCGCTTCAGCTTCAGGCTCGGCGTGATCTCGCCGTGCTCGACGTCGAGGTCCCGGGGCAGCAGCCGGAACTTCTTGACGGTCTGCCAGCGCTGGAGGCCCTCGTTGAGCTGCTTGACGTAGCCGTCGATGAGCTCGACCGTCGCGGACGCGGCGACGACGTCCGCGTACGACTTTCCGGCCAGCCCGTTCTCCTTCGCCCAGTCCATGAGCGAGATCTCGTCGAGGGCGATGAGCGCGGTACAGAAGTTCCGGTCGGCGCCGTGCACGAGGATGTTGGAGACGTACGGGCACACCGCCTTGAACTGTCCCTCGACCTCGGCGGGCGCGATGTACTTGCCGCCGGAGGTTTTGATCAGGTCCTTCTTGCGGTCGGTGATGCGCAGGTAGCCGTCGGGCGAGAGCTCGCCGATGTCACCGGTGTGGAACCAGCCGTCGGCCTCCAGCACCTCGGCGGTCTTCTCGGGGAGCCCGTGGTAGCCCTCCATGATGCCGGGGCCGCGCAGCAGGATCTCGCCGTCCTCGGCGATGCGCACCTCGGTGCCGGGCAGCGGCTTGCCGACCGTGCCGGTGCGGTAGGCCTCGCCGGGGTTCACGAAGGAGGCCGCGGAGGACTCCGTCAGGCCGTAGCCCTCGAGGATGTGGATGCCCGCGCCGGCGAAGAAGTAGCCGATCTCGGGCGCGAGGGCCGCCGAGCCGGACACGCACGCGCGCAGGTTCCCGCCGAAGGCCTCGCGGATCTTGGCGTAGACGAGCGCGTCGGCGACCTTGTGCTTGGCGCCGAGCCCGAACGGGACGGCGGCGCTGCCGGTGCGGCGGAAGTTGTCCTGTGCGGCCTTGGCGTACTCGCGGGAGACCCCGACGGCCCACTGGAAGATCTTGTACTTGGCCCCGCCGCCCGCGCGGGCCTTGGCGGCGACCCCGTTGTAGACCTTCTCGAAGATGCGCGGCACGGCCGCCATGTACGTCGGCCGGACGACCGGCAGATTCTCGATGATCTTGTCGACGCGGCCGTCGACGGCGGTGACGTGCCCGACCTCGATCTGGCCGGACGTGAGCACCTTGCCGAAGACATGCGCGAGCGGCAGCCACAGGTACTGCACGTCCTCGGCGCTGATCAGCCCGGTCGCGGCGATCGCCTTGGCCATGTACGACCAGTTGTCGTGCGGGAGGCGTACGCCCTTGGGGCGACCGGTGGTGCCGGAGGTGTAGATGAGGGTGGCGAGCTGGTCGGAGGTGATCGCGGCGACCCGGTCCTTGATCAGCCCGGGCTCCTGCGCCAGCCGGGCCGCGCCGCGCTTCTCCAGCTCGTCGAGGGTGAGGATCCAGTCCTCGCCGGTCTCGACGCCGGCCGGGTCGATGACGACGACATGGGTGAGAGCGGGCAGCTCGGCGCGCTTCTCGACCGCCTTGGCGAGCTGGGCCGCGTCCTCGGCGATCAGCACCCTGCTCTCGGAGTCCGAGAGGATGAACGCCGACTCGTCGGCGTTGGTCTGCGGGTAGACGGTGGTCGTGGCGGCCCCGGCGCACATGATGCCGAGGTCGGCCAGGATCCACTCGTACCGGGTGGAGGAGGCGAGCGCGACGCGCTGCTCCGCCTGCACACCGAGCTCGATGAGGCCGGCCGCGATCGCGTAGACCCGCTCGGCGGCCTGCGCCCAGCTCAGCGACTTCCATTCGTCGGGACCCGCGCCGGACGCGGCCGGCACCGGGTACCGGTACGCCTCCACGTCGGGCGTGGCCGCCACGCGCTCCAGGAAGAGGCCCGCGACCGACGGCGGACGGTTCTCGATCAGTGTCTGTGTGTCGCTCACGACATCCTCCGGCGCCCGCGGCGTTGCTGGCTCAATGCGGCTGGTGGCTGACTGCTGTTGTTTAACTCACGAGTAACTATTGAGCAGGCATCAGAGTAAGCGGCGACCGCCCGGCGCGTAAGGGGCTCCGGGTGATCGATTTCCACCAGGACGGCCCACACGAGCACCACCGGACGCACCCGGGGCCCGCCGCGCTCTCGCGTGACGGGCCCCGGAAGATCGGCGTTGCGGGCGGCTACTTCTTGCCCTTGCCGGATCCCGCGTTGTCGTCGCTGCTCAGAACGGCGATGAAGGCCTCCTGCGGAACCTCCACGGAACCCACCATCTTCATCCGCTTCTTGCCTTCCTTCTGCTTCTCCAGCAGCTTGCGCTTCCGGGAGATGTCACCGCCGTAGCACTTGGCGAGGACGTCCTTGCGGATGGCGCGGATGGTCTCGCGGGCGATGACCCGGGAGCCGATGGCCGCCTGGATGGGCACCTCGAAGGCCTGCCGCGGGATCAGCTCGCGCAGCTTGGCGACGAGCCGCACGCCATAGGCGTAGGCCGCGTCCTTGTGGGTGACGGCGGAGAACGCGTCGACCTTGTCGCCGTGCAGCAGGATGTCGACCTTGACCAGGCTGGAGGCCTGCTCGCCGGTGGGCTCGTAGTCGAGCGAGGCGTAGCCGCGCGTCTTGGACTTCAGCTGGTCGAAGAAGTCGAAGACGATCTCCGCGAGCGGGAGCGTGTAGCGGATCTCGACCCGGTCCTCGGAGAGGTAGTCCATGCCGAGCAGGGTGCCGCGCCGGGTCTGGCACAGCTCCATGATCGAGCCGATGAACTCGGAGGGCGCGAGGATCGTGGCGCGTACGACCGGCTCGTACACGTCGTCGATCTTGCCCTCGGGGAACTCGCTCGGGTTGGTGACCGTGTGCTCGGTGCGGTCCTCCATGACGACGCGGTAGACCACGTTGGGCGCGGTGGCGATCAGATCGAGCCCGAACTCGCGCTCCAGCCGCTCCCGGATCACGTCGAGGTGCAGCAGGCCGAGGAAGCCGACGCGGAAACCGAAGCCGAGCGCCGCGGACGTCTCCGGCTCGTACACCAGCGCCGCGTCGTTGAGCTGCAGCTTGTCGAGGGCGTCGCGCAGCTCGGGGTAGTCGGAGCCGTCCAGCGGATACAGGCCCGAGAAGACCATCGGCTTGGGGTCCTTGTAGCCGCCGAGCGCCTCGGTCGCCCCCTTGTGCAGGGTGGTGATGGTGTCACCGACCTTGGACTGACGGACGTCCTTCACACCGGTGATCAGATAGCCGACCTCACCGACCCCGAGCCCGTCGGCCGACTTCATCTCGGGGGACGAGACGCCGATCTCCAGCAGTTCGTGCGTCGCGCCGGTGGACATCATCCGGATCCGCTCGCGCTTGTTGAGCTGCCCGTCGATGACACGGACGTACGTCACGACACCGCGATACGAGTCGTACACCGAGTCGAAGATCATGGCCCGCGCGGGAGCGTCGTGGACGCCGACCGGGGCGGGGACCTCGGCGACGACCTTGTCGAGCAGCGCCTCGACACCCAGACCCGTCTTCGCGGAGACCTTGAGGACGTCCGCCGGGTCGCAGCCGATGAGGTTGGCGAGCTCCTCGGAGAACTTCTCCGGCTGCGCGGCCGGCAGGTCGATCTTGTTCAGTACGGGGATGATCTTGAGGTCGTTCTCCATCGCCAGGTAGAGGTTGGCGAGGGTCTGCGCCTCGATGCCCTGAGCCGCGTCGACGAGGAGGACGGTCCCCTCGCAGGCCGCGAGCGACCGCGAGACCTCATACGTGAAGTCGACGTGCCCCGGGGTGTCGATCATGTTGAGGATGTGCGTGTTGCCGGGCTCATGGGTCGGAGCCCAGGGCAGCCGCACGGCCTGGGACTTGATCGTGATGCCGCGCTCGCGCTCGATGTCCATCCGGTCGAGGTACTGAGCACGCATCTGCCGCTGGTCGACCACGCCGGTCAGCTGGAGCATGCGGTCGGCGAGCGTGGACTTGCCGTGGTCGATGTGCGCGATGATGCAGAAATTGCGGATCTGAGCCGAGGGGGTACGGCTCGGCTCGGGCACATTCTTAGGGGTCGCGGGCACGCAGGGTCCTGATTCTTGAGGTATCCGCAGGGTCAGCGGCTCGGGTCGGATCGATACGTAGGCTCCATGGTCCCATGGGTGGCGACCGGGGACCGGTTTGGGCCACTCTCGCGTCCACTGGTAACGTGGGCAGCTGTGTCTCATGCCCTCTCAGCACGGGGCACATTCGAAACCAGGAAATAGAAGAGGCTTACTTCGTGGCGAACATCAAGTCCCAGATCAAGCGGATCAAGACCAACGAGAAGGCTCGGCTGCGCAACAAGGCCGTCAAGTCCTCCCTGAAGACCGCGATCCGCAAGGCCCGCGAGGCCGCTGCCGCGGGTGACGTCGAGAAGGCCACCGAGTACCAGCGCGCTGCCGCGCGTCAGCTCGACAAGGCCGTCTCGAAGGGCGTCATCCACAAGAACCAGGCCGCCAACAAGAAGTCGGCGCTTGCTTCCAAGGTCGAGACCCTCAAGGGCTGAACCCTTATCTGATCTGATCGCCGGAAGGACTCGGGCGGGCCCTCTCTCATCCGCCCCCGACCGGCACCCACGGGTCCGCGCACGGCCTGCGTTCGCCACGCGGGCGCGGATCCAACAGCTTGATCGGCTTGAACCGAAGGCCCCGGCCCTCCGTCCTTCCCCAGGACGGCGGCCGGGGCCTTCGGCATGCTCACGACCAGAAGGCTCACGACCAGAAGTCGTTGCTCTTGTCGATGCTCTCAAGGCACTCGTCGAGGTCGGTGATCTTGTCGCCGACGATCCGGAAGACGATGCAGCCGTTCTCGTCGATGTGCTTGCCGTTGCGGTCGGCGGAGAAGCGGTGCATGGAGACGGCGTGTCCACGGCCGTCGACCATGACGCTCTTCATCTCGACCTGCATCGAGCCGCCCGTCTCCGAGAAGAGCCGACCGTACATGTCGATGATCGCGTCGGTGCCCTTGAAGTCCCCCGAGAGGGGGTGGGAACCGGGCACGTGGTGGGTACAGTCCCCGGTCATCATGCCTCTGAGGGCGTCCATGTCGCCCCGCGTGAAAGCTTCGTACCCCTTGCGGACGAGCATCGCGTGCGGGTGTTCGGCCATGTCGATCGCCACCTTTCCTGACACGTCCGATTCTCCTCCCCGGCGAGGGAAGGGCTACTGGATCACGTAGCTCGCTCCGGGGATCCGGGGGGAAGATCCGGGGGCTGGAGGGGGGAGGCGGCTTTCGGGGATCCCGGAGGGGTGGCTAGCCGCGGCCGCCGGAGCGGGCCGCCCGCGCGATCGTCACGACGGCCTTCTCCAAGGCGTACTCGGGATCGTCACCGCCGCCCTTCACACCCGCGTCGGCCTCGGCCACCGCCCGCAGCGCGAGGGCCACCCCGTCCGGTGTCCACCCCCGCATCTGCTGTCTGACCCGGTCGATCTTCCAGGGCGGCATGCCGAGCTCCCGGGCGAGATCGGCCGGCCGGCCGCCGCGCGCGGAGGACAGCTTGCCGATCGCCCGCACGCCCTGGGCGAGCGCGCTGGTGATCAGCACGGGCGCGACGCCGGTGGCCAGCGACCAGCGCAACGCCTCCAGCGCCTCCGCCGCCCGCCCTTCCACCGCCCGGTCGGCGACGGTGAAGCTGGAGGCCTCGGCCCGCCCGGTGTAGTACCGCGCGACGACGACCTCGTCGATGGTCCCCTCGATGTCGGCGACCAGCTGGGACACCGCGGACGCCAGCTCCCGGAGATCGCTGCCGAGGGCGTCGACGAGCGCCTGGCAGGCCTCGGGTGTGGCCGACCGGCCGGTCACCCGGAACTCCTGTCTGACGAAGGCCAGCCGGTCCGCCGGCTTCGTCATCTTCGGGCAGGCCACCTCCCGCGCCCCGGCCTTGCGCGCGGCGTCCAGCAGCCCCTTGCCCTTGACCCCGCCGGCGTGCAGCAGCACGAGCGTGATCTCCTCGGCGGGAGCCCCGAGGTACGCCTTGACGTCCTTGATCGTGTCGGCGGACAGGTCATGCGCGTTGCGTACGACCACGACCTTGCGCTCCGCGAAGAGCGACGGACTGGTCAGCTCGGCGAGCGTGCCGGGCTGCAGCTGGTCCGAGGTCAGGTCACGTACGTCCGTGTCGGCGTCGGCGGCCTTGGCGGCGGCCACCACCTCCTGCACGGCACGGTCGAGCAGGAGGTCCTCCTGGCCCACGGCAAGGGTCACCGGGGCGAGAGGGTCGTCGTTTGCAGTCTTCCTGGCCATCTCCGAAAGCATCCCACGAGCCACTGACAACGCGGTCGAGGTCCGACGTGTACGACTGCGGCCGACGTGTCCCACTGCGGCCGACGTGTACGACTGCGGGCGAGGCCGGCTACGGCTCCTCGCGCCAGCCGTCCCACTCCCCCGCGAACTCGTCGAGCGCCGCTGCATCGAGCCGCTCGTCCTCGTCCCCGACCAGGACGAGCCACTGCGCGTCCTCCGCGTCGTCCTCCCCGGCCAGGGCGTCCCGGACGATCCTCGGTTCCTCGCCCACCCCGAACCGCTCCCCGAGCGCTTGGGCCACTTCCTCAGCGGCCTCACGATCGGGCAGCACCAGCACATGTCTCACATCACTCACGGCCCCATTTTCCGGCACGCGGGGCGGCAGCCGTACCGCAGGTCAGCTCGTCGGCTCGTCGGCGCGGTCGGGCGTTCGGTGCGGTGAAGCCTTCGATGCGGTCAGGCCTTTGGCGCGGTCAAGCCTTTGGCGCGGTCTGCACGATCTGCACGTCCAGCTCGATGCTGATGCTGGGGCCGACCACCGCGATGCCCCGCGTCAGCATCGTCTGCCAACTGACGGTGAAGTCGTCCCGGTGCAGTTCGGTCCGCGCCCGGCAGGCCGCCCGCACCTCGCCGCCCATGCCGTTGCCGACCCCGAGGTACTCCGTGTCGAGCGTGACCGTCCGCGTCACACCGTGCAGCGACAGCGCCCCGGTGACCGCCCACCGGCTGCCGCCCTTGTGCACGAACCGCTCGCTGTAGAACTCGAGCGTCGGGAACCGCATGACGTCCAGGAAGTCCGCGGACCGCAGATGGTCGTCCCGCATCCTGACGTTCGTGTCGATGGACGCCGCGTCGATCACCACATGCATCGCCGACTGCTCCATCCGCTCGGCGATCCGCACCGCCCCCGCGAAGGAGTTGAACCGCCCGTGGATCCGGGCGAGCCCGATGTGCCGCGCGGTGAACCCGATCGACGAATGCGTCGGCTCGATCTCCCAGTCCCCCGGTGCCGGCAGCTCCGGAGGCCGCGCGACCTGGAGCGTCACATCACCGAGCGAGGCCAGCGCGTTCTCCCCGACGGTCGCCGTCGCCCGGTAGGGCGTGTACCCCTCGGCGGACACCGCGAGCCGGTACTCCCCCGCCGGCACGGTCGTCATGAACGCCCCGAAGGGATCCGTGCCGCCGCTGACGACGTTGCGTCCCATCGCATCGCTCACCGCGAACTCCGCATGCGACACCGGCTCGTTGACCGGGTCGAGGATCCGGCAGCTCAGCACTCCGGCGTTCGGCGGAGTGTGGACCGCCGCGAGGGGACTCGTCCGCTGCACGCGGTTCGTACGGTTTCCCAGCCAACGGCCGAACATCTACGACACCCCTGCGCGACTTGACATCACTTGTTGCCGAAGAAGCATTCGATCACCGATGCGGCTTTCGAGGCAAGACAAGCCCACATCGCGGGAAACCAGCGCATGTGCTGGCACTACGCACGAGTAGCCCCGTGTGACCGGAATCTACCCCTCCGATCGCAGGCTTCGCTCAGTCGGCTTCTCAGCCCGTCTCTCCGCCGGCCTCTGTCGGCCTCTCCGCCGCCCGTACCCTCGGCACCCGCTCCAACTCGATCCCGAACCGCTCCCGATACACCGCCAACACCGCCTCGTCGCCCGTCAGTTCACTCTCCTCACTCACTCCGTCGGCGGACGTCGCCTTGAACCGGCGTCCGCTGAGCGTGATCCTCCCTCCGTCCTCCGTGACCCGTGAGCAGATCAGCGACTTCGTGAAGTGCGACTCCGGCGAGGTGCTGTGCCACCAGGCTCCCGCCACGAAGTCCCCCAACACCCGGGGCCGCACCTCCAGTCGGTACACCCGCACCCCGTCGCACACCACGTCCAGGTCCCGCGTCCGAGCCGCACCCGCACCCGCACCCGCACCCGCACCCGCACCCGCACCCGCACCCGCACCGACCCTGGCCGGATCCGGGCCGTCCCGATTCGCCTCGACGATCCGGAACACCCCGCCGGGATCCCTCTGTTCGTCACGACGCCCCCAACGGAGCGGGTAGTGGCTGTGCGCCCCGAACCCGACGTCGGCCAACCACTCGCCCGCGTCCGCCGTCCCCACCAGCAGCGCGAGATGGTCGTACGGAATCCCGAGCCTCCCCTCCTCCCCGTACACCCGCGCCGCCAGCAGCGTGACCTCGAACCCCAGCGCCGCGAGCAGCGCACCGAACGCCCCGTTCAGCTCGTAACAGAACCCTCCCCGCCGCGCCCCGACGACCTTCTCGACAAGCCGTCTCTCCTCCAGCACGATCCCCTCCCCGAGATGAACCGACAGGTTCTCGAAGGGCACCGTCCGCAAATGCCGCAGATGCAACTCACGCAGCAGATCGACGGTGGCGGCAGCGGTGGCGACGTTGGCCGTGGCAGTGTCGCCGGGGGTGGTGGCGTGGGCGACGGGGGCGGTGGCGGTGGCGGTGGTGACGGGAGTGGTGGGCCGTGCCGGGGGCTCGACGCCGATGCGGCGCAGATAGGCATCGACCAGTCGGGCGTCGAGCCGAGCGACTGAGGGCTGGGGCGGTTCTTCCTCGGCCTGTGCGGGATTCATGCCCTCAGTCTCGCGCCACCCCCAGTTCCCCGCCCACGCCCGCGACCACCGCCACCGCGCCGTCCCGGTCCGTCCGCAACACCGCCGCGCCTCCCGCACGCAGCGCCGCGACCGTGCTGGGCGCGGGATGCCCGTACGGGTTGTCCGCACCGCACGAGATCAGCGCCAGCCGTGGTGCCACAGCGCGTATGAGGTCCGGATCCTGGTAGGCCGAGCCGTGATGCGCCACCTTGAGGACGTCCACTCCCCGCACCAGCGCGGCCGCCGGTGATCGCGCCAGTGCCTGTTGCGCCGGGGGTTCGAGGTCTCCGAGCAGCAGCATCCGCAGCCCGGCCGACCGCACGAGCAGCGTCACGCTCGCGTCGTTCGGGCCGTCCGGTTCCGGCACCGGGTCCGCCGGCGGCCACAGCACCTCCCAGTCGAGCGCCCCGATCCGCCGCCGCTCCCCGGCCACGACCCGCACCATCGGAACGCCCCGCGCCGCCGCCTCCTTCCGTACGAAGTCCACCTGGTCCACGGGCTCCTCGAACCCCGTCGTCTGGATCTCGCCCACCGCCCGGCCGCGCAGCACCCCCGGCAGCCCGGCGACGTGGTCGGCGTGGAAGTGGGTGAGCACGACGAGCGGCACCCGGGTGATGCCGAGCGAGCGCAGGCAACGATCGACCAGCCTCGGATCCGGCCCGGCGTCCACCACGACCCCGGCGCCGTCGCCCGCCGCGAGGACGGTCGCGTCGCCCTGTCCCACGTCGCACATGGCCAGCCGCCACCCGGGCGGCGGCCAGCCCGTGAGCACTCTGGTCAGCGGCGGCGGTTGCACCACCACGAGCAGGAGCAGCACCCCGCAGAGCCCGCACAGCCAGGGGTGCCTCGACAGTCGCCGCCCGAGCAGCACCACCCCTCCCGTGACGAGCGCGAGCAACAGGGCTCCGCCCCAACTCCCCGGCCAGTCCACTCCCCCGCCGGGCAGCGCCGCCCCGGCCCGCGCCACACCCGCGATCCACCCGGCCGGCCAACTCGCGCACCAGGCCAGCGCCTTGGCCACCGGCATCGCCACGGGCGCCGTCGCCAGCACCGCGAAACCCAGCACCGTCGCCGGCGCGACCGCGAACTCCACGAGGAGGTTGCAGGGCACCGCCACCAGACTGACCCGCGCCGACAGCACGGCGACGACCGGCGCACACAGCGCCTGCGCGGCTCCCGCGGCCGCCAACGCCTCCGCGAGCCGCGGCGGTACCCGCCGCCGTCGCAGCGCCGCGCTCCACCTCGGCGCCAGCGTCAACAGGGCCCCGGTGGCCAGGACGGACAGCAGGAACCCGTAACTCCGGGCCAGCCACGGGTCGTACAGCACCAGCAGCAGTACCGCTGTCGCCAGCGCCGGGATGAGCGATCTGCGGCGGCCGGTCGCCAGGGCGAGCAGCACGATCGCCCCGCAGGCCGCGGCGCGCAGCACACTGGGGTCGGGCCGGCACACGACCACGAATCCGAGGGTGAGCGCTCCGCCGAGCAGCGCGGTCGTCCGGAGCGGGACGCCGAGACGGGGCGCCAGGCCGCGGCGCTCCACCTGCTGGGCCAGCCCGGGCGGTCCGAGAAGGAGGGCGAGGATGATCGTGAGGTTGCTCCCGGAGACGGCGAGGGTGTGTGCCAGATCCGTCTCCTTGAAGGCCTCGTCCAGTTCGGGAGTGATCCGCGAGGTGTCCCCGACGACCAGCCCGGGCAGCAGCGCCCTCGCATCCGTCGGCAGTCCCTCGGTGGCCGCCCGCAGTCCCGCCCGCAGCCGCCCCGCCAACCGCTGCGCGGCCGACGGTTCCTCCACCACCGACGACGCCGCGCGATCCCGGACCCGCAGGACAGCCGCAATCCGGTCCCCTCGAGCCAGCGCGGGCGCCAACCGCCCGGTCACCCGCACCCGGGTGGACGGCAACAACCCGAGCCACGACGCCCTGGACGTCACCCCGCGTCCCGGCACACCCCCGGGCACCGCCCGGCCGACAGACTCCGCAGGCTGCACACCCCCGGACGCCTCCCTCCCGTCGAGCCCCGCACGCGGACCATCCGCGCCCATGTCCATACCGGTGCCGGTGCCGGTGCCTGCACCTCTACCTGCGCCTCTGCCTGTGCCCGAGCCCGACCCGACGTCCACGATCACCAGCACCGGGGCCCGCGTCGCCACCGCCGTCCGGGCCGCACCCTCGACGCTGCGCACCTCGCCCTCGATCAGGACGGAGTCCGGAGTCAGGTGGTCCCCGCTGACTCTGGGCCGGGTGAGCCGTGGATCGGAGGTGATCTCGACCTCGGCGGTGACGGTCGCGTACTCCCGTGCCAGCGCCGGCACCGGCCCCCGGCGCAGATCGGCCCCGTGCAGCCCGGCCGACGCGGCAGCCGCGGCCACGCAGAGCAACGATGCGGCGACGGTGACCCGAGGCCAGGCGATCCGCCCGCCCACGCCCCGGTCACTCCGCCCGCCCACGCCCCGGTCACTCCGCCCGCCCGCACCCCGGTCGCTCTCCCGACCGCTCTCCCGGCCGGCAGGGCGGACGCCCCACGTGCCCGGAGTCCGGTAGCCGCTCACTCCGCGCCGCGCCGGCCGCCGCCTCACGATCAGCAGGGCGCCGGCGGTCACCAGGCAGACGGCCACGATGCCGCCCACCAGCCCTGGCGACGCGTCCAGTGTCAGCACGGCCGTCGCCCAGGCCGCGAGCGCGGGCGGCACGAGCCGTAGATCCACCGGCCCTTCCTGGCGCGGGTTGGCGTCGCCCAAGCGCTTTCCGGATTCCGCGTGCACGGCTCGGCGAGCGCGGGAGCCGGGCACGCCCCGGACGCCGATGCCGTCGGCAGCACCCCTGGCCCTGGTTCCGGGGGCCCCGCCTCCAGGAACGGCGTGTTCAGCGTCTTCACGCCTCATGGCCGCACGAGATTCCGCAGGTCGGCGAAGCGTCGCTCGCCGATGCCGTTGACCTCGCGCAGTTCGTCCACCGATCGGAAACCGCCGTGCTGTGCCCGGTAGTCGACGATGTGCTGTGCCAACACGGGGCCGACGCCGGGCAGGGTGTCGAGCTGATCCACGGTGGCCGTGTTGAGGGAGACGGGGGCCGGGGGCCCGGCTCCTGCCCCCGCACCGGCGGAACCTCCTGCTCCCGCCCCGACGGCCCCGGCCGGCGCGGGTCCGCCGACGACGACCTGCTCCCCGTCCACGAGGAAGCGCGCGCGATTGAGACCGTCGGTGTTGGTGCCGGGCCGGACTCCACCGGCCGCGCCCAACGCGTCGACAACGCGTGAACCGGCCGGGAGCCGGTGGATACCGGGCTTTCGCACCTTGCCGCTGACGTCCACGACGATCTCGGCCCCGGCCGTACTCCCCATGCCCGACGGCACGCCGGCAGAAGTGGCCGGTTCTGCCGCCGAGCCCTGTTCATCTGCCGGGTAGGGAGCCGCGGCTCGCACCACCTCCGGTGCCCTTACCGGCTCGGCCCGTCCTGCCCAGAAGTGCTGTACGGCGAAGGCAGCGGCGGCGACCAGCAGTACCGTGAGCGCGACCACGCTCCTGCGCTCCAGTCCGCAGCGCGCCTGCAGCCACACAGGCATCCGCTCCCGCAGAGCAAACCCCGCCCGCGTCTGCCAGAACCCTGCGCCACCAGGAGCTGTCCCCTCACCCCCCTCGTCGACGTCGTCAGGCCGCACACCCACACCGCCGGACCCACCACCGTCCGACACATCGGCCCCCCGCAAGGCATCCGAAGCCCCCGCCGTTCCCGCCGCCCCCGCTGTTCCCACTGCGCCCGCAACTACCGCAGCTACCGAACCCGCCACCGTCTCCGAAGCCACCCCCGTCTCCGACACCACGGCCGTCTCCGACACGACCGCTGTTCCCGCCGCCCCCGCCGCTCCCGACGCCACCGACGCCACCGGCGTTTCCACCGCCCCCCGCACACCCGCCGCTCCGACAGGCACGGCGCCACCCCCATCCGGCGGCGGACCCAACCCCAACTCCCGTCGCATGCGGGCCCGTTCGGCGAACAACACCTCCGCCCGGCGACGGTTCTCCTCCGCCGAGGCGTCACGGTGTCCGGCCCGGCCGCCGCCAGGTGAGCGGAGTCGGCGGGAACGGCCGTCGGAGCCGGGGCCCCGTCCAGGGCCGCTGGTCGCATGCGTGCTGTGTGAGCGTGATCGAAGTGCCATGCGACGAGGATCGGACACTTCGCCGCACCGCGATGATCTTGCTCAATTTCCGTGGATCACCGCACAGTTGTGGATAACTCCACCACTCGCCCGAGTGAGGGAAGTCCTCAGCGCGGCGAGACCACGACCCCGAGCAGTCCCGGCCCGGTATGCGCCCCGATCACCGCTCCGACCTCGCTCACGTGCAGGTCGGCGAGCCCGGGCACGCGTGACCGCAGGCGGTCCGCGAGAGCGGACGCCCGGTCGGGAGCGGCGAGATGGTGCACGGCGATGTCGACGGGCGCGCTGCCCGCCCGGTCGGCCCCGAGTTCCTCCAGGCGGGCGATCGCCCGCGACGCCGTCCGCACCTTCTCCAGAAGGTCGATGCGCCCGCCCTCCAGCTGGAGGATCGGCTTCACCGCGAGCGCGGAGCCCAACAGGGCCTGCGCGGCGCCGATCCGACCGCCACGGCGCAGGTAGTCCAGGGTGTCGACATAGAAGTAGGCGGACGTCCCGGCCGCCCGCTTCTCCGCCGCGGTGACCGCCTCGTCGACCGTGCCGCCCGCCTCGGCGACCTCGGCCGCAGCGAGCGCGCAGAAGCCGAGCGCCATGGCGACCATGCCGGTGTCCACCACCCGTACCGGCACCGGCGCCTCACGCGCCGCGACGACCGCCGCGTCGTACGTGCCGGACAGCTCGGCGGAGAGATGGAGGGAGACGATGCCGGTGGCGCCGGACTCGGCGACCTTGCGATACGTCTCGGCGAAGAGCTGCGGGCTGGGGCGCGAGGTGGTGACGGGTCGTCGCTTCTGCAACGCCTGTGCGAGGGAACGGGTCGAGATCTCGCTGCCCTCTTCAAGGGCCTGGTCGCCGAGGACGACGGTCAGGGGCACCGCTGTGATGCCGTGGCGCTCCATCGTCCGCTGCGGCAAGTAGGCCGTTGAATCCGTGACGATCGCGACATGGCGGGACATGACCTGGAGGTTACCTGGCGTAGCCCCCGTACGGCAGCCCGGCCCCTCGCAGCTGGGCCGCCCTTGACCGAATCAAGTACCAGTCGAACAGCACCCGCCCCGGGGTCACCTCAGGTGGTGCTCTCAGGGCGCGGCTTCTTCTGCCACGGGTAGGTGGGACGCGCTCCCGGAGGGGTGATGGCGGCCTGGGTCGGCTCCTCCGCGGTGCGTGCGCCGGGTGTCTCCGGCCACGTCTGCCCCGCTGCCGGGCTGTCGGCGGCAGGCGCCTCGGGCCACGAGTGTGGCGTCTGGGCGGATTCCGGTGTGGTCCAGTGCCGCAGGGCACCGGTCTCGACGTCGATCTGGGCGCTCAGGGAGTCGAGGTCGTCGTCCGCGAAGCGGTGGGCGCGGTCCCGGGCCGCCCAGCGCAGCGAGTCCGCCGATCCCGTGATGCGCTCGGTGCGCTCCCGCAGCGAGGGCAGCCGCTCGGTCAGCGTCGCCCGGTCCGGCTCGGACTCCAGGCGCTTGAGCTCGTCGTCCAGTTCGCGGCCGTGTGCGCTGAGTCTCTGGAAGAGGCCGAGGGACTCCTTCAGGGACTCGTCCTCGGCGACGCCCGCGTGCAGCGCGTCCTGGGTGGCCCGCATCGATGTGCGCAGCTTGAGCCGCAGCTGGGCGATCTCGCCGGCCGGTCCGAGCTGGGCGAAGGACTTGGCCCGCAGGGTGTGGTCCTCGACCGTGCGGCGGGCCTGGGTGATGGTGCGGTCGACGCCCCGCTTGGCGGCGCCGATCGCCTTCACCGTGGCGTAGGCGCCGAGCGCCAGGAACAGCACGAAGAGCAGGGCTACCACTGTGATCACTGCTTCCACGAGCTCCTCCTGCGGCCGGCCACGACACATCCGGCGCCACACATGGCGCGCCGCACTCAAAACGGTAAACGACGCGGGCAGGTTCGGAGTTCCAGAAGAACCCCGAACCTGCCCGCACGAAGCCCCTAGGGGACGGCCGCGGCCGGTCTCGGCCCCTTACGCCGGAACGATGTTCACCAGCTTCGGCGCCCGCACGATCACCTTGCGGATCCCGGCACCGCCCAGCGCGCTCACCACGGCCTCGTCGGCCAGCGCCACCTTCTCCAGCTCCTCGTCGGAGATGGCCGGGGAGACCTCCAGGCGCGCCTTGACCTTGCCCTTGATCTGCACGACGCAGGTCACGCTCTCGTCCACGACGTACGCCGGGTCGGCGACCGGCAGATCCTGGTGGACGACCGAGTCGGTGTGGCCCAGCCGGCGCCACAGCTCCTCGGCGATGTGCGGGGCCAGCGGGGCGACCAGCAGCACCAGGGCCTCGGCGACCGGGCGCGGCAGCACGCCGCCCGCCTTGGTCAGGTGGTTGTTCAGCTCGGTGATCTTGGCGATGGCGGTGTTGAAGCGCAGGCCCTCCAGGTCCTGGCGCACGCCGTCGATCGCCTTGTGCAGGGCCCGCAGGGTGTCCACGTCGGGCTCGGCGTCGACGACGGTCACCTCGCCGGTGGTCTCGTCGACGACGTTGCGCCACAGCCGCTGCAGCAGGCGGTACTGGCCCACCACGGCGCGTGTGTCCCACGGGCGCGAGACGTCCAGCGGGCCCATCGCCATCTCGTACAGGCGCAGCGTGTCGGCGCCGTACTCGGCGCAGATCTCGTCCGGGGTGACCGCGTTCTTCAGGGACTTGCCCATCTTGCCCAGCAGCTTGGAGACCTTCTCGCCCTGGTAGTAGAACGCGCCGTCGCGCTCCTCCACCTCGGCGGCCGGCACCGCGATGCCGCGGCTGTCGCGGTAGACGAAGGCCTGGATCATGCCCTGATTGAACAGCTTGTGGAACGGCTCCACGGACGAGACGTGCCCCAGGTCGAACAGGACCTTGGACCAGAAACGCGCGTACAGCAGGTGCAGCACGGCGTGCTCGGCGCCACCGACGTACAGGTCGACGCCGCCGTGCGGCTGGCCTTCGCGCGGGCCCATCCAGTACTGCTCGATCTCGGGGTCGACCAGCTTCTGGCTGTTGTGCGGGTCCAGGTAGCGCAGCTCGTACCAGCAGGAGCCGGCCCAGTTGGGCATGGTGTTGGTCTCGCGGCGGTACTTCTGCGGACCGCGGCCGTCGCCCAGGTCCAGGGTGACGTCGACCCAGTCCTCGTTGCGGGACAGGGGCGTCTCCGGGGACGTGTTCGCGTCGTCCGGGTCGAAGGTGCGCGGCGAGTAGTCCTCGACCTCCGGCAGCTCCAGGGGCAGCATCGACTCGGGCAGCGAGTGGGCGATGCCGTCCTCGTCGTAGACGATCGGGAAGGGCTCGCCCCAGTAGCGCTGGCGGCTGAACAGCCAGTCGCGCAGCCGGAAGTTGACGGTGCCCTCGCCGATCCCCTTGCGCGCCAGCCACTCGGTGATGCGCGCCTTGGCGTCGGCGACGCCCAGGCCGTCCAGGGCGATCTCGTCGTTGGAGGAGTTGATGATCTTCGCGTCGTACGACCCGAAGGCGTTCTCCCAGGTCGACGGGTCGGTGCCGCGGTCGTCGGTCGGCTCGACGATGCAGCGGATCGGCAGCTCGAAGGCGCGCGCGAACTCGAAGTCGCGCTGGTCGCCCGCCGGGACGGCCATGATCGCGCCGGTGCCGTAGCCCATCAGGACGTAGTCGGCGATGAAGACGGGGATCCGGTCGCCGTTGACCGGGTTGGTCGCGTACACGCCGGTGAAGACGCCGGTCTTGTCCTTGGCCTCGGCCTGGCGCTCGACGTCGGACTTCGAGGCGGCCTGCGCGCGGTACGCGGCGACGGCCTCGGCCGGGGTCGCGTGGCCGCCGGCCCAGACGTCGTGCGTGCCCTCGGGCCACGCGTCCGGGGTGAACTTGTCGACCAGCGGGTGCTCGGGCGCCAGCACCATGTAGGTCGCGCCGAACAGGGTGTCCGGGCGCGTGGTGAAGACGGTGATCCGCTCGCCGTCCACGGGGAAGTCGACTCGGGCGCCCTCGGAGCGGCCGATCCAGTTGCGCTGCTGCAGCTTGATGGCCTCGGGCCAGTCCAGCGCGTCCAGGTCGTTCAGCAGGCGGTCCGCGTAGGCGGTGATGCGCATGTTCCACTGGCGCAGCTTGGCCTTGAAGACGGGGAAGTTGCCACGCTCGGAGCGGCCGTCGGCGGTGACCTCCTCGTTGGCCAGCACGGTGCCCAGGCCCGGGCACCAGTTGACCGGCGCGTCGGAGGCGTAGGCCAGGCGGAACTCGCTCAGGACGTCGGCGCGTTCGGTGGCGGTCAGTTCGTGCCACGCGCGCGTGTGCCCTGGTACGGCCCGCTCACCGGACTCGAACTGGGCGATCAGCTCGGCGATCGGGCGGGCCTTGTCCGCCTCGTCGTCGTACCAGGAGTTGAAGATCTGCAGGAAGATCCACTGGGTCCACTTGTAGTAGTCCGGGTCGATCGTGGCGAACGATCGACGCCGGTCGTGGCCCAGGCCCAGCCGGCGGAGCTGGACCTTCATGTTCTCGATGTTGGCCTCGGTGGACACACGCGGGTGCGTGCCGGTCTGCACGGCGTACTGCTCGGCGGGCAGGCCGAAGGCGTCGAAGCCCAGGGTGTGCAGGACGTTGTGGCCGGTCATCCGCTGGAAGCGCGCGAAGACGTCGGTCGCGATGTAGCCCAGGGGGTGGCCGACGTGCAGGCCCGCACCGGAGGGGTACGGGAACATGTCCATGATGAACTTCTTGGGCCGGGCGACCAGCTCGGGGTCACCGGCCAGGTCGCCCTTCGGGTTCGGGGCGGCGTACGTGCCCTCGGCGTCCCAGAAGTCCTGCCAGCGTGCCTCGATCTCGCCGGCCATGGCGGCCGTGTAGCGGTGCGGCGCGGCCTCTGCCGGGACAGCGGCGGCAGCGGGGTTCGTCTCGCTCATGGTCCTCAAAGCTCCATCGATCGTCTCTGCCAGCGGCATGTCGTCCAGGAAACGAAAAATCCCCTCGCACAGGAGGGGACGCCGCGCCGATTCCGAACCGTCCGTTCACCGGCGGTCGGGACTGATCAGCGCGGCTCGCTAAGCAGAAGGCGTACAGCACGCATGGCGCTAGGGTACCGCAGGCCTTGAGCACGCCGCGACGCGCTTACGTATGCATGGTCGCGACAACGTTGCTGCAACCAGAATCGGCAGGCCGGAACTGAATCAAGGTCAAGGGTTACTTCGCGTAACAGTAGCTAAGGGACATCACAACAGCCAGATCGTCGTTTCATAACAACGCAATAACTCAAACCTCGTACCCATCGGTATGGAGCCACTTAGAGTTCGGCAGCGGGACCGCTTTCCCGAAACTGCTCGGAGTTGCCCCCATGAACCCTCGTCGTAACAGCTCGCTCCCCAAGCCGGGTCGGTCGGCCTATGGGGCGGCGACTGCTGTCGTCCTGCTCCTCATACCCGTAGTCGTGCTGGTCGGAGGTGACCAGTTCCAAGCCTTCCTGAACTTCGGCGCGGGCGTGTTGTCCCTCGTCTCGCTCAGCTGCTCGGTGATCTGGGGCCTGGTCGCCCAGGACCGGATCTTCCTCAACACTCGCCAGCGGATCATCGGCCAGGCGGTGCACCGGACGACAGCGGTCGGCTCGATCGCGTTCCTGCTGCTGCACATCACCACGAAGATCGCACTCGACCACACCCAGCTCATCGCCGCGATCATCCCGTTCTCGCTCGGCATCACCGGGAGCGCCGGCCTCATCGGCCTCGGCTCCCTGGCCGGCCTACTGATGATCTTCGTCGGCATCACGGGCGCACTGCGCAGCAACTTCGCCGCGCCCGCCGAGGTCGCCGCCCGCTGGCGCGCCATGCACATGCTGGCCTACCCGGCCTGGTGCGCCGCGCTGGTCCACGGCCTCTACGCGGGTCGCCAGGCCAAGCCGATCTTCACGATCCTGTACAGCCTGTGCCTGCTGGGCGTCATGGCCGCCCTGGCGCTGCGCGCTGCCCCGCGCCCTGTCAAGCGCCAGGTCGCCGACCGGCTCGGCTCGGTCTTCGGCGGCGCCGAGGACCGCTCCGCGATGGACGGCCTCGAGGCTTCACGCGCGCGCGTGGGCGAGACGGGCTCCTCCGCGCTGCCCGGCTACGAGGGCCGCTCGGGCCGCTCGTCCGACACGATGAGCTCCACGCGGATGGCCCCGCCGTCGTCGTCGCCGCTGTACGACACGCCCGCCACCCCGGAGCCGGCGAACGGCTTCGCGGCCGCCTACCGCGCCGTCAACACACCGCAGCGCGGCCAGCAGCAGCCCTATGCGGCCGACCAGACGGCCCGCATGAACATGCCGTTCGACGTGCAGCCCACGCAGGCGATGCCGCGGGTCGACAACGGCGGCAGCACCTCGGGCAGTTGGCCGATCCCGTCCCCGCCGCCGGTCGGCGAGGCGCCTCCGTCGGCCTACGACCCGCTCCAGGACACGGGATTCAACATCCCGGTCTATGGCAATTCGGGCACTCCGGGGCCCGGCGGACGTGATGTGTACAACACCGGTGAGACGAACCCCGCGTACGGCACGTACAACCAGAACGACACGTACAACAGCGGTCCCGCCAATGAACCAACGCCCGGCGCGTCCTTCGACGCACCGGGTTCGGGCGAACCTTGGAACACGCCTTCCGGAGGCTATAGGTGAACGAGGCCCTGCCCGACGTCCCAGAAGTCCGCGTGGTCGGCCTTCCGCAGCTCACGTCGGGCTTCGACCTTGTCGAAAGACTGGATCTGCCCATGCACCTGAAGGTGCATGGGCCGCTCGAACCCCTGGGCGGAGAAGCCCTCGCCAAGCTCTCCGAGAACATCAACCTGAAGGGCCGCGGCGGCGCGGGCTTCCCCTTCCACAAGAAGCTGCGCTCGGTCGCCGAGGCCGCGATCAAGCGCGGTGTACGGCCGGTCGTCGTCGTCAACGGCAGTGAGGACGAACCGGCCTGCCGCAAGGACACGGTGCTCATCAACCGTGCCCCGCACCTCATCCTGGACGGCGCGCTGCTGGTCGCGGAGGCGCTGGGTGCCCGCACGCTCGTGGTGGGGGTCACCCGTGAATCGACGCAGCGCTCCATGGAGGCCGCGCTCTCCGAACGCGGCCTCAGCAACGGCCGTAGATCGGCCCTGAAGGCGTTCGTCCAGCGCAACCCGATCCGCATGGTCACCGGCGCCGCCGCATCGCTGATCCGCTCCATCGACGGCGGCCCGCCGATCCCGCCCGGCCGCAAGGTCAGCGCCTCGCAGAACGGCGTCGGCGGCGCACCCACCCTGCTGTCCAACGCCGAGACGTTCGCCCAGCTGGCCATCGCCGCCCGCATCGGCCCGGAGCGCTACGGCAACACCGGCCTGTACGACGAGCCGGGCACCGTCATGCTGACGGTCTCCGGCGCGGTCGCCCGCCCGATGGTGATCGAGGTCCCCACGGGCGTGCCGCTGCGTTACGTCCTTCAGCTCGCCGGCGCCCCGCCGGTGCCCCAGGGCGTGCTGACCGGCGGCTACCACGGCAAGTGGATCGACGCGGCGACGGTCAACGAGGCGATCGTCTCCCGCAACTCCCTCGACGCGGTGGGCGGGGCGCTCGGCGCCGGCGCGATCCTGCCGATCAGCCAGGAGACCTGCCCGCTGGGCGAGTCGCTGCGCGTGGCGCAGTGGCTGGCCGACGAGAGCGCGGGACAGTGCGGTCCCTGCTACCTCGGCCTGCCGGCCGCCGCACGCGGCATGGAGGACATCATCAACGGCGGCGGCCCGGCCGCCCTGGAGGCGCTCAAACAGGTCGCCAAGAACGTCAAGCGGCGCGGTGCGTGCTCGCATCCGGACGGCTCCGCGATGTTCCTCGAGTCGACCATCAAGGCGTTCACCGACGACCTGGCCGCCCATGTCCTCGGCAATGGCTGCGGACGGCCCGTGGAGGGCGTTCTGCCGCTCTTCGAGGCCGGCATGGCCCCGGCGGCCATCACGAGCGGCATCCCGCCGGAGGACAGCGGCTCGAGCCGCCAGAAGATCTTCGTCGACTGGACGCTGTGCCGCGGCCACGGCCTCTGCGCCGACATCCTCCCGGAGGTCTTCCAACTGGGCGCCGACGGCTTCCCGACAGTCGCACAGGCGAAGGTGCCGCAGAACGCGGAGGCCAAGGCGCTGCGCGCGGTTCGCCGCTGCCCGGCCCTCGCCCTGCGCGTCGAGGAGGACACGCGCCCGCAGGCGCCCGCCCGCAATCTCCCGGTCCTCTCCCAGGGTCGCGGCCGCCGCGCCCTCGGCCGCTGAGCGACACGACGACGACAGGGCCGCCCGTTCTCGGGCGGCCCTTCACGTTTCCGCCTCCGAACACCACAAGTCCGGGGACGACAAAAAGATCCCGCTGGATCGAATCCGATCCAGCGGGATCTGCTGTGGAGCTAAGGAGAATTGAACTCCTGACCTCCTGCATGCCATGCAGGCGCTCTACCAACTGAGCTATAGCCCCTTGCGGTGTTCCGCGGGTCTCCCCGGCGGCGACGCCAACATTACCGGCCCGGGGGGTGGACCACCAAATCGTTTCCGCCCTGTCCGGTTCAAGCCGGTATGACGGGTCAAGCGGTGACGAACGAATAGAACCGCTTGAGCGTGCAGTGCTCCTCGAGGAGCCGGCCGTAGATCGGCTCGCCCTCCAGCTCACGGTAGGTCTCGATCGGGTCGCCTTTTATGATCAGCGCCCGCGCGCATTCCTCGCACCAGTACTGGTAGTCGGCGTTGACCGGCTCCATGTCACGGACGATCGGGGTGCCGCTGCCGCACCAGTCGCACTTTCGCCTGTGTGCACCCATCGATCAGCTCCAGCTGTGGCCGCAGGCCGTGCACACGTAGGAAATCCCGCCGTTGTCACCGAGAACCTGGGCCACATGGCCGGAACCGCAGGAGGGGCAGCTGAGCCGCGTGGCCTTGTCCCGTGTCAACGCCGCTTCGGAGAGGTGGCCGACCTCTCCGAGGATGCTCGCAGGCATCGCTACTCCCTCCCGTCGGGCCGCGCCCCCTTCCGGCCGTTTGATTCTGCCACGGCCGGGCCAATACGGTCAGCGACGCCTTAGTACCAGTCCGGACACGGCACCCAAGGCGGCTGTCGTAGCGAGCGCGAACATGCATGTGAGAAGCGCTTCCGAAGAGGTATACGCCTCCGGGGCCCCAAGTGACTCAAGCCGGTTGAAGAACAGTGTGCCGAAGACCGCCACCCCGATCAGCTGCCCGAGCTGGGTGACCGTGGCGAGCAATCCGCTGGCGTCCGCCGCGTCCTCGGGCCGCACCGTCGCCAGCGCCCCGGTGAGCGTCGGGCTGAACGCGAGAGCGAGCCCGACGCCCACGCCGGCGTACGCCACGTACAGCCACGCGCCCCCGTGGCCGCCGCCGTCGAAGGCCAGCCCGACACCGGCCACGGACAGCGCGGTGAACGCGAACCCGGCCGGGATCAGGGACCGTTGCCAGGTCGCGGGCCACTTGCGCCAGGTCAGTCCGACCGTCCCGAAGACGACCGCGGTCGGCGCGAAGGTGAGGCCGGCGCGCAGTGCGCTGTAGCCGAGGCCGCCCTGGACGTGCAGGGTCAGCACGAACAGGAAGCCGCCGTTGACCGCCATCACGGCCATGACGCGCACGACCGCGAGCCCCATCCCGGGGTGACGCAACACACGGGGCGCGATCAGCGGGGAGCCGCCGCGACGGGCCAGCCGGGCCTCGTAGACGCAGAACAGGACGAACACCAGCGCGCCGACCGCCAGCGACAGCCAGGACCACCACGGCCAGCCCTCCTCCTGCCCGAGCACGAGCGGCACCGTGACCAGCGAGACAGCCGCGCCAAGAAGCACAAGCCCCGGCCAGTCCAACCCGCGCGCCCCTGCACGCGCCCCTGCCACCGCGTCCTGCCGTTCCACGCCCCCGCCACGCGGCAGGACGCGCCCGCCGACGGCCAGCAGGACGAGGCCCACCGGCACATTGACGAGGAACACCGGACGCCAGCCGGTGCCCAGCAGGTCGGCGCTGACCAGAACGCCGCCCACCACCTGCCCGGCCGCCGCGCCGACGGCGAGGACCGCCGCATAGGCGCCCAGCGCGCGCATCCGGGCGTCGCCGGTGAACGTGCGCTGGATCAGGCTGAGCACCTGCGGGATCATCACCGCCGACCCGGCGCCCTGCACCAGCCGGAACACGATCAACTCGGCGCTGCCCTGAGCCAGACCGCAGGCCAGCGAGGCGACCGTGAACAGGGCGAGCCCGACGAGGTAGGCCCGCCCGTGCCCGAACCGGTCGCCGAGACGCGCGCCGGTGATCAGCAGCACGGAGTACGTGATGGCGTAACCGGCGACGACCAGTTGGAGATCCGCGCCGGAGGCGTTCAGGTCGGAACCGATCGTGGGGGCCGCGACGTTCACGATGAAGACGTCGAGCAGTGCCATGAACTGGGCCGCGAGCAGCACCGCGAGCAGCTGCCGAGGCCGATTGTCAGTGCCAGGGTCTTTACTGGCAGCAGGAGTTGAAGCGGGTGGAACGGGCGCGGGGACCGGGCTCGTTCGGGGTGTCGTCGTCATGCCGACGAGCGTGCAGGGGATCCGGTACGGGTGCCGAGAGCCCGCTGATGCTGGTACTGACAGCACCTGGCAGGGGACGGGTGGGGGATCGACCATGGGGGACGTGACGATGGACACACGAGCCGGCGGGCAGAAAAGGGCAGGGGCCGAGGCGTCGGCGAGGAAGGAGCCCGGGCCGGGGGCGACGCATCGGCGCCGGCCCGAACTGGCGGCCTTCCTGCGCAGCAGGCGGGCCCGGGTGACACCGGGCGACGTCGGAATGGCGCCCGGGCTGCGGCGGCGCACTCCGGGGCTGCGGCGTGAGGAGGTCGCCCAGCTCTCGGGCGTGGGCGTCACCTGGTACACGTGGCTGGAGCAGGGCCGGCCGATCAACGCCTCCGCGCAGGTCCTGGACGCCGTGGCGCGCACGCTGCGCCTCGACCCACCGGAACGGGAGCATCTGTACCACCTGGCGGAGGTGCCCTGCACATCCGCGCCGGAAGCCCTGGCGCAGAGCGTGGGCCCGGAGATCCAGGACATCATCGACGCCCTGGCGCCCCGGCCGGCGGTGGTCTACAACTCGCGCTACGACATCCTCGCCGCCAACCCCGTCTACCACGACCTGTTCATCGCTCCGACGGCCGAGCTCGCCGCCCGGGTGCCGTCCAACGCCCTGTGGCGGCTGTTCACGGTGCGTGAGGAGGACAGCCCGCTGGTGTTCCGGGACAAGGAGCTGCCTGTGATGGTGGCGAACCTGCGGGCGTCGTACGGACTGCGTGCCGGCGAGCCCGTCTGGGAGGACTTCATACGCAGGCTGTCGGAGGCGAGCCCGCTGTTCGCGCGGCTGTGGGCGTCCGGTGACGTGGCGGAGCCCGGCAGCCGCGTGAAGGTCTTCCGGCACGCGGCGGTGGGCGAACTGAGGATGACGTCCACGTCGCTGTCGATCAACGGGATGCCGGAGTGCCGGATCGTCGTCTACACGCCGAACGACGAGGAGACGGAGCGGCGCGCGGCCCGGCTGCGAAAGGAGGCAACAAAAAATCCCGCCCCCTGAGGGACGGGATCTTCTTGAAGTGGAGCTAAGGAGAATTGAACTCCTGACCTCCTGCATGCCATGCAGGCGCTCTACCAACTGAGCTATAGCCCCTTGTGCCATGCGGCCGAAGCCGTATGGTGTTTCGCCCCGCTCGGCGGGGCGAACAAGAAGAACTTTAGCCTGCGACCTGCCGGAAAGTGAAATCCGGGTCCCGGCGGCCCCCCGGCGCTCAGTCGTCGTCGCCGAGCACCGGCTCGGGCAGGGTGCCGGCGTTGTGCTCGAGCAGCCGCCAGCCTCGAGCGCCCTCGCCGAGGACGGACCAGCAGCAGTTGGAGAGACCGCCCAGGCTCTCCCAGTTGTGGGCCTCCAGGCCGAGGAGACGGCCGATGGTGGTCCGGATGGTGCCGCCGTGGCTGACGACGACCAGCGTGCCGTCCTCGGGCAGCTTCTCGACGTGCCGCACCACGACGGGGGCGGCCCGGTCGGCCACCTCCGACTCCAGTTCGCCGCCGCCGCGGCGGACCGGCTCACCGCGCTTCCACGCGGTGTACTCGTCGCCGTGGCGGGCGATGATCTCGTCGTGCGTCAGCCCCTGCCAGACGCCCGCGTACGTCTCGCGCAGGGCCTCGTCGTGGGTCACCTCCAGGCCGGTGAGCACGGCGAGCTCGGCGGCCGTGTTCGCGGCCCGCGACAGGTCCGAGGCGACGATCGCGTCGGGCTGGAGGGAAGCGAGCAGCCGGGCGGCGCGGCGGGCCTGGGCCACGCCGGTCTCGGTCAGCTCGACGTCCGTCGTGCCTTGGAAGCGGCGCTCCACGTTCCAGGCGGTCTGGCCGTGCCTCCAGAGGATGACGCGACGGCCACGGCCCGGCTCGCGGGCGGCGGCGGTCTCCGCGGGGGTGGTCATCGCAGCTCCTCGTACCCGGCGGCGTCTTCCTCCTCGGCCTGCAGCTTGGCGTGCTCCTGGGCCTTGCCACGGGTGGCCTTGGCGTCGGCGGGCAGCTCCAGCTCGGGGCAGTCCTTCCACAGGCGTTCCAGGGCGTAGAAGACACGCTCCTCGCTGTGCTGGACGTGGACGACGATGTCGACGTAGTCGAGCAGGATCCAGCGGGCGTCGCGGTCGCCCTCTCGACGGACGGGCTTGGTGCCGAGCTCCTTCTGGAGGCGCTCCTCGATCTCGTCGACGATCGACTTGACCTGGCGGTCGTTGGGCGCGGAGGCCAGCAGGAAGGCGTCCGTGATCGACAGCACGTCGCTGACGTCGTAGGCGATGATGTCGTGCGCGAGCTTGTCGGCGGCCGCCTGTGCGGCGGCGGTGATGAGCTCGATGGAGCGGTCGGTGGCGGTCACTACGTGGCTTTCCCTAGGCGGACACTTGTCCTCAAGGGTCTCACGGACCGCCGACGGCACCCCACGTGATTGAGGGATCACCCGCGGGGGCCGCTTCCGACCGGCCCCCGCGAGTCCTCCCCACCCTGGTCACTCGGGTCACTCGGGTCACTCGGCCGAGGTGGGCTCGTAGTCCTCGCCCAGGACGACCGCCACGTCGGCGTTCGCGGAGACGGTGCCCTTCTTCACGACGCTGTCGTCCAGGCCCAGGGTCTTGGCGACCTCGGTGGCGTTCTCCTTCTCGGCGGCGTCGGCGTAGAGCACCTGCGAGGTGGCCTTCGTACTCGTCGGCGTGCCGGCCTCCAGGAAGGTGAAGCCGCCGTTGAGGAGCACCACGCGCGCGTCCTCGGTGTTGGCCTTGGTGCCGCTGGCGTTCTGGACGGAGACGCTGACGGCCGCGTCCTTGTCGGGGCTCTTCGCGGCGCCGCCGAGGACGTCCTTGACGACGCTCGCGCCGGCCTCGGCGCTGAGCGTGCCGTCGCTCTGGACGGGCAGCAGGGCGGTCTTGTAGTCGCCGCCCTTGGCGAGGTCGGCGAGCTTGGCGAGGAAGGTGCCGAGATCCTTGTCGGTCAGCGACGGGTCCAGGATCTGCGCCAGGGTCTGCACGGTGACGGTGGCGCCCTGCGCATCGGAGGACACCTTGCGCAGTACGCCCTGCATGACCTGGCCGAACCGCTCCAGCTGGGCGTTCTGGGCCTCGCCCGCGGCACGGTGGGTGGCGTAGGCGACGGCCATCTTGCCGCTGAGCGTCTGGTCCTGCCCCTTGTTGACGAGTGCGGCCGCGCCCTTCTTGGCGTCCGGGTCGGGCACGGCGGTGTCGGTGTCGACCTCGATGTTGCCGACGAGGTCGACGAGGTTCTGCAGGTACGGCGTGTCGAGCCGCCAGGTGCCCTCGATGTCGGTGCCGAGAACCGTGTCCAGCGAGTCGCGCGTCCCGGCGGAGCCGTCGTCGTCGACGGACTTGGCGAGGGTCGTCGTGGTGCCGTCGTCGTCCGTGAGGACGAGGGAGTTGGGCAGCAGGACCGTGGTGGCCTGCTTGGTCGTGGTGTTGTCCACGAGCAGCACCGTGGAGGTGCCTCCGGCGGCGGTGTCGTGCAGGTGGACGACGACCACGTCACGCTTCTGGGCGGCGGTGGCGGTCGTGGCGCCCGTGTCGGAGTCGGAGGACGAGGACGACAGGCCGGGCAGCTTCCCGGCGTACCAGAGGTAGCCCACTCCGCCGACCGCGACCAGCGCCAGGACCACGCCGAGGGCGACGATGCGGCTGCGGGCCCGGCGCTTGGCCTCCTCGCGGCGCTCGGTGCGGTTCTCGGTGAAGTTCAGCCAGTCGATGACGTCCTCGGAGTCGCCGTCGGGCTCCTCCACGAACGCGAACTGCTCGGTCTGGTACTCCCGTTGGGGCTGCCCGGAGGCGCCGGACGTGCTGCGCCCGTCAGCCGCCGCGTCACCGCCGTCGAGGCCCGCCCCGGAGTCGCCCCCGGACTCGGCCCCGGAGTCGGGCTCGACCGGACCGGCCTGCTGCGGGATGTAGGCGGTCTGCTCGGCGACGCGGGGCTGCTCGCCCCGGGGCTGCTGTCCGCCGACGGCGGTCTGCCCGTAGGGGTCGTACGGGGCCTGTGTCGCGGTGCCGTAGGGGTCGTAGCCGACGGAAGCCTGCGGGCCGGTGTCGTACGCGGGGGTGGACGGCTGCTGACCCGTGTCGTACGGGTCATAGCCGGGCGACTGCTGCCCGCCCGTGTCGTACGGGTCGTAGCCGTACCCCTGCTGACCCTGACCCTGCCGGCCCTGAGCCTGCCCCTGGTACGGCTGGTCCCGGTGCTGCTGCCCGCCCTGCTGCCCGTACGGGTCGTAGGGCTGCTGCGGCACCTGCTGGGGCGGGACCTGGACCTGCCGGTAGACGGGCTGCCCGTACTCGTCATAGCCGACGAGTTCGTACTGGTCGGCCCCGTACCCCGCGTCGTATCGGTCGTTCACCGGTGCCCCTCTCGGCTCACTCGCCGCGGTACAGCTCGCGCTTGTCGATGTAGCGCACGACTCCGTCGGGCACCAGGTACCAGACGGGGTCTCCCTTGGCGACTCTCGCACGACAGTCCGTCGAGGAGATGGCGAGAGCGGGGACCTCGACGAGCGAGACGCCGCCCTCGGGCAGACCGGGATCCGTGAGGTTGTGCCCGGGCCGGGTGACGCCGACGAAGTGCGAGAGGGAGAACAACTCCTCGCTGTCCCGCCAGGTCAGGATCTGACCCAGGGCGTCGGCGCCCGTGATGAAGAAGAGGTCGGTGTCGGGGTTGAGGGCCCGCAGATCGCGCAGGGTGTCCACGGTGTACGTGGGACCCCCGCGGTCGATGTCGATACGGCTGACCGAGAACTGGGGGTTCTCGGCGGTCGCGATGACCGTCATCAGGTAGCGGTCCTCGGCCGGGGAGACACTGCGGTGCGTCTTCTGCCACGGCTGACCGGTCGGGACGAACACGACCTCGTCCAGGTGGAACTGCGCGGCGACCTCACTGGCCGCCACGAGGTGTCCGTGGTGGATCGGATCGAACGTCCCGCCCATGACGCCGAGGCGGCGCTTGCCCGGGTTCCGTGGGCCGGTAGGCATGTCCTGCTCTCCCATGCGTGCAGACCCTACCGGCCGGGTCCAGGGGCCCCGGCCGGCGGTTGTCCGGAGCGTCCCGCTATGCCGGACTGGCCGTCGGTGAACACGTGATGTCTCAGCGGTCGTGATGACTCAGCGGTCGCGATTGAAGCGGGTGGTGATCCACAGCAGGAGCAGCAGGATGAGGAAGGCGCTGCCGCCGGTGACCAACGGGTCGAGGCTCTCGTGGTTGCCACCGTGCTCTTCGCCCTCGGCGGCAAGAGTGACCAACTGGGCGGCGGCGCTGTGAAGGCTCATCTTCGGCAGTACCTATTCGGTGAGGGCGGGATAAAGACGTCGGCCCATCGTAAGCGGGAGCCTCGGCGGCGATCACGCCGACTCCGCCATTGGGAACCTTCCCGTCGGCTCAGTCGTCTTTCCGCTTGTAGCCCCGCAACAGGAACCACGCGGTGAGGACACAGCCCAGGACCATCACGATCAGTACGACGCGGAGCAGATTCCCCGCCCCCTGCTGCTGGGCGGCGCCGGCGGCCTCGGTGATCCAGGCGACTGCGGGGTGGTGCTCCATGGCGCGGGACTCCTTCGGTGTAGTGCCCGTCCAAGGTAACTCCGCCTAGGCTGGGCTCTGCTTCGGGGGCGCAAAGGACCGCACAAGGTCCGTAAAGGGTCATGTAAAGGCCACAGAGACGCACATGGGGGAAGACATGTCCGACGACGGCCACGAGCAGGACGACACCGCTCACGAGAACGTGCCGAGCAGGCAGCGCAGGCGCTTCCCGGGAATCTCCTCCCGTGCGTACGAGCACCCTGCCGACCGCTCCGCCCTGGTGGCGCTGCGCAAGCTGAGCGGCTTCGACACGGTGTTCAAGGCGCTCAGCGCGCTGTTGCCCGAGCGCAGCCTCCGGCTGTTGTTCCTGTCCGACTCGGTGCGGGTCTCCGACCAGCAGTTCACGCACCTCAACGACATGCTGCGGGACGCCTGTCACATCCTGGACCTGAAGAAGGTCCCGCCGATGTACGTCAACCAGGACCCGCAGCCCAACGCGATGTGCATCGGCCTGGACGAGCCGATCATCGTGGTCACCACCGGGCTCGTCGAGCTGCTCGACGAGGAGGAGATGCGCGCGGTCGTCGGCCACGAGGTGGGCCATGCGCTGTCCGGGCACGCCGTGTACCGCACGATCCTGCTGTTCCTGACGAACCTGGCGATCCGGGTCGCCTGGATCCCCTTGGGCAATCTCGCGATCATGGCGATCGTGACGGCGCTGCGCGAGTGGTTCCGCAAGTCGGAGCTGTCCGCCGACCGTGCGGGTCTCCTCGTCGGCCAGGACCTGAAGGCCTCGATGCGCGGCCTGATGAAGATCGCCGGCGGCAACCACCTGCACGAGATGAACGTGGACGCGTTCCTGCAGCAGGCGGAGGAGTACGAGGCCGGAGGCGATCTGCGCGACTCGGTGCTGAAGATCCTCAACGTGCTGCCCCGTACCCATCCCTTCACCACCGTGCGCGCGGCCGAGCTGAAGAAGTGGGCCGAGTCCCGCGACCACCAGCGGATCATGGACGGGCACTACCCGCGGCGCGCCGAGGACAAGGACACCTCGGTCACGGACTCCTTCCGCGAGTCGGCCACCCACTACGCGACGAGCGTCAAGAGCTCCAAGGACCCGCTGATGAAGCTGGTCAGCGACATCGCGGGCGGTGCGGGCGACCTGGGCGGCCGGGTGCGACGCGGCTTCGGCGGCTTCACGGCTTCGGCTCCGCCTCAGGACGAGTCGCCGCGCAACGGCTCCGACCCGGACGGCCCGACGGACACGCCCTCGCCCGACAAGAGCTGACCGCTTCCCCTCAGGCCGCCGGGGCTCACACCTTCGGTTGGGCGCTCGTGGCCAGGGCTCCGCACAAGGACGCCGCGCCGTCGGTCGCGTAGGGGTCCGTGCCGGCCGGGCCGCCCGCTTTCGCGGTCTCGCCGGCGAGCAGGGGGCGCAGATGGTTCGTGGAGTCCTCGGCGCAGGAGAGCGGGCCCGCCTGGACGTAGGACACGATCAGCTGGACCTGGTGGGTGCGCAGGTCCTCGCGGTCGAAGCGGAAGTGCAGCTCGCGGCGGACGGTGAAGAGGGAGGCCGGGGCGTCGGCGGCGGCGCCGGTGGGCCGTAGGGCGTACACGAAGGTGTGGTCCGCGGTGACCTCGAGGGTCGAGGAGTCGGTCTCGGCGGCCTCCAGTGTGCCCTGGACGCGGATCTTGCTGTCGGCCAGCTGAGCCTGGGCGGGGTCGAAGCGGACCAGCCAGCCGGTCGGCGCGTGCCGCCCGTCGGCGGTCGGGTGGCTGAAGCTCTCGTCGAACTGGTCGAGCTGGTCGGCGTCGATCAGAGCGCGCACGGGCCGCACCTGCTGTCCGGTGAGCACCTCCGGGTAGAGGGAGGAGTGCACGATGTAGTCCTTGGCCGTGGTCAGGGCGGCGACGACCTGGCTGTCGGAGAAGTGCGCGGTGCGCCGGGAGGCGGGCAGCGGAATGCCGTCGGCGCCGATGCGGAACTGCGCGGCGGGGCTGCGGGCGAACAGCGACTCGGGGTCTGCGGCCCCGGGCACCACGCCCTGCGGGGAGAGCGGGATGACGGTCATCCGCAGGGGCTCGGCGGGCCGGCGCGCGGCCGGGCTCTGGTAGGGGTTGCGCAGGCCCATGTAGACGGCCGTGCCGAAGGCGACGGCGATCAGCACGACCAGGAGCAGCGCCTGCCGGGACAGGCCCCGGCCTCGGCGCAGGGGCGGACGGGTACGGACGGCGGGTGCGTGGTCGGCCATGCGCTCCTGCGCGGAGTACTCCTGGATGCGGGCAGCGCGGACGAACGATTCGTCGAAGACGACGGATCGGTACTCGTCCTCTCCACCTCCGGGAGTGCCCTCGGGTGTCCCCTCCGGTGGGTCTCCAGGCCCGGCCATACTTTCAGAGTAGGTCGCACGGAGCCCAGGTAAACGCCCTGCTGTACGACAAGTTCTGACAGGTTCTCACCAGCTCCGACCCCGCTCGCGGAGCCCTCGCACGCCCCTGCGCCGCACAGGCGTTCAGGGCGTGCGCGGGACCGCCGAGACGGGTGGCTGGGAATAGTCGGCGGAGGCCGACGGCGGCGGCACGGTCCCCTGTTCGAGGCCGGTCGTGGCGGGCGGCGGCACCTGGTCCCGGCTGCTCGAGGACGCGCCCCGGTAGACCGCGGCGAAGGCCAGCGCCACCATGCCGACCCCCATGATGAGGGCGAGGATCCAGGCCACCGGGCGATGCCAGCGGACCTGCTTGCCGTAGGTCCCGGGGGCGCCGTAGCGGCGTTCCCAGGCTTCGGGGAGGTCGCCGTCGTCCAGGTCGTCGAAGTCCGGATCATGGCCGAAATCGCCGGGTCCGTCGGGGCCGTAGGCGTCGTCGTAGCGGTCGCCTCTGGCGCGGGATCGGCGGGCTTCGGCCTCGGAGGCCTCGGCTCTCGCTTCCGCGGCGGCAAGGAGGCGTTCGACGGCGGTCGGCTCGTGCACCACGGCCGCCTGTACGAAGGCCTCGTCGAAGACCACGGAGGCGAACTCTTCGTCCGACACCCCGCGGTCGTGATCGTCGTCGGGCTCCCAGCCGTCAGGGAACGGCATACCCCCCACGTCCTCCGGCACGAATCCAGAGTAGACCTGGGGGGTCAATTTGGGCAGACGGTAGGGAAATTCATCCGCTGGATGAGACGCCTCTCACGGCGTCGCCGAGGGGGGCTCAGCGCCGTACGTGGCCGTCGCCCGTGACGATGTACTTGGTGCTGGTCAGCTCCGGGAGGCCCATCGGGCCCCTGGCGTGCAGCTTCTGGGTGGAGATGCCGATCTCCGCGCCGAAGCCGAACTGACCGCCGTCGGTGAAGCGGGTGGAGGCGTTCACGGCCACCGTGGTGGAGTCGACCAACTGGGTGAAGCGGCGGGCGGCCTGCTGGGAGGTGGTGACGATGGCCTCGGTGTGGCCGGAGGTCCACAGCCGGATGTGCTCGACGGCCTTGTCCAGCGAGTCGACCACGGCGGCGGCGATGTCGTAGGAGAGGTACTCGGTCTCCCAGTCCTCCGGGGTCGCCTCCACGACGGTCGCCCTGGAGTCCTTGGCGTACGCCAGCACGCGCTCGTCGGCGTGCACCGTCACCCCCGCCTCGGCGAGGGCGTCCAGGGCGCGGGGCAGGAACTCGGGGGCGATGTCCTGGTGGACGAGGAGGGTCTCGGCGGCGTTGCAGACGCTGACCCGGTGTGCCTTGGAGTTGATCAGGATGTCGATCGCCATGTCGAGATCGGCGTGGGCGTCGACGTAGACGTGGCAGTTGCCGGTGCCGGTCTCGATGACCGGCACGGTGGACTCGGTGACGACGGTCTGGATGAGGGAGGCGCCGCCGCGCGGGATGAGGACGTCGACCAGCCCTCGGGAGCGCATCAGCTCGCGCACGCTGTCGCGGCCCTCGCCGGGCACCAGCTGTACGGCGTCGGCGGGCAGCCCGGCCCCGCCGACCGCGTCGCGGATCACCCGGACGAGGGCGGTGTTCGACTCGTAGGCGGAGGACGAGCCGCGCAGCAGGACCGCGTTGCCGGACTTCAGGCAGAGGGCGGCGGCGTCCACGGTGACGTTCGGGCGGGCCTCGTAGATGATGCCGACGACGCCCAGCGGGACGCGGACCTGGCGCAGGTCGATGCCGTTGGGCAGGGTGGAGCCGCGGACGACCTCGCCGACCGGGTCGGGCAGCGCGACGACGTCCCGCACGTCCGAGGCGATGGCCCGGACCCGCTCCGGGGTGAGGGTCAGCCGGTCGATCACCGATTCGGCGGTGCCGGCCTCGCGGGCCTTGGCGATGTCCTTGGCGTTGGCCTCGACGATTTCGCTCGTACGGACCTCCAGCGCGTCCGCGATGGCGAGCAGCGCGTCGTCCTTGGCGGCCCGGGGCAGCGGCGCGAGGTCGGCGGCGGCCGCCTTGGCGCGGTAGGCGGCACGGGTGACCGGGGACATGGAGTCGTACGGGGAGAGCGTGGTCATAAGGGAAGGGTAGTGCGCCGCACCGGCCCCTTCACCGCTCGTTCCACACCCCGAGACCGGCACCTGAGACCGGCGGCCCGAGACGGGCGACTGAGACCGGCGGCTGAGACCGGCACCCGGCGACCGTCGCCCCGAGACCGTCAGTAGGGGTGAACCCCGACGGGGGTCGCCGGGGCCGGGCCGTAGCCCTCGGCGATGCGCTGGTGGTAGGTCTGGCGGTCGATGACCTCCAGGCCGACGATCTCCCAGGGCGGCAGCCCGGCCGTCTGGCGGTGCTCGCCCCACAGCCGCAGGGCGACGGCGGCCGCGTCATGCAGGTCGCGGGCCTCCTCCCAGTACCGGATCTCGGCATGGTCGCCCGCGTATCTGCTGGTCAGGAGGAAGGGGTGGTCGTGGGCGAGCTGTTCGAGAGCGCGCCGGACCTCGTTCAGCGGGGCCTCCTCGCCGGAGACGCTGAGGGTGACGTGCCACAGCCGGGCGACGTCCACCGGCCGGCCGCCCTTCGACTCGGCGACCTCCTGGGCCCGGTACCGCTCACCGGCCGCCACACTGGTCAGGGCGCGCTCCTCGCCCGGCGCACGCGACGCCGAGCCCGCGACGCGTGACGAAGCCGAACCGGCGGCCGCACGTGAGGACGACGTCGAACCGGCCGCACGCGACGACGTCGAGCCGCTGCCATCGGTACCCTCGTCGGTACTCCCACGGGCCGCTGCCACCCCAGGGCGCACTCGTCTCACGACGGCCTCCTTTACGCAGCGCTCGTGCGGAACGCGTCCCGCGGTGGCCCGCCGGACTCCCGCAGCCGGTGTCCCTGAGACAAAGTTGAGCAGGCCGCACGGCTCCGTGGGGCGGTTTCACGGAACGTCCCCCACCGGTACGGACCGTTCGAGCGTGTTTACGGGTGCAGGATCACCAGGTCGTCCCGGTGGACGACCTCGCGCTCGTACTCCGCGCCCAGTTCCCGCGCCAGTTCCCTGGTCGACCGGCCGATCAGCTGGGGAATCTCCTTGGCGTCGAAGTTGACGAGACCGCGGGCCACCGCGTGCCCCGAGGCGTCCCGCAGCTCGACGGGGTCGCCCGCGCTGAAGTCGCCCTCGACGGCCGCGATCCCGGCCGGCAGCAGCGACTTGCGCCGCTCGACGACCGCGCGCACCGCGCCGTCGTCCAGGGTCAGCGACCCCTGCGGGGTGGACGCGTGCTGCAGCCACAGCAGCCGGTCGGCGGAGCGCTTGCCGGTGGAGTGGAAGTACGTGCCGGTGTCCCCGCCGGCGAAGGCGTCGGCCGCGTGGACGGCGCTGGTGAGGACCACGGGGATGCCGGCGGCGGCGGCGATCCGGGCGGCCTCGACCTTGGTGACCATGCCGCCGGTGCCGACGCCCGCCTTGCCGGCGCTGCCGATCTCGACGTGTGCGAGATCCTGCGGCCCATGCACCTCGGCGATCCGCGAGGTGCCCGCCTTGCTGGGGTCGCCGTCGTAGACGCCGTCGATGTCCGACAGCAGGACGAGCAGGTCGGCGTGGACGAGATGGGCGACGAGCGCGGCGAGCCGGTCGTTGTCGCCGAACCGGATCTCGTCGGTGGCGACGGTGTCGTTCTCGTTGACGATCGGGAACGCGCCCATCGCGAGCAGCTTGTCGAGCGTGCGGGAGGCGTTGCGGTGGTGGGCGCGCCGGCTCATGTCGTCGCTGGTCAGCAGCACCTGGCCGACACGGACGCCGTAGCGGGCGAAGGAGGCGGTGTAGCGGGCCACCAGCAGGCCCTGGCCGACGCTGGCGGCGGCCTGCTGACGGGCGAGGTCCTTGGGGCGGCGGCGCAGGCCCAGCGGGGCGAGTCCTGCGGCGATGGCTCCGGAGGAGACCAGGACGATCTCCTTCTCTCCCCCGCTGCGGCTCTTGGCGAGGACGTCGACGAGCGCGTCGACCCGGTCCGCGTCGAGCCCGCCGGAGGCGGTGGTCAGCGACGAGGAGCCGACCTTGACGACGATCCTGCGGGCCTCGCCCACGGCCTGCCTTGCCCCTGCCACCTTGTTGTTCGCCCCTTGCGTAGGTCCGGCTGCCGGTTTGGCAATCTACGCGAACGGGGCGGAGGCCGCGCCGGGGTTTCACGTCGCGGACAGACCGGACCGCGTAGCCGTTCGCTCACGCTTTGCGTACGGCAAAGCGGTCGTATCGGTTCCCCATAGGATTTGAAGAGAACACAAATTTATTTTGAAGTTTGTGTCACCTACAGTTCGCCCTGTGAAGCGCATACTCCTCAGATCGGGGAAGAGCCCCTTCGACGTGGTCCCCGTCGAGGAAGCCCTCCACCGCGACGTGATCGCCACCAACGCCGGCAACCTGATCTTCAGCGACGCCGCGCACAAGATCCTCACCGCGCCGGGCACCGAGGTCTTCTCGAACGGCATGCGGACCGATGTGAAGGCCGCGTCCCAGATCAACGAGGAGTACGACGCCTTCGTCGTGCCTCTGGCCAACGCCTTCCGGCCGACCTTCGAGCCGGGGCTGCAGCGGCTGACCCGGCTCATCGGGAAGCTGAAGATCCCGGTCGTGGTGCTGGGCGTCGGCGCGCAGTTCGGCGTGACCTACAGCCCGGAGCGGCTGAAGCCCATGGAAGGCAGCGTGCGCGCGTTCTGCGCGGCGGTGCTGGAGCACAGCGCCTCCATAGGCGTGCGGGGCGAGTTCACCGAGCGCTACCTCAACGACCTGGGCTTCCGGGACGTCGAGGTCATCGGCTGCCCGTCGATGTTCCTGCACGGCGACCGGCTGCCCGTGGAGAAGAAGGCGGCGGCGCTGACCGCCAAGTCGCGGATCAGCGTCAACGGCTCGCACACGGCGGTGCGCGGCGGCGGTCTGCACAAGGTGATCGCCCGCGCCCACCAGCGCTATCCGAACCTGCTCTACATAGGCCAGAACCTCAGCGACGCCAAGCAGCTGTACTGGCGGGACGTGGACTCCGTGGGCGGCCGGGTGGTCGAGATGCCGACCCACCCCGACCACCCGATGTACCGGGAGGGCAAGGCGCGGGTCTACATCGACCCGGTCACCTGGATGGACGACCTGCGGGAGTTCGACTATTCGTTCGGTTCGCGCATCCACGGCAACATCGCGGCCCTGCTGGCCGGTACGCCCGCGACCGTGCTGGCCTTCGACTCGCGCACGCTGGAGCTGTGCCGCTACTTCGAGATACCGCACCGGCTGCTCAGCGAGGTGCCCGAGGACCTCGACCCGGCCGACCTCTACGAGGAGGCCGACTTCACCGCCCTCACGGGCAACCACAAGGAGCGCTTCGACCGGTTCGCCGCGTTCCTGGACAAGAACGGGCTGCAGAACACCTTCACCCACGGTGACGGCGGCGCGGCCTTCGAGAAGAAGCTCCGCTCGCTGTCCTTCCCGGCGGGCGTGCGCCCGTGGAACGAGACCGACGTCGCCTCGCTGACCAGCCGGTTCGGCTGGCTGCACCACCGCATACGCGAGCTCGACTCCCAGAACGCCCAGCTGAAGCGGGACCTGGCGAAGAGCCGGACCGGCGCGCGGGCGGCGGCCAAGGCCGCCTCGGTCATCCCCTCGCCCTCGATCTACCGCCGCGCCAAGCGCGCGGTGGGCGGCCCGCTCCGCCGCGCCCTGAAGCCGAACAAGTCCTGAGCCAGAACCAGTCCTGTGAACAGCCCCCTCACACCGCCGCGGTGCCGCCCGGTCTCACCGTGCGTCGGCGGAGTCTGCTGAGCCTGCGGCGGACCTTGCGGGTGAAGCCCCGCAGCAGGGCCTCGGCGGGGTCCTTGCGCCAGCCCGGGTAGGCCTTGGCCTCGCGGGGTTCGGCCAGGTAGAGCCGGTCGGGGAGGCCGGTCGCGGCGGAGCCGTAGTGCGGGTAGGCCAGATAGAGCTGGGTGTTGCGCTTCTTCAGGACCGGGGCCGGCTTGCTCTTGGCCACGATGAACTCGAGGACGTCCACCAGGAGGTCGGGGCGCTGCCGGGCCACCAGCTCCAGGCGCAGCCGCTCGTGGACCATGAGGCGTTGGGCGACGCCCTCGTTCCAGTACGCGTCCATCAGGGGCTTGGCCAGCTCCATCTTGGTGCGGCGGATCTCCTCGTCGTTGCGCAGGAAGACGGGCCCGAACTGCGGCAGCACGGTGACGAGGAAGGGGCGGACCATGAGCACGTCCCGCTTGGCGCCGGGCGGGACCAGCCGCTCCAGCAGGCCCATCAGGGCGCGCGCGGAGTCGAAGCGCAGGGTGTAGCTCCCGCTCTTCGTCACATGCTTGCCGTCGGTGCGGCCCACCAGGTAGTAGCAGGTGTAGTCGGCGACCACGGAGACGCCGTCGGCCCGCAGATACGCCTCCATCGTGAACAGCGCGTCCTCGCCGGTCCACAGGGACTCGTCGAAGCGCATGCCATGGCGTTCCAGGAACTCCCGGCGGAAGAGCTTCTGCGCGCTGAGGGTGAACTTTATGTTGGAGGAGTAGACGTCCGTCCGCTCGAGCGTCTCGCCCCACATCGACTTCGGCGGCTTGCGGTTTATGCCCTCGACCCGCCCGAGGACCACGTCCGTGCCGTTGCGGTCGGCCATGGCGACCATGCGCTCCAGGGCCTCGGCGCCGAGCCGGTCGTCGGCGTCGAGGAAGAAGACGTACCGCCCGGTGGCCTTGGCGAGGCCGACGTTGCGCGGGCCGCTGGGGCCGCCGGAGTTCTCCTGCCGGATCACGGTCACGGACAGCGGCACGCGGGCGGCGAACTCCTCCAGGCACTCCCCGGTGCCGTCGCGGGAGCCGTCGTCGACGGCTATGACCTCCAGGCGCGCCGGGTCCAGGGTCTGCGCCTCCACCGATGCCAGGCACTCGACCAGGTACGGCATCGCTTCGTACGCCCCGATGATCACCGTGACGTCAGGCTGCGCAACGGACATTTTCCCTCTCACCACGCACCGGTTTCCGACAAAAACGCTCTGGATACCAGGTAGACGGAGGATGAACGGAGCAGGTTGCCTGGATTGCAACACGTGTTCCACATCACAGGATGCACGAAAAACCGGGCCCCCGGAGAGCGATCTCCGGGGGCCCGGCCTGAGGAAACACGGGCGTCAGGCGGTCGTCACACCCTTGGCCAGTTCCGCCTCGTCGTCCGGTGGGCCGTCCGCCCCGCCGACCGCCGCGCCTGCCAGGGAGCCGAGGCCCACATTGCGCGCCTCGGCCTTCAGCGCGAGGTCGGTGACCGCGGTGTCGAACCGTTCCAGCGACGTGGGCTCGTCGGGCCCGAGCAGGTACTCCTTGAGTTCCTTGCGGTCCTTGGCCAGCGGATCGCCGGCCGGGTCGCGCACCGCGTCCAGCAGCTGGTCCAGCTCGGCGGCGCCGTTGCCGAGGATCACGGCGGCGCGTACCGCGGTGTTCTGCCGCTTGAACTCCTCCGTGCCGAGCTCCGCGGAGTCGGTGACCGCATACGGCTTGCCGCTCGCGATGAAGTCGGAGACCACGCTGGAGATGTCGGAGACCATCGCCTCGGAGGCGTTGAAGCAGTCGTACAGACGGGGTTCGGCGCCGGCGACCACCCGGTGCTCGAAGGAGGGGAAGGAGCGCCAGTAGGCCTCGTTCCACGCGGCGCGCAGCCGGGCGGCCTCCTGGTGCTTGCGGAGGTCGACGATGCCGTCGCGGCTCGTCACGGCCTCGTCGGCCCGCTCGTCGAAGGCCAGCGAGAGGCCGTCCAGACGGGCCTTGAGCCGGGTCAGCTCGGCCTTGGCCTGGGCCTGGGCCGCCGGGTCCGCGGTGAACCGGGAGTCCGCCGCGCGCTGTGCGGCGGCCTTCTTGATCAGGGCGATGATCCGCCGGTGGGCGGCGCCGGCCTTGGCGTTGCGTGTGCCGGTGAACGGGTGCGGTTTGTACACGACACGAACCGGCGGCTCGGCCTCGACCAGTTTGCGCACGATGTTCTCGCCGGCCAGCAGGAGCGAGGTGTTGCCCGGGCTGTCGTCCCAGCCCTCCCAGGTGGGCGCGTAGAGGATCGTCGGGACGCGATCCGTCGGGATGCCGTCCGACGCCAGAATCGGCGCGAGCTGCGGGCGGCCGACCTCCACGATGTCCTCGTCGCGGATGCCGACGTCGGCGATGGCGTAGCGGTCGCGGCCCGCGCGGCCGGCGGTCCACACCTCGTCGTAGACCTTGCTGAACGGGTTGACGCTGGCGACCTTGTCGCTGTCGCCGTGACCGATGAAGACGTGCTTCATGGTCGGCACGCGCAGCAGGTGGATGTTCTTGCCGACGTTCGCGCAGTACAACGCGACCCGCACCATGGACAGGTCCATGTTCATCAGGTGCACCCCCCCGGGCACGCAGATGACAGGGACCGAGGTGGGCGCCATCCGCTCCAGGATGACGCGCTCACGCAGGATGACCAGCGGCCGGGCCTCCATCTGCTCCAGCGTCTCCAGCCACATGTTGACCTGGTAGGCGGAGTCGTCGGAGCCCGAGAAGTACAGCACCGTCTGCGGCCGGTACTCGCGCAGCCAGGCGCTGACCGTTCCCAGGACCTTGCCGGCCTTGGGCGGCAGCCGCTTGGCCCGCAGGTGCGGCACCAGCGCGAGGACGTACAGCGCGCCCAGGCCCAGGGTGACGGCGATGCCGACGTACCCCGGGAGCACCGTGACCGAGCCGGAGCCGGAGTCGCTGAACGCGCACACGAGCAGGCCCACGACGGCCGCGAGGTCGAGGTGGAGCATCTTCACGGTGGCCCGGCTCAGCAGCAGGCGCGGCGGGGCGTCCGGTATGGGCAGCCGGGAGGCCAGGTCGACGTTCCTGGTCACGACCGGCATCTGGCGGCGTTTGTCGATCAGGGTGATCAGCGCGCCGTGCGGAGCCTGCAGGCCGAAGAACACCGTGAAGCACGCGATCGCCGCGTAGAAGACCGGCTCCTGGGAGAGGTCGAGTCTCGCCAGCAGCAGGATCAGCAGCAGTTCGCGGACCAGGAACCGGGTGGACAGACCGGCCCGCACCTTGGACAGGAGCCCGATGAGGCGACTGCCCTTGCGGTGGAGGTAGAGGTCCGCCAGGTACGTCACGGCGGCCGCGGCGGCGAAGGCGGGGGCGCTCGGCACGAGCGCGGCCACCATGAGGCCGGGGTAGCCCAGCATCATGAGGACCGCTGCGGCCAGTTCGGCCGCGCTGCCCACCCGGGCTACGCGAATAGCGGTGGATATCACGGAGAAACCTGCTCTGGGAGGGGGCCGGTCATAGGTACTTAAAAGTCCGGAAAATCCTTTTTGAAGGTTTCGGGAGTTTTACGGATTCAGGCCTCCGTGAATTCTCCGTAAACGGGGAGCCACAGAGGCCTGAAAAATCGATGGCTATTTAGTCACGATTATGCCACGCCGTTCTGTCGGTCCAGTACGTCGGCCAGTGCCTGCTCGAAGCCGGACGCCTTGCCGGCGGCCGCCGTCGGGTCCTGCTGGCGGACGTCGATGACATGGCCCGTGAGCTCGGAGAGCAGCACGTCGAGCGAGGTGCGGGCGACCGCCTCGGAGGAGAGCAGACTGCCCGCGGGCTCCTGTCCGAAGGCCTTGGTGCGCATCGGCGTCGCCGTGCGTTCCGGGTTGACGCAGTTCACCCGGATGCCGTCACCGGCCCACTCGTCGGACAGGGCCTGAGTGAGGTTCACCATGGCGGCCTTGGTCGAGGAGTAGAGGCTGTACTCGGCACGGCCGCGGGTGTAGCTGCTGGAGGTGTACAGCAGCAACTGGCCCTTCGTCTCGGCGAGATACTTGTAAGCCGAACGTGCGATCTGCACAGGCGCCAGGTAGTTGACTTTCAGCGCTTCCTCGATGGTCGCGTTGTCGGTCTCCGCCAACTTGCCGATGCGCAGCACGCCCGCGGTGTTGACGACGTAGTCGATGCGCCCGGTCTCGCTGTAGGCCTTCGACAGGGCGTCGTCGACCTCCTCCGGGTTCTCCACGTGCGTGCCGGTGGTGGACCGGCCCAGGGCGTAGACCTTGGCGCCGTGCGCCTCGGCGAGTTCGGCGATGTCCTTGCCGATGCCGTAGGAACCGCCGAAGACGACCACGGTCCTGCCGGTGAGCAACTCGCGGTAGACCTCCTCGCCGTTCTGCTCGGGGGTGGCGGAGGAGGCCAGCTGGAAGAGCTTGTCGGCGATGAAGACGTCGACGGGCTGGGTCACCTTCATGTTGTACTCGTCGCCCGCCACGACGTGGATCGGCACGTCCGGCAGGTAGCGCAGTACGACGGTGCAGTCGTCCGTGGCCTGGAAGTTGGGGTCGCCGGCCGCCACCTGGTAGGCCCGGCGGATGGTGGACAGCTTGAACGCCTGCGGGGTCTGGCCGCGGCGCAGCCGGGAGCGGTCCGGGATCTCCGTGATGAACTCGCCGTCCTCGCCGTGCGTGCGCGTGACGATGATGGTGTCCGCGGACGGGATCGCCACGTCGACCGCCTGGTAGCGCTCCAGCGCCGTGACGCAGTCGTCGATGACGCGCTGCGAGAGCAGGGGGCGCACGGCGTCGTGGAAGAGGACGTTGAGGTCCTCGCCGTCGGCCAGCCCCTCGCCCAGGGCGGCGATGGCGCGCTCGGTGGTCTCGTTCCGCGTGGAGCCGCCCTCGATGATCGCCCGGACCTTCTGGAACCCGGCCTTGGCCACGATCTTCTCGACGTCCGGCACATAGCCCGGAGCCATGAGCACGATGATGTCGTCGACCGAGTCGGCGTTCTCGAAGGTGGTCAACGTGTGCTCGATGACTGCCTTGCCGGCGATCTTCAGCAGCTGCTTGGGAATCGACAGACCCACACGCTGGCCGGTGCCACCGGCCAGGATCACTGCGGTGGTACGGGGCTTGGCTATCAGCTGGGACACAGAAGACCTACCTTGAGACGACAGGGACGCGGAAATGGTCCCACTTGCGGTTACCGCGATGCAAGGTGAGTGCCGTTCGCTGCAAATGTGTACGCAACCTGGCATTCACCTTGCGTCGCTGACGATGCCGAGACACCGTTGCGGCTTCCCAGGGAAGCTCCTGGAAATCCTGTGAGTAACTCCACAGGGGTAACGCATTGCCGAGAGTGACATGCGCCGTGACATGTGTAGCGGCATGTGCGGCAACATGTGTGACGTGGCTGACTCTAACGGCTGCGCAGAGGTGTCAGCGCCGCCGCAGCCGTTTCAGGCAACGGTGCCCGAGCACCCGCACGAGCTCCTTCGACGGGGTCTGGTGCACCGGGCGGGCCGAGGTCCCGCCCGGCCCCGCGGCCACCGCCGCGAGCGCTCCGTACAGGGCATGTGCGGCCACCTCGGGAGCGATCCGGGCCTCCCCCGCCCGCTCCCCTTCCCGCTCTCCTTCCCGCCCCCCTTCCCACTCCCCGGCCGGCTTCGCCGCGGGCTCGGGAACGGCGGACAACAGACCCGGATCGCCGATCACCTGAACGCCCGTCAGCGCAATCCGATCGGCCATCTCGGCACCGATCTCGGCGGCCGCTTCGACCGCCCAACCGGGTGTGGAGATCTTCACATCCCGGGGCGTGGGACTACATATGTTCTTCATATGGACGACCGCACCGTTGCGCACCAGCTTGGAATAGAGCTCGTCGGGAAGTCCATTACTGCGGAATTCCTTGTTGAGGCTCCTCAGCATTTCGGTCTCGGCAAGCGTGAGAGAACGATTCGCGGTGTCGGGAACAGGCTGCAGGAGATTGCGGGGCAGTCCTAACAGCGCCTCGAAAGTGCGCATCAGCCCGCCCCGGTCCCGGTCGTCGACCACCACGACGGTGACCCGCTCGGCGCCGACCGCCCGCACCCACCGCTCGACCAGCCGGTCGTGCCGGTGCCGACGCCAGAAACTGGGGTTGGGCTTGTCGTAGGGGGCCTTGCGGAGCATGTGCTCCAGCCACTCCTCGTAGCCCATGCGCAGACCGTTCTGCACGTACTGCTGCCACTGCGAGGGCATGATCTTCGCCAGCGGGCGCACGGTGACCAGGACATGCACACGCTCCCCGCCGAGCTGCTCGACGATCCGTTCGATCGTCGCGTCGTCCGGGGCGTCGGCGAAGAACTCACTGCTGATCACGGAGGTACGGCGGCCGGAGGCGTGCACCTGCTCCACGAGCCGCGTCCAGTGCCGCTCGGTGGGCCGGGCGTCACCGATCATCCCGGTCCGGGCACAGGCGGCCAGCACGGCCTGCATGGGGTGTCTGCTCTGCGCCGGGAACTCGACGCCGTATGCCGGCAGCTTCTCCTTCGCCCCGAAGAGGGCGCCCTGGATCGAGGTCGTCCCGGTTTTGTGCGGGCCGATGTGCAGCAGGCGAGTGCCGGGCGGCAGCGCGGAGAGCTTCGCGGGGGCCACGGCGTCATTGCTCGTACAGTCCGTCTCCATGGTTAATGGACGGTAAGAGGGCTTCCTTAGCGGACGCTGAGAGAAGCCTGGGCCACAGATGAGTCCCACGCTCCGGTCAGCGGTTTTTCTCAACGCCGGGGTTTTCACACCGGCCCGCCTTCGCCCGCCGAACAGCCGACGAGGCCGTCTCCCGAACAGGAGACGGCCTCGCCCACACCGGTCTCAGAAGGGCTCGAAGCCCTCGAACTCCTGAGTCGCCTCGTCGCGCTCGGCCTGCCGGTCCCGGCGGCGCTGGGTCGCGGGACGCGGCTCCTCGAAACGGTGGTCCTCGCCGCGGCGGCCGAGCATCTCGGCGCCGGCCGTCAGGGACGGCTCCCAGTCGAAGACGACCGCGTTGTCCTCGGGGCCGATGGCCACGCCGTCGCCGCCGCGGGCGCCCGCCTTCATCAGCGCGTCCTCCACACCGAGGCGGTTCAGCCGGTCGGCGAGGTAGCCGACGGCCTCGTCGTTGTTGAAGTCGGTCTGGCGCACCCAGCGTTCGGGCTTCTCGCCCCGGACGCGGAACAGGCCGTCCTCCTCCAGGTTGACGGTGAAGCCGGTGTCGTCGACCGCCTTCGGACGGATGACGACCCGGGTCGCCTCCTCCTTCGGCTTGGCCGCACGCGCCGCGCCCACCATCTCGGCGAGAGCGAAGGACAGCTCCTTCAGGCCCATATGGGCGACCGCGGACACCTCGAAGACGCGGTAACCGCGCTCCTCCAGCTCCGGACGGACCATCTCGGCGAGGTCCTTGCCGTCCGGTACGTCGATCTTGTTCAGCACCACGAGCCGCGGGCGGTTGCCGAGACCGCCGTACTGCTTGAGCTCCTCCTCGATGATGTCGAGGTCGGAGAGCGGGTCGCGCTCGGACTCCAGGGTCGCGGTGTCCAGCACATGCACGAGCACACTGCACCGCTCGACATGGCGCAGGAACTCCAGGCCGAGGCCCTTGCCCTGACTGGCGCCGGGGATCAGGCCCGGCACGTCCGCGATCGTGTAGACCGTGGAGCCCGCCGTGACGACGCCCAGGTTCGGGACGAGGGTCGTGAACGGGTAGTCCGCGATCTTCGGCTTGGCGGCGGACAGGACGGAGATCAGCGACGACTTGCCCGCGCTCGGGTAGCCGACGAGGGCCACGTCCGCGACCGTCTTCAGCTCCAGGACGATGTCCTGGAGGTCGCCGGGCACACCGAGCAGCGCGAAGCCGGGCGCCTTGCGGCGGGCCGAGGCCAGCGCCGCGTTGCCGAGGCCGCCGCGACCGCCCTGGGCGGCGACGTACGACGTGCCGTGCCCGACCAGGTCGGCCAGCACGTTGCCGGCCTTGTCCTGGATCACCGTGCCGTCCGGGACCGGCAGGATCAGGTCCTGGCCGTCCTTGCCGGAGCGGTTGCCGCCCTCGCCGGGCTTGCCGTTGGTGGCGCTGCGGTGGGGCTTGTGGTGGTAGTCGAGGAGCGTGGTGATCGACTGGTCGACGACCAGGATCACATCGCCGCCACGGCCGCCGTTGCCCCCGTCGGGGCCACCGAGCGGCTTGAACTTCTCACGGTGGACGGAGGCACAGCCGTGGCCTCCGTTACCCGCGGCGACATGCAGTTCGACGCGGTCCACGAAGGTGGTCATGGTGGGTGCCTCCAGCACTACGAAAACGTCAGGGTCCAGACGAAAAACGTCAGGGTCCAGCTATTGCTCTGTCTACTGCTTGCTCTGTCTACTGCTCTAACACGCGAAAGGCGGACCCGCCTTCCCGAAAGGGAAGTGAGGTCCGCCTCGCGAAAAGTTCGGTCTGCGTCTAAGCCTTGGCTCAGGCGACCGGAACGATGTTCACGACCTTGCGGCCACGGTGGGTGCCGAACTGCACCGAACCGGCCTCGAGGGCGAACAGCGTGTCGTCGCCACCGCGGCCGACACCGGCACCCGGGTGGAAGTGGGTGCCACGCTGGCGGACCAGGATCTCACCCGCGTTGACGACCTGACCGCCGAAGCGCTTCACGCCGAGCCGCTGGGCATTGGAGTCGCGACCGTTCCGGGTGGACGATGCGCCCTTCTTGTGTGCCATGTCTCCTCAGTCCCTTACTTCGCAGCCGCGGGGATCTCAGTGACCTTGATCGCCGTGTACTGCTGGCGGTGGCCCTGACGACGGCGGTAGCCGGTCTTGTTCTTGTAGCGAAGGATGTCGATCTTGACGCCCTTGTGGTGGTCCACGACCTCGGCCTGGACCTTGATGCCGGCCAGCACCCACGGGTCGCTGGTCACAGCGTCGCCGTCGACAACGAGCAGGGTCGAGAGCTCGACCGTGTCGCCAACCTTGGCAGTGGAAATCTTGTCAACCTCAACGATGTCGCCGACAGCAACCTTGTGCTGGCGACCACCGCTGCGCACGATGGCGTACACGCGGATCTCACTCTCTCGCTCTGGGACGGCATCCCCGCAGTCCAGCCACCCGGGAACGAACACGGGCGGCCTCTCCCGACCACCGAGGTACCGGTACCCGGGAGGAAGAGGGTTTACGAGGATGTGGCATGCCAACCGACACGCCGAGGGTCAAGGCTACGGGGCGGGCACGCAGGGGGTCAAACCGAGCCGTGCCCGCCGCTCACCTCTGCTCGTCTTCCGGGGCCACGGTCTCCTCGACGGCGAACCCGGACGTGTCGAGCTCGAAGTCGAACGGGGCGGGGATGTGCACGGGCCGCCCGAAGGGAACGTTGGTCCGGGACCGGTACCCCTTGGGAGACGGATCCCACATCACGTTGATCTCCCCGCCCCGCATATCAAGCAGCAGGTACACGGGCACGACCCGCCCGTACGTCGCCATCTTGTCGAGCCAGTCGACGTCCTTGGTGGAGTCGGACGTCAGCTCTGCGGCGAGGGAGAGGGCGGAGGCGTCGGCGTGACGGCCGTCGGCGTCGAAGGCGGATTCGTCGGCGACGTGTAGGGCAGGCCCATACGCGCGCTCGGAGCCGGGGAAGGCGAAGAGAATCGGAGCCACGTCCGCCTCGTGCCCCTCCGGGGCATGCGGCGCCAGCTGAAGCCGCAGCGACTTCATGACCTTCATGTAGCGCAGTTTCGGCCCCGGCGACACGAAGATCTTCCCCCGGACGAGCTCGGCCTTGTAGCCGGCGGGCGTGTCCAGCTCCTCGACGATGCGGAGCATTTCCTTGAAGGGTGCGCTCGGAGGGGTGTCTATGGCCGTGAGGCGCTCGGTCATGACAGTCACCACGATCCTCCACTGATCACAGAGCGTGTCGTCTGCATCACGATAGTGCCGGGGCCAACGCTCACTCGCCGATCTCGCACCACAGAAGCTTCCCGCCACCCCCGGAGAGGCCGCCGCCGAGCGGATAGCCGCCCCACGTCTCGGCGTAATGACATACGAGGAAGAGCCCGCGCCCAGCCTCCGCATCCACGTCCGCCGGGACGGGGAGACGGCGGGGCCCCGACCGCTTCCCGAAGGGAGGCGGAATGTGGGGGTTGGCGTCCCAGACGCTCACCCGGAGCCGACCACGACCGAGCCCGCGGAGGCGGAGGGTAGCCGGGCCGGTGGAGTGCCGGTATGCGTTGGTGACGAGCTCGGTGGCCAACAGTTCGGCGGAGTCCCGGAGTTGTGACATGCCGTGTCCGGCGAGGACGGCCCGGAGGGTGACGCGGGCGATGCGCGCGGCTCGCGGATCGTGGGGCAGTTGGAGGGTGTACGCCCAAGTTGGGGCCGCTTCGCACTCCGACGGGGATACGGTGACCATGAACGCCTCCTGCGGTGGGGGAAGTTGGCTCGCTCGACGGCCCGACCGGGCGGTGGCAGTGCCGCGCGCTTGCAACTGCGGCGCGGTGCGCTTCCGGGTTATCGGCGGGGCCGGTTGAGCGTCTCGGGACTCACCGTAGGACAGTTCATGGACTACATTCCATGAACTGGAAGGAATGTAGTCACTATTGCCTTCGTGTGGGTGACTCGCACGACGCATGTACGAATGGGAAGTCGCAACCGATGCCGCAATCGAGCCCTCTCCCTACCGCCCGGCGTCGCCGCCTCGGGGTCGAGCTGCGCAGGCTGCGCGAACGGGCCGACCTGTCCGCCACCCAGGCCGCTGCGCTGGTCGGCGCTACCCAGTCGCGCGTGAGCAACATCGAGGCCGGACGCTACGGAGTGAGCGCCGACCGCGTCCGCGCCATCGCCCGGCACTACGACTGCACCGACGAACCCCTCATCGACGCCCTCACTGCGCTGACCGGCGAACGCAGGCGCGGCTGGTGGGAGGAGTACCGGGACATCCTCTCCCCCCGCGTACTGGACCTCACCGAGGTCGAGCACCATGCCACCGCACTACGCGTGGCTCACGTCATCAACATCCCCGGCCTGCTCCAGACCGTCGAGCACGCCCGCGCCCTGTTCGGTCACACCGTGCCGACGCTCAAGCCGCACGAGATCGAGCACCGCATCTCGCACCGGATGAAGCGCCAGGAGATCCTGCACCGCGAACAGCCCCCGCCTTACGCGGCGATCATCCACGAGGCCGCACTGCGCATGCGGTTCGGCGACCGCGACACGATCCGGGCCCAGCTGCACCACCTCAACGAGATCAGCGAACTGGACCACATCACCATCGTCGTCATCCCGTTCGACGGCGGCCCCTTCCACACCTCGGGCCAGGGCATCGACTACTTCCACGGCTCGGTACTACAACTGGACACCGTCCAGCTCGACACCGACCACGGCGCGGAACTCATCGACTCCCCCGCCCAGTTGGAGCGCTACCGCCTGATCCTGGACCGCACCAGCCAAGCAGCTCTGCCACCAGCAGAGTCCCGAGACTTCATCTCCCAACTCGCCCAAGACCTCTGAAGGAGCCCCCCATGCCCGAACTGCACTGGCAGAAGTCCACGTACAGCCAGGAGGCTTCCGCCTGCGTCTACCTCGCCACCACCCCCACCGGAACGATCCTCCTCCGCGAAAGCGACGAACCGGAAGCGATCGTCAGCATCGGAACAGGCACATTCGCCGCCCTGATAACGCATTCCAAGCACGTACATAAGGAAGCGTTGCTGGTGCATGCATTGTTTGACCAAGGGGCATCCTCTTGGCATCACGAGCAGAACGCTCCACTTCGCACCGAACCGCCTACCATGCAAAGGGCACCGCTCTGCTAGCCGAGCCTGCGGGCAGCCCCTTTCCCTGCAATACCGCCAGGCCTGAGGCCATCGACAAAAATTGAGGGCTCTTGCGGAAATTTCGCAGGTCCCTCAATCTTCCGCCGGGAAGGAGAATCAGGTGTCATAAGTCTAGTTCGCTAGGCATGAGGGCGCCAATCCGATGTTCGATCTCCACGTCCGAGAGATCCCCTCCGATTGCATGCCACCGCGAGATTCACTTCGTCTCCCCCAATGGCATATCAAACGCATCATGCATGCAGCCAATTATGCCGAACGCCAAAGATCCGAGCATAAAGGCGTCGATCTTGTCGTGATCAAGAAGCTTCTGGGCCACGCCCATATTGGCGTGACGGTCGGCGTCTATGCCCACGTCCGACTCCAGCTCGAACGCTAAGCCATCGACACTCTGGGCCACGTCCTCGGTCAGAACGACAACCCCTACGACCTAAGCGCCTCAGCCATCGTCCGCTGACGTTGCCGTCAAACACCCCTACGGCCCCATCGGAAACAGATCCGGTGGGGCCACTGGGGCACTGCGAGGATGCGACGGTCGACAGCGGTTCATTCCGCGCCGAGCAGAAATACAGAGCGCACCGTAAATTTCACCTGGCTGCCCCTTCAGTTATGCAGGACACGCAGATGTAGGTGTTATGCCGGACCAGTGATGGGGTCATCCTCGGGGGAGATGTTGACTCCGAAGCATCCGATTACTTTAAGCGGGTGCGGGTCGAGGTAAAGCTTAAAGTAGTATCCCGCTCGTTCGCGATCGTTCACATAGCCCACAAGAAGGCCCCGCTCGCCCATTTCGGCAAGACTTGCAAGGCATTCCGCGGCCCCGACGGTCGGCTTGCCACGCCTTTGCGCAGCCCTCACTCTCCCCTGACAGATACCCCGAAGCCTTGACGCCGGAATCGGTTCGAGCCAGACCTGGAAATATGCTCCAGAAGTTAGTGCATTCTTGACCAGAATGGTAACCTCGGAGTCGATCTCGAATGCGGCCAGCAGTTCACTCGCGGACACTTCGTTCATCTCATCCCCTCGTCACATTTCTCCATGTCTCCCCGAAGTCAAAACTAATTTCAGGGGCATGGATTTCTCCGACAATAAGATGTTCATCTTCAAGCTGGTCCCATGGGCCGTCGTGGATTTGAATATTCCTCGATGGCCCCACGAGAGGATCTATGTCCGCCACCTTGATGCGCAACATGACACCTTCCCCAACCCAGTCATTCCCCAGATTCTGGGCGAAATAAATGGCCTGCTCAGGGTCATCCGACCAAGATGTGAAGACGGAATCCGTATTATCTGCACCGACATGGTGTTCTATGTTTGAGCGGCCTCCGAAGGGAACAGCACGGCCTTCAGTAGCAGCATCATATTTTTGGTGCCCCTTGGCGAGACCGCGGTATAGATATCCATCGCTGATATCGCAGTTATGGACGAGGACCGGGGCGGCCCCCGCCAGCACATAGTACGTGTGCACGTCGCTGACAGTGAGGTCGTGTGTCCTCTGCCTCTTGTCGAAAACGCTGACCGCGGTGAGCTCGACCGACTCCCCGTTGGCGGTGTGCAGGCGCATCCCCGGACTGAGATCACCAGCCTCGATCCACGCCTTCTCAGAGTCCACCCAGAAGGGATGGGTCGTGGTGGAGACCAAGGTCTCGGGCTTGCCCGACTCAGTCTCGATCGTCAGGTCGACGAAGTGCTTGTCGTCCTCCGTGACGATCGTGCCGACGACCTCGCGGATCTCCGTTCCGCCCAGCTTGGGGTCGGTCACCTTGACCTTGTCGCCGAGCTTGACCTTTTCGATCGGCTTTGTCTTGCCATTGGCAAGCAGGACTTTGGTACCGGGCAGGAAACTGTGAGGGTCCTTACAGGAGCCCTTACCTCTCTTGAGGGCCGCCGCAGCCTTCGCCCTGGCCTGCGCCAGTTTCTCCGTAGCCTTGGTCAGCCCGGCCCTCGCCTTGCCCAGGGCCTTGTTCGCCTTGTAGAGGCCCTTCGCGCCGCCGATCAGGTCCTTGACCAGGCCGGTGACCTTTTTGGCGAGTTTGAAGCCCTTGGCCCAGTCCCACGGGGCCCCATACTTGGCCAGGAGCTTGCCAGCCAGGCCGCCCGCGAAGCTGCCGGCGATATTGAGCAGGGTCTCGCCGCAGGCCCCGACGTCACCGCTGGATATGCAGTCCAGACCCGCGTCCACGCCGAGTTCGTCCATGGCAATCTTGATCAGCGCCTTGCCGGCGGACTGGATGCGCCTCTTGGCGGAGGACTGTTGAGATTGCGCTGCCGCCACGTCCCCAGACGCCCTGCTGACGTCGGACTGTGCCTGATCGACCTCCGAGACGGACGAGTTGGAGGGCGCACCGGGGCAGTGCATCTGACTTTCCCGGCAGCCGACGACCATCAGTCCGCTCGGGTCCGCCTCCGTCACCGGTGAGTTGTTGGCGTAGGCGTAGCCGTTGATCTGTTGCGGCTGGGTGTAGTCGATGATCGGGTCGACCGAGATGAACTTGCCGATCGCCGAGTCGTACTCCCGTGCCCCCAGGTGGGTCAGGCCGGTCGAGGCGTCGATCGTGCCGCCGACGTAGCCCCGCTCGCCCGGCCAGGGGCCGAGTTTCTCGCCGCGCTCGACGCCGTAGGGGTCGAAGCGGCGCTGGGAGATCACGCCGGTCGCGGCGTCGATCGCCAGCTCGCCCGTGCCGTGGTGGTCCGCAGCGACGAAGGAGAGCTTCGCGGCTGTACGGACCGCAACGGTTTGGCCCGCGTACTCGTAGTAGCGCGTGGCCTCCTTCTTGGTGCCGTCGGCCGACAGCTTCAGCTCGGTGCCCGGCAGGTAGACGGTCGTGCCAGAAGGGTCCTTGCGCACGAGGCGGTTACCGGACGCGTCGTACAGGTAACTGGTCTTCGAGCCGTTCGCCTCGGTGACCTCGTTGACCTTGCCCGTGTCGGTCCAGGTCAGGGACTGGGCGTTGCCGCCGATGGTGCGCTTGGTGGTGTTGCCGGCGTCGTCGTACTCGTACGTCGACTGCCGGGCGCCGGTCGGGGTCTGCTCGGTGACCTTGGTGACCTGGTGGGGGCCGTCGCCGAGGGTGCCCGCGCCGCCGTACTCGTAGCTGCGCGTGATGTTGTTCGCCGCGTTGAGCGCGGTGTCGTGGTTGGTCTCGGAGACCCGGTTGCCGATGGCGTCGGTCTCGTACGACTTCCAGTACGAAGCCGGGCCGCCCAGCGCGCTCGAACCCGCGGCGGAGTCACAGGCCGTGGGTCCGGTGCCGTCCACCGGCGTGGTAGAGCCACGGGTTCCGGAACCGGCCGCGGTCGTCGCGGTGGCCGCCGGCGTCCACGCGTCCTGCAGTCGCTGGCGACTGTCGTAGGCGAAGCACTGCATGTCCGGCGAGCCGGAGTTCGCGGTGTCCGCGATCGACAGGACGTTGCCCGCCTGGTCGTAGGAGTAGGAGGAGTCCTTCGCCAGGGCGGTCGCGCCGTTGACGTCGACCACCGAGCGGGTCAGCCGGTCGGTGCCCTTCTCGTAGAAGAACGTCTGCTGGACCTTCTTGCCGCTGCCCGACGACAGTTCCAACTGCTGGAGCTGGCTCTTATCGGAGTAGACGGTGTTGGTGACGTACGAGTTGGCCGTGCCAGTCATCGACGTCGGCCGCTGCAAGGCGTCGTACTTGTAGGTCAGGCTCTCCGCCGGCAGGTCGCCGATGGCGGACATGCCTGTGGTCTGGACCGTTCCGTCCGAGTTGTACGTCGTGGTGAAGGTGTACGTGCCGGCGAGGGAGCCCTGTGACGCGGGGACCTGATACGCCGTCTTCAGCGGACGGTAGAACGTGTCCATCGACTGGATGGCAGTGGTGAAGTACTCCGTCGGCGAGATGTAGGCCAGGTGGCCATAGGCAAGGCCCAGCCATCCCGCCTTGTCGTACTTCGTCTCGCTCAGCTGCGTGCCGGTACCGGCGTCGCCCTGCCAGGTCGTGAGGACACGACCGAGCTTGTCGTAGACCGTGGAGGTCTTCTTGTTGCGGCCGTCGTACGCCACGACCGGGCGGTCCAGCTCGTCGTACTCAGTGCGCGAGGTGCCCGCGTCCGGATCGATCGACTTGGTCTTGCGGCCCAGCTGGTCGTACTCGTAACGCCACACGTTGCTCTTGGCATCAGTGACCGTCTCCAGCAGACCGGCCACGTTGTACGTGTACTTCGTCGAGTCGTACGGCACACCCACGCCCGGCGAGGCGCCCTGGTAGTGGCGGATCTCGGAGACATTGCCCTGGCCGTCCGTGACAGTCGTCGTGGGTACTCCGCCCACCGGCGGATCGACGTGCGTCAGTTCACCGTCGTAGGTCGTTTTCGTCCGCCACTGCTCTGCGCCGGAGACGGCGAAGATCTCGGCGGTCATCCGCCCCAGGCCGTCGTACTCCAGCAGATTCTGCGCGCGGACCTGACCGTTGCTCACCAGCAGCAACTCGTCGGAGGCCGCGCCTTCCGCGTTGTACGTCGAGTTGGTCTTCCTGACGTTCCCAGTGGCGTTGTACCAGGTGTCGGCGACCATGCGGGTGCCGTCCGGACCCTCGGTCTGGATCTGGCGAGCCCTGAGCATGCTGTCGTAGAGCTGGTATTCCGCTCCGTAGGAGCCGTCGTTCTCGAGCTTCTCGGTTTTGATCGCGGTGACTTTGTCCTTGCGGACGTTGTACGAGTACTTGATGCTCGGCGTCTTCGTCGACGCGCGGTCCGCGAGCCACACCGACGTCAGTCGGCCCAGGCCGTCATAGGCAAGGTCGGTGCGCTTGCCATTGGGGTCGGTCTGGCCCGACGACATGCCCCAGGCCTGGGCGTAGTCGGTCGTGGTGTTGTGGCCGAGGGCGTTGATGACGACTGTCCTCGACAGCAGGCCGTTGGTCTCGGTGTAGACGGTCTTCGTCGCGTCGGACGTCCCGTACTGCTTGGCGTCCTGCTGTGACTTCGGACGCCCGAAGTCGTCGTAGGTCGTGGCACCTGTGATCTGGTACGTGGCCGTGGTGCCGTCGTGCGACGTCAGCCGCTCGGTCTTGGTCGCGTCGCCCTTGGTGGGCGCCGCGCCGAACGCGAGGTTGTCGTACGAGGTGCGCTCGTCCGCCAGGACCTGCGTCTTACGGTCGGGCGTCGTCGCGCACTTGACCGACACGCTCTCGCTGCGCGCCGGAAGCCCGAGGATGTTCTTCGCCTCGTTGTCGGCGTAGGTGGTGCGGGTGCAGCTGTCGTCCTTGGCGGTGGAGACGTCACCGAGGTCATCGACCTGCACAACGCGTCCTGTGCCGTTGGACGTGTCGTACGTCGTGGTGGACTTCGTCTCGCGCCAGGTCCCGTCGGACTTCAGGCTGAAGCCGCGGCCGGTCTGGGTACGCACGATCGCCGCGTGGGTGGTGTCCCAGCTTCTGGTCTGGGTCGCCGTGTAGTGCTTCCACGGGACGTCGATCGTCTTGGAGACCAACTTGGCGCCGTCGTAAGTGGCCGCCTCCAACTGGTGGCCCGTGAACTCCTCGGAGTCCGTGTAGGAGGCTCCCGTGGAGTCCTTGACCGACACCGAGCGCGTGTTACCGGCCGAGTCCTTGTCGCCGTCCATGCCCTGGAGGTACGTGTAGTCGACCCGGGTGGTCTGCAAGTCGGAGCTGCCGCTGGTGACCTTGACCTTGCCGTAGCCCTGCCAGCCGCCCCAGGTCAGGTACTTGGCGTCGGTGATGCCGTCCGGCTTCGCCTTACGCCAGGCCGCGTCACCCTGGTAGTCGTAGCGGGTGACCATCGAGTCGCTGCCGCCGGTGCGGTCCGTCTCGATGACCGCCGACACGACGTACTTGTGGAACCAGTCCGTGATCGGGTCGACGTAGCCCGGCGGGGCCCACTTCACCGGATAGCAGCGCTTGACCGACTCGCCAGGCGTGGGCAGCGAGGCCTTCGCGCAGTCGGTCGCCGCGTAGGTGACGTCGAGCTGGGCTCCGGTGTCGCTGAGGACCATCGAAAGACGGAAACGGTAGAACGGGGCGATATTGTCGCCGATCGCGTCGACACGGTTGGCGAGCTGCTCGCCGAAGAGGTCCACGGACGGCAGCTTCACCGCCGTGCCGACGCGGCCCTCGTGCTCGATCTTCGACAGCCACAGCGTCTTGGAGTCGTCGCCGTTGTCCGTGAACAGGTGGGTGAAGCTCCAGGCGTCCACGTCCTGGTAGGTCGTGGCGTCCTTGCGCATCTGCGTGACGACCGACGTCAGCCGCTTGGTGGTCCAGAAGGTCTGCACGGGTGACGTGCACTTGGTGGCGGAGTTGCACTCCTGGTCGACCGGAACGTCCGGCCAGTAAGCGGCGTTCGCCTTCGTGCGCTTGCTCTCCGCGCAGTCGAAGTCGGCGGTGGGCAGGCAGCGTTCGGCGGTGTTGAAGACGACCCGGGCGGGAGCCTTCGCCGCGTAGACGCTGCCGTCCCGCTGGCCGTAGTCGATGCGCTTGAGCCAGCCGCCGCGGTGGTACGCGGTGCCGTTGACGTCCGTCTTGCCGTTGAGCGCGTAGTAGTTGGTCTCCCGGTCGTAGAAGTAGGACATCACGTTGCCGTGCGTGTCCTTGACGTAGTCCAGGCTCCAGCGCCACGCCTGCTGGCAGTACGCACTGGTGAACGTCGCGTTGTAGCAGGGCTCACCGGAGTCGTCGCCGAAGACCGGGGCGGTCCAGACCGAGTTGGTCTCCTCGTTGCCCGTCGCCCAGCCCGGCAGCCGGTTCAGGCCGAAGACATACTCCGTGCCCTCCGGAGTGGTGATCTTCCAGTGCTCGCCCTTGTCGTCGGTACTGCCGTCGTCACCGTTGACAGCGCCCGTCAGCCGCTCGACCTTCGTACCGTCGTCGGACGACATGTGCCACTTGCCGGTGGCGTCGTCCTTGACCAGCTCACCGGACGAACCGTTGAGCATGATCGTGGCGTTCTCGAACGCCCAGCACTGCTCACCGGAACCGTCGTGACCGTCGTCCGAACAGGGCTTGTAGCGGCGCTCGATGTATCCGGGGTCGTAGGAGAAGCCCTCACCGATCCAAGAGCCCTGGTTGTTCGTCGCCGAGGTGCGGCCGTCCGCCGACTGAGAGGAATAGCCGAGGCCCACGGTCGGGGTCAGGCCGCCAGGGGTCGGGACTGAATTCAGCGGATAGCTCCAGCTGAAGCCGCCTGAGGAAGGAGCCACGCTCCAACTGGACGACGGCGACAGCGCCGTGGCCTTGTACGTGCCCTGCGCACTGGACGGACCCGCCGCCACCGCTACCAGGGACGCCGCGTCGGTCGCCATCGTGGACACACCGTCGGCGGGGGCCGGGGCGGCCGTCACGTCGGCGGAGACGGTGCCCGTCTTCACGTCGTTCACCGTCGGCAGCACGACGGGCTGCGCGGGGCAGGCCTTGCTGCCCGGCGTGGCGACCGTGGCACACGCCGGCAGCTGGACCAGCTGGAGACGCGAAGCGTAGGAGCCGCCGAAGCCCTCGGCGAACTCCGAGTAGTCGACCGTCAGCCGGACCTTGGCCGCCTCGTCGACGCCGTCGGCACGCGCTACGTCGAGAAGGACACCGGCGCCGAGCTGCTGGGCGCGCTTCGGATCGAGGACATCGACACGGACCTTGTCCGCCGCAGTCGTCGCCTCGACCTTCGCGTCGGCCTTGGCCGTGGTCTTGGCCTTCGGCTTGCCGACCGTGATCGGCAGGCCGCCCGCCTCCGCGGTGGCCCCCAGCTTCACCTCGGCGCCGCCCTGCTCGGGCCACACCGCCTTGTCGAGGCCCTTGACCGCGGCCCTGCGCGCCGGGTCGGAGGGACGGGCCTTCGCTTTCGCGTCGGATCCCTTGGCGGGATCCCCGTCGTCCTGGACGCCGGGACTGCTGGTGCGGCCCCGGTCACCGTCGTCGAGCGCCAACGCCTGAACCGACGACGCGGACAACGCGAGCGTGAGCCCGAGCACTGTCGCGGCGAACACCGGTCTGGGCATGCGGCGGCTCAGTGAGCGGCCACGGAAGAACATTCGGACAACTCCCTGGTCGAAGGAGAACGTCGTGGAAAGGAGGGCGTGCCGGGGCTCAGCAGCCCCGGCACACCGGGAGACTGGCGGTCCGTCACATGTCAGGCGCCGCTATCAGGCTGGTCATGAGCTGCACCGCGATCTGGTCGGCGGCGCCGCTGTAGACGCGGACCTCGTCGATCGCGCCGGCGAAGTACTCGCTCGCCCCGCGCAGCGAACGGCCCACCTGAAGCCCGCCTGTGGCAGACCACAGGGTGTCGTCCGTGCCGTAGGCGGCGGCGACCAGCTGACCCTCCACATACAGGCGGATCGAGTTGGCGAAGGCGTCGTAGACCACCGCCAGGTGCTGACCGGAGCCATCGAGTTCGGGCATCTCCCGATCGTTGGTGAACGTGACGACCTCAGGGGCGGCCACGTCCGACTTGGCGACCGCGAGCTCCCACTGCCCGGTGGCGGCTTGGTAGCGGACCTGGACGCGGTTGGCGTTGGCGCCCGGCAGGGACAGCACCGTCTGCGACTTCTCCGGGTCCAGCGAGGTGAGCTGGGCACGGGCGGTCACGGTGAAGCTGCTGTTGCCGACGACCGGGGCGGTCGCGGTGGACGCGTAGTCCCCGTCACCGTCCAGGACCAGGTTGCCGTCGCCGACCAGGGCGGCCGTCTCGAACGCGTCGGCAGGTCTGTAGATCGTGGCGTCACCCGCCAGCGTCAGCGCCTGGCCGCCGCCGGTCTCGACGGAGGCGCCGCTGCTGGCGTCGTCGAGCTGCCAGTAGCCCTTGCGCGCCGGCTTGACGGTCATCAGCTCGGAGACCTCCGTCGCCGGCAGGAACCGGTCGAAGACGCGGACCTCGGCGAGGTCACCGGTGAAGTTGTCGCGGTAGCCGCCCTTGGCCGTGGACCGGCCGATCTGCAACGGACCGTACGGCTTCCAGGCGGAGAGGCGCGTGGCGGAGGCCTTCAGGTCCTTGTTGATGTACAGCTGGAGCTGCGGGCCCCCGGTCTTCTGCGCGTCGTACACGCCGGTCAGCAGCACCCACTGGTCCATGACCACGGAGACTCCGGTGGAGACGGCCTTCCACTCGCCGAGCGAGGTGACGTCGTTGACCGGGACGGAGAACTTCCAGGTCTGCGCGGTCGCGTCGTAGCCGAGGGTGAAGCCGGGCTCGCCGGTGCCGTCCTGGCTGATCACCGTCATGTTCTTGTCGAGCGCGGTGGGCCGGACCCAAGCGCTGACGCTGAAGCTCTTGGCGGAGTCCAGCACGCTCTCGTTGGTGTCCAGGTAGGACTCGGCGGTGCCGTCGAAGCGGGCCGCCTTGTCGGCCTTCCCGCCGGGACCCTCCACGCCGAACGTGACGGCGCTGCCGGCGGTCGCCGAGTACTCGCCGCTCTCGTCGTGGGCTTCGTGGCCGACCCCCTCGTCGGCGAGGTTCCACTGGCCGACGACCGGCCGGCCCTCGGCCACCAGGAAGTCGTAGTAGTTCTCGCCGGCGCGAGCTGCCTTGTCGATGGCGAGCACCCTCAGTACATGCCGACCGGACCAGGTCGGTACCCACTGCACGGAGACCGTTCCTCCCGCTGTGGGTGGCGTGACCGTGGTCATCGCGGCACCGTCGAAGGAGTACTGATATTTCACGATGTCTGAGCCCACTTGGGCGTCGTTCGGGTTGGGCGAGAAGGTGAAGGTGCCGTAGGTACCCACACCCTGGCTGTAGACGGTGCCGGACGGGTACTCCGTGGACAGCACGTTCGGCTTGCCCGGCGACGTCTTGTCGTAGACGAACTCGCAGCGCTGCGTGCCCTCCGAGCTCCACGGGCCGTAACCGTCACCGTCGTAGGCGCGTGCACTCCAAGAGATGACCGCGTTCTCCGGGATCGACGACTTCACCGTGTGTATGAACTTGGTGTTGGCAGTCGGGGAGAGCCAGTCCGGTGTGAGGTAGGTGTAGGACTTGGCGGTGTTGGTGGTGGGGTCGGTCCACTCGACCTTGAACTCGACCTTCACCTTGTCGGTCTGGCCGTTGCCGTGGTCGGGGTCGCTCGCGATGGCCTGAAGCTTCGGCGGAACGTCGGTGTACGTACGGCCTGTGCCCCACTTGCACAGACCACCGGGGTCGGTGGTCATGTCGGACGTCTTGATCTGCCCGGGCAGGGTGTTGTAGCTCACCGACAGGTAGGCGTTGCCGCAGATCCGCTTCCACTCGGCGAAACGGGATTCGTCCGCCGCCCGCAGGCCCAGCGTCATCGAGTTCCAGTTGCCCGCAGCGGCCGTCTTGATCTCGCTCGTCAGCTCACCGCTCGCACCGCTCTCGAAGTGCAGGTTGGCCTGACTGGAGCAGGACGTCGGGGAGATCGCCTTGTCGACGGTCTGCAGATAGTCGTCCCAGTCGTCCGAGGTGTTGGACCAGTTGCTCGACGAGTTGAGCGTGTAGTTCTGGCCGCCGATCCGGTACAGCTGGATGGGCTCGGCGGTCGGGGTGGCGCTGTAGATGTGCTCGACGCGGGCGGAGAACGTCGCGCCGAGGATCTGCTTCCCCTTGTAGAAGGAGAGCGGCATCGTGAACATCACGCGACGGGTGCCTACGCCGTTGCAGGAGACCGGGTTGTAGTCGGTCGGGCACTTGCCCACACCGGCACTGCCCGAGTACTTCCAGTCCTGCTCGGTGGGCATCCCCGACATGACGCCCGTCCACGCGGTGCGTGACGTGGTGCGCTGGATCGGGTCGATGACCACCGGAAAGACGGTGTCCGCGCCCTTGAGGAGCTTCTGGTCGGGGACGAGCCGCAGCTTGCCCTTGGCGACCTCGACGCCGAGCGGGGCGACGCGTCCGCCGCCGCCGGGACCGTCCAGGGCTGCCTTGTGCGTCTTGGGGCCGACAGTGGCGGTGGCGGTCGTCCCCGCCTCGTCAGCGCCTGCTGCCGCGGACTTCAGTGCCTTGGCGACGGCCTTGGGGCCCTGCTTCTTCGTCGCGGCCTCCGCCACGGCGGCCGAGTCCCACATCGAGGGCTTGCCCGCCTGGAAGACGGTGCCGCCGACAGCGGAATCCTCTGCGACGATCGCCCCGTCCGCGTCCTCTGTGACCTTCAGACCGTCCGTCGCCATCCCCAGGTCGAGCTGAGCCAGCCTCGGATCGGCACCTGCCTCGGGCGTCTTTACGACCAGCAGGTGGCCGAAGCCGTCCGCCTCGGCCCGCACGGCGAGGTCGACACCGGGCAGGGCGTCCACGTAGGTGGCCGTGTCTCCGTCCACCGTCGGCACCGGCAGCTTGCCGTACGGCCAGCTCAGGGCGAACTCACGCCCCGCGCGCTGCATCGTCACGAACGGCTTGCCCACCTGACCGGCAGAGAAGCTGAGATCGACGGTGGCCGCCTTCGGGCCCCAGGTTCCGTCGGCCCGCTTCACCAGCGTGGCATCGATGTCAACCCACTTGCCGCCCTGCACCGTTCGTACCGGCTCGGTGTACTCGCGTGCAGTGAAGGTGCCGTCGGGCTCGGCGAAGATGTCCCGGCGCTCGGTGCGCAAGCCGACGACCTCGGTCTTCTTGCCGGTGTCCTTGGCCGCCGCCATGGCCTGCTGCTCAGTCACCATCGGCTGGTCGGCGACGATCGGTTCCTGATCCCGCGCCGACGTACCGCCGTTGCCCGGGAGAGTCGCCGTCCCGGCCACCACCGCGCCCGTGACGGCCGCTGCCACCACGGCGCGCAGCGCCAAGCCGCGCCGTATCGATCCGTGTCTGCCTGCGGACACGCGTCCACTCTCCACTCGGTTCATGTCTGTCTGGGAGACCTGGTCGCCGGAACGGTCTTTCCGGCGAGGAGTACGCGGTTGCCGGAGAGTCATCGGACCGCCGCCCCGAAGGAGACGCCACCCGCGGGAATGCCACCCTCACCGGGCTTCCACGTCTGGGTAGGCGCGCCGCCCGAGACCACGTTCCACGGGAAACCGTGCACCGCCCGCCCGTCGGCCGGCCCGTAGGGCACACCGACGTACAGCAGCGCCGGAGTGGCCCCGAGACTGATGCCCGCGTACGTCCGAGCCGACGGCCCGGAAGGAATGCCGCTGCCGGGCTCGATCCACGCGTCCGACGCGCCAGGCGCTCCGATCAGCGGAAAGACCTGGACGCCGCCCGCTTCCGGAGCATCCTCCGTGGTCTCCTCACCGGGCACACCGACAGCGAGGCGCATCGTGGTCGCCGTACCCACCACATTGGTGGCGGTGTTCACAGCCGCAAGTTGCTGACCGAAGAAGTCACCGGGTTCGGCCTTCTCCTCGACGTTCCCATCGGCAGCCACGGCATCCTGGTGGATCCAGCTGAGCAGGGCGACCGTTCCATCAACCTTCAGGTGGTAGACATGCACCGCACCCGCGTCGACGGTGGTGTCGAGGTCCTCCCCCGGCACGCCCACAGCGAGGAGCGCGTCGGTGTTGGTGGCCGCGCCCGTCGGACGGTAGGGAGCCATCGCAAGGGCTGCGCTGTACCGGTCGTCCATCTGAGCTGCGGTGTCGGTCGATCCCGTACGCCCCTGCCCCATGCCGTAAAGGGGGTTGGGGATGCCGTCCGTGTTGATCGACGGCTGGAAGACCTGCAGACCGCCCGCAAAAGCGACCGTTCCGATGCTCTCGCCGGGGGCTCCGACCGCGAAGTACCGGTCCGTGGCGGAGATCGACGCGCCGAAACGGTCGTACGGCTCCGCGGTCTCCCACATCTCGGCGCTGTCCTGGGTCACGGACACACCACTGTGGTCGGTCCCGTAGACAAAGCCGACCATGCCCATGTCCACACCGGCGGTCCCGTCCTCGCCCGGAACGCCGATCGCCAGGTACGGAATGCCAGTTGTCGAGGTGCCGGCCCCCAGTGCGTAGCCGAACCAGTCGTCTGCCTCAGGGGTGTCGCCCACTGGATAGGCAGCCCCTTGCGCGAAGCCGCTGCTGCGGAACTCGGACCCGACCGCGGTCGTGGATCCGTAGACCACCTGGGCATAGCCGGCATCCTTGACCGTGCCCACGTCCTCGTACGGGACACCGACCGCCAGGTCGCTGCAACCGTCCTTGTTGACGTCGTACACCGCCAGCGAGAAACCGAACTGGTCGCCGTCCTCAGGCGTGTCGGAGACGTTGGTCGTGTCCTGCGAGATCTCGACGACCCCCTTGCCGCCGCCGAGCACGATGCGCACCAAGCCCGCCCGCTCGTGGCCCAACACCGTCGCGTCCGGGTCTGCGATGGCCGTGTCCCGCACGCCGTCGCCGTTGAAGTCGGACGTCGTGCCGGCGGTGCAGGCGACCGCCGCCGCCGCCGGAGCGCCCCCGACCCCAAGTCCCAGCCCGAGCAGCGCCGTCACCAGCGCCGCGGCTGCACTACGCCGCCAGGCCCTCTCCCCCTGCGACCCCCGACTTCCGCCAGGCACAGCCCGGTGCCATGACGACACCCGCCCCTCCACGGACATGGATTCCCCCCCTTGGAGCGCGCGCGACATCAGCAGCACCGCCCCACCCGTTTTCCCCACCCTTGACGCAGCCCCCCGTCGATAAAGGGAAGCTAAAGAAAGCCAAGTGATCATCCCTTCACTTAGCGTGTGCATGCAACACACACAGTCCGCCCCATAAAGTGACATGGATCACAGGATTCCCACATGTTCCACCAAGCGAGGCCTGCTACTCGCCCGTGCACCTGGCCGCAACCCCACACGGGACGCCCGCCGTCGGCCCCGTATGCTCGCCAACCGAAGCCACACACCGGAAGGCAGCAGAGTGAACTACAGGGTCCAGCCCAGCGCGCAGGTAGACGACAGTGCCGAGATCGGCGCCGGGAGCAGCGTCTGGGACCTCGCGCAGATCCGCGAGGGCGCGCGCCTCGGTGAGGGCTGTGTCATCGGCCGTGGCGCGTACGTCGGCTCGGGCGTCCACCTGGGCGACAACTGCAAGCTGCAGAACTACGCGCTCGTCTACGAGCCGGCCGAGCTCGGCGACGGTGTCTTCATCGGCCCGGCCGTGGTCCTCACCAACGACCACAACCCGCGTTCCGTGGACCCCGACGGCAAGCAGAAGCGCGGCGGCGACTGGGAGGCCGTCGGCGTGAAGATCGCCGACGGGGCGTCCATCGGCGCCCGCGCCGTGTGCGTCGCGCCCATCGCCATCGGCCGCTGGGCCATGGTCGCCGCCGGCGCCGTCGTCACCAAGGACGTCCCGGACTTCGGCCTGGTCGTCGGGGTTCCCGCGCGGCAGGTCGGCTGGGTCGGCAGGGCCGGCGTCAAGCTGGTCGCGCGCGCGGGCGAGGCCGACGTGTGGGAGTGCCCGCAGACCGGTGAGCTGTACGACGAGAAGGACGGCGTGCTGGTGGAGCGGGCCGCAGGCTGAGCGCTCCGCTGGAAGTGCCGCGATGTGCCGTCGTTCTGCTGCGGCGCCATCGTGGCTGGTCGCGCGCGCGGCGGAGCCGCACACGTCAGCGCCCCGCGCCCCTTCAGGGCGCTGCCGAACCGCAGCCGACTTCGACCGACCCGCTTAGCTCCACCAGCCCACCGGCACGCCGGCCCAACGGCCCGCCGGAAGGTACGGAAAAAAAGGGGGTCGGCCGCGTCCAACAGGACACGGTTCCTCCTCCGGCGTTCTCATCCGCGGCCGATGAAGTCGGGTGGCTGGAGGCTGCGGGGCACGACGAGGACCTGTGGGCCGGTGACCGG
>NZ_JBEYIL010000012.1:0-185611 GCF_040635845.1 Streptomyces sp. NPDC006872
TGACTGCGTCCTCCCGCAACAGCGTGTTCTATCAGCAGTTCCTGCAACTGATCGAGGACGCCAACCCGGACGGGGAAATCTGGATCGTCACCGACTGGCGTTAACGGTTTGAACTGGGCTCTGGCACAGATCTTGGGGAGTGGTCGCAAAGCGTCACCACGTCTCCCGTCTCAAGCGATCTGGTCCCGGGGCGGGGCGGGGAAGCTACGCGGGCTGTATCCCCGCGCTCAGAGCCAGGGAGCCTCGCCCGATGCGTTGTCGCTGGTGGATGCAATGATCGCCGTTGCTGGCGTGAGCACGCTGGTTTCACGACTCGGGGATGGCTCATATGGACACGTGGCAGGAGCTTTCAGCGCTGGTGGAGGAGCGGCTGAAGGCCATCTCGCCTGGGGAACGCGGCGTGTTTGCCGCTGGTGTCGCGGAACGGCTCATGAGCTGGCACGAGGGACTACCCGCTGACGAGCGGGCGCCGTTCACCGTGGGCCTTCGTCCCCTGTTGAACTCCCTGTGGGAGGGCGTTCTCGGTGACTCAACGGCCTTCTCGGCGGTGAAGCGCGGTGTCGCCGAGTACATGCTCAGCGAGTACTGCCATAACGACGGCCAGGACGGGCCCGATGATGCAGATGAGTCTGCCGCAGCGGCGACGCTGTATGCCGCGCACGCCTATCTGTTCGGCTGCCACGCCTTCGCCAGCTGGACCAGTCGCCGGGCGGTGGAGGCCGTTGATCAACATCTTGAGTTCCTGGCTGAGCAGGAAGAAGACGAGCTCGTCCCTGATTCGGACGAAGCGCTGACCTCTGAGTTGCAGCGGCAGCTGCGGGACCTCGACCTCATTGCGAACTACTCGAAAGATCTTCGGTACTCCAGCATGGGACTGGCCATCGACACCTCGATCCGACTGCGCGTGGAGCTTCGAGCTCCTCTCTCCAACCGGGCGTGAGTGTCCGAGATGCAGGAGTGGCTCGTCGTCCGCCTGGACCACGGCCATGACCTCGCCTGGCCCGTGCTGATCCGCCGTCTCGCCCCGGCAGCTGGATCCATCCGCTCACCCCGCAATTCGAATGTGGTGGGCTGCTCGTGCGTGAGACGGCGTGCGCCGTGCCGCCGAACAGTGGTTGCTGACGCTCCATCAAGTAGGTGCGGGGCTCCGTACTTTGGAGCGGCCGTCAGTGACGGTTCCGTTCATGCAGTCCGACGCACCGTTCTGGAAAGCGCTCGTGTTCGACGGGATCGACGAGGTGGACGTCGAGCAGGTAGCCACCGCCTTCGGGACGGTCGAGATCGTGGCCAGAGGCAGCAAGGCCGGTGCGGCCTGCCCCGACTGCGGCCACTATTCCGAGCGAGTGCACGGCTCCTATCAGCGCAGACTGCGGGATCTCCCGCTCGGCGAGCGGAGTGTCGTGATCCTGCTGAAGGTCCGGTGCTTCGTCTGTGACGCGAGGGCCTGTCCTCGACGCACGTTCGTCGAACGGTTCGCGCGGCTGACCTGCCCGTACGCGCGTTTCACCACCCGGCTCGACCGCGTCTTGGTGCGTATCGGGCTCGCACTGGCCGGACGGGCCGGCGCGAGGCTGGCGGCCCAACTGGGCCTTGGTGCCGGGCGGATGACGCTCCTGCGCCGGGTGATGGCTTTGCCGGACCCGCAGTTCAGCACGCCGCGGGTCCTTGGGGTCGACGACTTCGCCACCCGCCGCGGCCACTCGTACGCCACCGTGATCACGGACGGCGAACGGCACAACCCCATCGATGTCCTGCCCGGACGCGAAGCCGCACCGCTGGCCGCCTGGCTGAGGGCACATCCAGGAGTAGAAGTGATCTGCAGGGACCGTGCGGGTGCGTATGCCGAGGGCGCCGCGCTCGGTGCCCCGGACGCACTGCAAGTCGCGGACCGGTTTCATATCCTTCAGAACCTCGGCCAGGCCGTCGAGAAGTGCGTCGCGGCGCATCGCGACTGCCTGCGCACCGCCGCCCCTCCACCGGACCGTGCTGCCACCGGCACACTGACCGGTGACAGCGAAGCGGGGCTGCCCTTCACCGTGGTGCCGACCGGCCGTCGAGCGGAGCGGATTCGGGCCCATCATGCCCTGGTCCACGGCCTGTTGAGTGAGGGTATGGGCTTGCGGGCCATCGCCCGCCACTTGGGCTGGGGACGCCATACCGTCCAGCGGTACGCACGGGCGGCCCGCTGGCAGGACATGGTCACCGGACGCCGAACTCGTTCCAGCCGCCTCGATGTGCACCAGCCCTACCTGCAACGACGCATCGCCGAAACCAGTGGCACGATCACCATCAGGGAACTGCGCGAAGAACTCGCCGGCCGTGGTGACCAGGTGCCCTACAGCAGCCTGCGGGACTGGGCCCGCAGCCGCCTGGAATGGCCCGACGCACCCGCTCCGGCCGCCGCGGGGCCGTCCGTACGGACCGTCGTCGGCTGGATAACCCGCCACCCCGACACCCTCACCGAAGAGGAAACCACCCAGCTCAAGGCCGTTCTCGACGCCTGCCCCGAGCTGGATCAAACCCACGAACTCGTACGTGACTTCGCCCAGATGCTCGCCCGACGCACCGGCGCTGACCTGCCGGACTGGATCAGCTCCGCCCGCGCCACACGGCTGCCCGGGATCACCGGATTCGCTCACGGACTCACCACCGACCTGGAAGCCGTGATTGCCGGACTCACCGTGCACTGGAGCTCCGGCGGTACCGAAGGCGCCGTGAACAGGGTGAAAAAGATCAAAAGGCAGCTCTACGGACGGGCCGGATTCGAACTGCTTCGCAAGATGATCCTGCTCCAGTGACGCTCTGCGACCACTCCCCAAGATCTGTGCCAGAGCCCAACCGAAGCCGTTAACGCCACCGACAACCTGTCCAGTCATAACAACGCGTCCACCCGGACCTGGCTCGAGGACCATCCCCGCATCCACCATGCCTTCATCCCTGTGGGCGCCTGCTGGCTCAACCTGCAGGAAGGCTGGTGGCGCATCTTCCGCAAGGCCGCCCTGGCCGGCCGGTCATTCGCCAACCGCGACGACATCGAATACGCCACCACCCTGGCGACCGACCAGCTCAACGCCCTTGCCAACCCCTGGATCTGGGGCAGACCCGCACCGCCGACCCGCCGACTGCGGCGCCGGTATGTATACACCGTTTGAGGAACCCAGCACTAGCTTGATCTTTAACCTGTGCGGCGTGGGCGTGGTGTGGTTGACGTCTTCGTTCGTTGTTTCGCCGCCGGTGTTTTGCGGGGTGTGTGGACGTCGTGGCGGGGTGTGGGTCGGGTGTTCTTTCGGCCTGGGGGTCGTCCGGGGCCGGGTCGGAAGGGTTTCGGCGCTTGGGCCGGGCAGGCAGTCTTCGGGCGGATGTGCCGGAAGTCGCGGCGGACCCGGGCGGGGGTGAGCCGTTCCGGTGAGACGGGTCTTTCCCAGGGGTGGCGTAGGTCGGCTGCGAGCGGGCGGGCGAGCCGCAGTTGGGTGTAGGCGGCGAGGATCAGCCAGGTCCATCGGTCGGCTGCCTCGGGGGTGCGGATCTTCGGTGAGGTCCAGCCGAGGGTCTGTTTGAAGAGGCGGAAGGTGTGCTCGATGTCGAAGCGTCGCAGGTATGCCTGCCAAAGTCGGTCGGCGTCTGACGCAGTGGCGTCGGTGCCTGACCACCACAGCCAGACCGGCTTCGGTGTTGCTCCGCTGGGCAGGCGGTCGATGTCCAGACGGATCACCGTCCCTTCGACGATGGGGAGGGTGCCGTCGGCCGTGGCCCAGGAGGAGCGGTGGGTCAGTTTGGGGTGCAGCCGGTCCCAGGAGCGGGCCTGGGCGGTGCCGTAGAGGCGGGTGTCGGTGACAGTTTCGGTGTCCGGGGTGCCCCAGGTGCCGGGCTGCCCGAAGACGAACTCGCCGCCGTGCCGGGGCGGGCGGCCCTGGGTGTGCGGCAGCCGGGGTGGGACGGCCCTGCGCAGGACGCGGTCCGAGCGCATCCGGGCCAGCACCTGGACCGGCAGGTCTTTGAGGAGGAAGCCGAGGCGGGGTGCGTCGTATCCGGCGTCCGCGACGATGAGGACGTCGGGGTCGCCGGTCTGCCACTGCACCGCTGCGATCAGTCGCTGAAGCAGATCGCGCAGTTGGCGGGAGGTGACCGTGGCGGTGTCGTCGTCAGGTGTCAGACGCAGGGCGTCCAGCGGTGCGGTCCATGAGCTGCGGCCCGGCTCCAGTGCGCAGATGATCGAGTAGGGCCAGCCGGGGACGGGGATGTGCTGGTCCTTGCCCCGGCCGTAGGTGTGGCACAGGATCCGCTGCGGCGAGTGTGGGCGTCGGGCCGCAGCCAGCAGGTGACGTCGACGGCCAGGACCAGCCGGCCGTCGGCAGCCCGCGGCAGTGGCGCTTCGGCCAGGGCCCGCTGCAGCCGGCCTGCATCGATGCGGCCACGGGCCACTGCGGCGTAGAGCCCGCCATGGCCGCGGCGGTGTTCACCCACCAGCGACAGCTCGGCCAGCGACCTCACCGGCCCGTCGCCGCACAGAACGGCATCAGCCAGCTCGAACAGCGCGTCCGAACGAGCGGTCAGGCAGGAGTAGAACTCGCCCCGGAAGCATGACAGTTGTGCCAACGCCTCGATTGGGCGTCGTGATGCAGCAGACTCATCCTCACGGCCTTCGTTCTGAATGTGTGTGTTCCTTGGTCGGAGCACATGTTCAGACGAAGGCCGCCTCCATGTACGGCAGTTACCGGACCGAGTGATCAAGTTCGACGGGTCATTCGACGCCGGACGTTAAAGATCAAGCTAGGGCCGTACCTCCGGTGCGCGGCTTTCTACGGACGACAGTTGAGTGGGGGCGCTGCGGATGAGGTCCATAGACGGTGCTGAACTGTTTGCCGCGGCTTGAAGTGGCGGTGACAGACCCACGAACGACGTCACCGCCACTTGAAGGGCCGGACGCCCGGCACGTCGCGAAGCAGCACCGAAATATCGACACTGTCGGTGTAGTCGGGGGCCGGGCGGTCGCGTGCGCGGGAATCATGGACCGCCACTCTGGCAGCGCCTCCGAACGCCAACGTCTGTTGTGGCTACGTGGTTTGACAAGGGCTCGGACGGTGACGATCAGGCGCGCGGCCAGCTGGTCTGGGTAGAAACGGCTGCTGACGCCGGCCTGGGAGGAGCGGGCGTCGGAGTCAGCATCGCTACTCGCGGAGTGGTAGCTGCGGGGACCTTGCGTCGTCCTTGCCCCTCCGCGAGTTCGCAGGTGAGGTCCTGCAGGACGGCCGCCGGGGTGTGCGGGGAGAAGTGGAGTGCCCAGGTTGGCTGATGGATGGTGTTGCCGCCCCATGCGGTCCAGGTCGGCAGCGGGCTGTTGGGCTTCTGGGCGGCGAAGGCGTCGAACTGGACGCCAGCGGCGTCCTCGCCTGGTGCCTCCCACCGGATCCAGCGGCCTTCGACTGTGTGCTTCCAGCCCGCGTCCGTGAGCGGCCGGGTCGCCTCGGCGATCTCCGTCTCGGAGACGCCGGTCGCAGGTCCGGCGTCCCGTACGTAGTCGGAGGCCAGGGAGTTGAGCAGGGTGCGCACGATCTCCACCGGGGTGGTGGCGGTGGCCGTGGCGTGCCAGAGGCGCTCGCTGACGGGGGATTCGTAGGCGGCGATGGTCCACTTCATGTCACGGCATTCGGCGTCGTGATCGATGAGGGCGCGCAGAGTGAGCGATTCGTGGTTGACGATGGTGGTGTTGTCACCCCAGGTGCGGTACTTCTCCCAGTCGCCGTTCTCGGTGAGGAAGTCGTTCAGTATGGCTTCGTGGTCGCCGGGGTCGGCGGCGTAGACGGGCATGCTCTCGACGGGCAGTGCGGCCGGGGCCGGCATGGTGTCGGGTGAGGTCAGGGTGGCGCGGGCTTGGGTGGTCTGGCGTTCGGTTTCGGTCATGGGGGCAGGACCGGGGCGTAGGGAGTCGCCGTGTGCGCGTTCGAATGCGGCGATGGCTTGGGCGGGGGAGTCGAAGGTGTCGGCGATTTGCCGCAGGTGGTTTTCGCCGTGGAGGTACACGCTCTTCCCGCTATCGCGGTAGGTGCCGACGGCCACGATGGTCCAGCCGTCTTCGGCGTGGGCGTGGATGATGAGCCGTCCGTGGCGGATGTCGTCGTAGATCTTCTGGGCTTCGTTGGAGACCTCGCGGATCTCGGCGCGGGTGCACCAGTGCATCGGGTAGTTCGCCCAGGTCCACTCCTCGGCGATCGCCTCGCGCAGACTGGGGGTGGTCTCGGTGGTGATCCCTTGGGCGTTCAGGGCCTGGGCGGCTCGGTCGGCCCAGTGCGGCTCTTCGTGATCAATGCGGGCCAGGACCATGGCATGTGTGTCGAGGGTCTCGAAGCCGCGGGCGGCCAGTAGTGCCTGGGCAGTGCGCTGGTGGGTGCCGGTGAGGGTGGCGGTCACGGCGCTGGAGTGGGCGGGGTGGGTGTCGAACCGGACGTGGGCGTCGAGGGGGCTGTGGGGCATGGAGGCAGGCTCGATTCAAGGCTGGGCTCGGCCCTGAGGCCAGCCGGGCCAGGTGGTTGAGGTCATCTGCGGGCGCGTGCGGCCGTGACGGCCGGCCGGTGTGACGGCCCGGCCCGGGGGCGCGACGTGGATCGTGCGGGGGTACTGGTGGCGGACGCGGGGGTGGGTGCGGTGGCGCGGTTCCAACGGGTGCGCAGGGAGTTGAGCTCGGCCAGGGCGCGGCGGCTGCCGGTGATGAGCTGGTGGGGAGTGTTCGCGGGGTCGTCGGTGTAGACGGCGATCCGGTCGGCAACCGCGCGGGCGCGGGCGAGGAGGGCACGCTGGAGGATTCTCTCGCCCCAGTACTCGGGGGAACCGGCGGGCGTGGAGACCAGGGCCATCAGGTCTTTGGGGGTGAGGGAGCCGGTGAGCAGTCCGCGGTGCTGGGCCTCGCCAAGGAGCGTGACCGGGTCGACCATGTCGCCGCGGTGGACCAGCGCCGTGATGGACTGCCAGAGCGCGGCGTGCAGCGGCAGCAGGAAGTCCGCCTCGGTCAGCCACCGCATCTGCTGGACCTCTGCCGGATAGGCGGTGGCGGTCGCCAGGAGGAGGCGCTCTTCGTCGAGGTCCTCCTCGCCGGCCTGCCGTGGGACATCCGGGGGGAGTGCGGTGCGGGGGAAGGAGCCGGGGTGCGGGGCGAACTGTTCGGCGATGGAATCCAGGACGCGGCCGATGTCGTCGGCCAGGCCGAGCGTCGCGGCTACCGGGTTGGGAAGGCCCGGGTCGGTTGCGGTGGACGCGAGGCGCTCGGCGTGCCTGCGCAGAATCCGGCGAGCGTTGTCGGTGCGGATCATCCTGGCGTAGGCCGCAGCGTGCTTGGGCTGCGGGCAGAACTGGATGAGGCCGTGGACGTAGGAGGCACTCAGGCCGCGAGCGTGAGGACGGGCGTGGTCCAGCACCGCGTTGAGCCAGGCGGCGTCCTTGGCGTGGTCGGCGGGGTCGGGCGGCGGGAGCGTGCGGATCGCGGTGAACAACGCGGCATGGGTGTGGCTGTCGAAGTGGTGGGCGATCAGCGGCTCGGTGTCGGCCAGACGCGCAGGCTCGAGGAGGAGGGCGCCGAGCAGGGCCTGCTCGGCGTAGTGCACGGGCTTCGGCGCCGGGACGCGGTCGAGGCCGTCGTCGTCATGGGGATCGGGGGTGTGGAGCATCAGGCGGCGAGGGTGAAGTCAGCAGGGTTGAAGGGCTTGTTGAGGTGCGGGGCGAGCAGGTGTGCGGCCAGGCGCGGGGGTACGGCGTTGCCGATCTGCGAGAACATCTGGCCCTTGTTGCCTTGCCACGGATAGTCGGCGGGGAAGCTCTGCAGCACGCCCGCTTCCTGGGCGGTGATCTTGATGGGCTCCGGTGCCGACCCCGCTGCCTCGACGGCGGGCTCGGCGACCCAGGTGCACTCGCTGGCTCGGTGGCCGAAGAAGAGCGTGCCGGCGGGTTCGTCGGACCGGCGGATGGTGGCGTTGGTCTGGTTGTTGCTGCGCAGTGACCACGACCAGCGGTGTGCCTCGGCTGTGAACGTGGGGGCTGGAGCGTCTGCGGGGCGGTTCTCGCGGGCGCCGTGCCGGGCGGTCCAGCCGGAGCCCTCTCGCCGGGAGGCCAGGACGATCTCGGAGCCGGGGCGAGGTGCCCAGGTGCCGCGGGCGCGGGCGTCGGTGAGGGTCTTGCGGGAGCCGGAGGGGAAGGGCTCTGGGCCTCCGCTTGGTCCGCCGCCCGCGCACACAGTGGGCACGGGCCGGTCGGTGGCGCCCCAGCCGAGAGCCTCCGCCATGGACAACCAGCGAGCGCGGCCGGGCCCGAACAGGCTTTCCGGCTCGGCCAGTTGTGCATGCGTGGGGGGTGGCGGCTCAGCGGTCCGTACCCGGGAGGCGAGCAAGATCGCCCTCCGCCTGGTCTGCGGGACACCATAGTCAGCGGCGTTGAGAATGCCGACCCACACCGAGAAGCCCCAAGCGCGCAAGATGGCCGCGTACTGCTTCCACAACGGCAGAACGTCGGGAACCTCTTCCATGACCACCCACTCGGGCTCGCCCACGGTGTTCAGGGCGTGCAGGTAGCGCATGGGCTCGGCCGCCAGGAGAGAACGTTCGTCCGCGCACGCGCCGAGCAGCTGGTCGCGGGTGTCGCGTCCGGCCGCGAGGTCGGCGACGGCCTGGTGGACGAGCGGCTGGTCGACCAGACCGAGGCGCTTGCCCGCCATGCTCCATGCCTGGCACGGAGGGGAGGCGATCAGCCCGAGGATCCGGCCGGAGAAGATCCACGTCGGATAGCGGGCGACGTCGGCGCGGATCGTCAACTGCCCCGCCATGGCCCGGGTCTTGCAGGCCCACTCGTCCCACTCCAGGCCGATGTCCCGCGCGCCGAGGACGGTGAGGGCGTGGCTCCAGCCGCCGGGCCCGGCGAACAGATCGAGGATGATCCGCCTCACGAGGCCAGTCCGAAGTCGTCCTGCACCGGCTCGTGCTCGGAGGCTCCGCGGCAGGCCCAGGGAGAGCAGCCGTCGACCACGCCGTGCTCCAGCTCCTCCACCATGGCGGCACCGTCGTCGAGTTCTTGCTGGCGCGCAGCCCACGCCGCGGCGGTGATGTGGTCGATGGGGGTTTGGCCGAGCGGGACACGGGAGCAGTGCAGGAACGCCTGGCCCAGCAGCCGGTTCCCGGAGGCGTTCGCGCGGGCGTCGCCCTGGCGGATGTCTGCGTCGAACGCGACCACGTCCGCCCATTCCGCCGGACTGCTGTCCCGGATATTCCTCCACTGCGCGTTTCCATGGAATGGACAAGTTATTGAGAATCGAGACAGGAGCGTGACCTTTCGGTGGGTGAGGGCGGGGACGCCTGGAGGCGGTCCGTCGAGGGGCGTTGCGGCGGTCTTGGACCGGCCCGTAGGGTGCTCCGATGCCTTTGCTGAACCAGCGTCACGCGGCCCGTGCGATCGTTCTGGATGGGGAGGACCGCATCCTGCTGTGCAGGTTCATGCTGTCGGAGATGGTGGTTTGGGCAGCTCCGGGAGGAGGGATCGAGGCTGGCGAGTCACCTCAGGAGGCGCTGCGCCGCGAGCTGCATGAGGAGATCGGGCTTGTGATTGACGGAACGCCGCCGCACGTGTGGCATCGGAGAGTCGTCGGGCCCGGCTATGTGAGCGGGTATGACGGCGCGATTGAGGACTACTTCCTCATCCGCACTGCTGCCTTCCGGCCGGACGGAGCGTTGTCGAGTGACGAGTTGGCCGCTGAAGGAATCACGGGTTTCCGCTGGTGGCAGCTGTCAGAGATCGCCGACTACCAAGGGTCGGACATCTTTGGGCCGCGTGATCTTGCCGGTCTGTTAGCCGGTTTGATCAAGGACGGAGTCCCCGATCGGCCACTGGAGCTTGGTCTGTAAGTCTGGTCGCCCGTTGATGACTGCACCCGTGTCAGCAGTGAGGCCGTTCGGCGCGGCTGGTTGAATTTCGGGGGGCGTCATTCGGCGTCTTCTTGCGCTGGGTGGGACATGGTGTCCATCAGCTGGGTCAGAGGTATGAAGCTGTCCGTGGTGTCGAGTTGCCTGGGTGTGGGGCCGGCTGGCGTGGGAGTGTCGGCTAGACGCTCGGCCAGGGCAGTGACCGCTTCGCGGTCTCCTTCAAGGGCTTCGCGTGCGTCGTCGGTCAGGTCGAGCCGTTCGAGCATCTGGTCGATGCCGTCCTTGACGGCCAGGAGCTGGCCCCGCGTGGACTGCTTGGGGACGTAGAACGGACAGTGTGGTGGTCGGTGAGGGCTATCGGTCATACCGGTGGCTGGGTACAGGGCGGCAGCCCGGCGGAGTGCTCGGGCGTTGGTGGGTGGTCAGGCGGCGGGGCCGTAGTCGCTTTGCTGCGGGGCGTGCTTGGCGATGGCGCGGGCGGTGATGGCCTTCGATGCGCGGGCAGAGGCGGCAGTCAGTGCGTCGGCGTCGGGTTCCGTGTACCAGGGGCGCAGGTCGAGCATGGCGGCGCGCATGCCGGTGGCGAAGCACAGTGCGGTGCCCTTGGACAGGGCGCGGATCGCGTCCGCGGGCAGGATCCGTTCCTGCCGCATCGACACGGAGGTCGACTTCCCCGAGTCGGAGATGGAGGTCGAGGTGGTCTCCACGTCGTGGTCGCCGATGAGTCGGGAGAGCTTGTCGGCGAAGTCGGGATCGTCGATGCCGGAGCCGATCACCTTGACGGTGCTCGCGGACCACATGGCGTCCATGCCCGCGTCGCCCCAGACTTTCTGGCCCTGGCGGTAGGACTGCAGGATCGTGATGGGGATGATGCCGCGCGAGCCCAAGTGGCTGTACAGGTCGGGCAGATCGGAGATCTTGCAGACGTTGGCGGCCTCGTCGAGGATCGCGAGCATCGGCGGGTCGAGCCGTCCGCCGGCGCGCTCGGCCTGCGCGGTGGCCGCGCGCATGACGGAGTCCGCGCACGCCGCGATCAGGGCACTGGCGCCGCCGCCACCGTCCTTCGACAGGAGGTAAAGGGTGTCCGTGGACGAGACGAACTCCGACGGCCGGAACTCGGGCACGGCCTTCTGCGGGGTGACCCACGCCGCGATGTCGCTGTTGAGGAGGGCTGCGGCGTACTGTCGGGCGGTTTCGTAGATGCCGTCCCGGGTTTCGGGCGGTCCTTCGACGCTGCCCTTGAGCTGGGCGGCCACCGCGGTGAACTGGTGGTCGCGCAGGATGTCGAGAGGGGTGCGGTCGGCGGGGAAGGCCAGCCACTGCATGACGTCGGTGATGGGCCGTTCGTCGAGAGCCGTGGCGAGGAACAGCTGCGACAGGATGTTGCTGCCGGCCTTGGACCAGAAGTCGCCTTGCTGGCTGGCGTCCACGGAAGCGGCGAGGAAGTGGCCGGCCAGTCGGCCTGCGCCGTCGAGGGTTCTGGCGTCGGCGAGCGGGTTCCACCACATCTCCCGTTCGGCGTGGGCGATCTGCTGCGGGTCCATCGACCACGTCCGGCCGGTCCTTTGCCGTGCGTCGAGGGTGGCGGTGTAGGCGTCGCCGGCGGCCTTGTTGGAGGTCAGCAGGACGGGGCCTGGCGCGGCGAGGATTGAGGGGATCGCGAGCGAGGTGGTCTTGCCGGAGCGGGGCGCCATGATGGCGACGGCGACGTCCTCGTACCCCATGCGGACCTCGTGGCGGCTGCCCTGGAGGTTGCCGAGGAGGATGCCGGTGTCGGCGGCATCGATGTGCTTGGTGTCCTTCAGGCTGGGGCGCAGGGAGCGGGCCTTGGCGGTGATCGCCCGGGCCATCAGCGGCTCGATGTCCTTCGCCTTGGCCATGCCGGCGATCTTCTTCTTCCGGCCGCTGCCGGAGTTCTTGTGTCGTGACCAGACGACTGCGGCGGTGAGGACGAGGGCGATCATCACGGTGACGGGGATGATGCGGGCACCGATGAGCAGGGTCGTTTCTCCGGCGGTGGGCCAGAGCTGGTCGGGGTGCAGGAGGGCGTTGATGGGCTGGTACGGCGCCCAGGGGCCGGAGTGGGTGGCCCAGGTGGCGAGGTTGCCGCACAGCCAGGCGAGGTTGGACAGGGGGACGGCGATCGCGAGGGCGCCGAGGAGCACCTTGAAGGCGAGGTCGTAGCCGTCGCTGCTGGAGGAGGCGGGGGTGGCGTGGGGCAAGGGCGGGATTCCGGAGTGAGGGGTGTGGCCGGGTCAGCGCGTACGGCGTGGTGGCGGCTGCGGCCGGCGCGGCGGCAGCGAGGGCGCGCCACGCCGGCGGCGGGCGGCGAGGTCCTGGACGCGCTGCTCCAGTGGATCCAGCCCGCCCGGCGGGCCCGTCGGCGCGGGGGCCGTCTGGAGGTGGGGACGGGCCTGGAAGGGGAGGGCGAGCGGGTCGCGGCGCAGCGGTGCGGGGTCGGTGAGGGCGCTGGTGAAGGCGGCGACCAGGTAGAGCGGGGTGTCGGCGCCGAGGTGGGCGTGCCAGATCACCGTGTCGGGGTCGCCGGGCAGGGAGGTGGTGACGAACCAGCTGCCCTGCCCCTGGCCGGCGCGCTCGACACGGACGGGGCTGTCGGGGGACGAGGCCGAGACGTCGGAGTGTTCCAGCCAGCCGGCCGCGTACAGGATCTCGAAGGGATCGCTCACCGCCGCTGCGTCGGGGGAGGGCTCGGTGAGGGCGTCGGTGAACGTGGCGAGGATCTCCACCGGGATGCGCGCCCCGAACCTGGCGTACCAGGCGGGTTGTTCGTCGGTGGGGGCGTGGAGGATCGTCCACCACGGCTCGTCCGGGTCCGGGTACAGGCTCAATTCGGCCTGCTGGTCGGGCCGGACCAGATGGACGATCGGGGAGAGCGGAGTGTGGTCGTAGCGCCACTCGCTGGCCTGGTGGAGGGCCACGGTGACCCAGCGCGGGTCCCCGCCCCCGGCCAGGCAGGGCGGGGTGACGAGGAGTTCGTCGGCCGCATCGTGAGGCAGGAAACGCATGCGGCTCACCTCCGTGCCACGGGCGCCGCAGCAGCGGAGGCCGTCGGAGCGGGTCGAGGCGCGACGGCCTCCAGACGAGGCGGGGTGCGTTGGGTCGTCGAGTGGATGGCGAGGATCACGGGGGCGTGCAGGGTCAGTTCGCTGAGTGCGTGCCATGCTTCGGCGTTGCGGGCGTCGATGAGGTCGTCGTACGCCTCTGTCCCAGGCCGGGCGGAGGGCGGCAGGTCGTCGAGGCGGGCGCGGTAGTCCTTTTCGAAGGCGTCGAGCTGGTCGAGGGCGTCTTCGGCGCTCGCCAGGTGCCACGGCCAGTGGGACTGGACGGCCCGGGAGGGGAGCTGCTGGAGCTGGACTTCGGCGGTGGAGACAAGCTCGCGGGCGAAGGGGCGGATCTGTGCGGCGGCGTTCCAGGTGTCGGCGTCGCGGCGGGCGGCGCGCCGCCCGTAGGTCTCGTCGTCGTACGGCCAGCTGTCGGGGTCGGTGTGCTGGTCGGAGTAGGCGTCCCACGCGGCCAGGATCTGTTCGCCGGTGTGGAGGAACGCGGCGAGCTGGTCGAGGCGCTGCTGATGGATGACGCTCGGAGGGGAGGGTGGGGAGGGCACAGGGGGTCTTTCATCAGTCATCGGGTGCGAGCCGCCGAGGAGTTGGAGGCGCCGACGTGAGCCGGGGAGGGGGCGGTGTCCAGTCGCTGACGGCGTCGAGGGGCGCGGGCCTGGGCCTGGATGTGCTTGAGGCGCTGCTGGTGAGCGTCGGCGACATCCGTGCCGGTCCGGCTGGTTCGCTCGTGCTGGACGTCGTGGTGCCAGTTGTGCCGGCCCCAGCCGCGCAGCAGCGGTTCGGCGCTGGTCAAGGCGGCGACGAAGCCGGCGATGGCCTGCGCGGGGGCGTGTCCGTCGAGCCAGCCGCTCCAGACCGGGCGACCGTCGAAAGCGGACTCGGCGGCGTCGGCGGGGTACTCCCGGGTGCGGATCCGCCAGGAGAACGAGGAGGAGATCTCGTCGTCGTAGGGGCGGCTGTATTCAACGACCGCCCGCCGGTCGAGCGAGCGGGCCTCGAAGCCGGTTCCGTTCTCGCTCGGGGTGACGTTCCAGCCCGCTGTGCGGAAGAGGTCCCACGGATCGGGCGGGTTCGCAGGGGCAGGAGTGAGGAGCGTGTCGGTGAGTCCGGCCAGGATCTCGGCCGGGACCTGCCGGGTGAACGAGGCATACCAACTACGGGAGTTGGGCGGCTCGACCGTGAGGCGCCACCAGCTGCCGGACGGGTTGAACTGGGGTGCGGCTTGCAGCCGGGCGTGCAGGTCGGGGCTGGTGACCTCGGTCTAGGGGGAAGCCGGGTCGGAGGTGATGGTCCAGCCGGCGGCGAGCAGGGCGTGGGTGACGTGGCGGGCGTCACCGGGACCCGCGAGGTGCCGGGGACTGGTGGAATGCGGGATCGTCGACTCGTGGTCGCGTCGGAAGCCGGCCAACTGTCGCTCGGTCACCGGCATGTACCGCTCCCCCCGCCATCGCCGTGCACGGTACGGATCGGGGCCGGTCCCAGCAGGCTCAGTGTCTTGCTGAGCGGGTTGCGCAGCTGATCGACGGCCGTGGCGGCATCGAGATACTCGCGCACCAGGTCGGTCACGGTCGCGTCCCACGGGACGTCGGCGTGCTGGGCCAGGAGCCGGGAGACCTCACGCAGGACCTGGGCGACGGTGTCGATGAGGGCGGGGGCGGCGTGGACGAGCGGGCCGAGCAGAGCGGCGGCTTCGGTGTTCTCCGGGCCGGTGCACAGATGGTCGGTGAGCCGGTCCAGGCTGTGGACAGCCCTGTGGATATCTTCGGCGGTGAGGGCGTCGTCAAAGGTCAGGTCGGTCATAACTTCCTCGTGCGTGGGGGTGGGAAACGGGCGCCTGGCGAGGGCTGCCCGAGGCGGGTCAGCGGCGTCGGCCACCGGCGGTGGCGTACGGGCCTGCGGTCCGGGACGGCTTGCGGGCGCCGGTGGTGGCGAAGCGGGCCCAGGTAGCGGCGCGGGCGGCGGTGATACGGGCCTGCTGCCAGGCGGAGAGCTGGGAGGGCAGCACCGAGACGGACGTGGTGCGCACCCGGCTCGTGGGCGGGACATGTCCGCGCGGTCGCATCACCGGCTGCGGGTCGGCCAGCGCCGTGGCGAATGCCTCGATGAGTTGCAGCGGGGTGGTGGGAGTGAACACCGCGTCCCAGGTCTGCCCGTGTTCCGCGCGGGCCCCGGCCCACCACAGGTCCTGGCCACGCTCGCTGGGACGGTACTGCAGCCAGGTGTCCCGGCCGGGATGGACGGCGGTGAACGACTGGTCCTCGCTGCGCTCACTGGTCCAGCCCTGTTGCTCCAGCGGAGCCCAGGCGTTGGGCGCGTGTGCGGAGCGGGGGCGGGTGAGGGCGTCGGTGACGCCGGCCACGATCTCCACCGGGGTCTGCCGGCCGAAGGTGGCATGCCACGCCGGCTGAGCACCGGCGGCCTTGCCGGAGATGGTCCAGCCGCCAGGCTGCGTGTGCGGGTCATAGCCGATACGGATCGTGCGGTCGGGGCTGTCGAAGACGAACGGGCCGCCTTGGCGGGAGGAGTCCTTCCAGCCGGAGGCGCGCAGGAACTCGGTGACGTGGCCGAGGTTGCCGCCGCCGGCGAGATGACGGGGTTCGATGAGGTAGTGCTGCTCGGCCTGTTCGCCTCCGGCGCGTGGTGTGCGCCAGCCGGTCCACTGTTTCCTGCTCACCGGCGTCTCCTCACGACCATGGCGGTCGGCACCGGCTTCGGCGCCGTTGTGGGAGCTGGTGCCACGGCGCTGGCGAGGGCGTCGAGGGCTTCGGTGTGTTCGTCGAGGTCGAGGCCGATGTCGTGGAGTTCGTTGGCGGCGCGGCCGACAGCGAGCCAGACCTCGGGCGGGAGGATGCCTTGCTCGGAGGTGCGTTTGGCGAACTGGGAGCCGGTGGCCATCAGTTGGGTGAAGTGGCCGAGGATGCCGACGTCGCGGTCGAGGACGGTGGCGAGGATGTGGGCGGCCTCGCGCGGTGGGGCGAGCGCGAGCTGCCTGGTGAGCTGGCCGAGCTGTTTGGCGATCGCGCGGGCGTGGGGGACTGAGTGGAGGGTCGGGTCGGTCACGTGCCTCCTGGAGGCAGACGGGTGGGGTCAGGTGTGGTGGCCGAGGCGCCGGTATTCATCCAGCGCGGCCTCGGGCCGCCCTCCGGCAAGCTGATGGGCCTGGGCGGGGGCGCGCACGATGCAGGCGCGCAGGTAGCGGCGGAAGAGGAAGACGGCCAGACGAGGCCGGCGCTCGACGGTGATCGGTGGTGGCGTGGGGCGAGGGGAGGTGCGGGGTACGGAAATCTCCTGAAAGTGGTGGTGCGGTGCACGTCGACGAGAGGGGTGAGGCTCACCGCGTGCGGGTGGCCTGCGTGCGTCCGATGGGGTTCGGCGGCGGTGTGGCGGGGCTCGGTCCGGTGACGTGGCGGCTGCGGACGTCGGCGATCCGGGCCTTGAGCAGCGCCTGCTCGTCTTCATACGTGTGTGGTGTCGGGGTGAGACGGGTGTAGGGCCCGCAGCCGTACAGCGGTGTTCCGATGGCCATTCGCGGCAGCGGATCGTCGCTGGCGAGGCTGCGGGTGAACGCGGTGACGATGCCGGGCGGCGTGTGAGTGCTGAAGGTGGCTGTCCACCAGCGGTACCCGTTGGCGGTGCAGGTGGCGCGCCAGGGTCTTGGTGCGCTGGGGTGAGCGGGTTCCTCGGTGAAGTGGACCAGGCCGTCCGGTGACACGGCCGAGGCCCCGGGACCGGTGGCCTGCTCGGTCCAGCCCGCTGTACGCAACGGGTCGAGGACCGCCCGGTCGCCGGTGGGCGGCGGCTGGAGCAGGGCGTTGACCATGGCGGTGATGTACTCGACGGGTATGTGCGCGCCGAGGAGCGCTGCCCAGTCCTGCCCGTCAGGGGAGGTGGAGTGCAGGGTCCAGGTCCAGTCCGCGCGTCGGTTGAGGATGACGTGGAGGCGTCCGTCGGGGCTGGCCAGGGCGGTGTGCTGGTCGATCGTGGACACGTTGCGCCAGCCGTGGCCGTGCAGCAGCAGCTCGGTCAGGTGTTCCCAGTCGCCGCCGCCGGCGAGGTAGCCGGGCGAGGCCAGGACATACGGGACGGCCTGCGGCGGACGTTGGGGCACCGGGGCGTGGACTCCTGTGGGACGGGCCGAGGGCCGGGGTGATTCAGCCACGCGTATGGCGGGGCCGGGCGGTCGCCGCGGGCGAGGCGGTGGCCGGTGCCGCTCGCTGGGTGCGGAGTTCGTCCGTGGCGCTGAGGTGGGTGGCTTGGTCGAAGAGGTAGTCGGGGATGTGGACGACGTATCCGGCCGCGAGCAGTGGGGGGACGGCGAGGGTGGCCAGTCGCTTCTTCTCGTCCTCGCTGAGGTGGCTCGGGGCCTCGTGCCAGGCGTAGGTCGGGCCCGCGGTGCCTGCGGGCGAGACGGTCTTGCGTTCGAAGCTGAGCCGGTCGAGCAGGGCGAGGAGTTGTTCGGGGGCGCCGGTGGGGGTGTCGGCGTGGACGGTGTCGGTCAGGGGCTTGCGGTAGATCTCGACGTCGGTGCCTTCGTCGTCGGCACGGTTACCCATCGGGTGGATGCTTTTGTGGCGGAAGAGGGGCGGTCAGCGGCTCCGGCCGGGCGCCGCGGGGACGGGCTTGGCCGTGGTGCCGGGGGATGGAGCAGATGCCGGGATACGGGCGGCCTGGTTGCGGATGTCTTGGAGCCGCTGGGTGTGGCGGGACAGGGCGTTGACCGTGTCGATCAGCTGCTCGGCGGGGGCCGCTGGGCGTCCGGCATCGTGGAGGCGGTCGTTCCGACGCGTCCAGAGAGACACCAGGATGTCGCGCAGGCGGGGCAGCACACCGTCGTCGGGAGCGACGATCTCGGTGAGGATGGAGGCCAGTTCGTGGCCGCCGCTGGCGTTGCGGGCGCGTTCGGCGAGGTGGTCCAGGTAGCGGTGGGCGGCCTGCCGGTCCTCGTCCCGCCTGCTCAGGGTGTTGAGGGCGGGGTCGAGGTGGACGCTGTATCCGGCCTGCAGCAGGGCCAGGGCTGCGGCGGTGGCGCCGGTGCGCTGCTCGTCGACAGCCATGGTGTGGGGCTGGTGGTGGTAGGGGCCGCGAGGGCCGGGGGCCTCGATGAATCCTCCGGCCGTCTGGAGAATGCCGGCCGCGCGTTCGTCGCCGCCGATGGCGACGACGAGCTGTGTGCGCGGATCGCGGGTGATGGTGATGTAGCTGAGGACGAAGAACTCCGGCGCGCCACCAGGGGCCCGGCCTGTCACCGGGTTCGGTGCGGGGCCGGAATCGGCGGGGCGGGCCGCTGGGCAGGTGTGATGTCCAGCGCGGCCCGGCCTGTCGGGCGGGACAGGAGGACGCCGACACCCAGCTCGGACAGACGGTGGCCGGCTGCGCGGACGGACGCGGCCACCCGGGCTGAGTCGCCGTCGGACAGTACAAACACGTTCCGGCTTGTGTCGAAGGTGAAGCCGTACTCGGTCAGTGCCCGGGCGATGTCGTCGCGATCGGGCTTGGCGACGACGAGGTCCTCGCCGGACCAGGTCATCACGACGCGCTGCTCGTCGGCCAGGGCCGCAGCAAGGCGGGAGGCGTTGTCCCGTACCTGGGCGAGAGCCTGGTCGTAGCGGGGCAGCAGGCGCAGCCGGACGTGCTTGGCAGCGTGGAAGGGGTCCGCGTCGACGGCAATACCGTCGGGCTCGCGAACGTCGCGGAACGCCTCGATGGGCAGGTCCTTGGGCGCCATGGCGGCGATGAGGAAGCCGTCGTCGTGGCCCTCGCGGTCCATGACGAACAGCCGCGTGCCGTCCACGCGCCGGGTCAGGACCGCGCAGTGGTCGAGACTGTACTCGGCCATGGCATCGGCGACCTGGTCCATGTCCCAGACATCGACGGCCAGTTCGTCGTGGTCGTTGTCTCCGCGGTCGGGGTGGTACTGGCTGCTCCACTGGCCGGGCAGTTCGCCGGCGAGGACGGCGGCGAATGAGACGAGAGAGTCATCGGGGGCGTGCAAAAGTCTCCTCGGGAAGGGACAGGCGGGTCATCTCCGGCGGCTGGTGGGGACCGGCGCGGTAGGGAGGGGACCGGGGCTGGTGGGGATGCGGGGTGGCGGGCAGGCGCAGACGGCGGAGGCTTCCGTCTCGCCCGGGCCGGTCTCGGTCGTACACGGCCGCCGGCCGGCCGGGAGGCCAGCTGCGCGGGCCAGTGGGGTGCCGGGATGGCCGAGGCGTCTTCGACACCGGCACGCAGCAGGGTCACGGACCTTCTGGGGCGGCGGGTGGGGAGAGTCACCGGCCACCTCGGGCGTCGGCGAGGTGGACGAGCTGGTTGAGGTGGGTGAGGGAGTACCAGCCGCAGTCGAAGGACCCGCTCCCGACGGGCACCTTGGGCAGGACGTAGTCCTCCAAGGCGCGCCGGTAGATCAGGCAGTCGGGGCAGTGGCGGGAGAGGTGGATCATGTAGCGGGGATGAGCGGTGATGAAGGTGCGCTCGCCGCCCTTGGGGTTGCGCAGCCGCCAGCCGTCCTCGTCCGTCGGCAGGTGCCAGGAAGGAGCGACGATCATCATGACGTCGCCCGACAGCCTGCCGTCGGCGACGCCGGTGGGGATCACGACGGAGTCGCCAGGGGCGAAGTGGGCATGGGTGATGTCCCGTCGGGCGGTCAGCGGCTCCAAGGACGGTCTCCAAGCGGCTGGTATGTGCGAGGGGCCGGGAGCGTCGGGCACAGCAGGGGGTCCTTCCACGAGCGGCACAGGGTGGCGGTGGAAGGTCAATGCTCCGGAGGATCCCCGGTTTCGATAACCGGCGATCGTCGGGTACAACCGCTGGTCGGCTACCGGTACGGGTTCTCGGTGAGGCGGTCGTTCTCGGTTGCGGCGTCGAGGAGTTCGGGCAAATCGGTGCCCTCGCCATCGCGCTGGTCGATCCACCATCCGGCCCTGGTGACGGTACGGACCTTCTCCTCCAGGACGGTCCAGTCGGTCTCGTCCCAGGTGCCCTCGGTGACCAGGGCGGCGTATGCGCGGGTGACCAGCTGGTGGCGGGAGCGCTCGCCCCAGCCTTGGGCGCGTTCGGTGCCCTCCAGCGGCGGCATCTCGAACTGCTCGGCCCATACGGTAGCGGCCTGCTGTTCTTCGATTCGCTTGGCGGCCAGCCACTCCTCCTTGCCGGCGCTGTCGCCGTCGCGGGCGGCCTTCCAACAGTCGGTGCAGTCGCGTTCGGTGAGCCAGCGGGCGAAACTGGCGCGCCGGTCGGCAGGGCGGTCGGACAGGTTGTGCGTGATCTCGTGTCCACAGGCGTGGACAACGGTCCAGATCTTCTGGACGGCCATGGACGGGAATTCTCCTTGTGTCGGGGGCGAGGGCTGGTGGGTCAGGGGGTGCGGCAGGTGGATGCGTGCTGCTCGGCGAAGAGCGTCCGGGCGGCATCCTTCGTGTCGCGGGCGTTGAGTCAGCGGTGCTGTCGTCGTACGCCGGCCGGTGGAGCGGGCTGGGCGGTCATCGCGGTCTTCGCGCGGCGTGCCGCGGGCGGCTCGGAGGCGGCGGGCGGTGCGGGGCGCAGGTCCGGGTCGAGGTCTACGCGGTAGCGGGCGGCGGTGAGCATGTCGGCCGCCCAGCTGGCGTGTTCGTTCTCCCAGGCGCGGCCGAGGTCGAAGGGCAGCCGGACCCACTGCCCGCGCAGCGTCGGAAAGGTCATGAATCCGGCGCGGGCCAGGATGCCTGCGGCGAACTCGTCGTACGGTCCTTCGACTTCGACCTCTCCGCCTTCGCCGCGGGTGATGCGGATCGGCTCGCTGGTCAGGTTCACCGGCTCCGTCCTTGACCGGCAGCCGGGGCTTTACCGGCGGCGGGCGGCGCCGACGGTGCGGCGTTGGCCAGGGCTGTGATCCGGGAGGGGCGTACGGCGGCGGCCCGTGCGATGCGGGAGCGCCGTTCGGCCAGGGCGTTGCTGGCCGTCGGCCGGGGTGGAGCTGATGCGTGGGCGGGATCGAGGGTGCTGTCGACCCGCACGCGGTAGCCGAGGCGGCGCAGGTCGTGGATGGCCTGTTGGGTGCGGCGCAGCCCGTCCCGTTCCGGTTCGGTGAGCCGGTACAGGCCCGGCGAGAAGGGGACGGGCTCGAACTGCTCGCGGACGAGGAACCATTCGGCCAGGTGGGGGGTGAAGCTCGGAGCGGCGGTGGCGACGAAGCCGTGTTCGGGATGGTGACGGAAGCGGAAGTGGTCGGACAGAGACGGATCCCTTCTGCTGGTCAGCGGCGAGGGGCCGGTGGATGGGAGGGGCGTGGTACGGCGGGCTGGGCGCAGGGAACGGGCCCGCCGACGGGCGGCCGGGCGGGGCCGCTGGGCTCGGCCGAGCGGGCGATGCGCACGAACGCGTCGCGCTGGGCGAGCCAGGTCTCGATGGCCGGCACGGCCTCAAGTCCGAGCCGGGTCCGTACCTCGGCCGGCGGCAGGAGGCGGGCGGAAGGCTGGACGGAGGCGGGGTTCTGGCCGTGCCGCCAGGCATCAAGTGCCGCCTGGCTGGAGGCGAGAGCCTCGCTCAGCTGGACCACGATATCGGCGTCGGCAGAACGGCCGGTGGCCGCGGCACCGCACTGTTGCAGCAGGCCGGGCGCGTGGGTGAGGACGGAACGGAAGGTGCGCCAGGCGCGCTCGGCGAAGACCCTGTTCGCCTCCCTTCGTCCGTGGCCGTCGAGGAGGGTGCCGTCGCTGGAACGGCCGGATACCCAGATCGCCGTCACGCCGTCGTATGCGGCGCGCAGTTCGTCCAGTGCGGTGATCACGGCGTCCAGACGCCGCGAGTGCAGGGCCCGGTGGTAGGCAGGCAGGAACGCATCCGTGATGGCTTCGGCCGCCAGGTCCGGCTGGGAGGGGAGCACGATGCTGGTCGGTGCGTAGGGGTTGTCGTAGCTGTCGTCGAACTCCCGGGGGGAGGCGAGCGCCCCGACCAGATAGCCGCGCTGGGGATCCTCGCCCCGTTCCGCGAGCAGCAGTTCGACGCCGGTGTCGCTGGTGAGCGTCGCCGCGTATGGCACCCGCTGGTCCTCCACCGTCCGGACGAGTTCACCGCGGTCCCACAGCCAGGGCAGCAGATCGCCCTGCCAGACGGGGTGGGCGTAGATCTCGACCTGCGCGGTTCACGTCCCGGGCAGCTGCGCGGCGATTCGGTCGGCGATGTCGCCGAGGAACGGACGGGGGCTGACGTCCACGGTGGCGTGGTGGCGGTGGGCGAGGGGCAGCAGCTTCGCGGTGGCAGCGCGGACGTCGGGGCCTGGCGTGCTGTAGCTTCCGTCGTCTCGTTTGGTGAATCCGGCCTGTTCCAGGGCGGTGTGGGCCCACCGGTACTGCTCGCCGTGGGCGATGGCGACCAGGCTGGCGGCACGGCTGTAGGCAAGCCGGATCTCGGCAGGAGGGTTCGGGGACATCTCGGGGGTCCTTCGACGGGCTCAGTGGCGGTTCGGCTGCCGTGGCTGTGGCGCAGCAGCAGGCTGGGTCTGTAGCCCGGTCGTTCGAGGCGTGGATGACCCAGCCGGTGTGGATGTCGTGCGCAGGGCGGCGGCGGAGTGGCGCAGGCGGGCGCGGGCCGCGACGTATTTCTCGGCCGTCATGATCCGCAGGACCTCGGGGTCGTTGCGCAGAGGCGAGTGGGCGAGGTCCTCCACGGCCGCGCGCTGGAAGCCGGTCGTGGCATAGGTCAGGGCCTCGGCGAGTGTGTCCAGAGCTTGCGCGATACCGGCGGTGGCCCTGGCGAGCCGGACCAGGGCGACGCGTTCGGGCGGATAGACCGTCTCTGGCGCGGTGAACCGTTCCTGCGCGCGTTCGATGGCGTGCTGTAGATGGTGGCCCAGCGTGCCGATGTCGTCGGTAAGTGTGACCAGGTCGACAGCGTCCGGGCTGGTGGGGAATTGGACTGCCAGCTCGTCCAGACGCTGGGCCAGATAATCGAGCGTGGCTGGGGTGACGGAGGAAGACATCAGACCACCCCAACTGCATTGCTCGTTTCCCGGCCGGAGACGGTGGCTCGCAGGCTGCGTCCGTAGTTCCACGCATGCCGCCGAGCCCCCGGCTCCAGGACGTCGTAGCCGTCCTGGCGGGTCATCTGACCTGGGTGTTTGCGGTAGCGGTAGACCGGGACGGGCAGCAGGATGCCCGGCGCGAGACAGGTGACGCCGATCGCCGCCATGTAGTCCTCGCCCTGGACGAGCCCGCCCATCGGGGCTGCGCGTACGAGATCGGTACGCGCCAGGATCGTGGTCGGCCCGATCGGGATGGTGTCCTCGGGCCTCGTCCAGTAGGTCCACACGTCTCCGGCCTCGTGCCGACCGGGCGGTGTCGGGCACCGCCACAGCGAGGTCGTGCCGTCCGGGTGAAGGTCCTCGCTGTATCCCGCGCACCAGCCCAGGCCGGTCATCTCCAGGGTGCGCAACCGTACGGCCATGGCATCGTCGGTGAACTCGTCATCGTCGTCCGCCCAGTTGACGAACTCGGTGCGCACGCTGCCCAGGGCGAGGTTGCGGGCGCAGGCCGCGCCGACTTGCCGGGGTAGCGAGAGGATGCGTACGCGCGAGTCCTCGGCGAGGGGCGTCGGCAGGTGTCTGCGGTCGGCGCCGTCGAGCGCGATCACGGCCTCCCAGGGCACACTCTGCCGGGTGAGGCTCTCGTACATGGCCGTCAGGTGTTCGAGCCGGTCGGGGCGCAGTTGGGTGGCGATGACGACGCTGATCTTGGCGGTGGGGGAGTGCAGGAGGTTCTCCGCGGCAGAGGGGGCGAGAAGGGGTCAGCGGCGGGGCGCGGTACGAGGTGTGCCGGTCGGCGCTGGAGCTGTGGCTGGTGTGCTGGGGGCGGTCGCCCGGGGTGGCAGGGTGGCCGGGATCGGGTGGCCGGGGCGCCAGCGGTAGGTGCCGTTGCTGAACCGGGCCCGCGGGTCGGTGGCCCAGGCCACGACGGGGCCGCGGTCTTCCGCGTGGAGGGAGATGACCTCGATGCCATGCGGGTGCAGGACGTACCCCCAGTCCAGGCCCCCGTGGGACTTGTCGGTGACGGTCCACGGCACAGGCTCGGTTGCGCCGACGGTGATGACGTGGGCGTTGTCGTTCTTCCTGCTGGGGTGTTCGTCGCTGCCGACGAGTTCGGCGCGCAGGGGTTCGGGGGCGCCGTCGAGGAGGTCGGTGCCCAGCTGGGACCAGCCCTCGGGTGCCTCGTCGATCAGGTGCCGGCACAGGGCGTCGAGGTCACCGTCGAAACGGTACTGGTGGGCGCCGAGCAGCAGCGGGAGGTGGTGGCTGGGGTAGCCGTCCCAGTGGACGTAGACGCGGGCATATCCGGTGTCGGTGGGGCGGGCGATGAAGGAACGGGTGGCCAGGGAGTTCTCCAAGGACGTGCGGATGATGGGTGGTTGACGCAAGTGCTTCAGGGGCGGCGGCGTGCGGGATGGGCGCCTCCGGCGTCGGCGGCCCGGCGGTGCTGCTCGCTGACAGTCGGCATCGGGGAGGACGCCGAACCGGGTTGAGCCTCAGCGAGCGCGTTGGTGACGGCTTCGAGAGCACGCTGGAGGCTGCGCAGCGCGGCGGCGTGGCCGAGGGTGATGCTCAGCTGGCTCTCGACCGGGGTAGCGGTGCCGGGGCGAGGAGTGAGCCGGTGGGTGTCGGCGAGCCCGGTCACCGTTGTGCTCAGGTGGGTGGCGGCGCGGTTGCTGTGCGCGAGGGCGGTGGCCAGCTGGGTCAGGTACTCACGTCCCGCGTCGGTCTTTGCGAGGGAGCTGTCGGTGGACTGCCGCAGATCGGCGACGAGGCCGGAGGACAGGTTGTACACGGCGACCAGCTGGTCCAGTACGGGTACGAGTGCAGCTTGCGCGCTGCCGGTCTGCGGCGGGAGCAGGCCGACGGCGGTCTCGTTGATGCGGCGCCGCCAGGTGGTCAGGCGGGCGTGGACGAAGGCGTCGTGGCTCTCGCTCATCGGCGGTTTCCCTTGCGCGGGTCGCCCCGTGGAAGGGGCGGGTGGGAGCGCGGGCCCTCGATGGAGTGCACGGTGATGTGGAAGTCGCGGTGCCGCAGGCGCTGGAGGCTCTTGATCAGCTGACGCCGGGTCTGCTCGGGGGTGAGGGTGTCCGGCAGGTGGCATTCGCCGGTGGCGGGGTCGAGCAGAAAGCCGCCGTGTGCGAGCAGTTCGATGAAGACGGTGATGTAGCCGGTGCGGATCCGTGGACGCCGCTGGGCGTCGAGGGTGACGTGGACCTGGAGATGGCCGGGGCTGCTGCGCCGGATCGGGGTGGGGGACGCGAAGCGGTAGTCGGCCAGCAGCCGGCGGTGCATCCTGGCTGCGGCCCGGATGGGATCGGCGGGGACGGCGATGCCGCGCGGAGCTTTGAGACCCTGGACGTGCTGGTGGCTGGTGTTGGCGGGCAACATCGGCAGGACGAGGTACTGCTCCGGGCGGTGGGGGCGCGGCATGACGTACAGCTGCAGGCCCCAGTGGTGCGTCAGGACGCTGCGCTGGACGTCGTCCGTTTGGAACGCGGCGTAGGGCAAGGGGCCGCTGTCCCAGATTCGGTTGCTGGCCGGGTCGTCGGTGGTGGGCACCGAGGTGGGGGAGGGCTGCCAGCCGGGCAGACGGTCGGCGAGCGCGTGGGTGAACTCGGTTATGCGCAAGGGCGGTTCCTCATGTGGTGGGGTGTTGAGGGGGCCGTGGTCACGAGGAGGTGGTCATGCCGTGGGCATCGGTGCGGCGACAGGTGTAGCCGATCAGCGTCGACCTGCCCGGCGTGGTGGGGACGGTGGCGACATCGGAGCAGGTGAACGTGTACGTGAATGACGGGCTGTTGGCTGTGCCGAGCCAGGCGCGGTCCTTCTTCTCCGGCACGATCTCGAGCCCGGAGTAGGTGACCGTCAGCGGGTACGGGATGAGGCCGGGGACGGTGCGGGCAAGGCCGCTGCGGCGGATGCCGTCGGGGCGTCGGCGGTGGTGCGCAGTTGCCGGGCCGCGTGGGCGAGGTGCCCACGCGCGGAGGCAACACTGTCGACGAGCGCTTGCCGGGCAACCTCTGTCGCCTGGGCATGGCCGGGGCCGGCTGCGTGATGGGTGAGGTCGATCAGGACACCGAGGCGGTGGACAGCGTCGCCGAGGGCGGCAAGCGCTGCGCCCGTGGGCTGGGCGGCTCGTGCGAGGGCCAGTGCCACGCGGCGGTTGGGAGTCTGCGGTCGGCGCAGTGAGCGGGCAGTGGCGCGGTGTCGGAAGGCCGTCTCTCCGGAGAGAAAGGTCAGCAGTCGGGCCAGATTGCGGACTTCGTCGTCCAGGACTTCGCCGACGGCAGGATGGGGGCCGAGTTGGTCGGGCAGCGGCAGGCAGTCGGACACGCCGTTGAGGCGGTCGGCGACGTCGTGCAGGAGCATCCGCTGGTCAGGTTCGGACACGGGTGGCTCCGGTCGGTTGCGGACGTTGTCAACGGCTGCGGGGCGGCTGCGACGGTTGCGGGAGACCGGGCAGGGCAGAGGGCCGGTTGGTGGTGGGCGCTGCGGGTGCGGCGCGGCGGAGGTTGACGCCGATGCCCTGGGCGGTGAGCTTCCGGACGGCGGACTGGATGAGCATGGCCCGGTCGGCGTCGCTGTGGGAGGCGGGCAGCAGGAACGCTGACTCGTGCGGGCTGTAGTGGAAGCGGTGGCTGTACAGGACGCTGCGGGCATCATCCGGGACGCTCGCGTACGGTGCTCCGACGGCGCCGTCTGGGTACCAGATCAGGGTGAGTGTCTGGTTGGCTTCGGCGGCGTGCGGCCGGTGTGGGGGTTCTGGCTGTGTTCGCGCGTTGTCCCGGACTGTCTCCAGGGCCTGGCGGTAGCGGGGAAGGACACGGCGCGCGACGGCAGCGGCGGCGCGGACCGGATCGTCCGGGACAGCGATGCCGTTCGGCTCATCGACTCTGCGGAAGTGGTGCGGCTTGAACCCTTCGGGCTCGAGCGGGGCGACCAGGTACCGGCGGGGGTAGCGGGGGCGCTCGATGATGCAGAGCTGTTCTTCTTCAGGTCCGTCGAGGAGTGCGATGGGGGCATTGGGGAAGTCCTGGAGGGCCGAATTGGGGGTGCCGCAATCCCACACGCGGTCGGCGAGCAGCCGTTGGTCTTTGGGAGCAGGGAAGCCTTCGTACTTGCGGTACCACTGCCCGGGCAGGTGCTGGGCGAGCGCAGTGGCGAAAGTACTGGGGTTGCGTGACAGGCGGGTGCCTCCTTGCGACAGAGGGAAGGGGCGGGAGGGACCGATCGGTGACTATCCAGTTGAGGCAGTGGTCAACGTTGTGGCCGTCCGGGGCCAGGCTTCGGGCCGGGCGGTGGCGGAGTCGACGGAGTGTTGTGGGCAGTACGGGCCTGCTTCGTCAGCACGTCGAGGTCCGGAGGCGGATCGTAGTGCGCGCGGAGAATCTGCAGGTCGGCGTCGGAGGCCATGGCGATTGCGGCCGAGATGCGGCTGGCGGCGTCCCTCAGCAGCCGGGGCGGTGAGCCCGGGGCGGCTCCGCGGTTCTGGGCACGCCAATTGGCGGTTGCCGTCAGGTGGTCGATGACCTCGTTGAGGAATGGCTCGACGGCGTCCAGGAAACCGTTGAGAATCGTGCTGAACTGGGCCGGGCTTTCAGCGGCTGCCAGCGCTGCGCTGTAGGGGCTCAGGTCCGGGGCGGGAAAGGGCTCCTGCAGCAGGGGGTGCTGGGCGCGAAAGGAGTGAGCGTCGCGCTCGGCCCATCGATGCAGGTCGTCCGACGTGGCGGACCGGGTGTGGTAGGCGGCGATCTGTTCGCCGGTGCGGCCGACGTTGTCGTACAGCTCGAAGTCAGGGTTCAGTGTGGATTCCTTTTGCCGGAGCGGCGGGGCGTTTCAGTGCATGCGGGCGTCGGTATCGAACAGCGCCAGCTCGTGGGGATGGAGTTGATGTTGGACGATGAAAGATCGTCCGGCGACCCGCCAGAGCCCGCGGCCGCGGTTGAGGTGGGCGATGGCCTCGGTTTCGACGGTGGTCAGTCCCAGTAGGGAGGCTGCGGCGTGGAGTTGGTCGGTTTCCTGGCGGTAGATGATGCGGGTGGAGCAGTCGGCCAGGAGACCCTCGGCGAGGGCGCGGCCTTGTGATCCGGCGTCGCCGGCGGTGAGCAGGTCGGACAGCCGGTGGATGACCATGAGGTTGGCGATGCCCAGGCCGCGGGAGAGTTTCCACTGGGACTGCATGCGCTGGAGGAGTCCGGGGTGGCGCATCAGGCGCCAGGCTTCGTCGTAGACGATCCAGCGCCGACCTCCGTGCGGGTCGGTGAGGGCGGATTCCATCCAGGCACTGGCGCAGGTCATGGCGAGGACGAGGGCGGTGTCGTCGCCGGAGCCGCCGAGCCGGGACAGGTCGATGGTCAGCATCGGCGAGGTGGGATCGAATCGCACGGTGGAAGGGGCGTCGAACATGCCGGCCAGGTCGCCGTGGACCAGTCTCCGCATAGCGTGGGCGAGGTCACGGGCGGCTTCGCCGAGCCGTCCGGACATGAGCCCAGCGGCGGCATCTAGCTGGTCGGGATGATTGAGGGTGGCCGCGATGTCGCCCAACAGCGGAGTGCGGTGGACGGTGGCAGCCTGGGAGACGACCGCGTCGAGGGCGACATCGAGCGCGGTGTGCTCCATCGGCAGCAGGTTGCGGCCGAGAACGGTGCGCGCGAGGGAGCCGAGCAGGAGCAGGCGGCGCTTGCGGATCTCCCCTGCCCAGTCGGCCTCCGGCACACTGTCCGGCCGTGGGGCGGCGTCCAGCGGGTTGAGTTTGCCGGGCAGGCCGGGGCCGAGGGCGATGGAGGTGCCGCCGAGCGCGGAGGCGACAGGGGTCCATTCGCCCTTGGGGTCGCAGGGCACGTAGACGCGGTAGCCGTGGGCGATGGAGCGCAGGGCGAAGGACTTGGCCAGCGCGCTCTTGCCCTGGCCGATCACTCCGGCGAGCAGGATGTTGGGGTTGGTGAACCCTTCGAGGCGCCCGTACAGGGAGAAGGGGTCGAAGGTGAAGCTGGCTTCGGCGTGGACGTCGCGGCCGATGTAGATGCCCTCGGCGCCGAGACCGCCTTCGGCGAGGAAGGGGTACGCCCCGCTGGCGGTGGCGGTGGTCATGCGGTGCTGCGGCAGCTTCAGCCGTCCTCCGCGGGCAGAGCCGGGGCCGGGACGGCCGCGGGGTGGGTACAGCGGAGGCGGCATCTCGGGCTCGACGGGCTCGCTGCCGTCCGGGTGGGCGGTGGCTTCGGCGCGGGCCTTGGCGGCGGCTTCGGCGAGCTGACGGCGAGCGGTCTTGCGGCTGGCCCGGTCGGTGCCGTGGGGGGTGAACAGGGGGGATGCCGAGGCGCGGCGGGCGGGCCGGTGGGTCATGGCAGGGCGTGCTCGATTCGGCGCGGGTTCTGGATGGTGCAGCTGGTGGTGTGGCCGTGCAATGGCGTGGCCAGGTCGGTGGGGGTGGTCTTGCGGCGGATCGCGTGGGACGCGGCCAGGTGCCGCTGGCAGATCGTGAGCACCAGCAGGCCGTCGGGGAGCCGCTCGGGTTGGCACTCCTCGGTTCCTGAGCCTTCGGTGCCAGCGGGCACGGTGTGGAAGGCGTCGTGGACGGCAGCGGTCGCCTGCCACAACCGTAGGTGCGCGGCGGCCAGATGACGCCCGGCGGCCGGATGCGGGGGCCGGGTGGTGTCGGTGAGCTGGTCGAGCAGATGGTGGGCTGCGGTGAGGTGGGCGTGCAGCGTGTCCAGGTGGAGGCGGTCGGCCGGCGCGCAGGAGGTGGCGTGGCTACGGGTGTGCTGGCGCAGGCCGGCGGTGGCGGCGCGGAGGTAGGGATGCGCGTCGGTGGTGGGGGGTGCGTTCAAGGGAGTCCTTGGTGCCGCAGAACGGCGAGGTCAGCGAGGGCGGGAACGTGGTCCGGAGAGCGAAGTGGTGGTCGGCAGCGGCATATACCGGTGAGCGCGGAGCGGCTGGTGGAGGCCCGGGCGGAGAGTGTCTGGGCGGGGCGAAAATCGACGTACTCGCCGGGAGCGCTCAGTCCGGGGCGGCTCTGCCGGGGCAGGAAGACGATGTCCGGGCCATGCCGTCTGTCGCGGCGGGAGCGTCATCCGGCACCACTTTCACAGCGCCGTGCGGGCGAGCGGCAGAGCGGCGAGGGCGAATGCGTCGGGCTGCTGGAAGAAGAGCCTTCGCAGGTCGACCTGGGCGGTGACCGCGGCGGTCTCGATCTGCGCGCACGCGGCGTCGAGAGCGGCGTCCGTTTCGGCGCTGACGGTGAGCAGCCCGGTCAGGGCGACGTCGGCATGGCCGGCGATCAGCTGCCGCTCACGGACCTTGACGTCCGCGTACTCGACCGAGTCGGCCTCGGAATCCACCTGTCCGCGGCGGGCACGCTCGTTGGCGTCGGCGATGATCGCCGCCTTCTTGCGCTGGACGTCGCGCAGCGCGGACTCAAGCCCCTGCGGCACGTAAATAAGGGACAGGCTGCGGCGGACACCGGCGGTGAACATCAACCCGTGCAGGAAGCCGGGAGTGGTCTCGGTGCGGGGCCAGTTCTCGATCCAGTACGTGGCGTGGCGGGCGGTGTCGGTGCCGAGGCGGTCGTACTCCTCGACCTGGACAACCGGCCCGGCAGCAGCAGGGTCGGCCTCGGCCCGCCCGTTCGGCGACCACTGCTGGAGGGCGGACAGGGCGTGCGGGTCGTAGGCGGTGCGGATGACCGCGGCGATCTCCCTCGCAGTCAGCCAGCCCGTCACCGTCAGCCCCGCGCTGCGCGCCGCGAGCGCGATGGCCGAAGTTGTCTGCTCTAGCACCGTGAAGGCGCCGGGGAGCCCGCCACCGGCCTGGCTGATGAGGCGCTTGGCGGCCTTGAGGTCCAGGCTGATGGCCAGGTACGCCTCGTGCGGGGCGGCGGCTGGGCCGGCGGAGGCGACCAGTTCGGAGTACACCTGCCCGGCGACGGGGGTGTCGGGGCGGCCGTGCTGGGCCCAGTGACGGGCGAGGGCGTCGCCGGAGTCGGGGACGGTGCGTTCCAGCACCTGCACGGTGGCGACGTGTCCGGTGCGGGCGATGCCGGCCAGAGCCCGGCCCCAGCCCGCCACGTTCGAGTTCTGCGTGGCCGGATCGAGCAGAGCGTACGCGCGGCTGCTGACCCGGGCAATCGCGGTGAGCCGCTGTTGGTGCGGGTCGAGGACAGCCGCTGCGCCGTTGGCGGAGTCGCCGGGGGTGACGACCTTCAGGGAGGCAGCGGTGCCGGGCAGTTGGAGCACGCCGTCCTGGCGGGGACGGGAGACCGGCCGGGCCAGCCACAGCGTCTGGCCGGTGCGGCGGCGGTGGGCGTAGCGGGAGACGATCGGAGCCCAGTCGATCAGGGATCTGCCGTCGCGGCGGACGGTGACCAGAGCAGCGACGACTGCCCATAGGGGGGTCAGGGCGATGGCGCCGAGCAGCCCAGTGGTCACCACCGTGATCAGCAGCAGAGCCAACGCAGTGGAGACAAGGGCGAGTTGGGGGAGGGAGAGACCGAGGAGGATCCCGCGCCGTGAGCGGTGCGGGAACTTGACCGTGATCGGGGAGACGGAGAGTTCAGACAAGGAGCCGGTTCCGGGAGCGCGGGGCCAGGACGACACACCTGAAGGGGAGTGCGGGTGTGCCGTCCCGGCGTGGGGACAGTTCAGAGGCCGGCGGGCGGAGACGGTGGAGTGCCGGTTCCGGCCGAAGGCGTGGAATGCGGAGCCGACGGGGCGCCCTGCGGCGGAGGTGTGGAAGCGTCGGCCGGAGACGCGGACGCGGACATGAAGCCGCTGCCGTTGGGAGATCCTCCGCCGGAGGCCGGTCCAGAGCTTCCGCCGAGGTGTCCGGTGGCGTCGTCGCGCGGGCTGGTCGGCGTTGGCTGCACGGCCTTCTCCAGACCGCTCGTGATTCCCTCGTCTCCGGACGACAGAGCATCCGGACTGCCGCCTTCCTTGCCGGTGTCCGGCGTGGAGTTGGTGGCGATGTCTCCGGGGAAGCCACCCGGAATGGCGTCCGGGCCCTGGGGAGCGGCACCCGCGCCGGCCGCTGAACCGCCGGTTCCAGCGGTCGCGGCCATCGCGACGCCCTTGCGTCCGACACGTTCGGCGTGCTGGCGGGCGATCTGCGCGCCGGCTCCGCCAGAGCGGTGCAGCGTTTCGCCGTCCGATCCTTCGGAGGCGGCCCAGTGCACGAACTTGAACGTCGCGTAGGGGCAGAGCAGGACGAGCGCCATGATGACGACGCCGGCCATGACGTCGGCGAGGGCGGCGACGCCGTCCTTGGCCTCGGTCTTGCCCATCGCCGCGATGCCGAGCACGAAGATCACGGTCATCAGGAGCTTGGAGACGACGAGGGTGGCGGTGGCCTCGATCCAGCCCTTGCGCCAGCGTCGGGCGACTTCCCAGCCGCCGCCCGCTCCTGCGAAGACGGCGAGGGTCACCATCACCAGGATGCCGACCTTGCGGACCATCATCACGCACCAGTAGAGGAACGCGCCCAGGGCGGCGCCGATGCCGGCGAAGACGGCGACCAGCCAGCCCATCGCCGACAGGCCAGGGATCGCGGCGACCTTGACGATGCGGCGTACGGCGGAGTCGATGGACAGGTTCGCCGCTTTGAAGAGGCCGTCGGAGAGGGCGTCGACCACTTCGACGGCGACGGTGGTGAAGGCGATCGCGGTGAAGGCGAACAGCACACCCGTGGCGGTGCCGGTGAACGCCTGAGCGAGTGCCTGGCCGTCGCGGCGGATCGCGGCGCGGACGAGCTGGGCGCAGAAGGTGGCGACGAGGACGATCAGGCCGATCGGCAGGATCATCTCGTAGTTGTCGCGGAACCATGCGGCGTTGAGGTCGACTCGGGTGGTGGTGTTGACCGCTTCGGCGGCCAGGTCGGCGCCGGCGGCGGCGAGTTCGCCCGAGCTCTTGGCCATCCAGTCACCGATGGCCCCGCCCGGGTCGGAGGCGAAGGAGACCGCGTCGCCGACTGCGCACACTTTGTCCGCGAGGGGGAGGTCGCAGAAGGCCAAGGGGAGTCACCCTTCCTTTCTTCGATGGGCTCGGAGCGTGTGTCAGGGCACGACGCGGGGGGAGATGGAGACCAGGTAGCAGTCGGCATTGGGCCGACACTGCACGGCGAGGGTGATCGAGCGGTCCTCGGAGCCGGCGCCGCCCTTCGTCCAGACGATCTGCTGCTTGCCGGTGATCGTGACGGCGTAGATGTACGCCTCGGTGATCGCCGACGGATCGTCTGCCAGGGCCTGCTTGAACGCGGACGGGTAGTGGGCCTCGTCTACAGCGGTGGTGGCGTACTGGTCCTGGTCGGCCATCCGCGACCACAGGACCGGATCCGGCACCTGGGCGGCGAGGGAGGACCAGTCGGCGTACTTCGTCTCCGACGTCAGCCACGCCTTCATCCCGGCGAGCTGCTGATCACGGCTGGTGGTGCGGGTGTCGTACGACCACAGCATGGCCGCGGCGGCCTTGGCGAAGGCGAGCGGGTCGGCCACCGGCGGCGGCTTCGCCACCGAACCGGCCCCTGCTGACACCGTCGGGCCGGCGGACGCAGAGGCGGTGCTGCTCCGCGCGGACGGAGTGGCAGTGTGGCCGTTGCTGGATCCGGTACGGCTGGTGAACACAGCGACGGTGGCGGCGAGGGTGAGGAGGACGGCGAGGCCGATCACACTGACCGTGATGCGCTGCCGGGTCGACCAGCCGATGCCGTAGCCGTACAGGGAGGGGAGTCGTTTCGGCATCAGTGGACTTGCGACCCCAGAGCGGAGAAGAACGCGACCACACCGTTCGCGGCGCCGAGACCGAGCGCGGCGCCGGCCGAGACGACCGCGCCCTTCTTTCCGTTGGCCTCCGCCTGGTGGCCGCCGGTGTGGTGGCCCCAGGCCCACACGCCGAGGGAGACGGCGAGCGCGCCGACCACCGCGACGATCGCGAACAGATTGATGCTGTTGACCACGTTCTTGAGCACGGCGAGGCCGGGCAGGCCACCGCCCGAGGGTGTGATGCCGGGGTCGTAGGCCAGGTACTGGGCGGAGGAGAGCAGGTGCAAAGGGAAGCTCCTTGCGCGCGCCGAGGCCGACGCGCGGGAATCAATGAAGGGAAGAAGAGGCGGTACGAGTCGGCGGTCTCGGGGAGGGGAGCGGCAGCCATGCGGGGCCCGGCCGAGCTGGTCGACGCATGCGAAGCGTCGTACGCATGAGGGCACAGCAGCGCTCGTGCCGAGGCGGGTGAGAGGCCACAGCACGGGCCCGTGCCCGCTTCGGCGGGCGCTTGGGCTCAGGCTCTGATCCGCCGAAGAAAGCCAATGCGCTGGGCGTCGATTCGGCTCACGTGCCGCGCGTGGGCGTTCCCGCCGCTGGACTGGTGATGCCGACGGCACATGGGTTCGCGCCTCGACCGGGGGTCAGGTGACGCGGCGGGCGGCGAGGATGTCCCAGTCCGCCAAGGGCGTGATGCGAACGGGCTTTCCGGTCCGGGGTGCCTCGATCGCAAGTCCGGACCCGATGTACATGCCGACGTGTTCGGGGCGGGCGGCGCTGCCGCGGGAGAAGATCAGGTCACCGGGCTTCAGGGACTTGGGGGAGACGGTCTTGCCTTCGTCGATCTGGGTGTACGTGGTGCGGGTGAGCTGGATGCCGGCGTGAGCGTACGCCTGCTGGGTCAGCGAGCTGCAGTCGCAGCGGCCCATCGGGTCGGGTCCGTGCGGTGCGGTGCAGGTGCCGCCCCACTGGTACATCGTGCCGAGCTGCGCCAGCGCCCAGGCGATCGCCTTGCGGGCCTTCGGATCGGCGTCCTTGGGGATCGAGTAGCCCTTCGGCACGGACCCTTCGGGGATGGCGCCGTAACCGGAGCCGTCCCCGGCCGTCGTACAGGACGCGGTGCTGGAGGCGATGTCCGTCTTCGTGGCGTCCTGGTCGGCGTCGGGGAAGGTGGCGGCGATCGCCTTCTGCAGCACGGTCGCCAACTCCTCCCACTTCGCGTAGGCGTCGGGGTAGGCGGAGAGCTGGACCTTCTGCGCGGCCTGGGTGACGGTCAGCTGCTGCCAGCCGTCCACTGCGAGGAGGTGCTCGTAGAACTGGGTGGAGGCGTAGACGGGATCGCGTATCTGATCGGCGGTGCCCCAGCCTTGACTCGGGCGCTGCTGGAACAGACCGAGTGAGTCGCGGTCGCCGGAGTTCAGGTTGCGCAGCCGTGATTCCTGCATCGCGGTGGCTAGCGCGATGATCTGGCCCTTCTTCGGCGCGTGGAGGCTGATCCCGGTGGCCACGATGGTTCGAGCGTTGGGGATCTGCACCTCGGGCAGGCTCAGGCCCTCGACGCGGACGTGCTTGGCGGACGCGCCGTTGAGGATCTCGGTCACCTGCTCGACGACGGCGTCGGTGTCGACGTCGCCCGCGCAAGCGAGGGATGAGTACGTGGTCTGGGCTGCCTCGCTGGAGGAGGCCATCAGCATGGCTGTGCCGGCGAGGAGGAGGGGGGCGAGGACGATGATGCCGATGCCGGCGGCTACGCCCTTCAACCGGGGACGCCTCCCGAGCGGCAGTCAGGGTCCGGGAGCCGGTGTTCGGACAGGGGAGGGTAGGGAGCTGTCACAAGGGCGTCCTTCGAAGCAAGGCTCTCGGCCGCGCGGCGGCAGAGGTGGAAAGGGCGCCGCGGCATGTGAGTGGGTGAGTCGGGGATGTAGGTCGTGAGCGCTGGTTTCAGCTCGCGAGGCGCGGGGCGTCATCTCATGCGTGCCGGGGCACAGGGAAATCTCCATGAGGGCAGGGACAGGGGATTGAGCCATCGGCGGTGTTCGCCGGGCAGTTCCAAAACAGTAAGGGCGGATCCCCGGTTGTCGAAATCGCGGGCGATCAAGCCCTGATTTCGAGGGCGGGGAGGCGGCGATGCGTCTCAACCTGGGATCATGCCTTACAGTTTTGGCTCCTCCTCTCGCCACCCCGATTTCGTAGGTCAGCGGTGCCGTCCTGCCCGCATTCGACCTACCCGGGGTTACGTGCGTGAGTCGGCGGTCTTCCCCCTCGTCTCACACGACCCGAAACCGGAGTATCTCTTTGCCCTTTTCCCTTCACCAGGGCGACGCGCTCAGCGTCCTCGCAGAACTGCCGGATGACTGCGTCGATTCCGTCATCACAGACCCCCCGTACAACTCCGGTGGCCGGACGGCGAAGGAACGCACGAGCCGCAGTGCCAAGCAGAAGTACACCTCTGCCGACGCCGACCACAACCTGCCGGACTTCACCGGCGAGAACATGGACCAGCGCAGTTACGGGTTCTGGCTGACGCAGATCATGACCGAAGCGCACCGGCTCACCCGTACCGGCGGCACCGCTCTCCTGTTCACCGACTGGCGTCAGCTTCCCACTACGACGGATGCGATCCAGGCTGCCGGATGGCTGTGGCGCGGTGTGCTGGCCTGGCACAAGCCGCAGGCCAGGCCGCAGAAGGGTCGCTTCACTCAGAACTGCGAGTTCATCGTCTGGGCCTCCAAGGGGCCCATCGACGCCTCCCGCAACCCGGTTTACCTGCCTGGCCTGTACTCGGCCTCGCAGCCGTCGGGCAAGAACCGGCAGCACATCACCCAGAAGCCGGTCGAGGTGATGCGTGAGCTCGTCAAGATCTGCCCCGAACAGGGCACGGTGCTCGACTTCTGCGCCGGTTCCGGATCGACCGGTGTCGCTGCCCTTCTGGAAGGCCGTGACTTCATCGGCGTCGAGAAGACCGAGCACTACGCGACGATCGCCGCCGACCGGCTGACCGAGACCCTGCAACAGGCCCTGAACCAGGATGATTTCGTCCTGTCTTCCTGACCCGTACGAGCTACCTGCCCTAGCCAGAAGCAAAATTCCCCGATTCCTCCCGGATGCGCATTCAGGCGCTATAGCACTGGATTCCCGGTTAGCGAAACCGGGGATTGTCCGGATGGTTGGATCCGACATCCCAGTCCATTGGAAGCGGCTTCAAGGAGAACCCTTTCGTGCCTGAACCTATAGACCGCAACGACGACGGGGAAGTGGAACCGGTCCGGTTGCCAGATACGGATCTGGAAAGCATCGAGGCCAGCGTCCGCAAGCTGCTCAAGCAGTCGGCGCAGCAGGCCAAGCAGCTCGACAGTCTGTCTACGGAGCCCGGACCGCAGGCGTTCGACGGCTTCGGCCTGCCGGGGTTCGCCGGCTTGCCCACGCTGCCCGTCCCACCGGAGCCGCGCCCGATCCTGGAACTGGACGGTGAGGAGTACGAAGACGAGCTCGACAGTCTGAGCGACTGGGTGGACGACTTCCTCATGCCCATCTACGGCGCGGAGGTCACGACGGCCACGCCGTGGTGCCGGCAGTGGCAGGAACACGACTGTGTCGTCGCCTGGCTTCATGCCCTGTGGCTGGCCTACCAGCAGCACAAGGACTCCGAAGCCGGACCCAGTGGCCTGTTCGTGTGGCACCGTGACTTCCTCACTCACGCCATGACCACCGTTCGCGCCCCCGACGGTCCGCTGTCCGCGTGTATGACCGACCCGGACCGGCCCTCCCACCGCCTGCTGCCAGGCCCCGAACCCTCCACACGGGCGGCGAGTTCCCCGTCCGACGAGCCACTCACGGTCGGTGAGCCGGGCCAGGCCGCATGAGCGATCCCGAACCCCGGCCGGCCTTCGGCCTGTCTTTCGACCCGAGAGCTCTGACCGACCTGCTCCAGGCCCCGGGCGACATCCGCGACTTGGCCCTCGACCAGCTTCAGAAAGTCGTCAACGCCCAGTTGTTCGGCGGCAAGCTGACCGAGGAGCTGACCGGGTGCCGCAAGCTCTACTTCGATCACCGCAACGCCTGGCGAATCGTCTACGCCCAGCGCCCGGCCCCACCCGGCGCGACGCACCGCACCGAGATCCACGTCGTCGCCGTACGCCCGCGCGCCCGGCACGACGTGTACGAAACGGCGAGGGCCCGCCTCGGTATCGCCCGGAGCCCGGCCGGCGCGCGCACCCACGCCGCCCGAGCCCGCTCCCCGCAGCTGGACACGCAACGGCCGCCGATCCCCAAGCCCGGCCCGCCGCCCTACGCGGTGCCCGGCCTTCCCTCAGCCGCACCCACGCCCACTCCCCTGAAAGGCCCTGTCCGTTGACCCGCCTGTCCTTCGTCCTCGACCGAGTCGCCGAGGCGCTGGCTGTCGAGCCCCCGTCCGCCAACCAGCATCACCTGGCCATCTTGGAGATCGCCCGGGACTGCTACGACCTCGACGAGGCACTCGACGCCCTCGTCGGCGACCACGCAGATAGCGTCCTCGCCATCGAACGACCCGACATCTTCGCCCACCGGCTCGCCGAACGCCTGCGGCTCGAAGTGGAGTTGACCCGGCTGGTGTCCCAGCCCTGCTGCTGCGCGCCGGTCTCCGAGGCTCCTGAAGCCCAGGAGGACTTCGCGCTGCACTGCGGGAGTGAGCCCGAGACGATCCTGCACGCCTGCCGTGACGCCTTCGCCGCCGCTGGCGATCCGCCCGCCCTAACGGGGCGGACCTCATCGGCTTGCTCAGCGACCTCTCGGCAGGCTCCGACGGGCGCGGCCCGTACGCCGGACTGACCCAGACCCGCCTCACCAAGCTCCTGGCACTGAACAACGTGTACGCCTGCGCCATGGACGAAGACCGCGAAGTCAAGGGGTACCGGCGCGGTGCCGTGCTGTTCGCCTTGCAGGGCGTCGCCCCCTGATGCACCAGCCATCTCTCGCCACGATCCACCCGGCGACCGAGGCGGACGGGCCGCTGGTTGATTCCCTCCACCAGGACTGCTCCGAGGCGAACCTGCTCCTGCGCTGGGGCCGGACCCGAGTCACCCATCGCGACTTCACCCGGCTGCTGGACCACTGCGATGTCTGGATCGGCCTCGACGCCGAGGGTCGTCCGCTCGCGATGGTCTCGGCAGGGCTCGTCAGTCACGAGGCGGGCGTCGTCGATCTCGGACTGCAGGTCGCCGTCGCCCACCAGCGCCGCGGCATTGGCACCCTGCTGGCCCGGCACGCCGCCGATCACGCCCGCCGCAGTGGCGCCCACACGCTGACTGCGTACCTTCACGCCGCCAATACGCCGATGCTGCGCCTCCTCGCCCGGCTCGGTCCCGCCGTACACACCCGCGACGGCTCTCACCTCGATGTCCGCATTCCCCTCGGCGACACCCCTGTCGGCCATGCGCCGTCGTGATCGCCCCCCACCGAGAAACCGGTCCTCTTCATGCCTGCCACTCCTGCGCCCGCGCCGGCGAAGAAGGCGCTCACGGCGCTCGATCACCGCATCGAGGCGGCCGTCGGCCACAGCATCGACCAGCTGTGGCAGCACCGCGACCGCGACCTCCTCGATGAGCCGCGCAGCCGCCTGGTCGACGCCCACCGGACTCTGGTCCAGGCCGAACACGGCGTGACCTTCTACCGGGTTCAGCTCCAACGGCTGGCCTCCGGGGAGTTCGCGGTCGACCAGGCCCTGTTCTCGCGCATCAACCGCACCGTCGCCACGCTGGAAGAGGCCGCCGCCACCCGCGACGAGCGCGAGCAGCAGGTCGTGGCGGCGCTCGAACCCATCGAGGCTGCCGTTCGTTCGGGTGGAACAGGTCCGGCGGTGGAGTTGCCGGCGCCGGATCACGCGGCCCTGCTGGCCATCGCCCAGGGCGCCAAGTTGCGCGAACACCTGCTCACCCAGCGCCTGTCGGTCGTGACCGCATCCGGTACCCGCCTCGCCTACAGCCAGTTTCAGCGACTTGAGACGGCCGGTCTCGTCGTGCGCGACGACGCTCATCCGCTGCACGCCGGGCAGCCCGTCACCCTCACCGACACTGGCCGTGCGCTCCTCGCCGCACCGCACCGGCCGGCCACGCCGACTGCACCGCCCGCGCAGCGTCCCGGAACCTGGTCAGCCTCTTCCGCTCCCCGCCGCTGACCCGGGCGCCGACCGCCACTTCAACCGCTGATCGATCCGAAAGCATCTATGGCCCAAGACACCCCGGACTTCCGTCTCGATGGCTACAGGGCTGTCAACGACTCCGTCGACGAACAGTTCTGGCAGCACATCGGCATCGACGAGGACCAGCTCACCGTCCTGGCCAAGCACCACACCAGCGACGGCCGGCACAGCTACTTCGTGCTCCACAACGGGGCCGTCACCTGGGGCATCCCGGGCGACGCCCAACTCGTCGCCCTCCACCTCCAGCGCGACACCGCCACAAAGACCTTCCGCTTCGACCACGCCACGCTGCCCTTGCCGGCGATCGCCCAGTCCTGGCTGATAGCCCGCGGCTGCTCCGAGGACAAGATCCTGCTGCCCGAGGGCCTGGGCGGCACGCCCGCCGACGACGCTACTTGTGCTCTGGAGGAGCGATTGCGCGGCGACGGCGATCACTTCGCCCTCCTGACCAGCTACACCAAGGACGTCGCGCCCCTGCAGACCACGGTGCTGCTGCGGGCGCTGGACCAGCGAGTCCCCCTGCCCTTCCGGGTGCTGCTGGAAGAAGTCGACACCGACACCTGGACACGAACCCTGCGCGAAGGCGGCTTCGCCACCTTCGAGGCCGCCACGACGTGGTGGGAAGCGCACTGGAGCGGCGAAGACGTTCCGCTGCCCACGACCGTGCCTCCCGCGCGCCGGAGCACCTGGCCTGTGGCTGCGGCACGCGCCGTGTCATCTGAACCATCGCGACGGCCCGGCCGCTGAGGGCTGCAGCAACGCCCGTTGATTTCCGGGCGATTCACGCCGCTCCCGTCCGGCAGCGGCGAAACATAGCACTCCATCCCCGGTTAGTGAAACCGGGGATTCTCCGGACTCTTGAATCCGGCCCGCACAGGCAACTGTCCGGCCTACATTCTCTGTTCCTTCTTGCTGGCATGGAGCTCAATTTCCCATGCGCTCAACCCGAATTGCTATATCCGCCGCACTGCTCGGCGCGCTCGTCCTGCCCCTCGCGTCGGCTTCTGTGGCCACCGCAGCGCCGACGTCCGTCGCCACTGCAGTGCCCGCGTCATCCTGCACCAGCAACCCGTACCTCCCGTGGGCGGTCCACGGCACCAACGCCGTGACCATCCGTAAGAAGGCGACGACCAAGTCCACCGCCGTCGGCATCCTCTACAAGTCGCACAAGTTCACGGTGCACAAGACCACCAAGGGTGCGAAGTGGGTGTACATCACCGACAAGACCACCGGCGTCAAGGGCTGGGTTTCCGGGACCTACGTCTATCGCGACGTCCGCATGTGCCTGGAATAACCAGTCTGCCCCTCTCTCCCGGACGGCCCTGAATCGCACTCGTCTGTAAGGCGGTTGGGCCGTGGAAATGCCACGCCCTGTCTCCTCGAATCCAACGGAAAGGAATTGTGCTGTGCCTGACGCCGACGACGTGCTGGGCGTCCTGACCGAGCAGATCCAGTCCCGCTTCCAGATGCCGGTTGCCGAGTTGCGACGCGCGGTAGTCGCCGCCCCGCAGGCCCACCCGGAAGCCATCACGATCGTGCGCTGGCACGGGCTGCTCACCGAGGCCCACCAGGTGCTGAACAGGGCCGAAGACGCCCTTGCCCAAGCCCTGGCCCACCACGTCGACACGGTGCCCGACGGCGAATTCGTCGAGCTGCCCGAACACGTCATGCGGCTCGCGGACTCGGTGAACAGCGCGCACACCGTGCGGGAGGGACGCGCCATGACGGTGCGCCACCTCCTTGACCCTCAGGCGATCGGGAACCGCAGCCCGGCGTGGCGCGGGACGGCGCCCGCCGCCCGCCGGGGACCGGCCCTGCCCACCACCGCACCGTCTGTGCCGGACACCGCGCAGGCACCCGTACGCGGGGCGGTCCGGTGAGCGTGACCGACAAGACCTCCAGCCAGGACAGCCTGCTGGAGCAGACGTTCGGCGCCCCCGTGCGTGAGCTGTACACGCAGGCGTTCGGCCGCGACGCGTCCGCGGCACTGCGGCGGGCGCTGGAGCTGCGCTCCTTCCTCGTGGTGGCCGAGGAGCAGGTGGCCTGGGTACGGGACCGCGTCCACGAGGCCACCGCCGCCGATCGCGACATGAGCGAACTGTCCGCCGACGACCTGCGCTTCGACGCCCAGTGGATGGAAGCGGCCCTGGCCGGGCGCAACGGCTACGTCGCCGCCCTCGGCCAGCTGATGCGCACCATGCCTCCACCCGGGCCGGTGCCACGCCGACCCGTACGGCTCACGCAGCCGACGACCACCACCGCCCTTCCGCCTGCCCCGGCTGACATCCGAGCCGGGGCAGTGCGAGGGCCCCGACCGTGAAAGCCCCGATTGCCTGCACCTGACGTCACGGCCCAAACGATTGCCGAGCGCATCGAGGACCTGTACGCCCAGCCGCTGGCCGACCTCGAAACCTTGGCTGGCCTCAACCCCGATGGCAGCATGCTCGCCGCCCTGATCGCCGGCCTCGCCGACCTGCAGTTCGCCGAGCGCAACATCGACTTCCAACGCCAGCGGCTGCTTCAACTGGCCGATCCGGAACGAGAGATCGGCACCTTCGAGGCAGGTCACATCCTCGACTGCGCGCGCCGGATCTCCGACGCCGTCGCCGCCCGCGACGCCCACGCCAAGGCCCTGAGCGGCGTCCTGGCCAGCCTGCACCGCGTCCCCGCCCCGGACGACGCGAAGCCCGAGCCCGCGCCGGCCGCCCCCAATGCCGCACCGGTTCCCGCTCCCGCGCGTGCCATCGCCCGCACCCGCTGACCCATTGCCCCGCCTGAGGAGTTCCCCCTTGGCCGCCACCGGTCTGTCCCGCACCACCCTGAATGACCTGTCCCGCGTCACCGAGAGCCTTCAGATGCTCGCCCCCAACTGGAGCGTGTGGGTGCTGATGACCCTCGCCGCCCAGCCGCTGCGCTACAGCGAGATCAAGGCCAAGCTCGCCCCGCTTGCGGACGGCCAGCTCCACCCGAAGCTGGGCAAGCTCGTCGACGCCGGTCTTGTCGCACGGACCGAGCACACCCCCCGGCACGTCACCTATGGACTGACCCGTCGCGGCGCCGACCTGATGCCCGTCCTGCCTGTGCTCGCCGCCTGGGGGGACACGCATCTGGAGAAGCCTCTCGTTCGGAACAAGGCCACCGGCGAGCTTCAGCCGCAGCCGGTCGCGGTGGCACAGAACATCGAGGACACGATCGCTCTGATCAGCCCGCGGCATTCCACGCCGCTGGTGTGGGCGCTGAAAGCCCGCGGGCCGGCGAGCGCCAAGGCATTGGCCGCCGAGGTCATGCCCACCTACAGCCTCAGCCGCGTCTACCCGCCGCTGCGCCGGGTGATCGACGACGGGCTGGCCGCGACCACGCCGGCCGGCGACTACCAGCTCTCCGCCAGCGGGCGGGCCCTCGCCCCGGTCTACCAGGCCCTCTCCGCGTGGGCGGCCGGATACCCCGTCGCCGAAGCTACCCACTCCCTGTGGGGCCAGGCCCTGACACCGTCTTCCTCAGCCCGCTCAGGACCGTGGCTGACCACCCAGTCCCGAATGCTCGCGCCACCGGCCGCGCCCGCCCTGGGCCAGATGGCCAAGGCCCCGGCCACACCGTGGCAGCGCGGCAACCTTTTCTCCCACCCGGTACCCGCCCGCCCCCTGGCGATCTCTCCAGCAGGAGGCCCGCGACGATGACCAGCACCGCGATCCTCAACCGCCCGCACACCAGTCAGGTCATCAACACCCTGTCTCTGCCATCCCTGATCCGGCTGGTCAGCGAGATCGACGACAACGGCCCCATCAGCCACCGACGCGGCAGTCTCCAGGGCACCTTCGGCGACCTGACCCGCCACCAGCTGCGCTATGCCATCGACGTCGCCCGCGCACTGGGTCTGGTGCACTTCACCGACCACGCACCGGCCCGCTACCGGCTCACCGAAGCAGGCGAGGACCTCGCCTCGGTGTACGACACCGTCGCCCGCTGGTCCCGCACTCACCAATACCCCAGCGCGGCGAGGGGCTTCGTCACCCGTGTCCAGCACACCCTGAAACTGCTCGGGGACAACGGCGCCGTCCTCCCCGCCGAGGCGGCCTTCGCGCTTGGTCAGCTGCGGACCACTCTGGCCGACTGGCTCCAGACGCATCCGCAGGTCCTTAACGCCGTGGCATCCCGCTCCTCCCACGCGGCGGATGAGACGGAGCACGCTGCGTGAGAGCCCGTACCGGAAACCGGCCCTCCCACCGACCGGTTTCCCCCCTGCTGCGCAGTGTCTATCTCCCGCGCAGCATGGACGCCGCCGCGTTCGCCATGACGACGTACGGCATCCCCCTGCTGGTCCTCGCCACCACCGGATCCGCGGCCCTCACGGGCCTGGCCTTCGCCCTGGAATGGGCGCCGAGGCTGATGGCCTTCGCCGTGGCTGGTGCCCTGGTCGACCGCCACGGCACCACCCGCGTCTTCCGCCTCGCGGCCACCGCCCGGGCCACCCTCGTCCTGGCCGCCGCGCTGCTCCTTGGGGCCCAGACGGGCGGGCTGGGGAAGACCATCACGGTGATGGCGCTCGCCGCCGGCACCGGTGTGCTCACCGAGTTCAGCTACGTCGCGGCCGAAACCGCGGGCGGGCTGGCAAGCCGCGCCGCCGGTACGCGCGCTCACCGCGTGCAGTCGGTGCTCCTCGGCATCGATCAGACGGCGACCCTGGCCGGACCCGCGCTCGCCGGACTGCTCCTCGCCCACACCGGCGCCACCGGCATGCTCGCCGCGACCGCCGCCTTCTCCCTGCTCGCGGCCGCCCTCGCTCCCAAGCAGCACACCGACCAGCACGCCACTACCCCGGCGGCCGTACGGCAGGGATGGAAGACGGGCTGGCAGACCCTACGCGCGCTGCCGGCACTCGGCTGGCTCGTCGCGGGGCTGACGCTGTCCAACCTTGCTGTCGGCCTCCTGCAGGCCGCCGCACCGGTGATCGTCGTCCAGCAGTTCGGCCACTCCAGCGCCGATGTCGGCCTGCTCTGGTCGGCCGCCGCCGCAGCCTCCCTGATCGCGATCTCCCTGTGCCGCCACGCCATCGACCGCTACGGTCTGTGGCCCGCCGGGGCCGTCTGCGCGACGATCACGGCCTCGGCCTGCCTCACCCTCGCGCTCACGCACACCTACCCCGCCTGTCTGGCGCTGATCGCGCTCTTCATGGCCGGCGAAAGCGGCATGACCGTCGTGCTGCGCACCCTGCGCTCCCACCTGATCCCCGCCGACGTCTTCGGTAACACCCTCGCGGTGACGATCCTGCTGCTCCTTACGCCCTTCCCGGTCGCCGGCCTGCTCGTTGCCGCCATCCCGCCCAGCCAGCTCGGCCATGCGATCACGGCCTGCGCCGTCCTGCAGGCAATCGGCCTGGCCACCGCCTTCACCCGGCTGGGCACCCTCCCGGACCTGCGCCCGTCAGCTGCCTGACCTCCACCTTGCACCCGCCTCGCCCACCCGTTCGACTTCCTGGAGGGCTGCCCGATTCCCATGTCCCACGCCGTCAAGCAGGACGTCCTGCCGCTTCCCGAGCCTGCTGGCCTTCGTATCGACAGGCGAACGATCACGGAGCAGTTCCACGACTTGGACACTGAACACCCCTACGTCTACCGCGCGTTGGAGCGGCTCACCGCAGACCGGATAGCGGCGGGAGCTACCCGCATCGGGCTGAAGGCCCTCTTCGAAGCGTTGCGTTGGCGACTCCCGCAGGGTTTGCGCGGGCTGAACAACGACTTCACGGCCTTGTACGCACGCAAGCTGATCGCTGATCACCCCGACTGGGCTGGCGCTTTCGGACTCCGCCGCCGACGTACCCCCTGACCCGACGGCGAACCAGACCAGACCAACTCCCCTCACCGCAACGCCAATTTGGAGCACTCTGTTGCCGTTTCGCCCCGTCGTCCTGATCGTCGCCGCCGCTGACATGGAGGCCGAGGCATACCGCGCGTATTGCCTTGAGAACGTAGCCGCCCACTACGACGTCGTCCTGATCACCGATGCCGAACCGACGTGGGAACGCCCCTACCTTCTGGACTGGGAGGTCGCTGACCCGACGGACCAGGCGGCCCTGACCGCCGCCGCCCTGGCCCTGACCGAGCGGCACCCGGTGGCCGGGGTGATGACGTGGACCGAGTGGTACCTCGTGCCCGTGGCCCGCCTCGCCCGCCGCCTCGGCCTGCCCACCCCCGGCCCGGAGGTGATGCAGGGCTGCCGCAACAAGGCCACCTCCCGTGCCCTGTTCGCCCGGCACGCGGTGCCCTCGGCAACCTCGAACGGCGTCCGCACCGGTGACGAGGCGGCCCGCGCTGCACAGCACATCGGCTACCCAATCGTCCTCAAGCCCGCTGCGCGTGCAGCGAGCGCCGGCGTGATCCGCGTCGACACCCCCGAAGAACTGCCGGACGCCTACGCCTTCTCTGCCCAGGCCGCCCGCCTCGGGGCCGAGGGCACCGAGGTGCTGGTCGAGGAATACCTCGACGGTCCGGAGGTGAGCGTCGAATGCGTCACCTACCAAGGCACCACCACCGTGGTCGCCGTCACCCGCAAGACGGTAGGACTCCCGCCGTACTTCGAGGAGATCGCGCAGGCTGTCGACGCCGCCGACCCGCTGCTGGCCACTGTTGCCCCAACTGCCCAGGCTGCCGTGCAGGCTCTCGGCGTCACCGACGGCGTCAGCCACGTCGAACTCCGCCTCGTCGACGGCCGCCCCCGGCTGATCGAGGTCAACGCCCGCCTCGGCGGGGACATGATCGGTCACCTCGTGCACCTCGCCACCGGCGTCGACCTCGCCCGGGTGGCGGCGGACATCGCCTGCGGACGTGCCCCGGACCTCACCCGGACGCACAGCCGGGCAGCGGCGATCCGCATGATCTACCCCGCCCACCCGGGCACCCTCACCGCCCGCCACCTCACCGACGGCTTCGCCGAGCAGACGCCGTGGCTGGAGCGGGCCCACTTCCACCGCGACGTCGGCGACCAGCTGATGCTGCCGCCGGACGGCGACCTGTTCACCGCCCGCATCGGGTTCCTGATCACCACCGGCCCGACCGCCGACGTGGCCCAGGACCGTTCCCAGGAGGCATACCGCCACCTCACCGTCCAGGTCGACCCGCACCCGACCGCCGTCCCCGCACAGGACTCGGCCACGTGAGCACGACGACTGCTCACGCCCCGGTCCATGGCCGCCGGCTGCTGACGGGGTACTTCGCCGCGCTCGGGGTCGTGATGGCCGTCTGGGGCGCGCGGATGCCGGCCGTCCAGCAGGCGGCCGACCTGAGCACCGCAGGTCTCGCCCTGGTCCTGCTCGCCGCCGCCGTCGGCATGGTCACCGGCCTTCACGTCGGCGGGCGTCTTGCCGCTCCTGCCCGGGAGCCGCTGCTGCTGACCAGCGGCGCTGTCGGCCTCGCCGCCGCCCTGGCGGTGATCGGCGTCTGTCGCACGCCGCTCACCCTCGCTCTGGGGGCGTTCGTGTTCGGTATCGCGCACGGTGTGCTGGACGTGGCTCTGAACGCCGCGGCGGTCCGGTGCCAGGACCGTCTTGGACGTTTCATCATGGCGTCCTTGCACGCCTCCTACAGCCTCGGTGCGCTCGGCGGAGCCGCACTCGCCGCTGTCAGCACCAACGCCTCCCACAGCTGGCTCTTCGCTGCTACCGGCGTTGCCCTTGCCTTGGCTGCTCTGGCCATGGCTCCAGCGTCCCGCACCCTCAGCATGCTCGAGCCCACTACCCCCGCCACGTCCCGGCGTTCGCCGGACCCGAAGGGCTCGCCGTGCCTTCCCCGGGCTCGCTTGTGGCTGCTGGGCGCGCTGGCCGCAGCGTGCCTGCTGGGGGAGGGGGCTGCCGCGGACTGGGCAGCCGTGCACCTGCACAGCCTGGATGCCTCAACGGCGGTCAGCGCCGCCGCGTTCGCCACCTACAGCGGGGCCATGGCTGCCGGAAGGCTCGCTGGGGACCGCCTCACTACCCGCTTCGGCGCGCCGATGGTCGTACGCACGGGCGCCGTTCTTGCCGCGACCGGTCTCGGGGCGGGCGTGACCCTGGCCACCGTCCCGGCGGCTTTGGCCGGCTGGGCGGCATTGGGCCTGGGCCTGTCCGTCACCATCCCCAGCCTGATCACCGCCGCCGGACACGGCGGACCTCGCGCGGTCGCCACCGTCTCGGTCACCGGCTACGCCGGCCTGCTCGCCGGCCCTGCCCTCATCGGCGCACTCGCCACCATCACCTCCCTCACCACAGCCCTGATGCTGCCCGCCCTGCTTGCGGCAGTCGTCGCCGTCCTGTCCCGCAAAGCCCTGGAGAACCCCACCCCTTGACCAGCACTCCCCTCACACCGGCCCGTGTGGACGCCGTGATCATCGACTACAACGGCGTCGCCGGACTGCAGCCCACCACCCCCATGTGGACCCGGCTCGCCGACCTCGCCGACTGGCCCGACGGCCAACTCACCTCCTTCCAGGACGCCTTCTGGACTCCCCGGAATGCCTACGACGCCGGAGAACTGAGCGATCTCGCCTACTGGGCCAAGGTCCTCGGCCACCACCCCGGCGCACGCAGGCTGCGTACCCTCCGAGACACCGACACCGCCATGTGGATCCGTACCGACAACCGCGTCCTCGACATCCTGCACCGCGCCCGCCAGCCGGGACTGCCCATGGTGCTCCTCTCCAATGCCCCGCACTTCCTGAGTGACGTCCTTGACGCCACCGACTGGCGGCGCGAACTGATGACCGACGCCCTGTACTCGGCCCGCCTGGGTCTGTGCAAGCCAGACCCGGCCGCCTACAAACACGCCCTGGCCGCCACCGGCATCGACGACCCCGCACGTGTCCTGTTCATCGACGACCGCGAGGACAACTGTCAGGCCGCCGCCGAGCTGGGCCTGCGCACCCTGCACTACACCGGCCACCCCGCCCAGTTGGAGGCACAGTTGCTCCGCCCCGGCCCAACTGCGGCCTTCCGCGCACCCGCATACCCGCGCGGCACCAGCTGCTGACTGCCTCCCCTCCGCTCGCCCCCCACTCCGACCCCCAGGACCTTCGTGCCCGACACCGAAGAGATCGACGGCGACGTCTACGTGACCCCCCGCTACCTCGCCGGAACCACCTGGACCGGTGACCCCGCCCTGGCCCCGCTGCTCGCCCTGGGCTGGGACCTGCAGCATGACGAGAACGGCAACGTCTACGTCACGGCCCCCGACCGCAAGGTCCGCCTCGGCTACCTGCCTGAAGGCCCCGACGACGGCCTTTGGCGGATCACCGCGTACGAGGACCCCTTCGCCCAGCCGAAGTGGGGTGCGTCCTTCAACAACATGTGCCCCACGGAATTTGTCACGGCCTTCACCACCGCCCTCGCCGAGGCTTACACGACCGGCCCGGCCGCCTACCTCCCCGAACCCGCCGACGACGGGGAACTGGACGCCTTCCGGGCCGTTGCCCCTCTCATCCAGCGTGGCTGGGCGATCCAGCACCCGAGGTGGGGCGTGCTGGAGGTGCGCACGCCCGACGGCCTGGTGAGCCTGGAGTACACCACCGGCCGCCTCGACGCCGACCTGGAACTGACCACCCTTCAGGCCCGCTGGTACCTGCAGGGCGGACCTGCTGCCGCCGGCTGGTACGCCACCGCCTCCACCCACACCCCCGTCCACCTCGTCACGGCGCTCACCACCTGCGTCTCCGACCCCGAGCCCCTGCCGCGCTGGAAGGACTCGATGCTCCACTACCTCACCGACCGCGCCCAACTCACACCCGTGACCCCTCCCGGGCCCCCGATGCCGACCCCACTCGACGTGCACCGCGCCGCCACCCGCCGCAGACCGGCCCCCACCGCCCGCAGTGTGCCGCGCTGGAGCACCAGCAGTCCGCCTGCTGCAGCCGTCGCCCCGCGTTCCCCCGCTCGCTGCTGACCCATCGCTGCACACTGCTCGTGATCTTCAATCCCCGCCCTCCAAAAGGACCTTGTGTCGCTCAGCCCTCGGGGCGAACGCGACCTGCTGCGGCCAGACGACGTTCGCCCCCAAGACGTATACCTGCCACTGCTCGGCGCCGGGTGGAGACACACAGCCAAGACGGACGGCACCCAGTGTTTCCGCAGTTCGGACGCCATGGTGTGCTCGAACACGCCTACCTTCGCAAGAACCCGGCCGCGCCCGTCTGGTCCGCCTGGGGTAGACCACCGGACAACCCTCTGTGGAAGTCCACGTTCTCCTCCGCCGTCCCCGCCTCCCTGATCGCAGCGTTCGCCTCGTCCCTGGCCTCCACCGTGCCGCTCGCGCGCGCCGTGTGGAGCGTTCCGGCCGAGGCCCGCCTGCACCTCACCCTTCCCGAGGCCCGGACCGACTCAGTCGGACACAAGCCGGGACTGCCGCTCAGCGGAGCACCTTCGCTGGCCACCTCGTCGCGCACGAACGTCGGGGCCTCGGCACCGAGCACCGGCCCAATGCGCCTGTCGGGTTCCGGACATCCTGCCGACCGCCACAGGTGACCGCCCCTGCGCCCCCTTCTGCTGTTGAGGAGCACCACCGTATTTGTCCCTGCACGCCCAACACTTCTTCACCGAACTCCTCGACCTGCCCGTCCACGAACGACGGGTGATCGGCGACGCCTGCTACGCGGTGATCTCGCCCGACTCCCCGCTGCGCCTGCGCATCGAATTCGCCCAGACCATCCGACACCGCGAGTACGGCGGACTGCGCCTGGGCATCCTCCACCCGGATCAAGGCGTCCTCGACAACGCGTACCTGTCCTTCGCCGACCACAGCACCTTCACAGTGCGGGACTCCCGCATCGGCAGACAGCCCGGACACGACGGGTACGGCGTCGTACGGGACTGGCACCACGACGACATCTCACCCTGGATCGGCGCGGCCCTCACGCCCCTGAGTCATGCCATCCAGGACTACCTAAACGTATGGGTTCCCGGACTCGCCCCGACCACTACGGCCGCCGCTGAACGGGATCGGTCGGTGCAGCACGACACCGATCCTGCGCCGTCGCGAGGATGCTGGCTCACCGACGCCGACTTCCTCACCCGCCTCCACCGTGCCATGCCGCTCTGGCTGGACATCGTTGACAGCGTCCTCGACGACGACCTTCCCCTCACTGAGGCCCTGACCGGAACCCGCGAGCACGCCGCCCAACTGCTCGGCATCCCACCGGCATTCGGCCTCCTGATCGAAGCCGAGGCCGCCGCCCAGATCGTCCAGGCAGCCGGCCTGCCCGTCGGCTCACCTTTCGGCCCGGCCCTCGCCGCTGGCATCGACCACATCGCCGGGCTACCCGCCGAACAGCAACAGCAACTCGTCAAGACCGCCGCCCGCCGCTGCGCTCTCACCACTCCGGTCCCCACGAGCCTCCGGCCAGCCATCGCCCCACCACGGTCCTCCCATCCGGCGCGGCCGAGCCGGGGACGGTGAGCAACTCACTGTCCCCGGCACACGGCAAGAGGCGGCTCCGTCCTCTGGGCCACACCCGGTTGCTTGGCGGTTGCGGCGGCTGAAGTTGGCTCCAAGGAGGCCTGTCTCGGCGTTGGGTGTGTGGACGAGTTGGATCATGTCGGCATCTTCGAGGGCCGGATGTCCAGCGACAAGCCTCCTGAAGGGCCTGGCCTTGGCGCGGCCGGAAAGGCGGGGACGTTGCCGCTGTGCTGCTGCCTCAACGAGCGGCTTGCTGTCGATGCTCTTGGCCACAACGGTCTGGACTGTGGCTAGCGAATCGGTACACCTCTGTCAGGTTCTGCCGCTCTGCGGATTTCGGTGTGCGGGAGAACGCGCCAGGGCCGGTCTTCCGGCCGGGACTTGGGAGGGTTAACCCAGTAGGTGCTCCAGGATCATCCTCAGCGCGGTTTGCGTCGCGAACCTCAACGCAGCCGCAGTCGCCTTCCGTCGCGTTCGCGGTGACCGCCAAGCGGTCCGCGCCTTCCGATACAGATCACGCACGTTTGTATCCCCTCGTGGTACGACGTCGACCGGGCGGCCGACAGTGACCACTCAGCCCGCTCGGCGGGGTGTTCGGCGACGGTGCTGAGCCCCGAACAGCAGGTACGCCGTGGTCAAGTGCACGAGTAATAGGGTTCGGAGAACGTTCGGAACGAACTCGAGGAGCAGCATGGTCGACAGGCCGGCCGCGGCATCGCGCCTGGGCGAGGAGTTGGATGCGCTGCGGGAAGCGGCCCAGCTCACGTTCGGGCAGATCTCCCTTCAGGCCAAGCGGCAGACGCCTGCGATCACCCTGTCCAAGAGCACACTCAGCGAATGGTTCAGCGGGCGCAGCGTTCCGCGTGCCGGCCGGCCCTTCCGTTTCCTGATCACGTTTCTCGAAAGCCGTGCTCCTGCGGGCTCTTCGCGTTCTTCTGAGCAGTGGGAGGTGTTGCGCCGCAACGCCGAGCGCAGCAAGGCTGCACGAAGTGAGGCGTCGGTCCCGGTGATACGGGAGGCTCTGACCGGCGCACGGAACGGATCGGTCCGTGGCACGCCTTTGCGGCTCGGGCTGGTGCCCGAAACGGGCAGCGGCTTCATCGAACGCGAGGAGGGTGACAGCTTGGCGCGGGCGCTGGAGGCAGACCAGCGTGCCGCCGCTCGGGGCGGCAGTCAGCGTGTGCAGGGGCGGGTGGTCACGGGCACCGGGGGTGTCGGCAAGTCCTCGCTGGCCGCCCACTACTGCCACGCCGTCGCTGCCGAAGGGGTGGACGTGGTGATGTGGGTGGCGGCCGGCACGGCCCAGGCCGTGGTCGGCTCCTACGCTCAAGCGGCCCGCGCGCTCGGCCTCGCCGCCGACGGCGAAGACACCCTGGTCGCGGCGCAGCAGTTCGTGAACTGGCTGCGTACCACCACGTGCGACTGGCTGATCGTGCTGGACGACGTCCCCTCCCCCGGAGTTCTGGAAGGGCTGTGGCCGCCCAGGCAGACAGACGGCAGGGGCAGGGTGGTCATCACCACGCGAAGCCGTGAGAGTGATCTCGCCGTCCTCAGTGGTCACACCTTCCTGCCGATCGGACTCTTCAGCCCCCAGGAGGCTTTGCACCACCTCCGCGGCACGCTGCGCCGGTCGGTCCTGACTGACTCCGACGACGATTTGGCAGAACTCGCCGGCGACCTCGGCCACTTGCCTCTGGCGCTGTCACGGGCCGCCGCTTACCTCGACTACAACTCTTCCTGCACCGTCCCCCGCTACCGGCAGTTGCTCGCCGACCGGCGGCTGACCCTGGACCGGCTCACACCGGCCGTGCGCGGCAGCGTCACCGATCGCTCGCTTGCCGCCCTGTGGGACATCTCCATCGAGCAGGCCGACGAGCACACCCATGGCATGGCCCGCCCGATGATGGAACTCGCCGCCGTCCTCGACGGCACGGCCGGCATCCCCGACGCCCTGTTCACCACCGAATCCGCCCGCGCCTACCTCACCGATGGCAGCGGTTCCGGCCGGGACACCGATGAACTCGACGCCGAACACACATTGGCCACCCTGGACCGTCTCCATCTTCTCGACCACACGTCCGCCGGCGCCGGCCGTACGGACTGGCTGGTACGCGTGCACCAGCTCATCCAGCGTGCCGTGCGCGAGTACCAGCCGCCCTCCGAAACCCACGACGCACGTGCAGCGCGCAGGGCGGCCGTCCTCCCGGATTGCGCCGATGCTCTGCTGGACATCTGGCCGGAGGTCGAGCAGGACCAGGAGCACGCGCTACGGCTCCGAGCCAGCGCGCATGTGCTGAGCGGGCATGACGTCGACGAGCCGAGTCCTCTGTGGCAGGAAGAGACCGTGCACAGTCTCTTCCACCGTCACGGCGTCAGCATCGGTGAATCCGGCGGCATCCTCTCGGCAGTCAGCCACTTCGCGGCCCTCGCTCACCTCGCGCACGAGCGGCTCGGCCGCGATCACCCGTCCACCGTGGTCGTCCGTATGGAGCACGCCCGCTGGACGAGCACGGCCGGGAGTCATCGCGACGCGGTGGCAATCCTGGAGGAGTTGGAGGACCGCCACACGAAGCTGCACGGCCCCGACGACCCTGTCACGCTGGTGATCCGCCACAATCTGGCCGTCACCCGCGGCGAGGCAGGAGACGTTCTCGGGGCGGTCCGCGCACTCGAGGAGGTCCTCGCGGACCGGAGGCGAACGCAGGCAACGCGCTCAGCGATCCTCGCGACGCTTCACAACCTCGCCCAATGGAAGGGCGCATGCGAGGACGCGACGGGAGCGATCGGCATCTACCAGGAGCTGATCCCGCAAATGGAGGAGGAGTACGGCGCCGACAACGAGCACACGCTCACCGCCCGTCACAACCTCGCGCGGTGGCAGGGCGAGTCGGGTGACGCCGGCGCCGCCGTCACCTCGCTTCAGGCCCTCCTGCCCGATCAACAACGCGCGCTCGGCCAGCGGCATCCACGCGTGCTGTTCACCCGGCAAAGCCTGCACCGCTGGCAGGGAGAGGCGAAAGAATCCGACAACGCCTTCGACGGCTACAACAAGCTCATCCCGGACATGCGGGAGGTACTCGGCCCCGACCACCCCGAGGTGATCACCGCTCGCCACAATTTCGCCCACCTGCGAGGCAATGCCGGACACCACGCGGAGGCGGTCTCAGCCCTCGAGGAAGTGGTGGCCGACCGTGCGAGGATCTTCGGACCGCACCACCCGGACACCTTCAGCTCCCGCTGCAGCCTGGCATTGCAACGGGGCCAAGCGGGATTCCCCGGGGAAGCTGTGCAGGACCTGGAACAACTCCTGCGTGACCAGCAACAGCATCTGCCCGTCGGGCATCCGAACAACCTCAGTGTCCGCCACCAGCTCGCGGTCATGCGTCACCAGGCCGGAGACACGGCAGCAGCCACGTCCGCTCTTAACGAAGTCCTCGCCGAACAGATACGCGTGCTCGGCCCCGGCCACCCCCGCACACGCTCCGCCTTCAACACACTCGATCAATGGCAGAGCACAAGCACAGATGCCTCATCCGCTGCCGACACCTACCGGCAGTTGCTGACCCACATCCGGCGTCACCCCGACCACGACAACCCGCTCATCCTTGCCGTGCAGGACAGGCTCGCGATGTGGCAGGGGCGCGCCGGCGACCCAGCCGGTGCAGTCCAGGTCCTCACCACGATGCTCCGCGACGCGGGCCGGCTCCTCAGCCCCGACGACCCCCTCATCCCGATCACCGCAAACAACATCTTCGGGTGGCTGCAAGCCGCCGGAGTCCCGGCCGATGTGGCCGCCTCACATGTACACCGACTACGCGCTCAGCACGCCAGCCCCGCTCCCGGCTCACAGCTGTGACCATCGCCACCTGCCACCGTATGGCACTGGCAATGCAGTTCGACAAGAGTCCAGTCCCTATCCGTGGGGGTCCATCGCAGGCCGAGACCCCCCGGTCCGCGAGCCGCACGTCGAGTCCCCACACGTGGGGGTCCATCCGGCACCCCGTCGCGGGCACCGGCCGCAAGTCCGGTCTCTACACGTTAAGGTCCATCCTGGACGAGCAGCACATACGTCAAGGCCGATGGCGAAAGTCCGGCGCGGGACCGGCGTGGTGTCGCTTTCGGTGATCAGGGCGGTGAGGTCGGGGGGCCAGCCGTCGAAATCGCGTTGGAGACTTGTCCTGTCAGGGCTGCCCCCGGCGAGGACTGGCGCGACCGCTGTTCGAGATGGCCATAGATCTCGTCTCGGTCCGGATCTACGCGATTTCCAACGCCGCACTGTATTGGCCGCCAGTGCGGTCGTAGATTACGAGGGCGGGGTGGACGTTGGCATCGTGTACCCGGCCGAGGGCCACCGCCGCGGAAACGGGCACGGCGGCCAGTACGTGCAGCCGCTGCAGGTCCTTGTGGGTGGCTTCCAGTTCGGACAGGAGCAGCCGGAGCGCTGAGGTGAAATCGTCGAGTGCGGAGAGCGAATTGATGACATCGACAGACGGAGTGAGGTTTTGCGGGCTGATCGTCCAGCGGGGCAGCGTGGTGAGCGGTCCGGGGAGTTCTCCTACCTGAATGGAGCCGGAGACGTTCAGCAGCAGCACGCCCTCCGACGTGTTGGGCGAAGGGGCGAGGGGAGATTCAGTGGTGAAGTGTACGGTCGTTTCCGCAGTGCTCGGCCAGTACCAGGATTCAGTGCTGCGATGCCGCTGGTAGATGGAGACGTGGAATGTGTCGTCGAGGCGAGAGCCGAAATGGACCAGCAGCGGCAAGCGGGCGAAGGCGAAGGCACTGACGTGCTGCACCGAGTCCTCGCGCAGGGCGTCGGCGAGCTTGTGTTCAAGGACCCGGTCGATCTGCTGCCGGCATTGCTCCCAGTAGGCGGGACCGCCCGTCTTCTCGCCGGACACATGGCGTAGATCGATCTCGAAGCCGTCGCCGTGCAGGCTGAGCGGAAATTCTGGGAATCGCTCTTCGGAGCGGATGACGGCATCGGTGGCAGTGGGTTTCGTAAGCTCGACCTCTTGGCCGCGCACCTGTCCGATCAGCCGGATTACCACTGTGCCGGCTTCGGTGTTCAGGCCTGTCAGCCGTCGGATCCAGGCCTCCCGTTCGCGTTTGATGCGTCGCAGCCGCTCAACTGTCATGATATCCAGAGAGCCCTTACGGTCGATTTCGTTGTGCTCGCCGCGGCACAGCAGCATCAGGTTGTCGGCCAAGTCACGCTGGTTCTTGGGCAAGGGGTTCATGCCGCGAGGCGAATTCGGCGTTGCATCCTGTCCGACGATGTGGGCGAGTTCTCCAAGGGTGAAGTCCTGGTAGGTGAGTTTGCCCTCAAGGAGGTAGGTGCCGCACAGTTCGCAGCGTCCGCCGGCACGGACCCAGACCTTGAGCCGCTCCACGTCAGGGATGGACTTGCGCACCACGGTTGGAGTCCTTTCTGGTTTGCGTCGGCCCGGGCGGGGTTGTCCTCGACAGCCTCATCGTTAAGATGCCGCTTCTCCGATGCCATCGTGCTTTGCCGTCGGCGTACGGGAGCTCGACTCGATCGCCCCGCGGTTCCCGAGACTACGGCTCTTGGGGTACGAAGTGATGATGGGGCCCGCTGTGAGCGTGCGGAAGAGCGACCAAGTGAGTTCCTGACGTCGGCGCGGCGAGGTGCATGCCGAGAAACGTTGTGAGGGTGGCGGCCACGGCCGCGAGGTCCGCTGAGGAGCCGTGGAAGGTCGGGACGGAGCAGCCGCGGGTCGGTACCAGCTCGTCGCCGCGCTCTGCGTCTTGCCACAGGGGGTGGTACAGCTCGAGGTGGGGGTCGTCGAGCACGGAGGCGCCTGCCAACGCGTCCAGGGTGTAGGGCCCTTGGGTAGTTCTCGGTGCGGAGACGGTGAGGATGCCCAGCGTCCCGGTGCGGGTATCTGTGGCGAACTGGGCGAGGGTTGCCTTTCGGTGCGGAGTCTGCGCGAGGATGTCGAGGAACTGCCCGATGGCCCGGCTGACCGTGGCGTCGATGACGACGTCAGCCTCGGCCATGATCTGTTCAGTGTCCTCGGGGAGCATGCCGTCGGCGACGTCGACGGTCAGGCTGTCGTTGATGCTGCGCAGTCGGTCGGCGAGTGCGGCGGCTTTGGCTGCGCCGATGTCGGGCTCGAGGTAGTTCTGCCGGACGAGCAGTCCGCCCGTGACTACGCTGGGGTCACACAGTGTGATGTGAGCGGCTCCGGCACGCGCGATGAACTCAGCTGTCCAGGATCCGATGCCTCCGCAGCCCCAGATGTGAATGCCTTTGCCCTGGTAGTTGTTAACGGGACGGCTCTCGTCTCGGCGGGTCGTGACGGCATGTCGTTCGTCGGACACTCGGCACCATTCGATCGGGAGAGTCGGGTTCACCGCGCTAGGCGTGAGACTGCTGAGGGAACCGGGCTGCCGCCGCGCTAGAGCGCGCAGCTCGTTCGCGGCGCTTGCCGGGATCCGGCCCGCGAGCAGATGAGGTGGCCCGCCCGCGGGATGGGGAACGGCTAGGAGGAAGTACTGGGGTGTGTCTTCAGCGTTTCTCACCACGCTGGTCACGAGCGAGGTCAGCACGGCCGGCGCGAACGGGCTGTCGGCGGAGGCGCTGCCGACGAGTGGCCCATCGATCTGCTGCAGGAGCTGGAGGAGTGTGGTGCCGGCTCCCATCGGAAGGGGCGCCGGGGTGGTGATGACCGGCAGGCGTGCCGTCTGTTGATCTTGTGGGGTGAATGCAAGATCCAGGCGCTGAGGGGTCCTGGGGGTCAAGTACCCGGCCTGCACCCGCTTTTTGGGCACGGGTTCGCGTACGACGATGGTGGGTGTGCCCGCGGACTGATGCAGGACGCCACCGACCGCGTGGTACAGGGCAGTGGAAGCGTCGAAGCGGTTGCCTGCGGCGTCGCTGAGCCAGTTCCACAGGCGGTTGAGGCACGAGCTGATACCCCCGGCAGGGTTCCACTCCCGTGCGGGGTCCAGATACAGGCACAGCCGGTGGCCCTGCAGGACGTGGGGGGATCCGATGAACCGTGTGTGCGCAACGTCGACCTGCGGGGAGAGCAGCGGGGAGGAGGGGATGTGCAGCACGAACCGCTCGCGCGGCTCCAGTCGGATTCCTCCCTCCTCGGAGGCGATCTCCGTCGTGTCGATCTCGATCGTCACCGCGAGGGCGCCGTTGCCCGTACGGTCAGACGCTCCCACCACCCGCAGGGTGTCCGACTGTTCCACCGCGATCGCACGGAGGTCCGCAAGGGCCTGCCGTTGCCACGGAGTGGCAGCGGCAGGCCGCACGGGCTTTCGCTTGCTCATCCAGCGCGCCCCGGCCGCCCCGTCGTCGTCACGGCGGCCACGGACGTGGCTGCGGCGGGGAACTTCCCGCTGCTCTGCTGCGCCTCGGGCTCCTTGAAGCCGGTGCCGAACAGGCTCTGCCACAGCTCGATGCTGGTCTCCTTGTCCGGATGGTGGTAGGCGGCGTCGATCTCGCCCGTGTGCACGCGGATCCGCTCGCGGAAGTAGGCATAGGTGTCCTGGGTCCAGCGATGGTCAAACGTGACACCCGACCCGGAGGGGTCGGCGATCGACGGCTTGGTGGGGTTAGCCTGCAGGTAGGTGTTGAGGTCCTGGACCAGGTGCAGCAGGGTCGTGGGCACGTTGGAGTAGTAGCCCGGGTCGGTCAACGCCCGTGTCTCACTGACCTGGTTGCCCAGCAGGGTCGTCAGGATGATCGACCGGGTTCCGGTGAACGAGTTCTTGTGGTCGCGCAGGTACTTCAGCAGCCGGATGACTTTGCGCAGGTTCCCGCCGGTGATGCCGTCCTGCTTGCGCATCCAGGCCGTGAAGCCCTCGGGGTCCGTCGCCTCCCAGACATTGTCGTCCCGGTTGACGATGACACCGCGGCCGTCGCTGAGCTGCACGTAGGGGACGATGTCCACGTGCATGAGGTTCTTGTACACCAGACGCACGCAGCGGCACTTGCGTGAATGCGGCATCTCGCGGTAGCGGCTGTGCCGGTGCAGTGCCGCGTAGACCTTGTCGATGTAGGTCTTCGGGCTGCCGTGCCAGTCCGGGTTCTCCTCCATGAGGAGGAGGAAGTCGGCGTCGAACTCGTTGTCGCCGACCGGGTCGATGATGGTCCGCTGCGCCCACGACCCCTGAGGGATCTTGTCGAGGACGAGGTGCCCGATCTCCTCGTCGGCCTTCAGAGCCCGGTAGACGCTGTCCGTCCGGTCGTCGAGCAGTTCGAGCTTGAACCGGCTCAGGTTGACCGTGTCGGTGAGCAGTGTGTTGAAGCAGGCGGTGAGCTCCACTGGAACCATCCCGTACATCGTCTTCATTGAAGTTCGTGAAACCGTAGCACGGGAGTACGACAAGCGGCCGCGACGCGACCGAACGGATGAGATTCGCGTCCGCGGACCTGGCATGCTGGTGCGTCGTGTTGCTCTTGCTGACCGGCCGTCACCCCTTGCTGCGCGACAACCTGCGCCTGCAGGACCGTTCTCGCCCCGAACTGGTCATCGACTGCCGCCGCTTGGAGTTCGCCAGCCCGCTGGACCTCGCCGCCGTTGCCGCCCTGACGCACTCTCACGCAGCGAACGGGGCAGACATCGTCATGCTCTTGCCAGAACGTCGCAGCGTAGCCTCGTACCTGCAGCGCATGGACCTCTTGAAGCATCTCCCGGAGGGAGTTCGTGTCGAGGGGGCGCTGCCGCCGGAAGTTCGCAACGATCATTCCGCCAGCTTGCTGGAGGTGACTCCCCTGTCGGGGGCGGCGGTCGGCGACGTGAATCAGCGGATCGGCTTTGTGGCAACCACCCATCTCGGCAGACGCTTCGGCAGGCAGGCGTTCACGGGCCTGGGCGAGCTCATCGACAACGCGGTGAGCCACGGGGCCAGCAACCTGGGCGCCTTCATCACCGCGCAGGCGTACAGCGGCAAGACCACGGGCCGACGACGCCTGGAAGTGTCCGTCTGCGACACCGGAATCGGCGTCCTGAATCACCTTCGGCGCAATCCGCAGCACTCCGACCTAGCCGACAGCGTCCATGCGCTCCAGCGTGCGCTGAGCCCCTGCATCAGCGGAACCGGCGAGGACCGCGGTAACGGGCTCCCCGACGTCTTGTGTGGAGCGAAGGAGACAGCGATCACGAGCCTGATCCTGCGCAGCGGCAATGGGGTAGTGGCTGCCAGCCACTACCGGGAGCACACCTTCACCGCCTATCGGCGCATCCCCGACTGGGTGACAGGCACCTGGGCCTGGCTGAGAGTATCGTTCCCTGGCTGACCCCGTTGTGCTTCAATGCGTTCAATGAAGGCGAATAAGTACCTGCTCACCTTCCCCGTCAGCGAACCGGGTACGTTTCTATCCACCCGCGAGGCGGGGGCACAGAAGCGCAGCGAGCTGGAGACCCTGCTCCGATCGGCTAGCCCAGCCCACGTACTGGAGATCGACTTCACTGGAACCGAAGCCATGACCCACAGCTTCGTGGACGAGTTCCTGGGCAAACTCTACGTCTCCCTCGCGGCCGGCGACCTGCAAGCAGGAGGCGTCAGACTGATCGGGCTGAACGAGGAGACCCGTGAGTCCGTCGCCGTGTGCCTGGAACGGCGCAAGCAGTTCGCCGTGCAAGGTGAAGACCACATGTTGCTGGGTGACACCAATGTCATGCCGGACACCTACCTGCAGGCGCGCCAGCTGCGCACCTTCCGTGCCCAGGACCTAGCCGAAGTCCTCGGCATCTCCGTCACGAACGCGAACAACCGGCTCAAACGCCTGGTCCAAGCCGGAGCGTTGGGTCGCAGCCGCGCACCCGGCCCAGAGCGAGGCGGCAAGGAGTTTCTCTACACCTTGCCGCAGTGACGCTCTGCCGGTGTACGGATACGACTTCTTGACCCCGATCCCGCGCTCCGCAGCGCCGACGCAGATGGGTCTCCCCCGCGCGGCACCGCCCTCCGGGTGAGAGTGTCACAGCAGTCAGTGACAACCGGCGGCGCCCAGCATCTGTCAGTCGCCGTACCAGGATCAGCCCGAGCCACCGCGGTCCTCTCCATCCACCACCGGCAGCCGGCCTGCCCTCGCCCGTCCGTATCTACCCCCCCATAACCCCACTATGTGTACGGGATGGAAGAAGAACCCCTCGATCGGCACCCTCGTCGACCGGTCCACCCGCTACGTCAACGCGCTCGTCCACGCCCTCGGCGACCTCCCCGCCGAGCTGGCCCGCTCGGTGACCTGGGATCAGGGCAGCGAGATGAGTCGACATGACGAATTCACCCGCGCCACAGGCATCCCCGTCTACTTCTGCGAGCCCGCCAGCCCCTGGCAATGCGGCTCGAACGAGAACACGAACGGCCCGCTGCGTCAGTACTTCCCCAAGAGCACCGACCTGTCCGTGTCGCGCCGGGGACCTCGCCATCGTCGCCGCCGAACTCAATAGCCGCCCCCGCAAGATCCTCAACTGGAACACCCCCGCGAACCTCTTCGCTAAGCTCGTCGCAACACTGGAATGATCACCACATTGAGACGACGACAGGAATCCGCCCTTCTGAGGGCAGGGGCTGGCGGCACGGGTGTGGTTCCTCCCGCGCCGCGCGGCGCCCTCGTGATGTCAGGTGGTGCGCTTCACGTGGCGGACCAGCCACATCAGCAGGGCGTCCAGGTCGGCGGCGGCCGAGAGGACCCGGTCGACCGCCTCGGGGGTGTGCAGCCATTCCTCGCAGCCGAGGGGGCGGGCGGCTATCAGCGAACGGTGGCGCAGCAGGTTCGTACGGGAGTGGTCCGTCGGATAGCCGCGCGGGGGGCGCTTCATCACGTCCCCGGAGATGTAGTAGCCCTTCTTCCGCACGTCCTCGACGATGGCGGACAGTTCGCGGCCACTCCCCTCGGAGGCTACGGCTTTGCGGAATATGTCCACCTGGCCGGGATCGGGGTACCACCAGGCGCCCTGGATCCGCAGGCCGTCCAGGTTGAACCGGAGACCGATCTCGATCTTGCGGCCGAGCCGGATCACCGCGCCCTGGTGCTGCCACCACCAGGAGTCGGTGCGGTAGTGCCAGACGGAGAAGTCCTCGTACCGGGGGTCGGTGTCCGCGACCTCGTTGAGCAGGGCGATCATCGGCTGCCGGACCAGGCGTTCGCGGTGCGTGCGGTAGCGATCTCGGGTCGCCTGGGTCGGTTCGCCCTGGAGCTGCCACAACACGTCCATGGCCTGCTCTGGCCAGCCGGTGAACTGTCCGCGCATGCGCGGAGGATAGCTCACCCGTGATCGGCGCGCGGAGAGTGAGACGGGCAGGGAGGCGTAACCCCAGACAAGGTGGGAGGTGCTGCGGCGGGGCTCGCCGGCCAGTTCGATGTGCCGTGCGTGGTGGGCGAGTTCGTCGACGAACATAGAGAGTGCTGTCGATATGAAGCGGGCGGTGAGATTTGTGCAGCCGAACTTGAGATCCCACAGCTGTTGAAGGACAACAGTTCGCCCGGGGCAGACAGGAAAGATCGCGGAAGGACTGGCCAACGCTTCTGGAGCATGTCAACGTAGACGCCTTCCCGGAAAATGCCAGGTCAGAGAGGTGATGCCGGTGATCGTGGAGGTTGCCCAGCCCGGATTTTCCGCGACTGTCGAGGCCCTGAGGCTGCGCTCCTGGAGCCTCGGTCCGGGCCAGCCGACGCTGGTGACCGACCAGTTCACGGACGCCGACTTCAAGCTGGTCGTGGACGACCGCGCCGATGTCCACGTGAACAGCAAGGACGGGCAGTTCTACCTCGGGTGGTTCCCGACGGGTCGTCCCGGCACCGACGGTGAGGGCTGGGTGATCGCGGTCACCGGCACCGCTAAGGTCCGCGGGTACCGGATGTCGTTCGACACCGAGACTCCGGCGGCCATCGTCGCCGCCGCCGTGGCCCAGGTCCTCGCCACCTCCCAGCCGCTCTGAACAGCGGCGCCGGCGCCACACCACCGGGCGCCCTGCGCGCCGCATACCCTGCCCAGCTTCGGGACACCCTTGTCCGCTACCGCGAGGAGAACGCTGTGGACGAACCGCACCTGCACGAGATGACCGTCGGCGAACTCGTCGACCTTCTGTCCGCCTGCGACCGTGAAGCGACGGCCCGGCTCGCCATCAACCCGCTCTTTCCCATGGCCCACCGTATCGGCGGGGTGATCGCTGCCCAGGATGAGAACGGCGACCCGCTGGTCTTCGTCACCGAGGCCAAGGACGCCGAGCAGGTCGGCCACCTCCCACCGGACGTCGCCGTCGAACTCACCTGGCACGAGCCGACCGAGGCTCCCGCACGCCGCCGACGCAGGGCGACCGGACCACGCGACGACGGCATCTGAACCACCAACGACCCTACGGAGGCGCCCCTGCACCCGCACGACCCCCACGACCCTGCCCACCGCGACCCGCAGGAGGCGGTGTACTGGGTCACCCCGCGCCACCTGGCCGGCGACGACGGCGCGCTCGGCGAGCGGATCGGCGACCTGCTGACCGGCCTGGGCTGGAGGCTGTGGCCGACCTCCCGCCACACCCTGCTGTACGTGAGCCCGGACGAGCTGCGCGGCGCCGAGTGGATCCTCGCCGGCTACCCCTTTGAACTCGGCGGACTGCCCGTGGCGTGGCAGTTGTCCGCCCGTCCGCATGCCGCGAGCGCCCTGACGGAGTGGAACGCCTACTTCACCACGGGCGTCCCGCACGAGGCGCTTGCCGACCTCCTCGTCGCGCTCGATGCCCGCGAGGCGCCCGACACCGGGTTCGACGGGCCTCAGGCGGTCATGGCCGCGCTTGTCTCCCAGGGCTGGATCCGGGACGTGGACCGCCCCGCGACCGCGGCCACGGACCCCGGCTTCGCTTCCAGCGTGTCGCTGGAGGAACTGCCCAAGCTCATTCAGGACGCCGACCCGCGCCCCGATCTGATGGGCTGGCAGGCGTGGGCGGAACCCGTTTTGGGCGCCCCCTATCTGTGGTGCGCCAGCTTTAGCGCCAGCGTCCCGCACGACCTGGTCGCGGCCTTCGCCGCCTCGCTCGCCTCCCCAGTCCCCGTGCCTCGGCGCACCCTGCCCGAGGGCGCGCAAGAGCGTCTCACCGTCGTGCGCCGTGACTGACGACGACGCCTCCTCATGCCGGCCGCCCCTCGCCCCGGGCGGTCGCTTCCGCTGCGAAAGGACACCGATCTGTCGGTTTCATACTCGTCCCCTGGACGACTCGCGGTCGCCAATGCCATCGCGGCGGCCGGGCCGGGACGTCACTACCTGCACGTCATCCGGCCGCTGGTTGCCCAGGAAGTGCTCGCCGAACTCCTCTACCTGGGCGGCAACACCCTTGTGCTCGGGCTGGTGAGCATGGAGCGCTTTGACCGTCTGACGCGCCTGGTAGACCGGGCCCTGGAGGATGCGGGTAATCGGTGCGGGTCGTCGGTGCTGTCGGTGCTGTCGCTGGTGTCCGATGCCCCCACCGACTCGAGCCCGGCCCGGACGGTGACCCGGTACATCATCGAAGACGGGCAGTGCACCGAGGTCGGAGAGCTGAACGCGCGCGAGTACGGCGAATGCGCGGTCACGCTCGCCCGCGTCGAGGCTGACAGAGCGGCCGAGGACGCGCGCACGCTCGCCACCCTGCCCGGCCGTTTCGGCTTTCTCTGACGAGCCTTTCGTCACCCACCCGCCCCACACTGACCCTCGGAGGTCTGCTTGCCCCTGCCCATGATCCGGCTGTCCATCTCTCCCACGAGCGGGACCGCTCACCACGGCGTCCTGATCGGCACCGAGCCGTTGACGGTGTGCGCTACGCACTCGACCTATCTCGCACCGAGCGCGGAGAACACCACGCACTCTTTGTGCCAGAGCTGTACACGCGCTTGGCTGATCCTGACCACTCAGCCGCACCCCGGCGGCGAACGGGATCTCCGGCCCGCCGCCGGCACCGGCAAGGGCGCCACCGCCCACCTGCCGATCCCCGGCCATCTGCTGGGCTACTGCGGCAAGTCCCTTGGCCCTCGCTCGACTTCGGCCCGCCGGGTGTGCGCCAACTGCTCGGCGCTCGCGGCGGCCCTGGAGCGCTTCCACCGGCTCGCGGGCGAGGTGAGCGTGTACTTCGACGGATCCTGCCCGCGCGACGAGGACCTGCTGTGGGCGCCCAAAGGCCACGCCAATCTCGTCACGGGACACCGCCGTCGCGCCGCGGCCGGCACCGGCCTGTGCGACACGCCGCTGGCCGGACCGAACCCCGAGGCCACCAACGAATGCGCCCCCTGCCGCCGAGCATGGAGGACCGAGCGCGACCGGCGGACCGCCGCGCTTCCCCACATGAGGGAACGCGCCCGCTGGTCTGACCAACGCCGTGAACTGGACACCGTCCAGGGCCGTGCCGATGGCCTCAACTCCGGCGACGCCTATACGCTCTCCGGCTGCCCGGACCAGCACCACGTCCTGACCGTGGCACATTCCGGCCGGAGTCGGCGGCTTGCCGTCCTGGTCTATGTCCCCGCCGCTGACGAGATCGTGGAACTGGGCCTTCACCCCGATCGCCTGCTTGCCATCGAACGGCCGCACGCGCCGGAGGCGGGCATGCCCACGCTGCTATGGCCCCCTGTGGCGGCACGCACCAGCCTGCTCTGGACGCGCCGTGCCTGACCGCCGCGTCACCAAAGGGCCCGGTTTCCTCACCTTCGTCAAGGTGAGGAAACCGGGCCCGGTTTCGTTGCGCCAGGCCGTGCCGTTCCGTCCCGGTGCTCACAGGAACCCGGAGGATGTGGGTGGCGAGGGGTCGTTCCTAAGGGGTGGCAGGCGCAGTGCAAGCTGTTCGACGTAGTGCCGGACATGGGGCGGCATCGGCTCGGGCAGAGCGTCCAGCGGGAACAGACGAAGGGCCTGCCCCTCGCCGAGGACCAGCTCGCTCTCGGTGCCGTCCCAGACTGCGGCGAACACGTGGGGTGGCGTCTTGCCCTCCTCGTAGGCTGTGACAGCCACTTCCTCGATCACCGTCGGTACGATGCCAGTCTCTTCCAGCAACTCGCGCAGGACCGTCTCGAGCGGCGTCTCGTCCGCCTCACGTCCGCCGCCGGGAAGCGACCAGCGCCCCGGCCAGCCGATGCCGGCCTTGTCGTCCCGCAGCTGCAGCACGACCTCCCGGCGCGGTGTAGTGACGAACGCGAAACACCCGCGGGTCATCGTGGGACGGTCCACCACGCCGGTGACCTCTCTTCGTACGACAGCGTCCGGATCGCCCACGGCCGAAGCCGGAGCCGGAGCATGGCCCTCGCCGTGTGCAGGGCCCTGCAGCACGGTAATGCTGGATGACGAACGCCCCGTTCTCCACTGCCTGGCAGCGGGGAGAACGGGGCACGACGGAGCGTCGAGTGTCAGCGGGCCTGCGCCGCCTGGACGGCGTCGGCGAGATGGGCGTCGACGAGAGCGGGCGCCCCGGACAGGACCACCAGAATCGTGCCGGTGCGGATCGCCGTCTGCTTGACGACGCTGCGCTGCCCGCCGACCGCGTAGGTGAGCAGCTGGCTCCACTGCTCGTCACCCAGGTCCGGGGCGGCCGTCTGCTTCGTACCCATGTCGATGACGATGTTGCCCGACACGAGCTGGTACGTGGGGCAGGCGGTCATCGCGTCGAAGATCTCCCCGATGCCCTGCGAGAGCTTCGTCGCGGTGTCGCTGTACAGCTCCTCGGACACCAGTGAGTCGCTGGCGCCGGCGTAGGTGAAGGACGCCTTCGCCTTGCGGGGGAAGGACAGGCCGGTGCCGGTGGCCGCGCTGCTGCCGAGCTTGGCCAGTGCCGGGCAGCCGATCACGGTGACATCGTCGTGGGTGGCCGGGCGCTGCGGCTTGCGGCTGTAGCCCTCGCCGAGGTCGCTCTCATCAAGGAGCCGCTTGCTCAGTGCGGCCGAGGACAGCGGCGCCGACGCTGCGGTATTCGAGCCCACCTTGCGCGGCGCGGCGGTTGTGGCGGAGGCCGGCTCGGCGGAGGTGGTGCTGCCCGTCGAGCAGCCGGTCAGAACCAGAGCGGCGAGAGCGCTGAGGCTGAGGACGGTCGTGGTGGGAAGGCGCATGCGAAACCCCTAAGTGGCCTGCGAAGCGGACAGGTTGACTGCGCCGGCCCTCCGGGCACCGGCAGAGAGAAGGGGAGTTGGGGTTTCAGGGGTTTCGCCGGCTTCAGTGGCCGAGGTGGCGCAGACCCTCGTCGAGGGTGGGATGGAAGTGATCGACCGGACCGGAGTTGCGGTTGAACCACACCGGGTCGAGGCGGGGCTCCGGCGTTGTGTGGCCAGCCCGGCAGCGCAGGTGGATCGTGTCGTCGCACATGCTGAAGATGATCCAGTCCCGGTATGCGCCGCACTCGGGGCACGAACGGACCTCGCCGTCGATGACGAGTGGCTGCTGCCAGCGCATCATCAGGCCCTCGACGTCCTGGCGCGAGGGGACCCGCAGGTCCGGCGGCAGGAAGTCGGGCACTACCGCCTCCGCGGCGGGGTCCGCAGCCTGATCAGCATGGGGTGCCGGAGGCTGGAAGCCGGGACGCGACTGCATGGTGTGCAGCAGGGCGTGGCCGGCACGCTGGGCTTCACGGAATTCACGGTGGGCACGAGCACGTCCGAACATCCGCTTTCCCTTCTCTTCGTCTGACTGGCCACAAGGAGGGTGCCTCATGCGCCTGACCTGCTTCAACTCTCAGACTCCGTAATCAGCGGGCCTTGCCCGGCCCCTCGCCGCGGCCCGCTGAGGGTGTTGTCGCACGCCCCGGCGTACTGGCCGAGGTAGGGGTGGCGTTGATGGGCATCGTGGTCGCGTCGGCGGGCAGATCGGCCATGTGGCGTAGCCGCCACACCAGCACGTCGCTGATGGAGTCTGCGGTGCCCAGCTCTCGCCGCTGGGCGGCCTCGGCCAGCAGTACCGCCGGATCGTGGCCGGCGCTCTCGGCGTCGGCGAGGGTGGCCGCGAGGGCGTACCAGCCCGGCTCAGCCAGGATCTGCTCGGCCAACTGCGGCACAGCCGCTCGTAGGCAGGCAGCCTGCTTGTGCCGCAGTGGCTGCGACAGATGCAGTCCCCGCTGGTACAGCACCCCCAACGGGACGTCGGCGGCAGCCTGGTAGGCGGCGCGTAGGTGCTCGGCGGCCTGGCGGGCGGCGGCCGCCTGCTGGGCGTGGTTCTTCTTCGCATGCCAGTGGGCTGCGGCCGTGACGAGGAAGAACGCCATGTCGATCAGTATCGCCGTGGTGGCTCCGTCTTCTCCCCGGCCGAGTGCGGGTCCGCTGTAGACGAGGTCCCTGGCGGCTTCGCGCAGGGCGCGGTCGTGCCCGCGTTCAGCTCGTACGTGGGAGCGGGTGGCGCGTTCGAACGCGAAGGCCGCATCGCGCAGTTGGGTGCGGGTGTGGGCGGCTGAGGTCTGGGCGAGTGCGTCCAGGATTTCCCCGGCCGCCGCGATCTGCGCGGCCGCCGCCGCGTCCTGGCCGCCGTCGATGACGAGCACCGCTTGCCACGTGGCCCTGGCGGCCCGGCGCCGTGCCGTTGCCGGGCCGCTCGGCGCCAGGGGGGTGGCTTGGTCGGAGGACGTGTCGGCGCTCGGTGAGGGGGTGTCGTTGGAGAAGCGTTTACGAATACGAGGCAGGGACAGGTCGGGGGAGAGAGTGGAACCGGCGTAGAAGACGGGCTCCTGGTCCTCATTGCGGTCGTCGGGGAGCGCGACCTTGTAGCCGAGGAGGTCGCCGGAGGGCGCGACGCGTTTGTGGATCAGTACGCCGGCGTCGGCCAGGCGGTCGAAGAACTCCTCCTCACTCGTGGCGCCGGCAACTGCCTGCCGTACGGTCTCGCGCAGTTCCTCGCGGGCGGGGCGCTCGCGGCCCTCGCGGTCGGCCTTGTGACGCTCGGCGCTGGTGGGACGCTTGGCGGCGGTGCCGTCCCCGGCGTTGAGCTGCTTCAGCCCGTACTCGGCTTCGATCAGCCGGGCCTCGGCCTGGGAACGGGCGGCGTCGTTGTTCAGCCGCGGTCGGCGGCGGTCCTCGCGGACGAGGGTGGCGATGATGTGGATGTGGTCGTCGGCGTGCCGTACGGCGGCCCACCGGCATGCCGCGTCGTCGCCGGCGGGGGCGATTCCGGTGGCCACGACCATGCGCCGGGCGATGTCGCCCCACTGCTCGTCGCTGAGGACGGGGTCTTCCGGGGCCGCCCGGACGGACAGGTGCCATACGTGCTTCTTGGGCCGACGGCTCTTGGCGAGGGCGTCGACGGGCAGGTCCAGCAGTTGTTGGAGGTCGGCGTATGTGGCGTTCGGGTCGCGGCCGGGGTCGGGGGCGAGGCTGTCCCAGGCGGCGACCAGGTGGGGGTCGATGTGCTCCTCGTGGGTGCCGGGCCCGTAGAGGTAGTAGAGCAGGCCGATGGTGCGCTGGCCGCGCTTGTGGACTCGGGGAATCATGCTGCGGGGGTCACGGTCTGAAGGTAGTTCTGGGTGAAGGCGTCCACACGGCGGGCCGCGCGGGTCACGGCGTCGAGGACTGCGAGGGTGTTCGGGGCATCCGCTCCCGAGTTCAGGGCCTTGGCCACCTGGTTGACGTTGTTGCCGATGTGTCCGAGGTGTCGGCGCAGGGCGAACAGTTCGTTCAGTACTTCGCGTTCGGTGGCGATCTCGGCGGCGGTGCGGTCGAGATCGCGGGCGGCTTTGAGAGCGGCGTGGGCGAGGAAGCTGGCGACGCTCATGCGGCAGGCGGACGCTGCGCGGGCGAGCAGCTGGTACTCGTCGTCGTTCATGCGGCAGCTGGGCTGACGCACGCGTTTGTGCTCGTCACGCAGGCGCTCGCGCTGCTGAATGTGAGGCTTCGATGGTTCGGTGCGGGTGCACTGCTCGGTGTGGCAGGCGCGTGCGTGCTCTTCCCCAGGACGCGAGCCGCCCTCGGTCGCGTCCTGCTCGTTCGGCGCCCCCTGGTGCCGTACGACTCCCGCCACTTCAGGGGCGGGGGAGGCAAGAGCATTGCTCCCGACGGGAGCAATGCTCTTGCGATAACTTGCTCGCGCAGTAAGCGAGTTGGGGACCGGCTCGTCCGGTGGGGGAGTGGGGTTGCTAGTCGGGTTCGTCATCGGGTGCGGTTCCTGGTGGTGCGGAGGCGGTGCTGGATTTCGGCGGCGAGGTTGACCATGGCGGTTGGTCCGTCAAGGACTTGGACGCGCGCTTCGGGCGTGTCCTGGACGAGCCACTGGCCGTTCGGGGCCGAAACGGCCGTGTGCAGGAGCTGGTGGTGGACCAGGACGTCCGCCCAGGTGGCGGCCTCGGGGGCGGTGGGGGCGTACGTTCGTGATTGTGGGGGTCGGATGGCGTTTCCTTCCTTCTGGAGGGGCGGTGGTCCGGTGTGAAGCCGGTCCACCGCAGCGGTTGAGTGATGTGGAGCGGTCTGACCTGCTTCTATGCGTGTGTCAGCCGCACTCGGGGCAGCGGGCGAAGTGCTGGCTCAACGCGCGGGCCATGTTGTGCTTGACCGTGATCGCCTGCTTCGCGCTGGTCTTGGCCGGCGGGGTGCCGGCTTTGCGTTCCGCATAGGCGGTCAGGAAGCGGATGTCCTTCTCGAAGTCGGACCGGATGCGCGATAGGCGCGGGCACGTCTTCACCGTGCGCTCCTCTTCTTTGTGGTGGACGTGGCCGTTTCGTGGCGCAGGCGTTCTAGGACCGGCGTGAGGCGGTCGTTGCGGATGCCGATGCTTTGGGCACGCATGATCTCCCTGAGTTGGGTGCGCGTGACCTCGGCGTTGCCGTCCCGTTCCAGCAGTTCGGGCACGTGGGGACGGAGTTGGGTGACGAGTTGGTCCACCGTCACCTTTCCCTTCCTTCGGGACGGGCTGCCCTGATCGCCCCGGGCCCGACTTCGGGACGCCTTCGGCCGCCTCCGTGCGGGGACCGAGTGGGGACGTTCCCCGCCCGACTCGGTCCCCGTTTCGGTGTCGGAGTCACTGTGGTCCCCGTCGTTGGGGACCGGCTGGGGGCGGTCCCCGCTAGGCTCGGTCCCCGTATCGGAGTCGCGGGCATCGTGGTCCTCACCGGGGACCGGAGTCGGGGACGGGAGAGCAGGGCTCTGAGCTGCGGTTTTGTCCCCACATTTCGGGCTGACCTCCGCGCGGTCCCCGGTGCTGTCAGTCCCGGGGGCCGCGTTGTCCCGGTCCCCGTTCACGGCCTCGCCAGTGGCGGCACCCATGTCCCGGTCCCCACTGACGTCCCGGTCCTCGGTCGGCGTGCGGTCCCCTGTTTCGGGGACTGCGTGGGGACCGTCCCCGCTCTCGGCGGATCTCAGCTTGGGGACCGGATCCCGAAGGTCCTCTTCGGGACCGTGCCTGATCGGCGTCGTGCTCGTAGTGGAGGCCGCGAGTAGGCGGATCGTAGGGTCCCCGGATGCCGTCCCGTCGTCGAGAAACGGGCAGATGGGATCGCGGTCCCCGTAGTCCGCGTCCGGTGACGGCTGTGTCCAGGGCGAAGGCAGGTCGACGGTCGCGAGGGCGGTGGCATGGCGGCGGGCGGCGAGCTGCTCCAGAAGCTCGCGTCTCTGCTGAAGGTCGGTGCCGACGCCTGCCTTGGCGAGGGCCTTGGACAGCCGCCGGGTGATCCGCCGCCCCTGCCAGCTCTGGCGACTCTGGGCGGAAAGTTCCGCCAAGCGAGCGGCCAGGGCGACGGCCTTGGCGGTGGCCCGGTCGCGCGTGATCTGGGCTGCGTCACGGTCACGTTCGGCGATGCCGAGTCGGGAGAGCAGGCGCTCACGTGCTTCCCGTCCGAGGGTGGCCAGGATGCCGTGGGAGGCGGCGCCGGGCTTGCGCAGCCGCAGCTCGATACCCATGGCCTGGTGCCACAGCATCGCCGCCATGATGGGGCCGACGAAAGCCCGCACCGTTCCGCCTACCAGTCCGGACTCGGCGTAGGCGGGGATCACCTGCACGCTGGTGATCATCCAGACGAGGACCCCGGGCAGTCCTGGCGCGCCTTGGGTGGTGAGGTTCTGGCGGGCCATCAGCGCGGTGGCGAACAGCGCGAGTTCGGCGGCGCCGAACATGGCGGCGCGCTCGGCGGTGCCGGCCATGTCGAGGTAGTCGGCAGCGAACCGCCATGAGGTGTCGGCGCTGTAGGCGGTGCAGCCGAGCGCGGCGAGCGCCGCGACCCGAACCGCCGGGGCGGATGACCGCGCCGTTCCCACGCGGGCACGACGGCGCAGGGTAAGCCACCCGCCCACGAACACGGCGAGGACCGGCAGCGCAACGGCACCTGCGATCACGGGCGACAGCTCGAAGGAGACGGCAGCCAGGGCTATCGCGGTGGCGTGGGTCATGCTGCCCTTCCGAGCGCGGCGATCAGGGCCTGGGTGTGAACCTGCCGGGGCACGGGCGAGGACGTGGCCTCTTCCTCGTCGTCGTCAGCTGTGGGCTCGGCCTCGTCGTACAGGCCCCAGTACCGGTCACGGTCGGCGATGGCATGGGACGCCCGGCGCATCAGGTCACGGGCCCAGTCGAGTTCGAGCCGGAGGGTGTGGGCGAGGCGTTCGGGGCTCCACCCACGGACGTAGGCGTGGCGGACGACGGTCTCGCGTTCGGCGTCGCTGAGATGTACATCGCGGCCTTGGAAGGCCGCCTTCACCCGGGCGTAGTCGAGGCGCTTGCTGATTTGGGCGTGCCAGGGACGGCGCTCGATCTCGGTCAGCCCGCCCCACATCCCTTGGCGGATGTCGTTGTCCAGGGCGTAGTTGAAGCAGTCCTTCTTGACCGGGCACCGGCCGCAGATGGACTTGGCCTCCGCGGCGGCCTCGTGGGCGCGCGGGGCGTGGAAGAACAGCTCGTCGGCGTCCTCGGTGGGCATGCCGTGGCACAGACCCCGGGCGTGCCAGCTGTGGTCGGCGATCCCGCGCAGCGTCGGGCGCGGGGTGTCGTTCGTGGTGATGGTGCGCAAGAGGATCTCCGGGTACGCCTCAGCGCTCGCGCGGTACCGACAGGGTGCCGTGCCGTGGCGTTGCGGTGAGGCGGGGTGGGGGCGCGGCGGGGCCGCACCGGAGGTGAGGGAGGCGTACGAGATGGGCCGGTTCAGCGGCGCTGATAGCGCTGGTCCGGGCCGGTGAAGTGGACCGGGGTGCACATGCCGGACAGGCGGGACAGGATCCGGTCGCCGATCACGTCGCGCAGCACTGGCTGGTGCCGGGGCATGCCGTGATCGCGCACGGGTGGCAGGTTCGTGGTGAAAATCGTCGGCAGCCGGTTCTGGCAGCGCCAGTTCACCAGCCGGAAGGTGATCTCCTCCGTCCACGCGCTGCTCTTGGCAGCGCCGAGGTCGTCGAGCAGCAGCAGCGGCACCCGCACAACCCGGCGCAGCATGTGCTCCGGATCCACGCCGGACTGCGGGCGCATGTCGGCGTACAGGTCGGCGGCGGTCGTCGCGTGCCAGGACACGCCACACCCGGCGGCGGTCAGGGCTCGGATCGCGCCGTACGCCTGATGCGTCTTGCCCGCGCCGGTGCTGCCCCACAGCAGCAGCGACGGTCCGTGCGCGATCCGCCGGCGTCCGGCCGCACCGAAGTGCGGGTTCAGCCCCCCGGCGTTCGGTTCGACCGCCGCCTCCGTGATGGCGCGGACCCAGGCGGCGACCTCGGGGTGCTCGACCACGGCATCGCGGTAGTCGACCGGGATACGTGTCTGCGCGGCCTCGAGCGCCGGGATCGGCTCCGGGGTGTCCGGCAGCGGCGTGGTCGGGTCGATGCCGCGCTCGGCCAGCCTGGCCTCCAGCCGGGCGCGGAGCCGCTCGCCGATGGCGGGCTGCGGGTCGGCGAGGTGTGCGCGGGTCACAGGCGGCCTCCAAACGTTGTGGGTTCGGCGGTCGGGTTGAGGTAGGGCGTGTAGCTGGAGGCGGTGCTGGCCCAGGGCCCAGCGCCGGAGGCGGAGGATGATGCCGAGGCGGCCTGCGGGGCCGCGTTGACGACCTCGTTCACGAGGCTCGGCAGGACGCTCGGGTGCAGCCCCTTGGCCCGCAGCCGCTCCAGGGCGGTGCGGATGTCCTGCGGATCGAAGCGCTCGTCCAGCAGGACCCGGATCTTGCGTCCCAGGAGCCCGAGGACGTCCGCTGGCGGTCGACGCGGGCAGTCCCGGACGTACTCGGCGACCAGCTCTTTCGCAGAGACCGATCCGGGGAGCGTCTCAGGTGCGGGCGCCTTGCACCCCGTAAGGAATGATCCAGGATCCAAGATCCTAGATCCAGGGCGGGAGTCCTCCGGGACTCCTCCCGTAGTCCTCCGTGAGTCCTCCGGGAGTGCCGTCTGACCTGCACTTTTCCCTGGCAGTGCCGCGGCAGATGAGGCTGGGCCGGCTTGCGGCACGGACACCACCTCTTCGGGGCCGGTCGTGGTCTCTGCGGGCCGAGTGGCGGGCGTGACCGGGCGGTGCACCCCTCCTTGCGGGCTCCCGGAGTGTTCCGGGAGAGTTCCGTGAGACGTCACGGACGGTGCCGTGCGCGTGGTGGGGCAGGCACCGGTCTGGCACTTGCCGCACTGCTGGTGGCCCTGGTGACGAGTGCAGCGCGGTACCCGGGACGCTGTCGCCTTGTTGATCTTCTGGTGCTGCTCCCACGTCACGACGTGCAGCCAGGTGCGTCCGTCGCATCCGGTGTAGCGGCAGATCAGCCCAGAGGAGGCCAACTCCTCCAGGTCTTGGGCGACGTGGGCGGCGGTGTGCTCAGGGCGCAGTGCCCACAGCCGACCGGCGATGATCGCCGGATGGTCGCGGTGACGGCCGGAGTCGTCAGCCTGTGTCAGCAGCCCGATGAAGGTGAGCATGGCGGTCACCGAGCACTCGGCAAGCGACTCTGACTCGAACATCTCCGGCTTGACGGTGCGGATACGTGCCATCAGGCATCTCCGCCGCGTCGCCGCACCAACGGGGCGACAGGGGCACAGGCTGCCGCGCAGGCCGGGGTGTTCGGCCTTTCACGCAGGCCAGTCGGCATGCGAAACTCTCCCTTGAAGCAGGATCCGTTCCGGTGCTGGTGGAAAGGGACCAGAGCGGATTCGTTGGGTGATCTTCGCGCCCTCCCGGGGCGCGGGTGTCCTGGCCGTTCGGCGTCTGAGAGTTCCCGCTCTCAGGCGCCGTCGGCGTTTGCGGGGCCGTAGCCCGTTCCGGTGGGCGGTGCGCGCCTCACTCGTCTCCTTTCGCGCCGGTCGCCGGGCGGATGCCCGGCGGGGGACCAGCAACATACGTGTGGCCTGCGAAGTCATCCAGACTTAGCTCTTGCCTTCTCGACAACTCGTCGGTGCGGCGAAGCCAGGGCAGACCGTGGAGACAGAGCGGGGCGAAGGACAGGCGATCCCCGGAGTCACGCGGCGCACGCACCGAGCGGACCGGCCGCTCGGGTTAAGAGGTGCTGCGGCATGGCGAGGACTTCCTGACGGGGATGAGGGAAACGGTCGCCCACTACGAAGCGGGAGCACGGCTGGCTGGGGCGACACGTTGGAATACGTCGCTCCGCCGCGAAGAGGCAACCTCTCGCGCGGCGGTCCGGATCCTCACCGCTGCCCGGAGGTACTGGTGGGAGGCCGAATCTGGAGGGCCAGCGGTATGCGAAGGCGCTCTGTTTTCGCTACGCTGAAGCTATTCCCAGCCGAAGTAAAAGTCAACAAGATGCATTCGCTTCAACTTGGAGAAAAAGCGAGGTCTGATGCCTGCCCGCCACTTTGACCGACACCGTGCTCGCGCGGTACGGCGAGCTGCCGACATCCTCCAGAGCGAGGTGGCGGCCGAGCTGGGCGTATCCGACTCTGCGGTGGCGAACTGGGAGGCCGGCCACTCCTCGCCCGATCCGGAAAAACTGCCCGCGTACGCGGCGGGGCTCAGAGGCGACCTGGACGATCTGTTTCCGCGTACCGGCCTGCCCGATCTGGCCGATCTGCGCTGCGATGCAGGCATCTACCAGTACGAGACGGCAGAGGTGATCGGGACCAAGAGCGCCGGCCCCGTCGCGGGATCCGAGCGAGGTGACCGTCGGCTCAAGGACAAGTACGTTCCGGCTCTGGCAGCGAAGTACGGCGTCAGTGAAGCGGAGCTGCGTCGCGCCGAGGACCGTTCCATCGCGGCCGCAGAGACGAGGAAGAACGGCACACTGGCGGAGCCTGCCCCCCTGGCATCCGCTGTTGCGGACTCCAGCGGGCCGCCGGGATCACTCGCCGAGAAGATCACCCTGATCCTGCAGCGTTCCTACCCTGGTCCACAGGGACCCCCCTCGGACGCTGAGATGGCGGCTGAAGTGAACGCCCATCTCGGGGCGGAGGTCCTGACCGAAGAGGACTTCTGCGATCTGCGTACGGGTACCGCCGAGACGGCACCCCCCGGCGTCCTGGACGCGCTGGCAGGGGTTGTCGGCGTATCAGAGATGTACTTCAAGTCGGACGAGGCTGTCGCCGCCCAGGTCTACGAGGGACTCCAGCTGCTGGCCGCCGCGAAGAAGGGGACCGTGAGCCAGGTGAGGGCCCGTGGACTGGGTGCGCGGGGCCTCTCACCCCAGGCGATGGCGTTCGTCAACGACTTGGTGGCGGAGATGGAGGAGAAGGAACCCGGCGAGGGCAAGTAGTCCGGCCCGCAGTTTGTGGGCTCCGGGCCGGTGGCGCGGCTACTCCTTCTTCCCTGCCGGAGAGTCCGCCTCGTGCACCCGTCCTGCCGCGATCACGGTCCGGATCTGGCGGAGGGCACCGAGGTCGGCCAGTGGGTCTCCGTCGACGACCAGCAGGTCCGCGCGGAGCCCAGGGGCGATCCGGCCCGTCTTGGCACCCAGCCCCAGGGCTCCGGCCGCGTCCGTGGTGGCCATGTCGAGGATCTTGCTGTTGGGCAGGCCGAGGTGTTCGTAGAACGCGAGCGCCGGCACGAGCCCGTCGAACCCGGCTCGTTGCACGCCGGCGTCGGTTCCGGCGATGAGTTTGGCACCGGCCTCGGCCATCTCCCGCACGAGTCCGAACATTTCGGCGGCCCGCTCCTCTCCGAAGAAGCGCGGCAGCATCTGCCAGTGCGGGCTGACGGCCGGGCAGATGGCGATGCCCTGGTCGATGATCTTCTTCAGGACGTCCTGACGCAGGTCGAAGCCATCCGCCGTCATCCAGGTGCAGTGCTCGATCGTGTCCACGCCGGCGTCCACGGCCGCAGCGATGCCGTCCGCTCCGTGAGCGTGCGCGGCCACCGGCACGCCGGCCTGATGCGCCTCGTCCACCAGGGCCTGGAGTTCCTCCGCGGAGAACTGGCTCTGCCAGCTCTTCGGCCCCTCCTTGGTCAGACCGCCGCCGGTCACCATCGCCTTGATCACGCCGGCACCCCCGGCGAGGTTGCGCCGCACGAGTTCACGGACCTCCGCCACGCCGGAGACCTCACCGCCGAGGAAGTGGCAGTGGCCACCGGGCGGGGTAGCCGGTGTGCCCGCGGACACGATGCGTGGGCCGGGAGCGGAGCCCCGGCTGATCTCGCCGTCGAGGCGGAGTGCCAGACCATTGCGGTCGCCCAGGTCACGGACCGTCGTCACACCGCTGGACAGGAGCTGCTCAGCGCGCTGGCGCATGCCCTGCAGCAGCTTCTCGTCGCTGGACTCGTGGAGAGCGGCCACGGGGTCGCCGCCGCCGTCGAAAACGAGGTGCACATGGGCGTCGATCAGCCCGGGAACCAGCGTCGCGGCGGGAAACGCCAGGTGTGTCCCGTCAGCGCCGGCGCGGTCAGCGAACTGTGTGCGCGGCCCGACTTCGGTGATCGAGTCACCTTCGACAAGGACGGCGCCGTCCTCCAGGTACGTCCCGGAGTCGGTCAGGACCCGGCCGGCGGTGATCAGCATCTTGTCTCGTCTCCCTCGTTCTTCCACAGTCACGCGGTCAGCCGGAGCGCGTCCGACACCGCAATCAGCTGACGGACATCAGCGTTTTGGTCGGCTTCCTCTGGCACCGCCAGGGCAACCGCCTGCCCCGGTGCCGGGGCACCGTTCTCGATCATGGCTACGGCCACTCGCAGGCGCCGGGCCAGTTGAGCCGGCTCAAGGTCCAGCAGGCCCGGGCCGTCCGCCCCGTGCACCAGGTATGGACTGATGTCGACCAGTCCATCACGGCATTCCACTATCCGCCGGTGGTAACGGCGGTGCACGCCACGTGCCCGCCACCGGTCCCACCACCCACGGGAGGCCGGACGCAGCTCGTTCTCGGGGTAGACCTCAATCAGCAGCTGCCACAGCGGAGTCAGACGGCGGTGATCCCGCCGACGGCGCAGCCACAGGCGCATGGCTGTGATCCTGGCGCGGACCCCCGAATAGGTGATGCCCGCGACGAAGAGCAGACTCGACACCACCAGCCCGACCGCGACGCTCGCCGTGAGCTGGGGAGGCACGGAGCCCCCGCTCCACCGGACGGCTACGAAGGCCGCGCGAACGGCACAGGCCAGTGCCATTGCACCGAGGCCGAGCGCGGTCATCCACAGTCCCGTCGAGTGTGGGCGGCGCGACATTCGGGCGTAGCGGGCGGACCACCGTCCGGCCGCACCGAGCGCGTACATCAGATACAGACCGGCGCCGGCGTAGAAGAAGGCGACCTGGGAGATCGTCATGTTCGCCGTGCTGAACGAGCCGGCCAGCGCCTCGTGAGGCACGCTTACGGCCGCCAGGATGATCGCGACCGCGACCGCGGTCACGACGACGGCTTCCCAGCGGGCGCGACGCCGCGCTGCCTGCCCGTCGGCCGAGAACAGGTAGAAGCACATCAGGAAGTAGACCGTCGCGAGCAGCAGGATGTTCTGGACCAGCTTTGCCGCGCCATGGCCGGCGACTGTGTCGATGCCGGTGCCTCCCCCTGGCATGGCGACCGGATACGACAGACCGGCGCTCAGCAGGGAGAGGGCGACAGACCGGGTGGGACCATCGTGCGGGGCACGCGACCACAGATAGAGCCGCCACACGACAGCAGCCGCGATGATCAGCAGGAGCAACTGGCTCACGGCTTACAGCCACCCTCGCCGGTCGCCCAGGGCGGATTGAACCCGGCGTACCTCCGGGTCGTCCGACAGGGGAGGGAGCTCGTCAAGCACCGAGGACCACTCCAGGATGATCGTGGCCGCGAGCTCGACCGAGCACTCCTCCTCGTCCTCGTACGAGCAGCGGAGGGCGACCCGCCGGATCAGCTTGGGATCAAGCACGGGAATGAGGGTCGCCCAGCCCTCGACGAAGTCGTCCGGGGACTCCTGAGACAACTCCTCTGCCTGGTCTTCTTCCCACTCGGCGACGAGGATGTGGAGGATCTCGTGGAGGATGATCTGCCGCTGATGCAGCCGGGTCGTCTCCTGCTGGTAGAGGATCACGTCGATCTGGGACGTGTCGATCCACAGCCCCGAGGGCCCCGGCTTCTCAAGTGGGAAGGGGCGTAGGACGATCGGGCGGCCGCGCCTCTCGCTGAGCGCCCGGACCAACTCCTCCACGTCCAGGGGAGGACGGATCCCGAGGTTGCGCAGTTCTTGTCGCAGCCGGCGGTGGAGGTCGCGCTCGACAGTCCGTCTTTCAGCGCGACGCCACCGCCCCAAGCGCCGCTGGCTCGCCCGCTCTTGCGCAGGAACCTGAGATTCCGGAGCGCGACGACTATCTCCCGGAGACATTGAGCAATCCCTTCGTACCGGCCGATCGGGGCTCTTGCAGAGAGCCGGGTACCAGCCACCACGGATCAACGACGTTCGGGTCCCCGGACCTCGCCCATGAAAGTGACCACGGACGCCGAGACCAGTACCCGCCGAAGGGCGCACGCCGACTCCATGTGGTCGCTAGCGCGAACGAGGCAATCAGCCCGGTCGAAACCTTCACTGAGGCTCAGGAACCGTCTCGGACCTTACGTGAGGCGCGCAGGGATCAAGGTCGGACAGTGGCACATCGAAGATCAACTAGGTGCGGTGATCAGTCCGAATAAAACCTGCCAAATCCTTCATTCGCGAGTTTGGATCATGGCCGTGAACTGCTGATTCACTTGCGGTCATTTTGGTCACGCCCCACTTGAGTGGTGTATGCATCTGTTATCGGAATGAGATATTCCGCCGTGGGTGGATGCGGGCATGTTGTCACTTACGCGGCATAGTGGCTGCGCTTGAGGGTGCGGGTGCCTGCGTGGAAGCAGTCACCTCTGCGTCGACTCGCAAGGTCCTCCGCGTTACGATCCCGAGCATGTCTAGCGATAAATTCAGCCAGATAGTTGATCACGCTACGTTCTGGAATGAATACCACTTGTGCACGTTGACCACCTTGCGACCGGACGGAAGTCCGCACGTAGTGCCCGTCGGAGTAACCGTTGACGCCGACGCCGGGGTCGCTCGGGTTATCACACGCAAATCAAGTAAGAAGGTTGCCAATATCCAGGCGTCCCGCCCCGGCGAAGCCCGCGTCGCGGTCTGCCAGGTCGACGGAGGACGCTGGGCCACGCTGGAAGGCACGGCCGAGGTGCTCACCGACGCCGCAGCCGTCGACGACGCCGTGGTTCGCTACGCCGGCCGGTACGGGCGTACGCCGGCCCCGGACCCCGAGCGCGTGGTCATCGAGATCACGATCGAGCGGGCCATGGGACTGGCCGCAGTTCCCCGCCCGGCGTCGACTGAGAGTGCCGAGTGAGTTGAAAGCGCAGCTTCCGGGGATGCCGGTCATCCACACTGCCATTGCGTTGCACGGAGGCGAGGGACGCCGCCGTCGCTGAGCGGTAGGGCTTGGCGTGACGGGCTGCAAGGCGGTTGCGGACAGAGGCGGGGTGGTCAGGCACTGACTCGCGACCGGATGAGGGCCCGTAGTTCCGCCGCTTCCGCGCTTTGTGCTTGCTCCAGGATGCTCAGTGCGTCAATCCAGCACGCCTGGGCCCGGACAAGCTGGCCGAGGGCGTTCAACGCGCTGCCGAGAGTCGTGAGCACCTGGGCCCGGGCAACGTCGCCGCCGGTGCATCCCAACGCCAGTGCCTGCTCGGCGTGCTGCGCCGCGAGCGCTGGTTGGCCGGCGGAGAGGTGTGCTTCGGCGATGCGGAAGTGCGTGGTGCCCTGCCATAGTTGCCGGCGGTTGTCCCGGAACACCGCCAGTGCCCGCTGGAGTTCTGCATCCGCCTCGCGGAGCCGGCCCGCCGCCCGAAGTGCGAGGCCGAGGACATAACGGCCGTTGGCGGCGTGCGGGACATCCCCCAGCTCCTCGTAGATGGCCACTCCCTGCTGCGCGAGGGAAACCGCGCTCTCCGTGCGGCCGATCGCGACGTGGACACGGGACAGACTGCACAGCGCACTCGCCTCACCCGGGAGGCTCCCGATCGCACGGTACCCCTCGGCGGCCTGCATCAGGTGGGCCTCGGCGTCCGTGAAGCGCTGCTGCTGAATGGCGATCAGGCCGCGGGTGTTGGCGGCCCAGCAGCCGGCCAGCCGATCCCGGACGGTGTCGGCCAGCACCAGCACGCGTTCCGCGTCCCGGTCGGCCTCGTCGAATCGTCCGGCGAAGTGGTGGGCGGTGCTCAGAGCGACCAGGACCCGCACGGCCGCGTGTGGGTCGTCGTGCTCCTGGGCAGCGTGTCCGAGAGCCCTGGCCGTCGACTCGTACTCCGAGAACGCGGTTCCCGGCTTGTACTCCTCGAAGCCGGTGCCCGGCTCGTCCAAGGAGAGGATGCACCAGAACAGATCGGTGGCCCGACGGAGTGCGGGTGCGCCGATCGACTGCCTCGCGCACGCCAGCAAGTTGCCTCTCTCGGTGTCGAACCAGCTGAGAGCCTCGGCCGGGCCGTTGAAGTCCAGCCCCTGAACAGACGTGGCTGCCAGATGGTCGACGAGGACGTCCCCCGGCCGGTGGATCGCGTACACCCGTGACACGGTGGCCAGGTAGAAGTCCAGCAGCCGGGAGAGGGCCGCCCCCCTTTCGGAAGGCGGCTGTTCGTCCCGCTCCGCGCATGCGCGCACGTAGAGCCGCACCAACTGGTGGTACCGATAGCGCCCAGGTGCCGCCGACTCCAGAAGGGATGCGTCGACGAGGGACTCCAGCAGGTCCTCCGCGCCATTCGTCGGCAGGTCCAGCAGAGCTGCGGCCGCGGGCAGTGAGATGTCCGGTCCGTCGGCCAGTCCCAGCAGTCGGGATGCCCGGGCCTGGGCAGGTTCGAGCTGGGCGTAGCCCAGCTCGAAGGTCGCCTTGACCGCCAGGTCGCCGGCCTGGAGCTCATCCAGGCGGTAGCGCTCGTCCGCCAGCTTCGCCGCCAGAGTCGAGACCGTCCATGTTCGCCTGGCGGCCAGCCGGCACGCGGCGATACGGATTGCCAGCGGCATGAAGCCGCACGCCGCGACCACGTCCAGCGCCGAGCTCCGCTCAGACGCCACCCGCTCCGTGCCCACGATCTTGGTGAACAGCTGAAGGGCTTCTTCGGGGGACATCACGTCCAGGTCGACCAGATGGGCACCGCCCAGTTCCACCATCCGCGCCGTCGACGTCACCAGCGCCGCACAGCCCTCCGTACCCGGCAGGAGCGGCCTCACCTGCGCCGCGTCTTTCGCGTTGTCCAGCAGCACGAGGACGCGACGGCCGTCCAGGACGGACCGGAACAGCGCCGCCCGCTCTTCCAACGAATCCGGTATCTCGGTGTCGGGCGTGCCCAACGCCCGCAGGAACGAGCCCAGCACCGTCTCCGGCTCCGCCGCTCGTGAAACCGCGCCCTGGAGATCGACGTACAACTGCCCGTCGGGGAAGGCCGCGCGGGCCTGGTGGGCCACGTGCACGGCCAGGGTTGTCTTGCCCACGCCTCCGATGCCCGCCACCGCCGCCACCGTCATCAACTGGCTCCCCCCGGCGGCGAGCACATCGGTCAGCCCCGACACGAAGGACGCCCGGCCTGTGAAGTCCGGCACCGTGGCGGGGAGTTGGGCTGGACGTACGGGTGCGACAGTCCACCACTCGGCGTCCGGCTCCGACGGCCGCGCCAGGCTCGGGTCCGCTTGCAGGACGCGCATTTGCAGCTCGCGTAGCTCCGCTCGCGGATCCACACCCAATTCGTCGGCCAGCAGGCGTCGCGTGTCTGCATAGACGGCAAGGGCCTCCGCCTGGCGGCCGCTCCGGTACAGCGCCAGCATCAACAGCTCTCGCAACCGCTCCCGCAAGGGGTATGCCGCCGTCAGGGCGGTCAGTTCCGAGATCGCCTCGGCGTGATAACCCTCCTCCAGGTCCATGTCCAGGCGTGTCTCCAGGAGTTGGAGGCGCCACTCCTCCAACCGCACCCGTTGCACCTCTGCGTACGGGCCTGGCAACGCGGCGAGCGACTCCCCGTCCCACATGGACAGCACTCGCTGTAGGAGTTCGCGCGCCCGGCGCAGGTCCCCTGAGGCTTTCGCCCGCTCCGCTTCCGCGGCAAGCCCCTGGGCCACCGAGCTGTCCAAGGCGCCTTCCGGCAGACCGCGAACGGCGTACCCGCCCGATTCGCTCACCAGAACCTCGGGGCCCAACTCCTTCCGCAGGCGAGAGGCGTACGTCCGTATAGCCGCCAGCACCTGTATGGACGACGGCGGGTTGTCACCCCACAGCGCGTCGATCAGCTCGGCCGCCGTCGCCGTCCGGCCCTCACGCAGCAGCAGTGCTGCCAGCAGGGTCCGCTGCTGCGGGGATCCGGTGGGGAGCTGCTCGTCCCCGCGCCAGGCGCGCACAGGTCCGAGCACACTGAAACGCAGAGCAGGCTCTTCTGCGGTGGGCCGCCGTTGCCCGGGCGTGGGGGGCACAGGCCCGTACCCGGTAGAAATCTGCGCAACGGCTGATCGGTCGGCTTCGCGGGTGGCGGAGGGCGGAGGCACAGGCACCGGGACGGTCCGTCGTTCCGCATCGGAATGTTGGGCCGCAGCCATGACCATGAGCCGCGCCCTCTCCAGGCGACGCTCATCGTCCGTTGCCTCCGCGGCTTCGAACTCCGTGATGGCCAGGTTGACCAGCGCGGAGCGGGACAGGGGGTGGCGTGGTCCGAGTACCGCGGGCACTTTCTGGGCGGTGATCGCGAGGACGTCTGCGGCCTGCTCCCACCGTTCGCGGTCCCCTGCGGCCAGCGCCGATCCGAACTCGGCCCGGGCCACGGTGATCAGGGCGGAGAGCGAATTCGGATGGCCGCCGCCGAGCAGCCGCACCAGCCCCCGAGCCGTGACGGCGACGGCATGTACCCGCTCATCCGCTTCGGCGTGACGTCCCTGTCGGCGGGCGCTCTCCGCCAGTACCGATTCCGCCAGGAGCTGGATCTCCATCCGCTCCTGTTCCTGGAGGGAGTCGTCGCGGACCCCCAGGTTCAGCGCCTCCTCAGCCGCGCTTGTGGCCCCTGTGAGGTCTCCCACCCGCAGCTTGACCGACGCCAGATTGGCGAGGCTCCGGGCCGCGGCGCCACCTGCGTCGTCGTGCGCCCCGAAGACGACGGCCGTCGACAGGACACCGACTGCGGCCGGGACGAGACCCCGGTCGGCCAGAACGACAGCCAGTTCGTTGCGGACGTCACTGGGCAGCGCAAGCGACGTCGGATCCCACTGGAGCTGCGAAACCACGCTCCGTAGGAGGGCGTGTGACTCCTCGGCCAGGCCGAGTGCTTCGAGCAGGGTCACCAGATAGGCGAGATCCCGGCCGGGATGCGACCGCCGGAGCAGATCGGGGGCCTTGCTGAGCGCCATGGCGGCCGAAGCCGCACTGCGCCGGGTGCCGGTGTCCCCGCGAAGGCCGAGTTCAGCCCGGTCGATGGCTTCCTGCCAGAGGTCGGTCATGCGTCGTCACCACGCAACTGACGCTCCATGGCCCCTTTGGCGGCGAGGAACCTGAGCTCGGCGACCTGCGACGGATCGAGCAGCCTGCGCCGCGACCACTCGTCGATCCGGTCGAACCACGACTCCGCCGAGGCGGCCGCCGCATCGACGGTCAACTCCTGGCCGTGCTCGGCCTGTCGAGGGAGCGAACTCGCCGGATGGACCACATCCATCAGATGCTCCACATCGAACTGGTCGAAGCGGCGCATGGCTTCCCCGATGGTGGCGGCGAAGAGCACATTGGCGGCCCGGTCGGCGGCGGCTCGGTCCGGGACCTGCTCTAGAAGGATGCCCACGACCACGGGCTCCTGATCCTCCGGGAGACCCTTGACGACAGGGCCGCCGGAATAGCCCGAGTAGTCGCCCAGGGACTGGTGCGTTGTCAACTGCAGCGCCTGGATGACCCCGCCGCCCTCGCAGAGGTACTCCGCCGTGCCGCTGTCCACCTGCCCCCTGAGATGCACTTCGCACGCCGCGGGCCGGTACGGCCCGTGCCAGTCGTCCCCGCCATGGGCGACGCCGGCCCGGGGGATCGGCAGCAGCACCTCGTAGGCGGCGGAGATCATGATCAGCGCGAGGTCGGCGTCCTTGTCGCGGCGGCAGACCTGGCCGGAGAGCCGGCTGCCGTCTGTCAGGACGATGTCGACGTGCTCCTCCAGCGAGGTGAGGCCCCGCAGACAGTGAAGTGCCGTGAGCACATAGCGGCGAGTCAGCAGGAACCCGCCGCCGAGGCGCTGCTGCGACTGGAAGAGCTCGACCCAGTAACTCGCGTCGATCACGGCGACTCCGGGACCCGCTCCACGGTGAGGGTGACCTCGAACGACGCCTCAGCCGACGCCTTGGACAGGATGACCCCGGCCTCCGCCGCCAGGGTCAGCCCGAACGTCACCTCCATGCTTGCCACCTGCCAGCCGTCACGGCGCGGAACCTGCGAGAGCGACTGTTGGGCGATGGCCGACGCCTGGACGATGGCCTCTTCCAACTCCGCAGCCCGCTCGCCGAGGGCGGAACTCGACCGCGTACGGCTGGAGATCTGCCGACCGCCCGCCGCATCCACAGCCACGGTCTCGACCCGAACATCGGCCATACATCCCCTTGTTGGCGCGGCGGGGCTCGCACCGACTCTCGGTCCCCGCCGGAAGCGTAGCCAGCGACACGCGGCATCGGCGACCCATTCGACGACAAGATCCGGTCACACGTGCCGTCGACCGACCGCACCCGACGTCCGACGGCAGTGGGCCGTGGATCGGTCCTGGCCTGCTTCTTCCTGGGATGGTCGAACGGCAGGGTCTCACCTGCGTCGTCGTCGGCTTCGCCGTTTTCGGCGTGCAGTTCGTCGAGTGTCCGTGTCAAGGCTAGCCTTCCGCGTTGTCCGCACGGTGGGGCGTGCTGGCAGCGGGGCGTGATGGAGCCAGTTCCCGGTTGGCGGTGACGGCGTCGCGCAGGAAGCTGCGCTTGGAGTAGAAGGTGTGCTCTTTTGCCCAGCCGCGCGCCGCCAGGTGGCTTCGAAGCCAGGCGTTGATGCGCTCCATCTCGCGCAGCACCTCGTCCTCGTTGTGGTCCAGGACGCTACGTGAGCGGCGGTACTCCAGTTCGCACTGTGAGAGCACCACCTCGGGTTTGGCCAAGACAGAGCAGCGGTCGAAGAAGATGCCGTAGACGTGGCCAGTGCGCATCGACTCGCACTGGACGTCGTATCGGACGCGCTGGAAGGGGGGCATGGCTCGCACTTGAAGCCCGAGTTCCGAGCGCAGGTATTCCTCGAAACCGTCCGGGGTGACGACGACGCTGGATGAGAGCTCTTCGCGGCGGGCGAAGGCGTCTTCGGCGAACCACTTGCGCTTGAGTACGTACCCGGCGGAGACCGTGGGGATGAAGGAGGCGTAACCGAGTTCGCTCTCGGGACCGGTGACGTCGAACAGGTGGTTCTCGGTGTGGTGGATCTGGAACTCCTCCCGGTACTCCGGCCGGCAGTCCTCCAACTCGCCGTCGCGCAGGGCCTTGAGCAGTTCCATGGACGCGGCCCAGATGTCCGGTGCCGGATCGAGGGTGTACTTGTACTCCAGCTCTGTCCCGGTGAAGTGGGTGCGGAAGTGCCGGAGGTGGTTGTTCAGCGCCATGCGGGAATCGGAGTGGGCGGACAGGACCGGATCCACCCAATCCAAAACCTCGACCGGGCCTTGGCCGACCGGCTCGCGAGTGGTGCGGACGAAGCAGGCGTCCTCGGGGTGGAAGCGGATCTGCCCGTAGGCGTGGTAGCCGCCAGTGGGGTGCTCTGCGAGGTAGCACAGCGGCACGAGCGTCGAAGCGGCGCCGGCACCCACCAGCTCGCGAAGAGCGGTTCCGGCAATCGCGTCAGGGAAGAGGGAGTCGCCCTCGATGCGGGCTTCGCCGCGCCGGGTGCCGTCCTGGCTCAGGGCGTTGACCGGGCACTCCCCGAGCGCGTCCCATCGGATGACCACGGTGGTACTCGGCACGCAGACTTCCTGCGGAGCTACCCGGACGAGCACGGTCAGGTCGTCCGGCCGACGGGGCGCGGTCTGGTTGAGGAGGTGGACTCCGCCGAGGACCACCCAGGCCCTTCTTCTCGCCACGTTGTCACTGCCAATGGCTGCCTCCCCGCCTGGAGCGGGCATCACGAGAGAGCCCTCACCGCTGGATGTTGCCTCACTCTGGTCAGCCACCGTGCGCGTCACCTTGCTGCCCAAATCGCCCACCGGACCCGGTCTAGGCGCTGTTTCTCGGATCATGTGCGGAGCCAGGTCATGAGGGCCGCGAGGGTGACGGTTCCGAGGTAGATGTAGGCGCGTTTCTCGTAGCGCGTGGCGACGGCGCGGAAGCCCTTCAGCCGGTTGATGGCCCGCTCGACGGTGTTGCGCTTCTTGTAGCGTTCGCTGTCGAATCCTGTGGGCCGACCGCCTTGGGAACCTCGGCCCTGCCGGTGTCTCTTCTGGTCCAGACGTTCGGGGATCGTGTGCTGGATTCCGCGCCGTCGCAGGTAACGGCGGTTGCTGCGGGATGTGTAGGCCTTGTCCGCCAGGACACGGTCGGGCCGGGTGCGAGGTCGTCCGACTCCCATGCGGGGCACGGAGATCTGCCCCAGCACGTACTCGAGTTGGGGGCCGTCACCGTAGTGTCCGGGTGTCAGGACGAAGGCAAGCGGCCGGCATCGCCCGTCGGCGACGAGGTGGATTTTGGTGGTGAATCCGCCTCGGGAACGTCCCAGGCATTCGCCGATCTGACCACCTCCTCCAGGCGGACAGCCAGTTTCCGCAGCACCGGATCGGCCTGGTTCGTCCCTGGGCCGACCCCCTTTTGAGGCATCGCGGCGGGCGGCGCCGTCCTCGCGCCGGCTGCATGCTGGTGGGCCCGCACCGCCGTCGAGTCCACCGACACATCCCAGTCGATCCCACCCGCAGCGTCCTCGGCGGCCTGAATGCGAGACAGCAGCATCTTCCACGTTCCATCCGCCGACCAGCGGCGATGCCGTTTATAGACCGTCTCCCACGGGCCGAACCGCTCCGGCAGGTCCCGCCATTGCACACCCGTCCGCACCCGGTACAGCACCCCGTTGATCACCCGACGGTGGTCACTCCACCGACCCCCACGCGCACCACCACGAGGTAAGAACGACTCCAGCCGATCCCACTCCGCATTCGTCAGATCCCCACGGCCCATACAGCCAGCCTGGCCCCAACACCCCACTCACGTCAGGAGATCCGAGAAACAGCGCCTAGTGCTTCTTGGCTGTTTCCGTGGCGGGTACCTGCCGTCGACCTAAAGTGATCCGAGTGAGTCATGATGAACTTGAGCAAATGATCTTGGAGGCGGCGGTCGCCGACGCTCGCCTCGCTGCCTTGGAGTTCGACGGCGCCCGGGCTTGGCTGGTACAAGCCCGGCAGCAGGCGATGGAGCCCTTGGCAGCCGAGGTCTGGGTCACCGACCCCGGCTTCGCTCACATCCTGCTGGTCAAGCACCGCGTGCGCGGATGGGTTCCCCCCGGCGGCAAGGTCGAGCCGACCGAGACCCCGCGCGACGCCGCAGCTCGTGAACTGCTGGAGGAGACCGGCCTGTCGGCGAAGCTGTTGCCCGAGCCTGCGGCCGTCGCGGTTCGGTCCTATCGGGCTGACTGGTCCCTGACTCTGGGTCTGTCCTATGCGGCGATCGTCGACCGTCAGGTGCCGTTGGCCGGAGAGAAGGGGCAGCCGGCGGCGTGGATGAGCCTCGACGAGGAGTGGGAGAGCGTCTTCCCGGAGGATCGCGCTCGGATCCGCGCGCACGTACGGCGGATGGTGGCGGATCGCGCGGTCGGACTTCGCTGAGAGCTGCTTCTGGCTGCCGGTCAGACGACCGTCTCGATCCCGTCGAGGACGTCGCGGGGCAAGGTGAGGACTTGCAGGTCGTGCAGGAAGCGGACCCATACAGGTGCAAGGCCGGGCTCCTGCTCGAACTCCTGCCTGCCCAGGTGACCTTCGGCGTAGGCGGCCGTGCGCAGCGCGTACGACTTGAGTGGGTCGGGAGTCATCCATCGGGGATTGCGTACCTCTCGGGCGGAGGGGCGGACTGATCCGGATGTTTGGGCGTCGAAGATCCACCAGCGGTGGCCGACGGGCCCGATGGGGATGCGTCGGCACTGGTTTGGCCGCCACCCTTCCAGCCGCAGACGGAGATGGGTCACGGTGAGGCCGACTTCCTCGGCGACTTCCCTGCGCGCGGCGTGCTCAGGGCTGCCGTGACGGTCCAGGTGGCCGGCGACCGGTGCGATCCCAGCGGGCGGCGTCGCCCGCTCGAACACCAGAAGGCCGTCCGGCGAGGAGATGAGCACCCCGACGCTAGTGTGGTCACAGTGGCTTTCGCCGGCCGTGGAGGCTGTCACGGCGCTCACTGTGTCCCGCCCGGCCGCTGGGCGACCACGACGAGCCAGCTCGTGACGGTCGGAGCATCGGGAGTGGTCAAGGCGTACGCCGTCTGCAGGATCTTCATGCGCTGGGCATGGGTGAAGTCGCCCGCGGGCCGGGCGAACACGGGGATGGAAAGCCACGCCTTCTTCTCCGCCATGGTGCTGCGCTGGACGGTGACTTCGGTCGCGAGGACGGTCATGCCGACAGCGGTCAGCTGCTTGGTGATCGTTTCCAGCGGCAGTCTGGGGGAGCTGTCGACAGCGGGGGCCGGGCTGCAGCCGTAGTCGCGGGCGGCGATCTGGCTGATGAGGGTGTTCAGCGAAGGCCTGGTGCGGGCGGTCAGTTCGTCGGGGTGGCGGACTCCGGCGAAGCCGCCACCGACGTTGAAGACGAACCGCCCGGCCGGCCGCAGGGCGCGGTGGACTGCGGCGAACACCGTGGGGGTGTGGGTCTTCCAGATCGCAGAGTTGCACACGACGGCGTCGACGTCAGCGGGCGGGACATGGTGGGACATGTTCTCCGCCGGGGCGGCGATCCAGGACAGGCGAGGGTCGTTCAGGGTGCGGCGGCCTACGCGCTGCATCGCGGCGGCACTGTCCAAGGAGATGACTCTGACCCGGTGCGGGGCGAGGTCGAGGATCGCCCGGGCGGTTGCGCCGGCACCCCCGCAGAGGTCGACCACCAGCTCGCTGTCGGCCAGGCCGGCGCGGTGGGCGAGGTCGCGGCTGGTGGCGCTGTACATGGGGTATTCGCGGGTGAAGGCGGCGTACGCCTCGGCGGTGGCGTACTCGTCCCAGCCGAGTACCGCGTCGTGAGGTGCCATCGTTCAGTGCCTCGCTTCAGGGAAGAGGCCCCGGTCGGCCGGATTGGGTCCCGCCGGGGGCCAGGGTCAGAAGAGCGCGGATTGAACGGCGCTGCTCTGCGAGCTGAACTCGCCGAGGGTGATGAGGCGGCCCTTGAGAGCACCGAGGTCCAGCACGTAGGCCATCTCGTCGTCGTTGTCGACGAGGGCGAGCACCTGCGAGCCGACGCAGGAGATGGGCCGTAGGCCGTGCTCGCCCTGGCGTAGGTCGTGAGGGTAGAGCGACCGCTCGGAGTCGGCCGTCCGCAGCCGGTCGCCCTCGCTGGGCGGAGTCCACGACTCAACTGCCGTGGGGATGTTCATGTCGGTCAAGGCTGCGGCCGCCCGGGCCAGATTGTGCTCGTGCTTGGCTCGGGCCTGGGAGAGATCGCGTAGATCGGCCAGGGCCTGGAGTTTGGTTGTGGCCCGGACGGCCTGGGGCAGCCCGATGTGGCGGGTGAGAGCGTCTTCGATGAGGCGTACGGTGCGGCCGTCGGCGCTCTTGGCGAGGTAGGTGGCGAACAGGGTGCCCTGTTCGTCGAGGCGGGAGCGCTTGCGTGGTTCGGCCGCGGTCCCGACCTTGCTGGTGCCGTCGGCGAAGGTGGCCAAGTACAGCCAGTGCGGCTGGGCCATGTACGTGGTCAGGGCCTCGGGGGCGTGGCCGCCGTGGTGGAACCGGTGGGCGAACCGGAAGTCGTCCTGGCTCTGGCAGCGTGAGCACTGGCCGTTCTGCTCGACGAGTGCCCGGTCGGGGCACGGGACGGCTTCGACGCGGACGGCGTCGGCGAAGCGGTACCGGCCGGTGCACCACCGGTCGGTACCGTTCACCTGAAATCCGAGGCGTTGGTTCATGATCTCGGCGTAGGCCGGTGGCCCGCCGGACAGCAGGGCGAGCAGGAGCCGGGGCTCTCCGGTCGCCCAGGTGATGCCGTGACACACGTATGTGCCGTTGGTGGGCGGCGTCGCTGGCATGGCGTGTTCCTCGTGATGGGGGCGGGTCAGACGCTGAGATTCAAGTGGTCGGCAAGCGCGGTCGCCGTGGCCTTGAAGACTGCTTCCCGGTCCATGCCGGTGACGTCGATCGACAGCCACCCACCGCGCTGCTCCTGCTCGCGCAGTTGGTTCAGGACGGTGTCCTGGTAGCGGATGAAGTCCTCGTCGCCGCTGCCGGAGTGGCCGGTCTCCAGAGAGGTGAACGAGCCTTTGCGGGCGAGGGCTTCGCGGGCGCTGACCCTCAGGAAGATCACTAGGTCCGGTTGGGTGAGGTGGGCGAAGACCTGTTCGGCGAGGCGGGTGGAGACGGCGGGATTGACGGCGTACCGGGCGAGGATCTTGTGGTGCGCGTTGTCGAGAATCACGTGGGTGCCGGCGGCGAGCGCGGGACGGATCACGAGCCGGTCCTGGAGGGTGTACCAGGAGGCCAGCGCAAGCAGCCAGTAGTGATCGCCGCATGCCTGGGCGAGGCGGGCGTCGCGGCGGTAGACCAGCGCGTTCAAGCGGTCGACGTACGCGGAGAGCTCCGCGTCCATGGGGACTTCGGTGCTGTGCTTGCCGACGAGGATCGCTTGGTGGCCGGCGTCGTTGAGGGCGTGGTGCAGACGCGTGGCGAGGGTGGACTTGCCCGCTCCGTCGATGCCGGTGACCGTGATCTCCCGTCCGGGCGCGGGGGCGGGGTGTGGTGCGACCGTCATGGCCTGCTTCCTCCATGTGAGGGGATCGGGCTGGCGGCAAGTCGGTCCGCGATGATGCCGCGGATCCGGTCGACCAGGACGGCGCGCCGCCGCAGGACGTCGCCGTGGCGTTCATTGGAAAGGTCGGCGGGGTAGTGCCGGGCCAGGTTGTTGGAGATGACGTGGAGGTAGCCGAATCTGATGCCCGCCTGGCGTGAGGCCGCTCCCATGGGGCCGATCTCCGGGTCGACGAAGGCGTATTCGGCGTGTTCGGCAAGCCATGCGCGGTTCTCCAACAGGATCGACGGCGAGGTGGCGTGGAGGCCGACCTGTACGCCGGGCTGCGCAGCGGCGAACTCGCCGAAGAAGTCGTCCCAGGCGACCAGCGCGCCGGCGACGAGGCTCTCGTTGCCGGTGGCCAGGCGCGTGTTCGGCTCGATGCCCGGGCACAGCGCTCCGACCTTGCCGACGTAGACGACGTCGCGTGCGCCGAGCGCGGCCAAGCGGGCGACGACCCGGCCCGCGACGTCGCCCCAGATGCTGTGGAGAAAGCCGAGGTAGACCACTCGGCGACCGGCGACCTCGGCGCGCTGCCAGGCGTAGCCGTTTCCGCGAGTCCACACACCGTCCGCGGGGGCGAGGTGCTGTAGGCCCCAGCCGACGATCACGAGATCGCCGTCCAGATCGAGGTCGAGGGCTTCGACGGCCGTGCGGCACTCCTCCTCGCCGGGCGGCTGATAGGAGACGGCGTCGGACGTACGGCCGGTCATGGCCAGATAGGTGGCGATGACCAGTGCGTAGTGATGGACGTAGTCGGCGCCGGGAAACGTCTTGATGACCAGGTCACGGCCGCGGGCTTCGGCCGTGGGCCGCTCGATGTTGAACAGCTTGCCGGTCTTCTCGTGCCGGGAGATCACCGCCGTCCGGTCGTAGCCGCCGACGACGCGGATGCTGTCCCAGTCCTGTTCCTGGATGAGGTGGTGGACCTTGATCTGAAGGTAGCGCAGCAGGCTCTCGGAGCTCATGGTGTGCCCGTCGACGGCGATCGGGGCTGCCCGCAGCAGGCCACGCGCGGGCTCGGCGAGCAGGGAGTTCGGCGTCAGGCTCATCGGCGGACCTCGGCGATCCGCACGCTGCTGCCGGCCGCCTGACGGACCACGTCGATGTTCTGCCGGATGAGGGCGAAGCGGTCCGTGGGGATCGGGCCGAGCTTCTCGATGCGGGGCGTGCTGGGCTTGTCGTACGGGCCGTCCGGCAGAAGGGCGATGCCCATCGTGCCGAGGATGACCGGGGCCGCGCCGTCCACGGAGGCGATCCATTCGTGATCGCGTTGCTCGATCAACTCCAGGTGTCCGGTGAAGCCCAGACCGAGCAGCCGGTAGACGATCCGGTCGTCGACCAAGCCGCGGTCTTCCAGGTAGCGGGTCGCTGCCCAACGCGTGCGGCACAGCTGCCCGATGCGTTCCGGGCACCGGGAGGCGGGCAGGGCGATGGCTCCGGCGTAGCCGCTGGTGACGAGCTCGTCGTAGGTGCGCAGCCACTCCTCGTCGTCAGCGGCGTGCAGGACCGCGCACAGCCGGAAGGCGTCCCCGGCCAGGTCCTGGATCTCCCGGGCGGCGTGCTCGCTCGCCCTGAGGGTCGCCGGGCCGTCCCGCATTACGTCCGGGAGAATGACCTCCCTCGCGCCGACCGCCCGGCCTGCTGCGACAAGGTCGGCGGCGGGCAGAGAGCGACCGAGGTCGAATACGCCGTTGTCGACGATGATCTCCGCACCGCGCTCGGCCTCGCGAGCGAAGAACGACCGGTAGGCCTCATCGGACAGGACCTGATGCGCGGCAACGTGATGGACGCGGGCCGGATCCTGCGCGACGAAGGAGTCCAGGTACGCCGACGGGGCGATGACGGAGAAGTCGATGCCGCGGGTCATCACATCGCCTCCCACTGCCCGCCGACGATCGTGAGGAACTGCTGCGAGAGGACGGCATCGTTGCGGAAGCAGCCGCCCGCGTGCACCGACGTGGTCCGGGCGCCCTCCATCCGCACCCCGCGCATGCTCATGCACAAGTGCGTGCCGCGGACGGCGACAGCCACGTCCTCACGCCCGATCACGTCGGTGATCTCCTCGGCGACCCGCCGCGTGAAGCGCTCCTGAACCTGAAGCCGCCCGGCGTGACGCTGTGCGATCCTGCCGAACTTTGACAGCCCCACCACCTCGCCGTCAGGGACATACCCGGCCGCCACCTGCAAGTTCATGGGCAGGATGTGATGCTCACAGAGTGACCACACACTGATGCCGCCCACGACGACCAGCTGGCCGCTCAGGTGGGATTCGGTGAAGCAATTCGCCCTCGGGGATGTGTCCGGGGACAGGAAGTCGCCCCACCAGGCCGCGACTCGGTCCGGCGTCCCGGCCAGTCCTTCGCGGCCAGGGTCCTCACCCAGTGCGATCAGAAGCTGGGCTATCAGGTCGGCGACGCGACTGGCATTGCCTTGGCCCGAGGCGTGCCGAGTGGGCGGGGGTGCGGCGGCAGTGGGGTTGACGACGGCGTTCGTCATGGGCTTTGTCTCGCTTCCGGGGACGGGAGGGAACCAAAGGGGAATGAGCGAGGGAGAGCGATCAGCGGCCTCGGGCACTGGCGAACGCCAAGACGTGCAATCGGGTGGTGAAGTACCAAGCCCGGGCCGCCACCGCGTTCGCGAGCACCTGAGTCCTCGCGGTGATCGACTCTGTGGTCGTGCCTTCCGGCATCACCCACACCGGTGCGAGTGCGTGCGCATCGGCCAGCTCAGCGATGCGGTCGAGGTCTTGAATCGAGGAGGCGACGAACTTGAAGGTTGCCTGCCCGGACCTGGCGAAGGCGTCCAGGGCGGCGGGCACGATGCTCTTGCCCTCGGACTCCCCGAAGCTGGAGATCTTGGGGGAGACGTTGAAGCGGACGCCGTCGAGCAACAGGGCATGGTCGGGCGCCAGAGTGCCGTTGGTCTCGAACTCCACCCGCTTTCCGCCCGCCAGCAGGCCCTCGACAAGCGGGATCAGCTTGGTCTGCTGGATCAGCGGCTCACCGCCGGTGATCACGACCAGTTCGACCGGCGAGGACGCGGCCCAGCTGATCAGGTCCGCGACGGACCGCCTCGTCGACTCCTTTCGGGGGTCGAACTGGGTCCAGTCCCAGGTGTACTTCGTATCGCAGCGGGTGCACGTCAGGTTGCATCGGGACAGGCGGATGAACAGGGCCGGGTGCCCGCAGCTGGGGCCCTCTCCCTGGAAGGTCGGCTTCTCGATGCCGAAGCACTCCGCGACGAGAAGCCAGAACTCGGCGTCGCCCGTAGTGAGCTTCGAGGGGACCGGTCCCGGCGCGCTCACTGCTCCTCCACGTCGAACCGTGCCCAGCTCCGCTCGGTCTCGCGGACCCGGACGGCGACCAGGCGTCCGGGAATGTCGGGCTGAAGGTGCTGGATGAACCAGCCCGCCAAGAACCGTGCCAAATTCTCTGAGGTCGGGGCGCAGGGCAGGATCTCGTGCAGGTTGCGGTGATCGAGCTCGGTGTCCAGGAACTTCTTGAAGGGGGCGAGGGCGCCGAAGTCGGTGACGAACCCGGGAGCTTCCAGGGTGGAGGCGGTCAGCACGACCTCGACCTGGTAGCTGTGCCCGTGCTGGCGTGAGCACTTGTGCCCGCTCGGCAGGTCGGGCAGCAGATGGCCGGCTTCGAAGTCGAAGGTCTTGCCGATCGTGGTCGTGCCTTTGGGCAGGGAAACAGCGTCGAGTGCACTGTTCATATGACTCACCTTTCGTGAGGCCGGAAGGGAACCTTCCGCTCCTGAGCGAGCAAGCCCCAACCGTGTGCGAGGACCACCAAGTGGACGGCGTCGTTGGCGCCTGTGCCGGCGACGAGCGCCTCGACGTTGGCGCGGACGTCGGCAGGCACGATCTGCGCGGCTTCAGCGATGTCGTACGCACCGGTCTGGTTGGCGACAGCCCGGAGCAACAGCCGCTGTTCGGGGCCGAGGTCTGGCGCTGATTCGACTGGAGTGGGCGGAGCGATCTGCCGCGAAGTGAGGAGAGCGTGTACGAGGACCGGCAGGGAACAGCGGTGAGGGCAGCGGACTTTCCTGCGCAGTACGCGGAGGTGGTTCTTGACCGTGTGCGGAGACAGGTGCGTCTGGGCGGCTATTTCCCCGGGCCTGGCACCGCCAATGAGGTATTCGGCGATGCGCTTTTCGGCTGGGGAGAGCGGAATGGTTCCTGTTGTGGTCATGAAGGGTCCAGTGGTGGCCGGCTAGTTGGCGTGCAGGCGCACGGGAAGCGTCTGGTGACCATTGCTGATGAGAGATGGCACGGGCTTCAGTTCAGCGGCGGAGGCCGCGAGCCGGATGTGGGGAAACCGCTCGAAGAGCATCTGCAAGGCGGTGGCGACCTCGAGGCGGGCCAAGGGCGCGCCGAGGCAGTAGTGGACGCCGTGGCCGAACGCCAGGTGGTCCTTGTCGGCGCGGACGGCATCGAAGGTGTCCGCGCGAGGGTGCCATTCGGGGTGGCGGTTGGCTGCTGCGTAGGAGGCGAGAATCGCCTCGCCGCGCGCGATGGTCCGGCCGTCGGGCAGGAGGATGTCGTTGACGGCGTAGCGCAGGGGGAGGTGCTTGACGGCCGGCTCGTGACGCAGGGTTTCCTCGACGATGTCGTCCCAGTCGATGACTCCAGTGCGGACCAGCTGTAGTTGGTCGGGGAGCACCAGCATGGTGAAGACGCTTTGGTCGATGACGTTGACGGTCGTCTCGTAGCCGGCGCTGATCATCAACAACAGGGTGTCGCGGAGTTCTTGGTGTGCGAGCCCGACGCCGCCGTTTTCGTCGTCCCGTGCGGCGATCAGCAGGGAGGTCATGTCGTCGCCCGGGTCGTGGCGCTTGGCGGCGATGAGGTGGTCCAGGTGCTCGTACAGCCGGGCGGTGTTGGCCCGGGCTTGGTCCGGGTTCAGCGTGGTGTCGAAGACGCCGTCCACGACGTGGCGGAAGTCGTCGCGCTGGCTGTCGGGTACGCCCATGAGGTGGCCGATCACCGCGATGGGCAGCGGGTAGGCCAGGCGTTCGCGCAGGTCCACCACCTCGTCGACGGGCACTGTGGCCAGGTCGTCGAGCAGGGTGGTCACCATCGCGTCGATGGCCGGCTGCATGCGGGCGATACGGCGTGCGCTGAAGGCGGGCGCGATCATGCGCCGCAGCCTGGTGTGGTCGGGGCCGTAGGCGGTGAACATGTTCTGCACCGCGATCCACAGTGCGAGCGGCCAGCGCGTGACGGTCTCGGCGTGTGCCGGCCAGTGCGTGCGGCCGTCCTTGGAGACGTCGGGGCTGGTCAGCAGGCGCTTGAGGAGGAAGGGGTCGGTGACGGCCCACGCCTGGACGCCGAGGATGTCCACGCGGGCCGCAGGGCCCTGCGCGCGTAGGGCCAGATGTTCGGTGTGGTGGTCGGATCCGGTGGGGTCCAGGACGAGTACCTGCTGCTCAGGCATGAACGATCTCCTTGGGGGCTGCGGGGAAGAGAACGAGGAGGGATTCCAGGGCACGGTGAAAGGGGCCGGGGCGCCACTTCAGGTCGGCTGCGGGAACGGCGAGGTCTATCTCCGGCAGGGCGTCGAGGAGGTAGGTGATCGCGGTCTCCGCGATGAGGTAGGCGTGGGAGCGGGCGGGGCAGGTGTGAGGGCCGATGCTCCAGGCGAGGTGGGCGCGATTGCCGGTGAGAGCGCTCTTGGGGATTCCGAGAGTGAGAGTGGGGTCGGTGTTGCAGGCCGCCATGGAGATCAGTACAGGCTGATGGGCGGGGAGCAGGACACCGTCGATGTCGACCGGGTAGGGCGGGTAGGTGATGCAGTAGTTCGCCAGCGGTGGATCGGTGTACAGGACGGTGTCGAGGGCGTCGCGCACGGTGGACTGGCCCGCGTGCAGGGTGTCGGAGAAGTCCTCGTCGGTGAGGATCTTCAGGATTGCGTTGCTGATCAGGTTGGTCAGCGGTTCGATGCCGGCACCGTAGAGGGTGACGAGCTGGTGGGCCATCTCCATGTCGCTGAGATGGGCGGGGTGTGCGAGCAGGCGGGACGTGACGTCGTCGCAAGGCTGTTGCTGGCGCAGGGCGACGAGTTCGGCGACGGCCTGGCCGAGGATCTGGTTGCCGCGCGCGGCCTCGGCGGCCTCGGCCTCGAAGATCTTGGCCATGCCGTCGGCGATGCGTGCCCCGATCTGATCCGGGCAGCCCAGCAGTGCGCTGAGGACACGGAAGGCGATGGGCCAGGCGTACTGGGTCAGTAGGTCCGTGCGGCCGACGGCGCGGAAGTCGCCGAGGGCGCTGGAGGCGATCTTCTCGACGTGGGCGCGCAGTTCGTGTTGGTCGACGGCGTCGAGGCTAGCGGTGTTGGCGGCCCGGTAGCGGGCATGCTCGGGGCCGGCGGACCGCAGCGCGTTGGGGCGCCACTCCATCATCGGCCGCACCGGGCAGGATTCCGGCACGAACTGCTGCCAGACCCGTGGGTCCGCGGGGAAGCGGAGGGGGTCGTTGAGGATCTGGCGGGCCTGCTGGTATCCGATCACCAGCGTCGCCGGGATTCCGGGGGACAGCTCGACGGGCACCAAGGCTCCGTGTCGGCGCCGCATGCGCTCGTAGGCGGCGTGTGGGTCGGCGGCGAAATCCGGTTCGTACAGGGCGATCCGGTCCGGCGATGCTGCTGGGCCGGGGAAGGGCGGGGTCATCGCAGAGGCTCCAGAGGGGTGGCTGCGCGGAGCGCGGCGAGGTGTTCGGTGAGCGTGATCAGGGCGTGCACGCAGTCGGTGCGGTCACGGGCGTCGCAGGTGATCAGCGGGGTGCGGGCATCCAGGGCGAGGGCGTGACGGAGTTCGTCTTCCTCGTACATGGGGGCATGGGGGAAGACGTTGATGACGACGGCGTACGGGATTGCCCGGGCTTCCAGGAGGCTGAGCGCACCGTGGCAGGCGTCGAGGTTGCGTGTGTCGACGAGGACCAGACACCCGAGTGCGCCTTCGGTCAGGTCCTCCCACAGCAGCTGGAATCGGAGCTGGCCCGGCAGACCGAACAGGTAGACCACGAGACGCCCGCCGGACATGTGGATTCGCCCGAAGTCCATGCCGACGGTCGTGGTGGTCTTCTCCGGGGTTCCGTGCAGGTCGTCCACGCCGACGCTGTCGGCGGTGATGGGTTCCTCCATCCGCAGCGGGGCCACTTCGGACACGCTCCCGATGAACGTCGTCTTGCCCACGCCGAAGCCGCCGGCGACCACGATCTTTGCGGACCGGGTCACCACGGCCGGCACGTAGGTGACGGGCGGGTCAGACCATGGCGCGCAGTCCACGGAGCACCTCCTGCAGCAATTCGAGGTCGGGCTGGTCGGCTACGGCGGCGACCGGGCTGGTCAGATGACCGCTGTCCATCAGGGCGGAGACGAGGATCCGCACGGTCGAGGGCGGCAGTTCCAGCGCGGCGGCGATATCGGCGACCGCCAGGCCACCTCGGCCGGAAGAGAACAGCTTCATCACCCGGACGGCATCCGGAACCAGGCTCTCGGCAGGACCGCTCGCGGCGATGACCACGCTCTCCAGGCGCACATCCCGGCGCGGGCGGACCCGCCCGACCGTACGGACGTAGGGCCTGACCATGTCGGGATCCCGCCGCGGCCCGGTCATGCCGGCGAGCCGCTTTCCACGCTGGTACGGCGCTCCGCGGTGCCCAACTGCGTGCCCAGCCGGACGGCCAACTGCGCCATCTGATGGCTGATCAAGCCGATGTCCGCGTCAGGATCGGTGCAGACCGACAGCATCGTCATGTCCCCTGCCGAGGTCGTCAGGCCGAAGCACTGGTTCGACTCGATCAGCACCTGGCGCAGACTCTGGCCACCGGTGAACTCGTCCCACGCCTTGCCTGCGGCACGCAGTGCGGCGGTCAGTGCGGCGAACTTCTCCCCGTCGTCCTGGCCGATGGTCTTGGTACGGGCCTTCAGCAGGCCGTCGCCGCTCATCAGCACGGCGTAGCGGACGCCGGGGACGGAGCCGAGCTGTTCGTCGAGCAGCCATCCGAGATCGTTGGAGGTCGTGTCAGCCATGATCCATGTCCTTCGTCGATACGGGAGTGCTCTGGCCCTCGCGTCCGCGCCGCGAGCCGGCGACCCAGGCGGCCGCAACCTCGGGACGGCCCGGTTCCACCACGTCGCCGGACAGCGCGCGGACGGCAGGGGCAGGACGGGTGGCGCGCCGGCGGACGGTGAGCCCGCTCGCCGTCGTTGACGCCGAACCCGGCTCCGGCAGCGCTGTACCGGGGGCATCGACCGGTGCGGTCACCGGCTGGCTCGGTACGGGAGCGGTCAGCAGGGCCGGCGGCAGCACGATCACCGTGCGCGTGCCCTGGTAGAGGTTGGGCGCGGTCACCTCGACGCGGAAGCCGTAATTCTCGGCGAGCCGGGACGCCACGCGCAGACCGGTCTGCGGATAGGCCCCGAGCTGCGTGATGTCGTCGCGTCGCTTGCCGGACATCACATCCCGGGCCCAGACCAGCCGCTCGTCCTCCATCCGCAGCCCGGCGTCGTCCACGATCAGGAAGCTGGCGCTGTGGCCCTGCTGCAGCGTGACGTACACGCCGGCAGCCGGGGGCGAGTAGCGCAGCGCGTTGTCCAGCAGGACGGCAAGGGTGTGCACCACAGCCTCCACCGCCCGGCCCTCGACGGCAACCAGGTCCATGGAGGGGTGCTGGACACGCTCGTAGCCCTCGATCCGCCCCATCGCGCTGCGCACGATCTCGGTCAACGTGGTGGCCGGCCAGCGACGGGTCAACTTGTCCCCGGCGAGCACGGCGTAGCCGGAGGCGGTCAGCAGCATCTGCTGCGCCAGGTGATCGATCTCGACCAGCGTCGCGTACGCCTCGTCCGACACATGCTGGCGCACGCCGGCGCTGATCATGCTGCTCAGCTTCGCGGCCCGCTGGACCACGGACTTGGCGAAGGAACGTACCGAGGCTCGGGCGACGTCCACCGATTCATGTCGCGCTTGCGCAACCTGGCGCTCCGTCTCCAAGCGGACATGCGTGATCTGCTGAGTAGACGCAATCTGCGCCTGCTGGCCTACCTGGACGATGCCGGCCCCGAGTCGCTCAACGAGCTCGTGGAGCCGGTCGGCCAGTGGGGTGTTTCTGAGCTGGTCAGGCACTGCCAGATCGAGCTGTGGCCCGCGACCGTTCTTTGCGGCGGTGACGATGGTCGGGATGACCGTGTCGGACAACTGCCCCACGTATATCTCCGCGGAGCGCAACTGCTGAGTGAGCCTTTGGCAGTGCGCGTGGAGACGGTCGGCGCGGCATTGCGAGGCACGTTGCCTTTTCCGGTAATGCCATGCTGCCCAGGCCTCGGCCACCGCCATCAGTGCGGCGATCGTCAGTATCAGGTCAGTCATCAGATCCTCGTTGGTGTGGGCTCGAAGGCCTGTGAAGAGCCGCGGAGTGGCTGGCAGCAATGCGGATGAGCTGAGGCTGGCGAGTCGAACCTCGGAAGGCAGAGCCACGAGGCTTTGCCGCCGTGATCGACAAGGCACGCGGTGCGCTGGTCTCCCACGAGGATGTGGTCCACGATCAGTGACACGGTGGGGTCCTTGATCTGGAGTAGTGGGTCAGGGGCAGGCCGAGCATCTGCATCAGCGGGTTTGTCCGAGTAGGCGAAGGCGGTGGTCGTTCTCCTGGCCAAGCGGCGGTATCCCGACCCCTTGCTGTTGCGGATCGACCGCCGCGGTCACGTCCTGGCGGAACTCGACCCACACGTCCTTGCCGTCATGGCGCGGCGCAGCACCCCACGCGTCTGCTTGCGAGCAGAGGAGCAAGAGTCCGCGACCACTCTCTGCGAGGTCGTCGGGCTCGCCGACGACGGGAAGCAGCGGGCTGCAATCCCGCACCACGATTCGGAGGCGGGACGGAGAGCAGCGCAAGACAAGGAGACAGACGTCTGACTCGACATGCCGATGAACGTTGGTCAGCATCTCCGTGACACACAGGGTCGCAGGGCTGATGAACTCGTCCCAGCCCCAACACTGCATGCGCTCTACGACGATCCTTCGAACAGGGCCGACGATTTCCGGAGTGGCATTGAGGTGTTGCCGGAACTCTCGGACGCCCGTTCCTGATGAGGTGATCATGACTTGCTCCCTGGGCCACCTGGTCTGCGCTGCGATCGGACGGCGATGCTCCGCGTCGACCATGCGAAGCGTGGAAGGGCTGCCGCACGAGATTGCTAAGGAGGTGGTCAGAGTCCGGGCCATCGCGGGCGTCCTTGTGTCGTGGGGTGTGACGCGCTGCTCCGGATGAATCGGAGTTGCGCTTGAACCGCCGTCGGCTGCGATCGAGTTGGAGTATGTCCCTGCGTCTCTCGCCGTGTAACGCTCGCAGCGAAAGTGTCCGCATGAGCGTTGCGGGCATATGCAGGGGGTCGCGACGCCAGGCTTGTTCCGCCGTGTAACTTCCTTGTGGCGGCTACAAGCCAGCAGGGAGACTGGCAGTACTCGTCCGAGGGAGCATCATGACGACAAGGCCGACGACGCCGGCCGCAACGAACGAGCTAGCCGAAGAGGCTGGTCCGACGACACGTCGTCGGCAACTCGGGCTTCGTTTGCTGGCTTTGAGGGAAGTGGCCGCCTTGTCGGCCGAAGAAGCCGGCGAGCGGGCAGGCGTTTCCAAAGCCACCGTCAGCCGGTACGAGCGCGCCAAGGGCAACGTTCGCTGGAATCAGGTCGACCAGCTGTGCAGGGTCTACGGGGCCACAGACGATGAGCGCGACGCCCTGGTGGACCTGGCGAAGAACAGCAGGGCTACGGAGGCCTGGTGGGTACCCTTCGCCGGGAAACTGCCTGGCCCGATGCGGATGCTTCTCGCACTTGAGAACGAGGCGACACGCATCAGCCACCACACGGTGGGCGTTGTCCCCGGCCTCCTGCAGACGCTGGAGTACGCGCAGGCGATCCAGTCGACGCCAGAGAACACCCTGCCGCCGGAAGAACTCCAGGACTATCTGGCGATGAGGATGCAGAGACAACGGATCCTCGATCGGCCCACCCCTCCCTCCTACCACGTGATCTTGGACGAGGCCGTGCTTCGCCGGCAGGTGGGAGGCCCTGAGGTCATGTCTGCTCAACTGGATCACTTGCTGGCACGTGGGCAGGAGCCGAACGTCACCATTCAGGTGCTGCCGTTCAGTGCCGGCGCGTACAGCGCGGCGCTCAACAGCTTTATCGTCTTCGGTGGTTTCGGTGGTCCTGACCCCTCCCTGGACGTCGTCTTCCTCGAGCACCAGGTTGGCTCGCTGTTCCTGGAGGAGACGCCCGCTCTGGAGGAGTACGCCGCAGGCTTCTCCTTCCTGCGTCAAGTGGCGCTGGACAAGGACTCTTCGGCGGAGCTGATCGCCGAAGCCGGCAAGACGCACCTGCGAAACCGAAAGTAGCGAGGACAAGTCGTGGCCGAACAGCCCCAGCCCGAATGGTTCAAGAGCACGTACAGCGGCTCGCCCACGAATGAGTGCGTGGAGTGTGCGGCGCAACCACACGCTGTCCTTGTCCGTGACTCGAAGAACCCGCAGCGGGCGACCCTTACCTTTCCGCGCACTGCGTGGATCACCTTCACTTCAGCGCTGCGGCTCGACGATCTTGCCGAGCTCTGACCTGTCCTGACCTGCCGTGCCGGCCCGGAACCCGTAGGCAAGGGTCCGGGCCGTAGTACGTGTGCAGTGGCCCCTGGCGGACGGGCAATCCCCACGGGTGGAGCGTCCTGATCTGTATCGAAGACCTGAACTGACCTCGTTTTATACGGTACTGAGGAGGGGAAGCACCGTAGCCGGGCCACGAAGATTCCCGCACCCGACCGGTGACGCGGACAGCCGCGAGTCGCCGACGTTGTCCGCATCAGGGCTTCGAAGGGAGAAGTCATGCCGCAGAAACCGAGGCCCTTGGACGAGAGCAGGTCGGTTCGAGACTGGTGGGGGAAGGAGCTCAGGAACTGGCGCAATGTCCGGGGTTTGTCCACGAGGGCCCTGGGATTGAAGGTGCACGTCAGCGGCTCCACGATCGAGCGCATCGAGAAGAATGAGCGGCCGTGCGATGCCGCGCTGGCGGGGCGGTTCGACGACGCTTTGGAGGCCGGCGGAGCCTTGCGGAGGCTGTGGTGCCTCGTAGAAGAGGATGCGGACAAGAGGAACCCCGATGATGCGGACAAGCCGTCCGCTCCGCCTGCAGAGGACACCCTCGCTGAGCTGTCAACGGACACGTTCAAGGCTGATGCACGCACCTTTCGGGATCGGAGCCCGTCACCCGTGAAGCGTCGCGCGATCATGGCCATCGGTGGCCTCGTGACTGTCGCTCCTGGCTCGTTCGCCGACCTCATTCCACGCCTCAACCAGCCATTGCTGCCCGAGGTCGTCCGGCCCGAGGACGTAGAGCAGGTACGAGTCGCCGCGACCACACTCGCGGGATGGGACAACCTGTACGGAGGCGGTGGCCTCGTACGCAGTTCGCTGATGGGACAGCTTGCGTGGGCCAGTGGACTTCTGGATGCTGCTTACGCCCCAGAACTGGAGGCGGACCTCTTCACCGCGGTGGGACGCTTGGCCATCGTCATGGGCTCCAGCGCCTTCGACGCCTATGCCCATGACGATGCGGCCCACCTTCTGACGTTCGGTCGGAGATGCGCGGAACAGGCCGACAACTGGCATCTCCGGGCAAACGCTTTGAACTGGCTGGCCAGACAGGCCATTTGGTGTGGAGACCCTGACGCCGGCCTGACCCATGCCGAGAACGGTCTGGTGCGGGCCGATCGGCTCACCCCACGTGAGCAAGCGATGCTCCATAACGCCAGAGCACGGGCACTCGCGAAAATGCAGCGGCCTCAGGAGGCACTGGCGGCGATCGGCCTCTCCGACGAGGTTTTCAGCCTTGCGCGGGCCGGCGAGGACGAGTCCTGGATGGCCTACTACGACAACGCCCAGCATCACGGCGACACGGGGCATGCGGCGTTCGACGTTGCGCTCATGCCTGGCCAGCCGTCCCTGATGGCCGTGCGTCGGCTCCAGACCGCGATCGACGAGCACACAGACGCGTACGTGCGCTCACGCGCGATCTCCGGTACGAAGCTTGCAACGCTGATCATGGCGTTGGGGGATCGCCAGCAAGCCGTCTCGATCGCCCACCGCGCACTGGACGAAGTCGGTCGTCTGAGGTCCAGACGGGCCATCGACGACGTCAGGGCTTTGTCGAAGGCGTCCGCACGCTACTCCCAGAACCCGGAGGTCGCTGCGCTGCGGGAACGCATCGCCATTACGGTTGACGCATGACCACCACCCGGATTGAGGAGTCGCTCGCTGTACTGAAGGAGATCGCCGTTGCTGCGGGACTCTCGGCGGCTCAAGCAGAGCCCATTCGGCTCGCCGAGAACGACTTGTGGCGGCTGCCGGGCGGGGTCGTAGTCCGAATTGCGCGAGTTGGGCAAGAGAGTGCTGCGGCCCGAGAGGTGGCCGTGGCGCGCTGGCTCGCCGAGAACGAGGTGCCGGCCGTTCGGCCCCTGCCCATGAACCAACCCGTCGAGGCAGGTGGCCGGACAGCGACCTTCTGGGAGCTTCTGCCGCCTCACCGGCACGGCTCGGAAGCCGATCTGGCCCCCCTCCTGCGTCAGTTGCATGACCTGCCCAAGCCGGAGTTCCCTCTCGGCAGGCTGGATCCCTTCGTCCGAATCGCTGAGCGCCTGAAGTCTGCGCTTTCAGTAGAAGAGGATGATCGACAGTGGCTGCTCCGGCGCCTGTCAGATCTACAGACGGAGTGGAACGACCTTCCGGCAGGTCGTCCCGAGTGCGTGATCCATGGGGACGCCTGGGCAGGCAACTGCGCCGTGATCGAAAAGCCCAACCGACTGGCCCTGCTCTTGGACTTCGAGCGGACCTCCGTCGGCCCTCCTGAGTGGGACCTCACTTCGACCGCGGTCGCATACGACACCTTCGGCAAGCTGTCGCAGGAGGAGTATCGAAGGTATTGCGAACTGTACGGATACGACGTGATGCGTTGGCCGGGGTATCCGATACTGTGTGGCATCCGTGAGCTGAGACTGACCACCTTCGCCCTGCAGACTGCCGACCAGAACCCCCGTGCGCTGAGTCAGGCGCGCTACCGCGTGGAATGTGTCCGGGGACGTCACGGATCACGCCCCTGGGCGTGGGAAGCGGTCGCGTAGCAGTTGACGAGACTACCTAGGGGCGACTGCCAGGTCGTGTACACGGTTGTACCTAGGCGTCGTAGTGCCTGGTCCGGATGTGTCGGAGTGTGCTGGACAATGCGTCCGTGGCAGCTCTGGGGCCTCGCTCCGGCCGTTGAGGTCGACGCGAGCCAGCAAGGTAGCCGATGATCCCCGGTTAGGGAAACCAGCGTTTGTTCGGATGCTTGGTATGTCCGTTGGGTCGAAATCCTTCCGGCTGGCCCAGTGCAAGCACCAGAACAGGAAAAATCTAGTGGCGTACGAAGGGTCCATTAGGCCCAGGAGCAGAGGCGATCAAACGTGGCAGGAGAGGGCGGCGTGTGTCGGAGCAGTTGAGGTGGCGATGGACCCGGATCTCTACTTTCCTGAAAAATCCGCTGACGAACGGCGGATCGCAGACGCGAAAAGGATCTGCTCATCCTGCCCGGTCAGAGAGATGTGCCTTGATGCCGCTCTCGAGAGCGGCGACTTCTGCGGTATTCGAGGCGGCATGACGGTGAATGAGCGTAGGGCGGCCTGGCATCAGTTTGAGCTGCGATGTGATCCTGCGAGAGTCGAGGCCGCGCTGACAGGGAGGGACGTCTATCTCAGTCGTACGGAGCGGCAGACGTTGATCCGGTGGGTGGCCATGGCAGGTACATCCACGCCTCGGCTGGCGGCAGTTCTCAAGGTGTCGGAGGCGCATGTTGGGAAGCTCTTGCGAATGGAGCGGCGCAACCTCAAGGGTAGTAGTGGTCAGAGGGCGGAGGACTATCCGAGGGCGTCTGCCGAGGCGATCCTGGCGTGAGTAGAGGTGAGTCCGGCTGCGGCGCACGTAATGAGACGGGTAGCAGTTATGTCGGCGTCGAAGAGGCCGCAGAGCATCTTGGTCTGAGCCGGCGTTGGATGTACCGAGAATCAGGTCGCCACGGGGTGCCTCGGTACTACTTCGGTGGCAAGCTCAGATTCAAAGTCACGGACCTGGATCGCTGGGCGCAACAGCAGAAGGTTTCTTGATGAGGGGCCCGGGATATCCCGGGCCTCTCGTTTGCTACAGGCCTTCGTTGAGGAGCTTAGCCGCGCGTCCGATCGACGCCGGCATCAGGTGACGGTAGATCTTGAAGGTCATGTTGATGTTCTTGTGACCCATCCACTCTGCGACGTCCGTGACAGGTATCCCTCTGGACAGACAGTTGGACGCGAAGAAGTGACGGAGTGAGTAGGTAGTGAACCTCCTTGTGATGCCCGCTTTCTTCTTCGCGGTGTTCCACTGGTACTCAAGCGTGGTGTGTGCCCAGTACGGGGCCCTCTGGGTCCGGAGGAGGTATCCGTTCGGATCGGTTCCGTGGTCCTTCTCGTATCGCAACAGCGAGTCGCGGACGGTAGGAGGCATCGGAGTTTCGCGGAATTCTCCTGGCTTGCGGTGCTTGAGGCGTGCCCGCTCGCGTTTTACTCCGTCGATCTGCTCGGTGATGCGATAGACGTCGTCTGCGACCATACGTTCCAGGTTGGCGGCGTAGGCCTCTCCGTTCCGGTGTCCGCAGCCGGACATCAGGTCGATGATGAGGCGCAGTTCATCGCTGCCGACCTCTTTGAGTCGGTGGATCTCGTCCAGGGTGGGGATGGTGATCTTTCGAGGGATGTACCCGGGCGGGACGACTCCGTCGAACGGGTCTTCGGTGATGCCGCCCCGTCGCCGCGCGTCGAGAAGGATCTTCTTGAGAGTTTCGAAGGCATTCTGTTGTGCGGCCAGGCCGACGGAGTGATCCTCCATCGACTTGATGAAGTCTTCGACGACGGTCGAAGTAAACGTGTTCATCCGGCGGGATTCCAGGATCGGAAGAACTTGGCCGTTGAGGACTTGATTGACTGAGCGGACGCTGCTTGGGGCGTAGTGCCGCTGCCGTGTGAGCCAGTTGGAGGCATAGGCCCCGAATCGCTGGCGTCCGATTTCGCGCTTGAGGTCTGCCTGCTGGCGTGGGGTGTTGCTTTTCTCGGCATAGGCTTTGGTCAGCCGCTCGATCGCGGATTGCTGCGTCGCGTAGCCTGTCTCTTCGCGCTGGCGACCTGCCGCGTCGCGGTAGCGAATGGCGTACGGGTGGGGACACCGGTTCTGGCGAGAGCAGGCGCAAAGCTTGAAGAAGCTGCCCATGCCACGGACGAGTTGAGTCGCCAACGTGCGCGTCTCCTGACTCATGCTGGGAGTTTGCTGACCAAGGAGCCCTCAGCATGGTCCTGACCTGCGGCCGCGCCAAACTAGGGAACGTTGATCAGCATCTTCATCGGATACCTCCTGTGAGGCTAGCGTATGAGCCCCTGACCTCAATTTTTGCAGGTCAGGCTGGGTGGGGCCAGTTAACGATCTTGGCGGTTCAGGGCGGCCCGAAGCGGGTTCCGTCGGTGCTGACGCCGACCGAACGCCGATCTCTGTGACGGGGGATCAGGTGCGCCCGGCGCGTGCGTGGATCGGCCCGAGAGACAGGTGTGGTGGTTCGGCTTCCGGGGGTGGTCCTGCCGGAGGGGGGAGGCGTGGAGACGCTGCCTGTGGGACGGTTCACCAGAAGCGCGGAGCTGTTCGTGGTGAGCGTCGTCAGCACTTCGCGTCTCAATCCCAGGCTCGGGCACGGTTCGCTTTCATGCGGGCTCTGGAGTGGAGATCCCTGCTGCGGCCCGCTGGACCGAGCATCCCCGAAATCCTGGTCGGCCACCAGACGCCGGCGCAGAGAGAGGCCTTCTTCGCCGGGGGCTGCGCACCCGTCGCAACACCGTCATGTGTGCCGCGGCGCGGAGCTTTCGCGGATCATGAGGTCGGTGCCGACGAAGGTCGGGGCGGGCGGCTCGAAGTGGTCCTCCAGTTGGCTGCGCAGGAGGTTGAAGGCGTCGCGGCCCAGCCCCTGGAAGTCCATGCGCACGGTGGTGAGGGAGGGGGTGAGGAACCCCGAGTGCGGGGCATCGTCGAAACCGATGACGCTGACGTCTCCCGGCACGGACCGTCCGGCGTGGTGCAGGGCGCGCAGTACGCCCAGCGCCAGGTCGTCGTTGCCGCACAGGATCGCGGTGACGTCCGGGTCGTCGGCGAGCCGGCGGCCCTCGTCATAGCCGGCCTGTGCGTCCCAGCCCTTGCCGCCGTGGGGTTCGGGCGGGGTGATGCCGGCAGTCTCCAGGGCGCTTCGCCAGCCCTGGGTGCGCGGTCCCTCCGAGCGCCGGGTTCCTGCCGAGGTGGGGATGGCGACGTAGTGGACGGTCCGGTGTCCGAGCTGGAGCAGGTGCGCGGTGGCGGCGCGGGCGGCCTCGCGGTCGTCGGCCCACACGGCCGGACGGGGAGGGGCCTGGCCGTGCGACGGCGCTTCGACGACCGCGGCGCACGGCACGTCCGCCGGAACACGGCTCAGTGCCGATGCGGCGAGCCGGTCGAAGCCGATGACCATCAGCCCTCCGCCGTTGGCGGCGGCTGAGGAGACGGTGCGGTCGAGGTCGTCCTCGGCCGTCAGGACTTTCACCCCCAGCGAGTAGCCCGCGGCGCGGGCCGCCTCCTCCAGACCCTGCAGTGTTGCCGCGTAGCCGTAGAGGGTGGTGTCGGAGGTCAGGACGGTGACGGACCGGGTCACGCCGCTGGCGAGTGCGAACGCGGTGGCGTTACGCCGGAATCCCAGCGCACCGATTGCTGCCTCGACCCGCTTGCGCGTCTCCTCCCGGACGTTCGGGTGGCCGTTGATGACCCTCGAAACGGTCTGGTAGGAGACGCCCGCCGCCTGGGCGACATCACGAATACTGGCTGCCTTGCGCGGTGCCGGTCCGGAACTGGGCTTACCGCTTGTGTGACCGGTCACATCCATGTCAGGATTGTGAACGCTCACGCTGCCGGCGGTCAAGGGATCGAAACCGGCGATTCGCCCGAGCGGTCACCTCACGAGCTCCACGTGCAGCTTGCCCTGCCCAAGTGCAGCCTGCCCTCCCCAAGGGCCGACCGATGCCGGTTGCAGGCCCGCACAAGATCGCACACCGCAGAAGGGGAAACCGCGTTGACCACAGCTGCCAGAGCAGCCGAGAGATCTCTTCTCTGGTCCCATGACACCCTCGGGCTGCATGTCGTCATGGACGCGGTCGGGTCGGTCAGGCTGGGAGCGCCGGGCCGGAGCTGGGACATGCTGGTTCCTCTCGTCGAGGTCACGGCCACCGGCCACGGCCGTACCTGGTCGGGGGAACGCTTCATCGACACCGCCATCGGTGACCGCATGGTCTATCGGGGTCGGGAGGCCGGCCATGACGGGGACTGGCACTGCACGACGATCCGGCTGACGGACCCGGCGACCGCCCTTGCCGCCGACATCACGCTGCGGACGCTTCCCGGCTCAGGATTCCTCCGCTCACAGGTACGCCTGGTCAACGAGGGGAGCGCCCCGATTCAGCTGGAGAGCGTGTCGAGCCTGGCCCTCGGCGGCATCGTGGACGAGACGGGCGCGCTCGACGGTCTGACCCTCCACTGGGCGGACAATGACTGGCTGGCCGAGTGCCGTTGGCGGCAGGCCGCCTTCCGCGAGCACATCGTCTCCCTGAACCGATCCGCCCACGGCCACGAAGGACGCGGCTGCTTCGAGCGGTGCTCGCAGGGCGGTTGGTCCACGGGACGGCACCTGCCGATCGCCGCGCTCACCGACCGGACCGGCCGCGCCTGGCTCTGGCAGATCGAGTCCAGCGCCGGCTGGCGCTACGAGACCGGCGAACGGGAGGGCGCCGCCTACCTCGCCCTGTTCGGACCCGACGACGCCCACCACCAGTGGCGCCACATCCTGGCGCCCGGCGAGGAGTTCACCACGGTCCCGGCTGTCCTGGTGGGGGTCGAGGCCGGCGGCCCGGACGCCGCGTTCGGTGAACTCACCGCCTACCGCCGCCGAATGCGCCGCGCCCACCCGGACCACACGGCACTGCCGGTGATCTACAACGACTACATGAACACCCTGATGGGCGACCCGACCACCGACAAGCTCCTGCCGCTCGTCGAAGCGGCGGGAGCCGTCGGCGCCGAGGTCTTCGTCATCGACGCGGGCTGGTACGACGACGACGCCCAGGGCTGGTGGGACGCCGTCGGCGCCTGGGAGCCCTCCGCCAGTCGCTTCCCCGGCGGAATCCAGCAGGTCCTGGACGCCATCAGGGCGCACGGCATGACCCCCGGACTCTGGCTGGAACCCGAAGTGGTCGGCGTACGCAGCCCGTTGGCCGACACGCTGCCGCCCGAGGCGTTCTTCCGGCGGGGCGGCCTGCGCGTCACCGAGCACGGCCGCCATCACCTGGACCTGCGCCACCCCGCTGCCCGCGCCCACCTCGACCGGGTCGTCGACCGGATCGTGGGCGACTGGGGGGTGGGCTATCTGAAACTCGACTACAACATCAACATCGGCCCCGGTACCGAGACCGGCGCCGAGAGCGCGGGCGCCGGCCTGCTCGGGCACCACCGTGCGCATCTCGACTGGCTCGGCTCCCTCCTCGACCGTCACCCCGGCCTCGTCCTGGAGAACTGCGCGTCGGGCGGTCTGCGCATGGACTACGCGCAACTCGGCGTCGTACAGGTGCAGTCCACGAGCGACCAGCAGGACCCGTGGCGCTATCCGCCCATCGCGGCGGCGGCGGCCACCGCAGCGACGCCCGAGCAGGCCGCCGTATGGGCCTACCCCCAGCCGCACTTCAGCCTCGACGAGATCGCCTTCTCCGTCACCGGGGCGCTGCTGGGCCGTGTCCATCTGTCCGGGTTCCTCGACCGTATGAGCCCGGAGCAGTTCGAACTCGTCCGCTCGGGCATTTCCGTCTACCGGAGCATTCGACCGGAGATCGGAAGCGGCCGGCCGTTCTGGCCGCTCGGCCTGCCCTCCTGGCAGGACACCTGGATCGCTCATGGTCTGCGTGGTTCCGGCTCCACGCTTCTCACGGTCTGGCGACGGGAGTCGGCCGCCGCCGGACAGTCGGGGATCGCCGACCGCCCGGACCAGGACAACAGTGACTGCGCTGTCTTCATCCCGCACCTGAGGGGATACGACGTTCACGTCAGCACGCTCTATCCCACCACCGCCCATTCGGATGCGACCTGGGCCGCCGCGGACGGCAGGCTCACCGTTTCCCTTCCGCGCCCCGACACCGCCGTGCTCCTCCGCCTGACCCCCACACCGTCGGTCTGAGGACTCACCCGGCACCGACTGCGCCGCATCCCCATGGGGCAAGGTCGGAGACGCGGCATCCGTCCCGGCCGCGCGGAGCTACCGCGCCGGCGGGATCCGGTAGACGGAGACATGAGAACGCGACTCGGCGGTGAATGCGGCGCCGGCCCAGTCCGCATGTCTGGTCTCCAGTTCGAATCCGGCCAGTTGAGCCATGAGGTCGAGTTCGGCCGGCCAGATATAGCGATGCGGGCTCCGGAACAACCGCGCCTGCTCGGTCTCATCGAAACGGAAGTGGTGCGACACCACGTGCTGGCGCAGGACGTCGTAGGTGTCCAACCCGATGTAGCCGGGCTCGGACTGCCAGACGGTGGCCGTCCGACCCGGTGGAAGCTTGCGCAACTCGGGTACCCAGAGCTCGATCACGAACCGACCACCAGGCGCAAGGTGGCGGGCCGCGTTGCGGAAGCACCGGACCTGCTCATCCTGGGTGAGCAGGTTGGAGATCGTGTTGTACACGAGGTAGACGAGGGTGTACTCCCCGGGGGCGACGGCGGTCGCCATGTCACCCATGACCACGGGGATCGTTGCTTCGTCTGCCTTGGTTCGCAGTTGCTCCACCATCGGGAGCGACAGCTCGATGCCGGTGACCGGGACTCCTGCCTCGGCGAGCGGGACGGCCACCCGCCCGGTCCCGATGGCGAACTCAAGCGCTGCTCCGCCCCCGGCGAGCCGGGCGAGACGGTCCACTGTCGGCCCCAAGACCTCGGGCGCGAACATGCCGGAGCCGGGCGTGTCATAGCGCTGGGCGACATCGGCGTCCCAGATCTTCTCCTGCTGCATTCCGTCAACGCTCGCCGCCGGCCCACGCGATGTCGAACGAGTTTTTCGCACTGCTCCGAGAAAGGATCAGAACGAGCCGATCGTCGCGGTGCGGTCCATCGGAGCTCAGTGAGATCACCCGAGTGGCGTCGACCGGCTGCCGTCCAAAGGCTCTTCCTTGGGTGATCTTGTGCTCGAGAGGCTCGTCGATGCCAGCAGAGCAGTCCCTGTGACGGCAAGTGCAAGCATCACGCCGGCCAGTGCCCAGGCGGTGGTGGTGCTGCCGAGCGCGGCGAGCAGATAGCCGGCCAGGAGACCACCCAACGGGACGGCGCCGTTGGGGAGAATGCCGCTGGCCCCGGTGACCTGCCCCAGGAGTTGGGGCGGTGTGGCGTCGACCCGGTACAGACCAACTGCGACACCGCTGAGAGCACCGATGCCGCCGACGCCGAACCAGGCGATTCCCTGGACGGCGGGGTGGTGCGTGGCTGCGACAGCTGTGGCGCACAGGGCCCAGCCCCACAGCGCGAGGACAAAGATGCGGCGGGGTGAAACCGAGTTGGCGACGTGTGAGGCGACAGTTGCGCCGACCAGGCCGCCGATCCCTGAGCTGGACAGCAGCAGACCGAGGACCCAGGCCGGCTGATCGTCCTGCGTGGACGAGACGATGAAGAGCAGGATGATGCACTGCCAGAGCACGTTGGTGGCGCCGAACAGGAAGTTCGTGATGCGCAGGAAGGGCTCGTGCCAGAGCCACGTGACGCCTTGGCGTAGCCCCCGGGGCGGCGTGCTGTCCTCGGTGTCAGGATCGTCGACCGGGTTCATGCGGCGGCCGTCGACCATGCTCAGGGTCAACGTGGCGACGGCATAGGACCCGAGGTTGGCAAGGAACGGCAGCCAGCGCATGACGCCGTAGAGGACGACTCCGACGGCGCGGGCGAGCAGGCCGGTGGCGTGGCTCTGTGCTTCATACAGGGACAGGGCCGTAGGGCGCTGGTCTTCTTGGACGACGTCCCGGATCGCAGCCGTCTCGGCCAACTGGAAGAAGACGAAGAAGCAGCCTTCGACGAAGACCAGAGTGACCACTGCCGGCAGGAACCATGTCACATCAAGCATGCCGAGCGTGACGAGCACGGCTGCTGTGGCAAGTCCGCCGACTTGGCATATGGCCATGGTGCGGCGCCGGTTGCGGGTGTCGGCGTTCAGCCCGGCGGGCAACTGCACCAAGATGTTGGGCAGTGCTCCGGCGAAGGTGACCCACCCTGCCGCCACCGGCGAGCCGGTCAAGGCCAAGGTCAGCAACGGGTACGCGATGCGGGCGCTGTTGGTGCCCAGCAACGAGGTGCCGTTGCCCAGCCACAGCAGCATGAAGTCACGGTTCCTCCATACGGACACGGCTCTCATCGGCCATCCCGCGTGTCCAGCCGGTCCGCCGGCTCCAGCGGGTCGTTGGCCGGACGGTCGGACTCTTGGGTCAACACATACAGTCCTGCAACGAGTTCGGCTCGTTCGAGGAGGACCGACAGCCTCTGAGGGGGGTACTGGCGCTGGAGGGCCATCGCATACCCCTCCCATACCCGCGACGCGTCCGGTCCCATTCCGGTGCCGAGCAGTCGGGCTTTGGAGAGGCCCTCGTCCGCTGCCGCACGGTCCTTGATCAGGGCGCTGAGCAGGTCGTCGCCCGGCTGAGCGTGCTGGGCCGCGATGAGTGGGACGGTACGCCCAATGGGTCATCAGGAACTGCGAGCCCGGCCCCGTGCGTCCGATGCTGAGGGTGAGGACTGCAGTGCACCGAGCTTTCGGCGGAGGTCGGCATGGGACGTCTCGACGAACGGGTGGCGATCGTCACCGGAGGGGCCCGGGGGATCGGCGCGGCGGTGGCGCGGGCGCTCGCGGCCGAAGGCGCCGCCGTGGTGGTCGCCGACATCCTCGAACCCGAGGGGCGCAGCCTGGCGGCCGAGCTCGGCGGGCGGTCCCGCTACCGGTCGCTGGACGTGACCGGCGAGGACGGCTGGCAGCGCACGGTCGCCGAGACCGAGCGGGAGCTGGGCGCGGTCTCCGTGCTGGTGAACAACGCGGGGATCGCCGCATGGGGCTCGATGGAGGACGAGCCCCTCGCCTCGTTCCGCCGGGTGATCGACGTCAACCTCCAGGGCCCGTGGCTCGGCATGCGCGCCGTGGCGCCCTCGCTGCGCCGGGCCGGGGGAGGGGTGATCGTGAACATCTCCTCCCTCGCGGGACTGACCTCGTACGCCGGCATCGGATCGTACGCGGCGAGCAAGTGGGGGCTGCGCGGGCTGACGAAGACCGCCGCGCTGGAACTGGCCCCCGACGGGGTCCGTGTCTGCTCCGTCCACCCCGGCGCCATCCGCACCGGCATGACGGCCGGCTTCGGCGACGCGTACACCGCGGGTCAGCCGCTGCCCCGGTTCGGCGAGCCCGAGGAGGTCGCCCGCATGGTGCTCTTCATCGTCCTCGACGCCACCTACTCCACGGGGGTCGAGTTCGTCCTGGACGGCGGCGTCCTGGCCGGTCAGCCCGCCGTCCTCGCCTCCGGCGACCCGGACCTGGAGTGAGCGATCGCGTGCCGGGGTACTCGGGGGCGTGGCGGGTCCGCTCCGGAGCCGTCGTGTCCAGGCCGGAGGTGAGCGGGCATGGGTCAGGGTGATGGCGGGAACGTCATCGAAGAGCTGGTGACCGATCACCGCGAGGTCGAGGAGCTCTTCGGCCGGATCGAGGCGCTGCCGCCCGGCGCCGAGGACCGCAGGCTGTACGCGGACCGGGCCACGATGGAACTCGTCCGGCATGCGATGGCCGAGGAGGATTACCTCTACCCGTCCGTACGTGAGCGTGTCCCCGGTGGTGACGTCCTGGCCGACGACGAGCTCGACCGTCACGCACGCGCCGAGCGGATCATGAAGGACCTGGAGGGCCGCGAGGCGGACGACCCCGAGTTCGACCGGCTCGTCGGCATGCTGATGCGCGAGGTCCGCACCCACCTGGCCGACGAGGAGCGGAACCTGTTCCCCAGGGTGCGCGCGGAGTGCCCGACGGTCATCCTGGACGGGCTGGGCGACAAGGTCCGCAAGGCCAGGAAGACCGCCCCGACGCGTCCGCATCCGTCCGCTCCGGACGAACCCCCGGCCGACAAGACGCTCGCCCCGGGCGTCGGGCTGGTCGATCGCATGCGCGACGCGATGACAGGCCCCGGCAAGCCGTACTGAGGGCCCCGCCCACTGAGGGCCCACGCTGCTGAAGCCTGCCCTACGCAACCTGAGCGATGACGGCCTCGCCCCCGGGCCCTTCCAAGGGAACCCCCTGCACCCCTGTGATACTGACGCGGTGCCGCCGACACCCCCGCCGCGGGCCGCCCTCGTTCCCCCGCACCCCATAACGCCTGACGCGCCGGACGCGATAGCGCGCCCACTGCTCACCCAGTCCTGGCTCGACCTCGCCTTCCTCCACTGGGCCGCCGATCCGGCCGACGTGGCCGGTCTGCTGCCGCCCGGAACCGTCCCCGACACCCTGAACGGCGTGACCTACGTCGGTCTGGTGGCGTTCCGGATGCATCGCGTCGGATGGTTCCGCCTCCCGGGCGTCCCCTATCTGGGGTCTTTCCCGGAGACGAACGTCCGGCTCTACTCGGTGGACTCGCACGGGCGCCGCGGTGTGGTCTTCCGCTCGCTCGACGCCTCCCGACTGCTGCCGGTGGCCGTGGCGCGGATCGGCTTCCGGATGCCCTACGTGTGGTCCCGCATGGCGATCGACGCCGACGGCGACACCGTCACGTACACCAGTCGCCGCCGCTGGCCCGGCCCGCGCGGCGCGCGCAGCCGGCTGACCGTGCGGGTGGGCGAACGGATCGTGGAACCAACGGAGTTGGAGCACTTCCTGACCGCGCGCTGGGGGATGCACAGCGCGTTCTTCGGCCGGTCGATGTTCCTGCGCAACGCGCACCCGCGCTGGCCGCTGCACCGGGCGGAACTCGTGGAGTGCGAGGAGGACCTGGTCACCGCGGCGGGTCTGCCGGCGCCTGTGGGGGAGCCGGTGAGCGTCCTGTACTCGCCGGGCGTCCCGGCCCGTTTCGACCGCCCCGCCCGTCCGACCGGCCCGGCCGGCATTCCGACCCCCTGAGCCCCGCTCCTCAGACGAACGTCACCGACACCGAGCCCAAGCCGCTGAAACGTGCCTCGACCTGCGAGCCCGCGGCGACGAACGGGGCGCCCGTCATGGTGCCGGGCAGGACCAGTTGGCCGGGCTCCAACGAAGTGCCGAAGGCGGCGAGGGTGTTGGCCAGCCACGCGACCGCGGCGGCCGGGTGCCCCAGCACCTCCTTGCCGGTGCCCACCGCCACGCTCCGGTCGTCGATCAGGAGCTCGGCGGTCACGGCGGCGAGGTCGGGCGCCTCGCCCAGCGGTGTCCAGGGGCCGCAGACCAGGCCGGCCGAACTGGCGTTGTCGGCGACCGTGTCGACCAGGGTGATCCGCCAGTCGCGGATGCGGCTGTCGACGATCTCCAGAGCGGGCGCGACCGCCTCGGTGGCGTCGAGGACGTCCTCGACGGTGACCTCGGGGCCGTGCAGCGGGCGGGCGAGGCGGAAACAGATCTCCGGTTCGATGCGGGGCCGGCAGTAGTGCGCGGCGAGGACGGGTGCGCCGTCGGGATGGACCATGTCGTCGAGCAGATGGCCGAAGTCGGGTTCGTCGACCCCGAGGAGCTCCTGCATCGCGACGGCCGTCAGCCCCACCTTGTGGCCGACGACCGTCGCGCCGTCGGCCAGCCGGCGGGCGATGTTCTCCTGCTGGACGGCGTACGCGTCGGCCGTGTCCAGGCCGGGCAGCAGGACCGACAACGGCTCGATCGGCGCCACATGATGCTCGGCCTCGCGCAGCAGCCGTGCGGCCTGCGCGCGCTGTCCGGACGTGAGCGTCACGTCTTCGCTCCCGTTCCTGTCTCTCCCATCCCCGCCGCCATGCGGACCGCCGCCTCGTAGACCAGCCGTGCGTGCAGTTCGAACATCGCCACGAGATCGACCGCGTCGCCGTTGATCTCCCGCTGTACGAAGAGTCCGTCGGCGCCGGCGACCGTGTAGGTGGTGAGGGTCTGCACGGCCGTCTCGTCCAGCGTCGGGAGGAGGGTGCGGATCACCTCGCCGATCCGCTGGGCGGCGACGGCGCGGACCTGGAGGTACACCGTCCGGCCGCGGGTCTCGGTGGGCCGTCGCTCCAGGGCGAGCATCAGCCCGAGCCGCAGGAAGTCGGGTGCATCGACGAGGGACTTCGCCAGGTTCCCCGCCATGGCGGTGACCCGCTCCAGCGGGGTGCCGGACGCCTCTACCGGCAGTTCGACCGCCACGAGCCAGGTCTCGAAGCTGCGCTCGATGACCGCGGCGATCAGGTCGTCCTTGTCCTTGAAGTGCCAGTAGATCGAGCTCGCGGGCAGCCCGCACTTGGCGCTGACGGCGGCGATGGACGTGCCCTCGTAGCCGCGCTCGCCCGCGATCTCGACGGTGGCGTCGAGGATGCGCTGTCGCGACTCCACCCCGTTCGCGCGCTTCTTGCGCGTCGACTGCGCACTGGTCATCGCGTGTGCCCCTTCGCCGTCCCCCGCACCCGAGCCCGCTGTAGCGGCCGCTCCAATTGTAGCGAACGCTATGGCGAGGCGGTTCCGGCGACGAGGTCCAGCGCGATGTCGGTGATCATGTCCTCCTGGCCGCCGACCATGCCCCGGCGCCCGGCCTCGACCAGGATGGAGCGCGTGTCCAGGCCGTAGCGGGCGGCGACGGTCTCCGCGTGGCGCAGGAAGCTGGAGTACACCCCCGCGTACCCGAGGCTGAGCGTCTCGCGGTCCACCCGCACCTCACGGTCCTGGAGCGGTCGTACGAGGTCGTCGGCGGCGTCCATGAGCGGGAAGAGATCGCAGGCGTGCTCCCAGCCCATGAGGTCGGCGACCGCGACGAACGCCTCCAGCGGGCAGTTGCCCGCCCCCGCGCCCTGGCCCGCGAGGGACGCGTCCACCCGGACCGCCCCGTTCTCGACGGCGACGACCGTGTTGGCCACACCCAGGGCGAGATTGTGGTGGGCGTGGATGCCGAGTTCGGTGGTCGGGTCGAGTACGTCCCGGTAGGCGCGGAAGCGGTCGCGGACCCCGTCCATGGTGAGCCGGCCGCCCGAGTCGGTGACGTAGACGCAGGCCGCGCCGTAGGACTCCATCAGCTTGGCCTGCCGGGCGAGTTCGGCGGGCTCGGCCATGTGCGACATCATCAGGAAGCCCGCGACGTCCATGCCCAACTCGCGGGCGGCGGCGATGTGCTGGGCGGAGATGTCGGCCTCGGTGCAGTGCGTGGCGACGCGCACCGAGCGGACGCCCAGTGCGTGCGCCCGCTTGAGGTCGTGGACGGTTCCGATGCCGGGCAGCAGCAGAGTGGTGGGGATCGCCTGCCGTACGACGTCGGTGACGGCCTCGATCCACTCCCAGTCGGTGTGGGCGCCCACGCCGTAGTTGATGCTGGAGCCGGCGAGTCCGTCGCCGTGCGCGATCTCGACGGCGGCCACTCCGGCGGCGTCGAGAGCGGCGGCGATGGCACGGGCCTGGTCGACGGTGTAGCGGTGCCGGACGGCGTGCATGCCGTCCCGCAGGGTCACGTCCTGGACGTAGAGGCGAGTCATCGCGAGGCCACCTCCGTGGCACGGTGGGCGGCCATGCGCTCCGCGGTGCGCAGCGCGGCCGAGGTCATGATGTCGAGGTTTCCGGCGTAGGCCGGGAGATAGTGGGCGGCCCCCTCGACCTCCAGGAAGACGGACACCTTGAGGGCGTCGCCCGCGCCGGGAGCGAGGGTGCGCAGCGGGTCGTCGGCCGGCACGCGCTCGAACTGCACCTGCTGCTTGAGCCGGTAGCCCGGCACGTACGCCTGCACGCGTCCGACCATCTCCTCGATCGACGCCGTGACGGCCTCGGTGGCACAGTCGGAGACCAGGCAGTGCACGGTGTCCCGCATGATCAGCGGGGGTTCGGCCGGGTTGAGGACGATGATCGCCTTGCCCCGGGCCGCGCCGCCGACCCGTTCGACGGCCGAGGAGGTGGTCTCGGTGAACTCGTCGATGTTCGCCCGGGTGCCCGGGCCGGCCGAGCGGGAGGCGATGGAGGCGACGATCTCGCCGTAGTGCACGGGCGTGACGGCGTCGACCGCGGCGACGATCGGGATGGTGGCCTGGCCGCCGCAGGTGACCATGTTGACGTTCGGGGCGTCCAGGTGGGCGTCCCCGTTGACCGGCGGGACGACGTAGGGGCCGAGGGCCGCCGGGGTGAGGTCGACGAGCGTGCGGCCCAGAGGCCGCAGCACCTCCTCGTGGTGGCGGTGGGCGCCGGCCGAGGTGGCGTCGAAGACGATCTCGACGTCCGCGAACTCGTCCAGCGCGACGAGCCCTTCGACGCCCTCGTGGGTCGTGGCGACCTTGAGGCGGCGGGCGCGGGCCAGGCCGTCGGAGTCCGGGTCGATGCCGGCCATCGCGGCGATCTCCAGGCTCTCCGACAGCCGCAGGATCTTGATCATCAGGTCGGTGCCGATGTTGCCGGAGCCGATGACGGCGACTTTGGTGCTCACTGTCCGTCCTCCTCGGTGGGGAATGCGACGCGGACGGATCCCAGGCCCGAGATACGGGCCTCGAAGACGTCGCCGGGGGCGGCGGGGACCATCGGGCCGAGGGCGCCGGTCAGCACGAGGTCGCCCGCGCGCAGCGGGTCGCCCCGCTCGGCGAGGGCCGCGGCCAGCCAGACGGCGGCGTTGAGCGGGCCGCCGAGGCAGTCGGCGCCGGTGCCCTCGGAGACCGTCTCGCCGGCCCGGGTCATGGTCATCGTCACGGCACGCAGATCCACGGCGGTGAGCGGAACGGGCGTGCCGCCGAGGACGTACAGACCGCAGGAGGCGTTGTCGGCGACGGTGTCGACGAGCGAGATGTCCCATCCCCGCACCCGGCTGTCGACGATCTCCAGCGCGGGCAGCGCGAAGTCGACCGCCCGCAGCACGTCGACGACCGTGCACTCGCGATGCGGCAGGTCACGCCCCAGCACGAGCGCGACCTCGGCCTCCACCTTGGGCTGGAGCAGCCGCCCGGCGGACACCTCGCCGCCGTCGGGCACGGCCATGTCCGCGAACAGTGCGCCGAAGTCGGGCCGGTCCACGCCGAGTTGGGCCTGTACGGCACGTGAGGTCAGGCCGATCTTGCGGCCGACGATCCGGCGTCCGGCGTCCAGACCGCGCCGCACGTTGAGCTGCTGCACGGCGTAGGCGGCTTCGACGTCGCCGTCGTCGAGCAGCGTCCGCACGGGCGGGCAGGCCGCTCCGGTGCGGGTGGCCTCCGCCAGCAGGTCGGCGGCCTTGAGCACGGCCGGTGGAACGGTGTCCGCACGGACGCCGTCGAGCACGGTCGACACGGGATACCTCCAGGGAGGGAGAAGCGGCGGGTCGACTTCGATATAGACAGGGCCTCGTCGAAGGGACAAGCTTTGTTCCGTGACACGGAACAATCAGGGTGCCAGCATGTTGGAAAAGGCTGCGCTGATCCTGGAAGCCTTCAGTCCGAGCGGCAGTCCGTACCGCCTGTCGGAACTTTCGGAGCGCACCGGCCTGCCCAAGCCGACCGTGCACCGGCTGGCCGCGGACCTGGTACGGCTCGGCTGGCTGGAACGCACCGGCCCGCAGTACCGGCTCGGCGCGAAGCTGTTCGAGCTCGGCTCGCTCGTACCGCACCGGCTGGATCTGCGGGAGACGGCCCTGCCCTTCCTCCAGGACCTGTTCGAGGCGACACGCGAGACCGTGCACCTCGGGGTCCGCGAGGGCATGGACGTGGTCTACCTCGAACGCATCCACGGCCACGAGGCGCTCCAGCTGCCCTCACGCATCGGCGGCAGCCTGCCACTGACCTGCACCGGCGTCGGCAAGGCCCTGCTCGCCTTCTCCGGCGCCGAGCTCACCGAGGAGGTGCTGTCCCGGCCGCTGCCGAGCCTGACGCCGTACTCGATCACCGAACCCGGGCGGCTGCGCATGGCCCTGGAGAAGATCCAGGTCTCCGGCCTCGCCTACGAGGAGCAGGAGGCCGCCCTCGGGGTGAGCTGCATCGCGGCCCCCGTCTTCGCCGGAGGCGCCACGGTGGCGGCGCTCTCGGTGGCCGTGCCCCGCTCACGCTTCAGCCCGGCCCAACTGGCCCCCGCAGTCCGCACAGCGGCACTGGGCCTGTCCCGGGTTCTGCGGGCCGGTTCCTGAACCCGCCGGGCCGCAGCCCACCACTACTGGCTCACCCGCGTGGCCCGCACGGCGGCGCTGGGCCTGCCCCGGGTCCTGCGGGCGGGTTCGTGATCGGCCGGGCCCGCACCCACCGCCGGCTCACCCGCGTGGTCCGCAGGGCGGCGCTGGGCTTGTCCCGGGTTCTGCGGGCGGGTTCGTGAGGCCGGGCCGCAGCCCAGTCCCGGGTCCTGAGCCGCCCGGCCGCAGCCCACCGCTGGCTCACCCCCGTGGTCCGCGCACGGCGGCACCGGGCCCGTCCCGGGTCCCGCGGGCCGGTTCGGGAGGCCGGGCCGCAGCCCAGTCCCGGGTCCTGAGCCGCTCGGCCGCAGCCCACCACCGGCGCCCTACCGACTAGGCGCGTCCAAGCCCGCCGCGGTGTCCGGGTCGGGGTTGAACACCGGGTGGTAGCTCTCCGGCGGTGCGAGATAGGCGCCGGTCGGCAGCCCGCCGGTGTCGATCACGATCTGGTCCACGGCGATCGCCGGGTCGACCATGAAGACCCGCAGCACGTGCTCGCCGGATGCGGTGACAGTCACGGTCGCGGTGAGCTTCTCGACGCCCTCCTCCACATTGCGCGCCCAGGCGTCGCCGCGGTTGCCGGTGGCGACGGCCTGCCCCGACAGAACGGCGGGCGGCTGGTCGTCGAGGGCGACGGCGAGCCGCCGCGCGCCGCGCTCGTCGAGCGAGGGCAGCCGGAAGACGGTGACGGGGAACGTCCCGGTGCTGCTGAAGCGCACCCGGTACCTCAACTCCGGTGCGCGGGCCGCGAAGTCGGCGGTGACCGGAGCGGCCGTCGACGGTACCGCCTCGACGGCGGCACCGCGACGGCCCAGCCCGCGCACGGTCCGCCAGCGGGCCCCGCCGCGCGCCAACCGGCGCTCGGTGTGCACGGCGTCGATCGAGACCCAGCCGTTCGACTCGACGAACCCACGGGCCCGCCGACGCGCCCGCTCCCCGTCGGCGACCACCTTCACCGGCACCTCGAAACGCTGCGCGCCGCTCGTGAAGGCGACCGTGACCTCGTGCGCGCCCTCGGGAACCTGCGCCCAGTCGATCTCGACCCACACCCGGATCTGCTCGGTGAGCGTGCCGCCCGCCGAACTCAGCCGGAGCCATGGCCGGTCGGCCTCCACGGCCCAGACGACCGCGAGGAAACCGGTGTTGAAGACGTCGACGAAACGCCGGTCCCGGGTGACGGACGAGAAGGACAGCGGCCGCTGCGCGCCGGTCTCGTTCCCCTCCGCGACGACCCCCAGCCCCGAGGTCTCCTGCCGGGCGACCCTGGTGACGGCCGGACGCCCCGGCGCCTTCGGGATCTGCGAGGGGTACGGGTTGATGTAGCCGTCCCATTTACCGCCCGCCACCTCGGTGTTGTACCGCTTGGTGAGCGCAGCCTCCTCGGCGTGTGCGGCCTCGGCGAGGTCCGCGAAGCGATTGGTCCCCGCGCCGCGGCCCTGACGCACGGCGAGGGCGTTGCGATCCGCCCAGTAGTACTTGAGGTTCATCAAGTACGCGCCGTGCACGGGGTATTGGAGCAGCTCGAAGAACGCGTCCTGACAGGCCGCCGGGAGTTCGCTCCCCAGCGCCACAGTGCGCTGCAGCAGCCGGTCGTACGCGGCCAGTCGGCGTCCCGCCTCGTCCCCGTGGTGGATCACGGAGAACATGTTCCGGTCGATGAACTCCGGGCGCCGCTCCGCCGCGAGCCGGTAGTACTCGGTGCGCAGCGCGGCGATCTCCTGGGCGTGGCGGAGCCCGAACTGCCGCCCGTACCACTGCGCGAGGAAGCCCTCGACGCCTTCGCCGTCGGCTTCCTCCGCAGCCCACCGGTCCACGTCCCAGGCCATGTCCATCGAGAAGGAGAGGCCGGTCTCGATCGACTTGAGGTCACCGACGTTGAAGATCCACATCCGGTCGACCCCGTGCTCGTACACCCGGCGCAACTCCTGCCAGACCTTGGCGAGTTGGGTGGTGTCCAGCCACAGATAGCTGCGCGGACGGCCCCAGTAGGAGAGGTGGTAGTAGATCCCGTTGCCGCCCGGGCGGACGCGCTCCGACTCGTTCGGCAGCTGGCGCATGTTGCCGTGGTTGTCGTCCGGCCAGATCAGCGTGACGTCCTCGGGGACCTGGACGCCCGCGTTGTACAGGTCCAGGACCTCCTTGTACGGGATGAAGATCTGCGGCTCGGCCGCCGCCCCGACCTCCTCGGCCAGGATCCGGCGCTGGTCGGCGATGATGTCGTTCATCACCACGACCTTCTCCGGGATCGTGGTCGCGTGCTTCGTCTCCAGCGCGGTGTCGTGCAGGCCGCGCATGCCGATCGTCCAACTGCTCTCGTAGGCCGCGTTCTCCCGGGCCCGCGCTCTCCAGTAGTCGGAGATGACGGTCGGGTTCACGGTGTAGTCGTAGACCGGCAGGCCGCCGTCCGCGCCCCGGTGCTCCTCCGCCCACGGGTCCCATTCGTGAACCCCGTTGCGCAGCAGGGCCTCCGGGTGGCTGGAGCCGACGACGATGCCGTAGCGGTCGGCGAGTTCGGGGTTCTCCCGGTACTTGTTGAAGAAGTCGGAGTACGGATGCATGGCCGGCCACAGGTAGTTGGCCTTCAGCCGCAGCAGCAGCTCGAAGAGGCGCTTGTACGTCTCCGGGCCGATGTTCTTGTCCGTCTCCTGGGTGCGGTGCGACCAAGTGGTCAGGTTCTGCTCGTCGTTGATGAAGACCCCGCGGTAACGGACGGCCGGTTCCAGCCGCTTGAAGGGGCCCGCGGGCACGGTGACGGTGTCCCGCTGTTCGACGGGCGCGTCGGCCCACCAGTACCAGGGCGAGACGCCGACGCGCTCCGAGGTGTCGTAGATCCCGTAGACCGTGCCGCGCCGGTCGCTGCCCGCGATCACCAGCGCACGGTCCACCCCGGGCATCGGACGCTCCACCACCTGGGTCACCGACGCCTCCCAGCGCCCCTTGACCCGCCTGACGTCCAGCCGCCCCTGGGCGACGAGCCGGTCGATGACCGGGCTCGCGCCGAGCGTCCCCGCCAGGACCAGTCCGGCGGCCCGCTCCGGCAGGGTGTGCCGCACTGCCGGGCGGACTCCGCAGACCCGCTCCACATCCGCCCGGAGGTCGTCGGCCGCGCGGAGCACGGCGGGGTCGTCGGCCGCGTCCACGAACACCTCGACCGGGACGCCGTCCGTCACCAGATCGAACCCCGGCCGACCGGAAGCCGAGGCGGCACGGGCGGCCGCCGCCCCCACCGCAGGCGCCAACGGGACCAGCCCGACGGCCGTCACACCCCGCAGAAACGCCTTCCGGGTCCACGGCGGTCGGGGATCCTGCGGGTTCTGCGGGTCCTGAGGTGCGGTGTGCGGCATCGACGCTCCTGGACTGGACAGTGGCTGGCAGTGGCATGACCATGCTAGAAAGCGCTTTCCCCGGCACCTTAGGTCAGCGCCGCCCGTGACGTCCATAACCGTGCCGACCGACAGGTTGTTATGACCGCCGTCATGATGGATGCTGCCTCTCAGACCGAGCCGGGAGGACCGTGGAGTGAGTGACACCGTCGCACGGGCGATGTGGGAGCGGTTCGAACCCGTCCACCAGGTGGTCTACTTCGCGCCCGAGGTGCGCGCGGCCGCCGACGGACTCGGGATGCTCGGCTACTGGATGGGGTACTTCGCCCTGCGGGCGGCGCCCCTCGGACCGGCTCCCGCTTCCGTCGTCACCAGCTGCTTCTACGTCTTCCATCCCGACCGCGTCGCGCGTGCGCTGCCCGACGCATGGGGTCGGGCAGCTCCGCAGGACGTGCTGACGGCACGGGCACGGGCCGTGGACGCCGCCATGACCAGCCTCTACGGCCCCGACGTCGTCGACTCCGCGGAGCTGGCCGAGGCCGCCGACCTGGCCTGGGAGGCGGCGCTCGCCGCGGACACCGCGGGGCGGGTGCTCGGCGCCGCCAACCAGGCCCTGCCCCGCCCGGCACAGCCCCACGTCAGGCTCTGGCAGGCCCTGACCACGCTGCGCGAACACCGCGGTGACGGCCATGTCGCCGTGCTGGTCGGCCGTCGGCTGGGGCCGGTCGGGGCGATGCTGCTGAAGTGCGCGGCGGGGGAGTCCGACGCGGAGTTCCAGCGGCAGACCCGCAAGTGGGACCTGGAGCAATGGCGGTCGGGGCAGACCGAGTTGCTCGAGCGCGGCTGGCTCGACGAGGACGGGCGGCTCACCAAGGCGGGAACGGTCGCCCACGAGGAGGTGGAGGCGGAGACGGACGCCGCCGCGGCCACCCCGTGGACGGCCCTGGGCGACCGGGCCACCGCCCGCCTCGCGCATTTGCTCGACCCGCTCGCCAGGACCGTCCTGGACTCCGGGATCCTGCCCGCCGCGAATCCGGTCGGTCTCACCGGAGGCCGGCTGTAGGCTCGCGGGCATGCGGATCTCGGTCTCCTCGGACATGGACGAACCAGTGGCCCGCGCCCTGGTCGCGGAGTTGCGCGGACGCGGGCACGACGTGGTGCCGCACGGCGCGCTGCGCACCGGCGACGACCCGCAGTGGGCGGTGTGCTCGGAGGCGGCGGCACGGGACGTGGCCGACGGCACCTCGGAGCAGGCGGTGGTGTGCTGCTGGACCGGCACCGGCGCGTCGATCGCTGCGAACAAGGTGTCCGGCATCCGGGCCGCCCTGTGCACCGACGCCTACACCGCCGACGGCGCCCGCCGCTGGAACGACGCCAACGTCCTGGCCCTCAGCCTCCGCCTGACCTCCGAGCCGCTGCTCAAGGAGATCCTGGACGCCTGGTTCGCCGCCGAGACCAGCGCGGACGCCGAGGACCGGCGCAACATCGCCCACGTCGATGCCCTCGACGGCCCTGGCCTCGGGCCCGGTGTCGGCAAGGCGCGCTCGGGCTCGTAGCGCACCCCCCGACCCTGTTCCCCCCCCGAGGCCGCCGACCAGGTCTGGGACGGCTGGGGCGCATGCTTGCCCACCGGCCGGGCAGGGCGCACGAACCGGGGCGGACGGCGCAGAAGAAGGGGCAGGGGCGGGCCTGTCATGCGCCCTGGTACGGCGTCCCGCCCGGTGCTTACAGTGGTCGGCCAGCCCTGCCCGCGGATCCGGCGGGGCGAGCCCCACCACCCCCGTGGTCACCGACCGTACCCGACCGGCACCCGACCGGACCCGGCGCACGGCTCCGCACACCGGCGCGGCTCCTCGGGCGGCGGGTGCGACGACCACCCGCGCGACAGGCACCATCCGTGACACCGCTCGGGCCGCGCGTGGGCCGCCCGCGGTACGAGCGCGCGTCGAGAGCCACTGGAGGCCGCTGTGTCCCGACCGTGCATCGCCCTGATCGCCGACCCCACCTCGCCCGAAGGCTGCCGTGACTACCTCGCCGACGCCGTGGAACTGCTCACCGGCGCACCGCCCGTCCGGGTCGACTCCCGGCACTTCGCGACCGGTGGAACCGGCCGGGGCGTCCGCGACGGAGGCCGGTTACGGCTGCAAGTTCCCGAGGAGCGGCTCGACTTCGTGCCCGATGTCGTCCTGCTCTACGAGATCCCGCCGCACCACCGACGGGCCCTCGCCGGCTTCCAGGAGCTCCTGGAGAGCCATGACGTGGTGACCCTCGCCGCCGGCCCCGACGCCTGGCGGACCGCGACCGAGAAGAACCTCACCGTGGAACGCTTCGTGCGGGACGGCGTCGCCCAGATGGAGACCGCCGTGCTGCACCGCCCCTCCGCACGGGAGGCGGCCGACACGTTCGACCGGCTCGGCCGCGACACCTGGGCCAGGCCCGTCGTCGGCACCGGCGGCAACGACACCTTCCACGTCACCGACACCGCCCAACTGGAGCAGGCCACCGCCTACTACGCCGAACGCGGCACCGACTGGCTGCTCTCGCGCGATGCGGGCAACGTCACCCCCGACGGCCAACGCCACCAGTTCCGGGTCTTCGTCCTGGGCGACCGGGTCGTCCACGCCCGGGAGCACCTCCAGCCCTCGACCGACACGCCCTGCAACACCTGCCAGGGCGCCACCGCCGTCCACATCGCCCCGCCGGACCTGGACCCCCGGCTCGCCGAACTCGCCGTCGCGGCCACCGCGTCGGTCGGGCTGCCCTTCGCGGGCGTCGACCTGGCGGCGGAGAACGGCGGGGTCGTCTTCGAGGTCAACGTCCAGCCCGCCTTCGTCGACGGCGAACGCGAACTGCACGCCGTGGCCGTGCCGTACGTCCAGGCGCACCTGGACGCCTTCGCGCCGGCCGGCGGCGGCCCGCCCCGGGGGCTCACAGCTTCAGCGTGAACCAGGTCGTCTTGCCCTCGTCCGTCGGCCGGACCCCCCAGCTGGCGGCGAGGGCCCGGACCAGGATCAGACCGCGGCCCGACTCCTCGTCCTCGACCGCCAGACGCGGCTGGGGGAGCTGCGGGCTGCGGTCGCTGACCTCGACCGTGAGGGCGGTGGCCGTGCGGTGCAGATGCAGGGCGACCGGGCCCTGGGCGTGCTGGACGGCGTTCGTGAGCGTCTCCGACAGCAGCAGCAGGGCGTCGTCGGCGCTGTCCGCGCAGTTCCACGAGGTGAGCGCCTTGTGGAGAAAGGACCGCCCCTCCGGCACGGAGGCCGGCGCGGCCGGGAGATGGGTGGTGACGGCGGCCAGCGGCGCGGCCGGCAACTGTGCGAGCAGCAGGGTGACGTCGTCGTTGTGGCCGTCGGCGTCCGGCAGCAGGCCCGCCAGGACATGGTCCGCCGCGGCCTCCAGACACGGTGTGCCCACGAACAACTCCTCCAGCAGCACGGTCAGTTCACCGATCCGTACCTCGATGTCGCTGCCCGGCGTCTCGATCAGACCGTCCGTGTAGAGGACCAGCGTGGCCCCCGGCGGTATCTCCGAACTGGACTGCTCGTACAGGACGTCGCCCACGCCGAGCGGTGCGTTGACCGGGCAGGGCAGCGCGCTGATGCCCTCGCCGACCCCGGCGACCAGCACCGGCAGATGCCCGGCCGAACAGACCGTCACCGTGCCCGTGTCCGGGGCGATCACCAGATAGCAGCAGGTGACGAGCTGGTCGGGCACGTCGAGATCGGCGACGCAGGTGTCCAGCGCCCGCATCAACTGCCGGGGCTGCATACCGGTCTTCGCCAGCGCGTGCGCGGCCGACCTCAACTGGCCCATCACGGCGGCCGCTTCCAGCCCACGGCCCATGACATCGCCTATCAGCACACCCACCCGGTCGGCGCCCAGCGGAATCAGGTCGAACCAGTCGCCGCCCACGCCGGCGCCCTGGGTGGCCGGCCGGTAGCGGCTCGCGGTGGCCAGACCGGGCAGCGCGGGCGGCGTCCCCATCAGGCTGCGCTGCAGCGTCAGGGCGATGTGCCGCTGCTGCTCGTACAGCGCCGTCAGCTCGGCTTCGGCGCGCTTGCGGTCGCTGATGTCCCGCACGATCGCGCAGGCCCCGACGACGGTGCCGTGCGTGTCCCGGGTCGGCCACAGGGTGACGTCCACGTCCAGCAGCGCCCCGGTGTCGGTCATCCGCAGCGTCTCGTAGTGCTCGACCTTCTCGGCGTGCCGCAGCCGCTCGAGCAGCGCGCGGACCTCGCCCCGCAGTTCCGGCGGGGCCAGCATCGAGACATGCCGGCCGATGGCCTCCTCGGCGGTGTAGCCGTACAGGCGCTGCGCGGCCGCGTTCCAGTACGTGATGTACCCGTCCAGGGTCTTGGCGAGGATCGCGTCCTGGGAGGACTCCACGAGCGCGGCCAGCTCGTTGATGCGCGCCTCGGCCGCCTTGCGGTCGCTGACGTCGCGCACGGCCGCCGACACCAGCAGTCCCTCCGTGGTCTCCAGGGGACTCAGGCTGATCTCGACGGGGAACTCCGTGCCGTCCTTGCGCAGCCCGTGCAGTTCGAGACCGGCGCCCATCGGACGCACCTGGCGGTTGGCGGTGTACCCGCTGCGATGCGCGGTGTGCTGGTCGTGGAAGCGGTGCGGGATCAGCAACTCGACCGGGCGGCCCAGCAGTTCCTCCCGCCCGTGCCCGAACAGCGCCTCCGTCTGGGCGTTCACGAGCTTGATCGTGCCCGTGTCGTCGACGATGACCATGGCGTCCGGGGCCGCCTCCAGCAGCCCCCGGAACCGCTCCTCGGCCCCGCCGACCGCGGCCTCCGGCGCGGGCGCTCCACAGCCGCACCGTTTCTGCTCGGCCCTCTGCTTCACGGTCCGCTTCACACTCTGTTTGACGCTTTGCTTGACGTTCCGTTTGACGTTCTGCTTCATGTGCGGTTGAGCGCTCTGCTGAACGCCCTGCTGCGCAACGCCCGCCCCCGCACCCGCGCGCCGCGCCGGTTCCGCCCGCATCATGTCGGCCATCTTCCACCTCATCCTGCACGACGAATCAGGCCATCTCAGCGCCTCCGGCCCGCCCTCGCTCCGCTTTGTCGTTTACTGTCCGCCGCCTGTCCGAACCTGAACGTCACCGAACCGATCAGGAGCCGATCAGGAGCCGATCAGTATTCGAGAAGCGCCCACCCCCGCCTCGCGCCTAGGTTGGTCGGAGCAAGCCGGGCGGCACGGACGGAGAGAAGACGATCATGGCCAGAAGAGCGGACGCGCAGTCGCCTGAGCTGCACCTCGCCGACAGTCACGACCTGATCCGGGTGCACGGCGCGCGCGAGAACAATCTCAAGGACGTCAGCATCGAGATCCCTAAGCGCCGGCTGACGGTGTTCACCGGGGTCTCCGGCTCGGGCAAGAGCTCCCTGGTGTTCGACACCATCGCCGCGGAGTCGCAGCGGCTGATCAACGAGACCTACAGCGCCTTCGTACAGGGCTTCATGCCGACGCTGGCGCGGCCCGAGGTCGACGTCCTCGACGGGCTGACCACCGCGATCACCGTCGACCAGCAGCGGATGGGCGCCGACCCCCGCTCCACCGTCGGCACCGCCACCGACACCAACGCGATGCTGCGCATCCTCTTCAGCCGACTCGGCAAGCCGCACATCGGACCGCCCAGCGCGTACTCCTTCAACACGGCCTCGGTCCGGGCCAGCGGTGCGATCACCGTCCAGCGCGGGGACCGGACCAAGGCCGAGAAGGCGACCTACGAGCGCACCGGCGGCATGTGCAACCGCTGCGAGGGCCGGGGCGCGGTCTCCGACATCGACCTCACCCAGCTGTACGACGACTCCAAGTCGCTGTCCGAGGGCGCGTTCACCATCCCGGGCTGGAAGTCGGACAGCCAGTGGACGGTGCAGCTCTACGCCCAGTCCGGCTTCGTCGACCCGGACAAGCCGATCCGCAGGTACACCAAGAAGGAGCTGCACGCCTTCCTCTACGGGGAACCGGTCAAGATCAAGGTCAATGGCATCAACCTCACCTACGAGGGCCTGATCCCGAAGATCCAGAAGTCGTTCCTGTCCAAGGACAAGGAGGCGATGCAGCCGCACATCCGGGCGTTCGTGGAGCGGGCCGTCACCTTCACCACCTGCCCCGAGTGCGACGGCACCCGGCTCAGCGAAGGCGCCAGGTCGTCGAAGATCGAGCGGATCAGCATCGCCGACGCCTGCGCGATGGAGATCCGCGACCTGGCCGAATGGGTGCGCGCGCTCGAGGAGCCGTCGGTGGCGCCGCTGCTCACCGCGCTCCAGCAGACCCTCGACTCGTTCGTGGAGATCGGCCTCGGCTACCTCGCGCTCGAGCGGCCCTCGGGCACGCTGTCCGGCGGCGAGGCGCAGCGCGTCAAGATGATCCGCCACCTCGGCTCCTCGCTCACCGACGTCACCTACGTCTTCGACGAGCCCACCATCGGCCTGCACCCGCACGACATCCAGCGGATGAACGACCTGCTGCTGCGGCTGCGGGACAAGGGCAACACCGTGCTCGTCGTGGAGCACAAGCCGGAGGTCATCGCGATCGCCGACCACGTCGTCGACCTCGGCCCGGGCGCCGGCACGGCCGGCGGAACCGTGTGCTTCGAAGGCACCGTCGAGGGGCTGCGGGACGCCGACACGGTCACCGGCCGCCATCTCGGCGACCGGGCCGCGGTGAAGGACGAGGTGCGCAAGCCGAGCGGCACGCTGGAGATCCGCGGCGCGTCGACGCACAACCTCCAGAGCGTCGACGTCGACCTCCCGCTGGGCGTGCTCTGCGTGGTCACCGGCGTCGCCGGATCGGGCAAGAGCTCACTCGTGCACGGGTCGGTGCCGGCCGGGGAGGGCGTGGTGTCGGTCGACCAGAGCCCGATCCGCGGCTCCAGGCGCAGCAACCCGGCGACCTACACCGGACTGCTCGACCCGATCCGCAAGGCGTTCGCCAAGGTCAACGGGGTGAAGCCGGCGCTGTTCAGCGCCAACTCCGAGGGCGCCTGCCCCACCTGCAACGGCGCCGGCGTCATCTACACCGACCTGGCGATCATGCAGACGGTCGCCACGATGTGCGAGGACTGCGAGGGGAAGCGGTTCCAGCCTGCCGTCCTCGAGTACCGCCTCGGCGGCCGGGACATCAGCGAGGTGCTGGCGATGTCGGTGGGCGAGGCCGAGGAGTTCTTCGCCGCCGGCGAGGCCGCCACCCCGGCCGCGCACCGTATCCTCGACCGGCTCGCCGACGTCGGGCTCGGCTACCTGACCCTCGGCCAGCCGCTCACCACCCTGTCCGGCGGCGAGCGGCAGCGGCTCAAGCTGGCCGTCCACATGGGCGACAAGGGCGGCGTCTACGTCCTCGACGAGCCGACCGCCGGCCTTCACCTCGCCGACGTCGAACACCTGCTCGGCCTGCTGGACCGGCTCGTCGACTCCGGCAAGTCCGTCATCGTCGTCGAGCACCACCAGGCCGTCATGGCGCACGCCGACTGGATCATCGACCTCGGCCCCGGCGCCGGCCACGACGGCGGAAAGATCGTCTTCGAGGGCACTCCGGCCGACCTCGTCGCCGCCCGCCCCACCCTCACCGGGGAGCACTTGGCGGCCTACGTCGGCGCCTGACCGGCGCAGGCGAGGGGGAGCCCGGTGATCAGTGGGCTCCCAGGCCACCGCCGCCGAACGAGCCGCTGCTGCCGCGGCTCCAGCGCGGCCGTTTCTGGTCCGTGCTCGCCCGGGTCTGCATGTTGCTCAGTTCGTACGGGGTGAGGGGACGGCCCCCCTTCGGCGTCCGAGGGACCTCGTCGGGCTCGCGGTTCTCGCGGATCTCACGCACCGCGCCGCCCGGCGGCAGCTGCGGTTGCTCCTCGGGACGCGGCCGGTCCGGCTCGCGCGACTTGACACGCGCGCCCAGCCAGAAGCCGCCGGCCAGCACGGCCAGCACGGCCATGCCGACGACGAACATCACGAGGCTGAGCAGGCCGCTCGCGGCGGCCAGCTGCATGCTTGCGGTAGTCATATCAGCCGAATACCCCCGTAACGGGTCATGAACCCGCCATTCCGGGACCATTCCGGGGCCGTGACTCCCCGTCGACGGAACCTCACGCATGGCGTCCGGCACAGATGTCGCCGCCGGGCGGGTTTGGCGCCGCCCTTCCCGGCTACCCGCCGGGGGTGACTTCGACGACATCCCAACAGGAACTCTTCCGATTCCTGGAGGACCGCTTCGCCTGCGCCCAGGCGTGCACCGAATGTGCGCGAGCCTGTGCGCTGCGGGCGAGCCACGTGGACCCGGACGGGACCGAACGAGACGAACTCGTGCGACGCAAGGGCATCATGTGCGCGGAGGTGTGCGACGCGACCTGCCGGGTGCTGTCCGAGGACAGCCGGATGGACGAGGCCGGCATCCGCGCCCAACTGGAGTGGTGCCGGACCGTCTGCCTGGAGTGCGCCCACGCCTTCGACAAGCACCCGGGAGCCGAGGAGGGCGCGGCCGCCTGCCGCGCCTGCGCCGCGACCTGCACGGACTTCATCGGCACGCTGGTCTGAGACCGCGCGCAGACGCCCTCACCGCAAACGCCCTCACCGCGGGCGCCTCACAGGGGGCGGCCCATCCGTACGTTCCAGCGCCCCGACCGGCCGCTGAGCTCCACGGCCGTCAGCGGCGGGACGTCGGTGCGCCAGAACGCCGACTCCGGCGCTCCCAGCGCCCGCACCACCGCGGCCCGGACGACCTCGGGCTCGGCGACGGCCACGGTCCGCCCCGGCTGCAGTGCGGCCGTGTCCAGCCAGGCGGCCACCCGTTCGCACACCGCCCGCACCGACTCCCCGCCGTGCGGCGCGGCCGCCGGGTCCGTGAGCCACGCGGCCAGCGCGTCCGGCTCCCGAGCCCCCACGTCCGCCAGTGCCTCGCCCCGCCAGCGGCCCGCGTCCAGCGCCGCCAGCCCGGGCGCGTCCACGGCGTCGAGGCCCAGTGCGGCGGCCGTCTCGCGGCAGCGCACGGTGGGGGACGTCCAGACGCGCTCGGCCGTCGGCAGCGTCCCGGCGGCCGCCCGGGCCTGCCGCAGCCCGACGTCGTCGAGCGGACCGCCGTCGTCGAACCGCGCCTCGCGCAGGGCGGCCGTGAGTGCGGGGGAGACCAGGACCAGCCTGCTCGTCATGCGAGGCCTTTCTCTCGTGCTCGGTACCCGGGCGGGCAGTCGCGGGCGTCGGTCGGCCGCGTCACGGATGTGACTGTGCGGGTCGTCGAGCAGTCGTACGGCCGAGGCCGAGGCCCCGAGGTCGAGGCCGTGGACAGCCGCTGGTCCGTCGCGGCCCGGTGCCCGACCTCCTCGCGAAGGCGCACGCCGTCCTCGTCGAACAGGCCGCTCTGGACGGCGAGTCGGTGCCACTGCTCGTCGGCCTCGTCGACCTCAACGGGTCGGTCCGCCGGTGCGGCGACCGTCGCGGAAGCCGCTGCCGAGGCGATCCGGTGCCGGGCGGCGCGGGTCGGCGGCACGTTCTCGACCTGCGGGTGCTCGGCGGTCTCCAGCCCGGTGCGTCCGAGCGGCGCCCTCGGTTCCTCACCCGTCATGGGAGGTCATCCTGCCGGACGGGCCGGCGGTCCCGCTCCCGTACCCCGTCCATGCGCCCTTGGCCGGAACTGCACTTTCGCGGTACGGTCCTCGACGAAATCGACATCGACGACGGACAAGCGGAAGCCGGTGGAAGCCCGGCACGGTCGCGCCACTGTGTGCCGGGCCCCCATCTCAGGTGCGGGCCGGGTGAGTCAGACCCGCACCGTCGTCCTGTGCACCACCGAGCCGGGACGCGAGTTCCCCCAGGAGGTCCTGCCATGGCGCAGTCCGCCGTCCAGCCGAGCGCTACCCCTACCGCCCTCCCCGAGAAGCTGCCGATCGGGGCGATCGTCCCGTGGGCGGTCTTCTTCGGCATCCTGATGCTGGTCCTGCTGTACTTCGTCGGCGCCGAACAGGGCGCCACGTCCGTGGTGTCCGGCGAGGGCGTCCACGAGTGGGTGCACGACGCCCGCCACCTGCTCGGCTTCCCCTGCCACTGACAGCGAAGAGGAAGCGCATCCGCTCATGAACTCCGCAACTGTCAGAAACCTCCTGGTCCGTGGCATGCTCGCGGGACTCGCCGCGGGCCTGGTGGCCCTCTTCGTCGCCTACTTCCTGGGCGAACCGCGCGTCGACGAGGCGATCGCCTTCGAGGAGGCGCACGCCCACGAGCACGGCGGCGAGGAACTCGTCAGCCGCACCCTGCAGTCCACCGCGGGCCTGTCCACCGGGGTCCTCGTCTACGGAGTCGCCTTCGGCGGCATCGCGGCCCTGGCGTACTGCTTCGCGCTCGGCCGGATCGGCCGCTTCGGGCCGCGCGCGAGCGCGCTGCTCCTGGCGGGCGCCGGGCTGGTCTCGGTGTACGTCGTCCCGTTCCTGAAGTACCCCGCCAACCCGCCGGCCGTCGGGGATCCCGACACGCTCAACCAGCGCACCACGCTGTACTTCCTGATGGTCGTGCTCAGTGTGCTGCTGGCGGTCGGCGCCGTCGTCCTGGGCAGGCGTCTCGCGCCGCGCCTGGGCAACTGGAACGCCACGCTGGCGGCGGGCGGGTTCTTCGTCCTCGTCGTGGGTCTGGCGTACGCCTTCCTGCCGTCGTTCAACGAGGCTCCGGCGGACTTCCCGGCCACCCTGCTGTGGCAGTACCGGCTTGCCGCCCTCGCCGTGCAGGCAGCCCTGTGGACCGCCTTCGGGCTGGTCTTCGGGGTGCTCGCGGAGCGCCTGCTGGCCCCCGAGGCCGCCAGGAAGCCGGCGGTGACGGCCCAGCCGACTCCGGTACCTCACTGATCACCGCACGGTCGAAGGGCCCCGGAGCGCTTCCGCTCCGGGGCCCTTCTGGCGTCGCGCTCCCCATTCCCAATTTCTGGAACACGTTCTACCGTGTGCGCCGTCAGGACCGTCCGGACACCGGCCTCGGGAAGCACCGTCCGGACACCGGCCTTGGGAAGCCAGGAGGCGCCGTGCACCTCGACCACACGCCCGAGCAGCTGCGGCTGCGCACCGAACTGCGCGCCTACTTCGCCGAGTTGGTGCCGGCCAACGCCTACGCCCGGCACATCGACCCGGTCGCCGCGAAACGCTTCTACCGCAAGACCATCCGCCGGCTCGGCGCGGACGGCTGGCTCGGCGTCGGCTGGCCGAAGGAGTACGGCGGCCGGGGCCTCACGCCCATCGAGCAGTTCGTCTTCTTCGACGAGGCCGCCCAGGCCGGCGTGCCGCTGCCGCTGATGGCGCTCAACACCGTGGGGCCGACGATCATGCGGTACGGCACGGACGAGCAGAAGGCGGACTTCCTGCCGAAGATCCTCGCCGGTGAGATCGACTTCGCCATCGGCTACAGCGAGCCCGACGCCGGCACCGACCTCGCCGCCCTCAAGACCCGTGCGGTACGCGACGGCGACGAGTACGTGGTCAACGGGCAGAAGATCTGGACGACCAACGGCGACACCGCGGACTGGGTCTGGCTCGCCGTGCGCACCGACCCCGAGGCCCCGCCGCACAAGGGCATCACCATGCTCCTGGTGCCGACCGCCGACCCCGGCTACTCCTGCACGGTCATCCGCACCCTCGCCTCGCACGACACCACCGCCAGCTACTACGAGAACGTCCGGGTCCCGGTCTCCCGGCGGGTCGGCCCCGAGAACCAGGGCTGGCGGCTGATCACCAACCAGCTCAACCACGAGCGCGTGACCCTCGCCGCGCACGGCACGATGGCCATCCGCGCCCTGCACGACGTGCAGCGCTGGGCGACGGAGACCAAGCTCGCCGACGGCCGCCGGGTCGTCGACCTGCCCTGGGTGCGCCGCCGGCTGGCCCAGACCCATGTGAAGCTCGACGCGCTCAAGCTGCTGAACTGGCAGATGGTCGGCGCCCTCCAGAACGGCACCCTCACCCCCCAGGACGCCTCCGCCGTCAAGGTCTACGGCTCCGAGGCCCGCCGGGACGCCTACGCCTGGCTGCTGGAGATCGTCGCGGCCCCCGGCGCACTCCAGGAGGGCTCCGCGGGCGCCGTGCTGCACGGCGAGCTCGAACGGGGCTACCGCTCCGCCGTGATCTTCACCTTCGGCGGCGGCAACAACGAGATCCAGCGGGAGATCATCTCGTGGATAGGGCTGGGGATGCCGCGGGTACGGCGTTAGCCTGCTTGTGACGAGGATTTACAGTTGGCTCCCTGCCGGTGACCCGCGGCTTATGTCCTGCTGGGGTGTCGTCAGTTCCTCATGGCGCTCAGGACGGCGGTGGCCATGCCTCGTTCACCGTGTTCGTTGGGTGGACGACGGCTGCCGGGCTGCTGGGCCGGAGAGGTTCGATCCAACGGGTGCCGGCAGGGGAACAGGCGTCGTGTCCGGCGGACGGGGCGTACGTGTCGACGTACGTCGCCCCGGCGGCCTGGGCGCGGTCGCCGAGCATGGTGTTGAGCTCCTGTTGCTTCTGGCGCAGGAACGTCACGTCGCCGGGGGCGAGGGGCAGTTCGCGGCCGCACTCGGTGCCTTCGGCGGGCAGGATCGCGGGGTAGCCGACGACGTAGACCCTGGCCCCGGGCGCGCGGCGGTCGATCTCGGCCAGAGCTCGGGTGACGCGGTCGCCCGTGGCGCGTATCTTCTGGGCCACTTCGTCGGTGTCGCCGGAGGTGTACTTCTTCTTGCAGGGCGCGTTGTCGGTGACGTCCGTGAGCCTGTCGGCCAGCTTGAAGAGCGATCCGGTGGCGACGCACTTGGTCATCATCGAGCTGAAGCCGATGTCGTTGCCGCCGATGCCGAGGGTGACCACCCTCGTGGAGGCGGAAAGCGCCGAGAGCTCGGCGGGGTTGGTGCCGTGGTCGGTGGACTGGGGGGTGGTGAGGTCGGTGATGGTGGCGCCGCTGCAGCTGACGTCGCGGAAGTCGGCCGCCTTGACACCGAGTTCCTTCGCGACGACGGACAGATAGTTGCGGCCGGAGCGGTCGCAGCCGGCCGGATCGCCGGTCTGGGGAGGGATCTCGGGGCCCGAGGTGTACGAGTCCCCAAGAGCGACGTAGGGCCCCTTGGGCGGTGCCGACGCCGATGTCTTCTTCACTCGTGCTTTGTCGCCGTCGCCGCTGTCGGAGTGCTGTCCGATACTGACGGCGGTGACCAGTACCCCGCACGCCAGGGCCACGCCCATGCCGGTTCGTGCCAGTGATCCCATTGCTGTGTCCTGTTCCTTCGTTGCGGATGCTCGACTGCGGTGCTGCCGAGGTGGTCTGGCTTCGGGGACGTAGCGGTGAACACGGGTGAGGACGTGGGGAGATGGCCCGGGCATCGGACGAGCCGGGCGAGCGGGGTGAGCGGGGTGAGCGGGGCGGGGTGGGTCAGGCCGGGCGGACGAGTCCGGTGTCGTAGGCGAAGATCACGGCTTGGACGCGGTCGCGGGCGTCGATCTTGGTGAGGATGCGGCCGATGTGGGACTTGACGGTGGATTCGGCGAGGTGGAGGCGTTCGGCGATCTCCGTGTTGGTCCAGCCACTGGCGATGCAGGTGAGGACTTCGTGTTCGCGCTGGGTGAGTTCGTCGAGTCGGCGTTGCTGCTGCGGTGAGTGGCCGGGGAGGCGGTCGCCGAAGGTGTCGATGAGTTTGCGGGTGAGACCGGGTGAGATGACGGCGTCGCCGGCGGCCACCGCGCGGACGCCGGCGACGAGTTCCTCGGGAAGTGCGTCCTTGAGCAGGAAACCGCTGGCTCCGGCGCGGAGGGCGTCGTAGGCGTATTCGTCGAGGTCGAAGGTGGTGAGCACCAGGATGCGGGAGCGGCCGCCCGACTCGACGATGCGCCGGGTGGCCTCGATGCCGTCCATGCCGGGCATGCGTACGTCCATCAGGACGACGTCGGGACGCAGTTCGGCGGTCATACGGACCGCTTCGGCACCGTTGGTGGCCTCACCGACGACGGTCATCTGGGGCTGGGCCTCCAGGAGCATGTTGAAGCCCATGCGCTGCAGGGCCTGGTCGTCGACGATGAGAACTGTGGTCATGAGCGGTGCTCCGGGGAGGATGGGGGTTCCCCCTGCTCGTGCGAGGCCGAGAAGGTGGGGGAGGGCGGGTTGGGGACGAGGAACGCGTGGACGGTCCAGCCCCCGCGGGAGTTGGGGCCCGCGGTGACGGTGCCCTTGTACAGGGCGACGCGTTCACGCATGCCGACCAGGCCACGACCGCCCCCGGATCGGCGACGACGGGTTCCCGGAGTACGGTGCGGTCCGTCGTCCTCCACGGTGACGTGGAGGGCCTCCGGGCCGGAGGTGAGGGACACGCGGACCGAGGTGTCGGAGGCGGCGTACTTGACGGTGTTGGTCAGGGCCTCCTGGACGATGCGGTAGACGGACAACTGCAGACCCGGTGGCAGGCGTGTGAGGTCGCCGTGGGTGTCCAGGGTGACGGTGGGGCCCGCCGCACGGACGCGCTCCAGCAGTGAGTCGAGGTCGGTCAGACCGGGCTGTGGGGCGAGCGGCGCGTCGCCCGCTCCCTCGTTGTCCTCGCCGATGACGGCGAGCAGGCGGCGCAGTTCGGCCAGGGCGTCGCGTCCGCTGGCGCTGATGATGCGGAGTGTCTGGGCGCCGCGTTCCGGTTTCGTCTCGGCGAGGGCGGCGGCGCCGTCGGCGAGGCCGACGATGACCGAGAGGGTGTGGCCGAGGATGTCGTGCATCTCGCGGGAGACGCGGGCGCGTTCCTGCGCGGTGGCGAGGCGGGCCTGTTGGTCGCGTTCCTTCTTCAGGGCGTCGATGTAGGCGCCGGCCAGTCGGCTCAGCAGACCGAGCGCGGCGAACGCCGCCATCGCGGTCATCGCCAGTGTGGTCACGACCTCCGGTCGTGTGGCGTACTCCAGCTGGCGCCCGGCGAACACGGCAGCCCACGCGACGAGCTGCGCGGTGGTGACACCGACGGCGAGGGCCAGTTGGCGTGGCGAGCAATGGCGGCCGACGTTGAAGATCGCCACGACGCGCGCGGACTCGGAGCCGGTCATCACCCCCAGCGGGAGGGCCACCACGGAGACGGCGGTGGTGAGGGCGAAGACGAGCATGGGCCGGCGCTCCCGCCACAGGAGCGGGACGGCGAAGGCGGCCATGAGTGCCACCTGCGCCGGGATGTCGCCGGTGTTGTAGGGGTTGAGGTAGGAGTTGGCGCCGAGCGCGGCGCAGAAGACCGGAACACCCCAGTGCCGGACCTTGGGGTGGGCCCGGTCGGCCCGCCGCAGCGCTGCCAGCCGGTAGGCCACCGAGGCGATCACGGAATCGCCGGCCAGGGTCTCCAGGGTCCGGTCGTCGTCCGGGCGGGAAGCGGGGGCGCTCGGTACGGTCACGGGGGTCCTTCACGGGTCGGGGGCCGCCCGCCGGTCCTGGGGGATTGGACCGGCGGGCGGGGCCGGGGAGCCGGCCGATGGGAGGCGGCCGTTCCGATTGTGGGTCGGCGGTGGTCGGCAGCTGTCGCTGCGGCTCGCTTCTGTCAGCGCCTGCGGAACATCTTCTTCCCTATCCCCTTCATCGCGCCGGCCTTCGGCTCGGTCGTGTCGGCGGGCCGGGTGGCGTCACCGGATCGTGCGAGCCGCTGCTTGAACTTGGACAGTCCCAGCTTCTTGTTGCGGAGCGTTGTACGACGGCTCGATGTCTCCGTGTCGCCGGGGCTGTCCACGCCGGTGAGGCCGCTGTCCGAGGCCGCGTTGCTCCCGGCGTCCGTGTCCGCGAGGGTCTCGGCGCCGCGGTCGTCCGCGCCGCGCTGCCGGAGCCCGGACAGTCCGCGGGGCCTGCCGCGGTGGTGCCGGGGCAGCGGCGACGTGAACGTGGCCGTGTCCGGGGCATCGGAGCCGGAGCCGCTCGTGAAGGCCTGCGGGGCGCTGTAGCTGCCCGAGCCCTGGTGGACCCCGGCGCCCACGCCGACGAGTACGGGTTCGGGTGCGGTGCTCGTGCTGTCGGCGTCCAGCGTGTGGCGCAGCTTCTCGCCCTCGACGTCCACGTTGGGCATGGCACGGTCGAGCCATGCGGGCAGGGCCCAGGCGCGGTGGCCGAGCAGGGTCAGCACCGCCGGGACGATGGTCATGCGGACCACGAAGGCGTCGAAGAGGACGGCGGAGGCGAGTCCCAGGCCGACCGACTTGATCAGTGCGGCGTCGTCGAGGAGGAACCCGGAGAAGACGGCGATCATGATGACCGCGGCGGCGGTGACCACCCGGCCGCTGTGCCGGAAGCCTCCGATGACGGCCTGTGTGGGGGTGGCGCCGTGGACGTACTCCTCCCGCATCCGGGTGACGAGGAAGACCTCGTAGTCCATGGCGAGGCCGAAGACGACGCCGATCAGCAGGATGGGCAGCACGCTGACGATGGGCGCCGTCTGGTCGACGCCGAAGACATCCGCGAGCCAGCCCCACTGGAAGACGGCGACCAGGACGCCGAGGGTGGAGGCGATGGTGAGCAGGAAGCCGAGGGCGGCCTTGAGCGGGATCAGGATCGAGCGGAAGACCAGCAGGAGCAGGATCAGGGCCAGGCCGACGACGATGGCGAGGTAGGGGATGAGGGCCTGGGCGAGCTTGGTCGAGACGTCGATGTTGACGGCGGTGGTGCCGGTGACCATCAGGAAGGCGCCGGTGTCCTTCTGCAGCGCGGTGCTGTGGTCGCGGATGTCGGCGACCAGGTCCTTGGTGGCCTGACTGGTCGGGGAGCTCTCCGGGACGACGCCGATGATGGCGACGTCACTTGCCTCGTTGAAGGCGGCGTCGCGGACCGAGGCGACGTCGTCCAGCTTGCCGAGCATCGCGGTCGCGTCCGCGGCGGCGGCCTTGGGGTCGTCACTGTTGCGGGCGTCGACGACCACGGTCAGCGGGCCGTTGAAGCCCGGTCCGAAGCCCTTGCTGAGGGTGTCGTAGGCGAGGCGCTGGGTGCTGGCGGGAGGCTTCATGGAGTCGTCGGGCAGGGTCAGGCGCAGTGACATGGCGGGGATGGCCAGCAGTCCCAGGCCGATCACCGAGACGGCGAGGACCTTGACGGGGTTGCGGGTGACGAGCTTCGCCCAGCGCACGCCCATCGACTCGCCCTCGCCGCGCTCCAGGGCCTTCATACGGCGGGACAGCAGTTTGCCCTTCATGATCCGCAGGCCGGCGAAGCCGAGCAGCGCGGGTAGCAGGGTCAGCGCGATCACCACGGCGACGGCGACGGCGAAGGCGGAGCCCAGGCCCATGGAGGTGAGCATCTGGATGCCGATGACGCTCAGTCCGGCCAGGGCGATGATCACGGTCAGGCCGGCGAAGACGACCGCGGAGCCGGCGGTGCCCAGGGCCCGTCCGCAGGCCTCTTCCGGGTCGTGCCCGTCGCGGATCTCGTTGCGGTAGCGGGACACGATGAACAGGGCGTAGTCGATGGCGACGGCCAGGCCCAGCATCAGCGCCAGCGCGGACGTCTGGGAGGCGATGTCGAAGAACTGGGTGGCGACGGTGATCGACAGGATGGCCGCGCCCACGCCGAGGATCGCGGTGAGCAGGGGCAGCCCGGCGGCGATCAGCGAACCGAAGGTGATCATCAGGGCGACGGCCGCGACGCCGAGACCGATCAGCTCGCCGGCCTTGCCGGCGGCTGTGTCGGCGACGGCGTCGCCGCCCAGGCTCACCGTGATGCCGGCCTTCTCGCCCTGCTCCACGACAGCGGTCTGGACGTCGTGCGCGGCGTCACTGACGTCGGCCTGGGCGACCTTGTACGTCACCCCGGCGTAGCCGATGGTGCCGTCCTTGCTGACCTGTCCGCTGGTGAAGGGGTCGGAGACACTCGCCACCTGCGGCGACTTCTCCAGCTTCGCCACCAGCGACTCCACCGCCGCCTTGTGGGCAGTGGCGGTCAGCTGCTGCCCGTCGGGTGCTTCGAAAACGACCCGGGCGGAGGCGCCGCCGGCGGATGCCTGCGGGAACTCCTCGCCCAGCAGGTCGATGGCTTTCTGGGACTGGGTGCCGGGCAGCGTGAAGCTGTCCGAGGTCTTGCCGGTGGAACTCATGGCGCCCATGCCCACGGCGGCCAGGACGGCGATCCACAACATGAGGACGATGCGTCGTCGCCGAAAGGCGAGCCGTCCCAGTCGGTACAGAAGGGTGGCCACGGATTACTCCCACAGGAGAAGAGATCGTTACGTGAGTGCGCGGGGTCGATCGACCCTTGATCTCAAGCTAGGGGCGGTTTCTCGCGCTCCCTGCCTCCTGTGGGACCGAACCGTCGGGGTGCGGTTAGTACCCCGGTACCCATGCCTCTCGTCCTTGTGGCACGGCGACCGGTGACCGGCGATGTGCTGGTCAGGGGCTGACGGTGATCAGCACCCGGCCGCGTGCGCCCGCGTCCACGCGGTCGTGGGCCTCGGCGATGTCCGTCAGCGGGAAGCGGTCGGCGATGTCGACGGTGAGGGCACCGGCCGCGGCCGCTGCGGTGAGGTCGCGGGCGGCCTGTCGCTTCGCCGCGGCCGGGAAGTCGTCGCTGCCCAGCAGACGCAGGGTGACGTTGTTGAACAGCAGGGGCCAGAAGGGGAGTTCGGTGCGGTCCGCTTGGGTTCCGTAGGCGGCGATGACGGCGTCGAGCGCGGTGACCGCGTTGTCCAGGTCGGCGTTGGCCGACAGGGACACCTCGACGACGCGGTGCACGCCGTCGGGCGCGTACGAGCGGATCGCCGCCGCCGGGTCCCCGGAGTCCAGTGCGACGGCGTGGGAGACGACAGCGGGGGCGACGCCGTCCAGATCGCTGGTGCGGCGGACCGTGCCGATCACGGTGGCGCCACCCCAGCGGGCGAGTTGGGCAGCCAGGGAGCCGACGCCGCCGAGTACCCCGTGCACGAGCACGAGTCGGCCGTCGACCGGGCCGTCGGCGAACACCGCGCGGTGGGCGGTGATCCCGGGGATCCCGAGGCTCGCGCCCAGCTCGTCGCCGAGGTGGCCGGGGAGCCGGACGGCCTGCTGGTCGGGTACGACGGTGTACTGGGCGGCGGTACCGAAGGCACGGTAGGACTGGGCGCCGTAGACCCATACCCGCTGCCCGACGCGGCGGGCGTCGACTCCCTCGCCCACCGCATCGATGACGCCGGCGGCGTCGCTGTGCGGGATCACGCGGGGGTAGGGCATCGAGGAGCCCAGCCAGCCGCGCCGCTTCTTGGTGTCTCCGGGATTGATCCCGGAGACGGTCACGCGGACGCGGACCTCGCCGGGGCCGGCCTGGGGGTCGGGCAACTCACCGACGTGCAGGACGGCGGCGGGGCCCTGTTCTTCGTACCAGGACGCGAGCATGGAAGTACCTCCGGTGCCTTTCAGGATTACGCGGGCGGCTGTTCGCCCAGCACTTCGCGGAGCCAGGTGCGTTCGGCGCGGCTGGTCGCGCGGGCGGTCAGGAGCATGCCGCGCCGGTAGGGGTCGGTGACCTCCTCGGCGCGCATCGGCCGCTCCCCGTCGTAGAAGAAGCTCGCCGGCTCCTCCAGGAAGGCGAGGCGCCGGCGCAGCACCGCGTGCTGTTCGGCGAGGTCGGGGAGCAGTGAGAGGAAGGACAGCACCGTGTAGAAGCGGGTGTGGTCGGTGATCTCGTGCTCGGCGGGCTTGCGCAGGCGCTCCAGCGTGTCGGCGCGGCCGGCCTCGGTCAGGCTCAGTACATAGCGGGCGGCGCCCGCGCGCGGGTCGGCCCGGCGTTCCAGCAGGCCCGCCTTGGCCAGGCGGTTGATGGCCGGGTAGAGACTGCCGTCGCTGACCGGACGGGTGTAGCCGGTCAGGTGGGAGACACGGCGGCGCAGTTCATGACCCGGCAGGGGGCTTTCGGCGAGGAACCCCAGGATGGCGAGTTCGAGCATGGAGCCATCGTCTCACGGCGCACATCGAATCGATATTAACATCGAATCGATGTCATGGTCGGCAGCTCTCGGCTCCTCCCCGCAGGAGCGCCCCGCCATCGTGCGCTGCACGCCCTTCACGATCTTGGACTCCGGTGTCTCCGACAGGTGTCTGTCTCCCGCACGCGCTACGACACGTACGCAAGCGCAGCCCCTACGCCAAGACCGGATTACAGGGATGTTGCGCGAAGTCTTGACACTCTTCCTCCTGGTGCGTAGATATGACTGCGCAGTCATGACAACGCAGTCACAAATGAGGGTGTCCCGGGTTGTGGACGACGAGCCTACGTTTCCGAAGATGTCCGCTGTCGCGTCTTGGCGGTGGCCTCGCCACTCATCGGCCCCCCATGGGGCGGGCACACCGACACGCCGGCCCGGCGGACCAGACCACGTTCCTGCCTTCGAAGAAGACAGAAGAAGACAGAAGAAGACAGAGGAGTTCTCTTGGACACCCCCGTGCGCATCGGGCTGGTCGGATACGGTTTCGGCGGTCGCGTCTTTCACGCCCCGTTGCTCGCTACCGCTCCGGAGTATGAGTTCCTGGGCGTGGTCACCGCGTCGCCCGAGCGCCGAGCACAGGTCGCCCACGACGTGAGTCGGCCGGCCTTCGACTCGCTGGAGGACCTGGCCCGCGCCGGCGCCGAGGCGGTCGTCGTCTCTACGCCTGCGGCCACCCACGTCCCTTTGGTGCGGCAGGCGCTGGAACTGGGCCTGGCCGTCGTCTGCGACAAGCCGTTCGCACTCGACGCGGCCTCGGCGCGTGCGACCGTCGAGTTCGCGGAGAAACAAGGCCGTCCGTTGACGGTGTATCAGAACCGCCGGTGGGACTCCAACTTCCTCACTCTGCGGACGCTGCTGGACAGCGGAGAGATCGGCACTGTGCTCCGCTACGAGTCCCGGTTCGAGGTCTTCCGGCCCGAGGCAGGTGCTCCTGCCGCCGGCGGTGGCACTCTCGTCGACTTCGGCAGCCATCTCGTCGATCAGGCTCTGGTGTTGTCCGGCCCAGTGGAGCGGGTCTACGCGGAGATGCACCACCGCGAGGACGAGGACGGACTCGACGACGACGTCTTTGTGGCCCTGACCCACCGCAACGGGGTGCAGTCCCATCTGTGGGGCAGCTGGCGGCAGGGTGCCCCGGGACCCAGCCTGCGCGTCACCGGGACCACGGGCACCTTCGTCATTGAACACAGGGACAGCCAGGACCGCCCGCTGATGGCCGGGGCGACCCCGCAATCAGAGGGCGACAGCTGGGGGATCGAGCCCGAAGACCTCTGGGGCCGGGTGCGGCGCGGAGACACTGTCGAGCCCGTTGCCTCGGCCCGTGGCCGGTGGGACCTGTTCTATACCGCCTTCGCCGCGGCGGTCCGCGGTGAGGGACCTGTTCCCGTCGATCCCTGGGACGCGGTGGCCACTGCCACAGTCCTGGACGCCGCGCGGTCCAGTGCCCGCGACGGCCGGGTGGTCCGCCTGCCTTGACCGTGCTCGACCACAGACTGCGGCCGACGCCGGCCGCCCTGACGAGCCGCGGAACGCCGCGCGCGTCGGGGTCGTCCGGCTCGGCGGCGGCACGGGTGAGGTTCGGACGGAACCCACCTTGCACGCGCCGGGCCACCCGACTCGACCGAGAGTCGGGTGGCCCGGCGAAGAGATGCCGGCTCTCTGTGACTGAGCGTCAGGTCAGGCGATGACGTGACGGCCGATGATCTCCTTCATGATTTCGGTGGTGCCACCGTAGATGGTGCTCACGCGGGCATCGACGAACGCGCGGGCGATGGGGTACTCCCGCATGTAGCCGTAACCGCCGTGCAGTTGGAGGCATCGGCTGATCACCCGCTGCTGCAGCTCGGTCGCCCACCACTTCGCCTTCGCGGCGTCCGTCGCGGACAGTGTGCCGGCGGTCAGCGCGTCGACACATTGGTCCAGGTAGGCGCGGGTGACCTCCAGCTCGGTGACGATCTCGGCGAGGGTGAACTTGGTGTTCTGGAACTCCGCGATCGGCTGACCGAAGGCTCGGCGGCTCTTGACATGGTCAACGGTCCAGCGCAGAGCCGCTTCGGCGGTGGTGAGGGCGTAGTAGGCGATCGACATCCGCTCCCTCGGCAGCCGTTCCATCAGGTGCCCGAAGCCGCCGCCCTCATTGCCCAACAGGTTGGTCACCGGCACGTGGACGTCGTCGAAGAACAGTTCCGATACGTCCTCCGCGCGCTGTCCGAGCTTGTCCAGGGCCTGGCCCCGGGTGAAGCCCGGCATTCCTTCCTCGACGACCAGCAGGCTGAATCCCCTGCTGCCGGCCTCGGGGTGCGTCCGGGCGACCACGATGACCAGCCCCGCGTGTCCGCCGCCGGTGATGAATGTCTTGGCGCCATTGAGAACCCAGTGGTCTCCGTCGCGCACGGCAGTGGTGCGGATCCCCCGGAGATCGCTGCCGGCGTCGGGTTCGGTCATCGCGATGGCAGCGGTCCGCTCTCCCGAGCACAGCCCGGGCAGCCAGCGCCGCTTCTGCTCCTCGGTGCCCAGGTCGACCAGATAGGGGGCCACGAGGTCGTCGAACCCGCCGAGCGCCACGTTCACCGAAGCCGCGGCCGCCTCGGCGAGTTCGTCCATCACCACACAGCGGAACCGGTAGTCGCTGCACCCCTCGCCACCGTATTCCTCAGGCACTGTCAGTCCCAGCAGACCCTGTTTCCCGGCTGCCCGCCACAGCTGCGGGTCGATCCGCCCTTGCTGCTCCCAGTTCGCCAGAGCGGGCGTGATCTCACGGTTGACGAACTCCCGTACACCGGTCCGGAAGAGTTCGTGTTCCTCCGTGAAGCGAGCACGTTCCATCGGTTGCTTCCTTCCTGGCCGAAAGGCGGCGCACCGATGCTCTTCCGGTCGGCGAGCCGCCAGGGCGAGCTGAGGTTCCTACAGGTGGAACAGGTTTTCGGCGGTCGTCTGGTAGAAGGCCTTGAGATCGGCCGGTGACAGGGGGAGGTCGTCCTGGGCTGTGACCTCTTCGGGGGCGTATTGGTACGGGTAGTCCATCGCGTACAGCACCCGCTCGGGACCCAGCACCTCACGGCAGAACATGATGGCCGGGGCCCAGGGCATGCCGCTGGTGGTCACCCAGACGTTCTCCCGCAGGTAGTCGCTGACCTTGCGCTTCAGCGGCTTCATGAAGGGGTAGCGGCCCGCCCGGACGGTCGCGCCGTGCATGTAGTCGAGTCGGTAGAGCCAGAACGGCAGTGCCTCGCCCAAGTGACCGACGACCATCTTCAGGCGCGGAAAGCGGTCGAAGACACCGGCGGTGACGATCCGCAGGAGATGCATGCCGGTTTCGACGCCGAAGCCGTAGATCGCGCCGTCCAGGCCCGCGTCCAGCAGCGGGCCGATCATGCGCGGAGACGGGGTGTTGGGGTGAAGGTAGACCGGTGTCTCTAGGGCTTCCGCCGCCTCGAAGATCGCCCAGAACTTCGGATCGTCCAGGTACTCGCCCTGGGTGTGGGAGTTGATGATCACACCCTTCAGACCGAGCTCCCGGTGGCCTCGTTCGATCTCCTTGGCCGCATGTTCCGGGTCCTGCGGAGCGATGGCGGTCAGGCCGCTGAAGCGGTCCGGATGACGTCGTACGGCCTCGGCCAGCTGGTCGTTGGCGAGCGTGGCCATGGCGACGGCGTCCCCGGTGCCCAGGATCTGGGTGCCCGGCGAGGTCAGGGAGATGACCTGGCGGTCGATTCCGGTGGCGTCCATATCGGCGATGCGTGCCGCGCCCAGGTCCTGGAGACGGTCGAAGACGAACTTCGTGCGCTCGCTGCCGTGACCGGTGTAGAAGCCCATGAGGCTCTGGAAACCGGGATCGCCGTGCGAAGCCGTACCGCGCTCGAGCATGTCCCGGTAGAGGGCGATGAGTTCGGGTGGGGCGAAGGCCTCCTCGGTGGCGATGCGCAGGTGGCCCCGCGTGTTGTCAGACATCGCGTGCCTCCAGCAGTGTGTTCCAGTGGTCGGTGCCCGGCAGGAAGGACGGGTCGTCGTACTCCACGACGGCCTGCAGTTCCATGCAGTCGAACACCGACTCCAGGCCGTGGGTGCGGCCGATGCCGCTGTGCTTGAAGCCGCCGAACGGCACCGACGCCGGGGAGGCGCCCACCCGGTGCACATTGACGAAGGCGCTGCCGGCCTCCAGACGGCAGGCCAGGGCCCAGGCGCGGTCGGTGTCGGCCGACCAGACGGAGGCGGCGAGGCCGTACTCGGTGGCGTTGGCCAGCCGAACAGCCTCTTCCTCGTCGTCGAAAGGCAGGATCGGGATGATCGGCCCGAACTGTTCCTCGGCGACGACACGGGCGTCCGGGGCGGCCCCTGTCACGACGCTGGGCAGGATGAAGTAGCCGTCCTCCCAGCTGTCGGGGTCCAGCCTTTCGCCGACGGTGGCCACCTTGGCGCCAGAGGCGGCGGTCTCCTCCCGCAAGGCGAGAACGCGGTCGTACTGGGCGCGGGTGGTGACGGGACCGAAAGTCGAACGGGGATCCAGGCCGTCACCCACCCGGATGCGAGACACCATTTCCGTGAAGCGGTCCGCGAATTCGGTGAAACGGCTGGAATGGACGTAGATCCGTTTGATGTTGTAGCAGATCTGCCCACTCGCGCCGAAGACGCCGGCCACCATCTCGCGCAGCATGGTGTCGTCGATCTCGGCATCGTGCAGCACGAGCGCCGCGTCGTTGCCGCCGAGCTCCATGGTGAGGCTCTTGAGGGTCGGGGCGGCGGCGCGCATCACCGCTGTGCCGGTGGCGACGGAGCCGGTGAAGATCATCCTGCGGACAGCCGGGTGCGCGGAGAGCGCGGCGCCCGCTTCGGTGCCCAGTCCCGGGACACTGCTGACGACGCCGGGCGGCAACGCGTCCGCGAGCAGTGCCACGGCCCGGCTCAGCGCCAGCGGGGCCTCCTCCGGCGGCTTGACGACGACAGTGTTGCCCGCGATGAGGGCCGGGGCGATGGAGTTGAAAGCGAGGTAGACCGGTGTGTTCCAAGGCGCGATGACCCCGACGGGTCCCATCGGTACGTACCGTGTCACCGCCCGGCCCGGCCGCGGCAGCGCCGCGGGGCGTTCCGAGGCGGTGGCCAGGTCGTCGGCCAGGGCGGCGAACTGCCGCAGCAGCTTGGGCGCTCCCACTGCGTCACCGCGCGAGTCGTGCAGCACCTTGCCGGTCTCGCGGGTGATGAGCACGGCCAGGTCGCCGAGTTCGGCCTCGATGGCGTCGGCGGCCTTGAGCAGGTAGGCGGCCCGCTCACCGACGGCCAGCGCCGCCCAGGCCGGGAAGGCGGACACAGCGGCGGACACGGCCAGGTCGACCTCCCGGGCGCCTCCCAGGGCGTATTCGCCGACGGTCTCCGAGATACGGGCCGGGTTCAGCACGGGTGCGTATGCGGTGGGGAGTTCCTCGCCGCCCACCAGAACCGGGGCCCTGAGCAGTTTTTCGGCGGTCATGCGGCGCTCCTTGCGGTGTGTTGCTCGACGAACCGCAGAAGCGGCTGACCGAGCGGGCCGTCGTCGACACCCAGCGAGACGATCTCGGAGATGTGGTTGTGTCCGCCGACCCGTACGAAGACACTGGCCGCGTCCTGCACGGCCTCGGCCTGTGCCTGGAAGAGCGGCGGATCCAGTTCCGCTACGGCGGCCAGCAGCGGGATCCCGCAGGTGCGCAGGGAAGGCAGCGCTTCCCGGGCGGTGTACGCCAGGGGATCGGAGCCGAAGTACGCGCTCAGCAGCTCGTTCTTCTCGGCCTCGCGCAGGTCGTAGATCCCGGACAGCAGGGCGGCGGCGGCCACGTCGGGCTTCGCACCCCCGTGTCCGGCCAGGTATCCGGCGACGTGAGCGGCACCGGCGGAGTGTCCGGCCAGCACGATTCGCCGGGGATCGCCTCCATGCGCCGCGATGTTCGTGCGCACCCAGTCGACGGCCGCCGCCACATCCTCGGCGCCGGCCGGGAAGGTGTGCTCCGGGGCCAGCCGGTAGTTGACGGTGACGCCGATGATGCCCCGGTCGACCGCCCAACGGCCGATGTGATCGTAGTACGGCATGCCCGGCGTGTGCTTGTCCCCCGCTACGAAGCCGCCGCCCTGTACGAACACCAGCACGGGGGCCGGGTCCTGAAGAGCTCGGCTCGTGTGGACGTCCAGGCGGTGCCGTGGGTCCGAGCCATACGCGAGGTCGCGTTCGATGACCGGAGCTTGGTGGCCACGGACTTGGTGAGCGAGGGCGAACAGCTCCCACATGCCCAGAATGAGTTCTGGGGTGACCTCAGCCGGGGTATTGCGAATTACCTCGGCGTATTCGTATTTGTATCGGTCTGCGGACGTCATGCCTGGCTCTTCTCGATGTCCTCGTCGGGAACCCAGTTCCCGTGGAAGCCCAGCGGCACCCGCTGCGGGATGTGAACGCGGGCGACCGGCCCGCCTGCCAGATCCTGCGCGTGCAGGATGACGACCTCGGCGCTGTTGTCGGCCAGGTCCGAGACGTAGGTCATCAGCCAGCCGTCGTCCTCGGCGGCGTCGGCCGTGCGCGGGACGAAGACGGCCTCCATGCCGAAGCGGCCCGGGCCGTACCTGTACGACTCATGGGTGCGCTTGTCCAGGTCCTGCTTGAGCAGCATGCTGCCGGCTTCCTTGCTGCGGCTGCTGAAGTAGCCGTAGCGGTGCTCCGCGACGCCGATCAGACGTTCGTCCAGACGTGGCATCTCCGGTTGGGTGTCGCTCAGGCGCTCCACCGTGCAGCGGCCGGTGGCCGGGTCGAGGATGTAGCGGTCGAGCCGGGAGGGCGACTCGGTGGGCCCGGTGGTGTCCGTCTGGAAGAGCTTCTCGTAGCTGATTCCGTCCACGGCGACCCGGCCGTCGGGCAGGTCGAACGCGCCGAGGATGTGGAAGACGCTGGTCGGCTCGGTCTCGCACCATACGACCTGATCCGCCGTACCCTCCCGAGGCAGGAGCCCCCAGGCCGGACGGTGGTCGAAGTCCCATGCGTACGGGAAGTCGTATCCGCGCTCCAGCATGCCGGGGTGAGCCTGGACCGAACCGTTGAAGAAGAGGACGTACCGCGCGCTGAGGGCCATGTCGTGGATGATCGGCCGGCCCTCAAGGGGAATGTCCACGGACTTGCGGATCTTGCCGTTGGTGTCGAGGACCAGGTACTGGGCGTAGTTCCAGTCCCAGCGGTACGCGATGCCGTGCAGTTCGCCGGTGACGGGGTCACGGTGCGGGTGACCGGTCCACGCCCCATTCAGAGTGCCCTCGAAGTTGGAGCGGGCGATGGTGTCGAGCTCGTAGCTCAGCTCGAAGGGCAGCGTGCCCCCCTCAGCGAAGGCGAACGTGTGGCCGCCCTGCGCGAACGTGTGCGTGTTTCCGTGGTTGTTGCGCGCATAACGCGGGCCGGGGGCGGACTCCCGGGGGCCGGGGGTCTCGGGCCAGCCTCGACTCACGACGACTTGGTCATCGCGCACGAAACGGTTGCGGTACCACTCGGCGCGCCCCTCGCGCAGCCGGACGCCGTGCACCATGCCGTTGCCGGAGAACCAGTTGTACGTGATGGGGTCTTCGGGGTCGATCGGGTTCGGGCCGACACGCAGGAGACGGCCGTTCAGCTCCGGCGGGATCGTTCCCGTGACCTTGAGGTCGTGAACGGTGATTTCCTGGTCAACCGGGGCGAACGGACCATCCAGGAACTGGTTGTAAGGGGCCTCGGGCTCGGGCCGAGCCGACGACTTCGGCGGCGTCGTGGACGTCATGATCATTCCTTCTGCGCAGGACGGGCAGTACGTTTTGATCGTCGGCGCGAGGGCCCGGAACGTCATTGGGCTGGTCAGCCAAAGGTCCAGCCTCGATTGTGGATTTTGTACAATGACCGTATGACTGCAGCGGCCAGAGTCCGACTCACCCCACGACTCGTCGCGGGGCTCACGGCTCCGACCGGGACGGCGACCGTCCCGGCGAGCGAACCGGGCATGATCGCATCCGTCGTCGAGGTGGTCGGTGACCAACCAGTGCGCTGGGCCGTGGCACTGGCCGCCCAGGGGCTGACCCAAGTGCTGGCCGAGGTCGCCGAGGAGCACAAGGCCGCGCTGCTCCCGCGGCTGGCGCCCGCGATCGAGCAGACAGGATTGGACTTGTTGCTGGCTCTGCACGGGCAGAGCCGACCGTTCGCACTCAATGCCGACGAGGTCGCGATCAACACCTATCTGGCCAAAGCGGGAGTCCCCTTCCAAAGGATCGTCCAGGGCCTGCGGCTGATCCGACGGCACTGGTCGGGATCGCTCCTCGACCTGGCCGACGGGCACCAGCCCGCCGCCGAGCGCGGGCAACTCGTACGTGAGGTGACGGAGGTGGTGAACGAGTTCTTCGATGCCTCTGTGGACGCGGTCATCGCCGACTACTTCACTCAGCGCCAGCGGCTCCTCGCCCAGCGCATTGCGGACCAGCGCATCATGATCACCTCTGTCATCAATGGCGATCCGGTCGACGTGGACGCGGCCCGGCGCACGCTCGGCACCGACCTCACAGGCCATCATCTCGGCCTGATTCTCTGGCTGGAAAGCGCCGGCAGCTCGCCGGATCCTCACGGTGACCTTGCGCAGGCCCTGCGTGAGGTCGCCGCCGCCCTGGGGAATCCCGCACTGCTGACCCTTGACACCGACCGCAGCACGCTGTGGGCCTGGGCCACTTCACCCGGCTCCGGCCCGCGCCTCCCGGACGGCCTTCCGCAGACCCTGCGGGGCATCGCGAACGACGTCGGGATCGCCGTAGGCCGCCCGGCACCCGGCAGGGACGGATTCCGCCGCACCCATCTCGCCGCACTCGACGCCTACCGGGTCGCCCGCCTCACCGGGCGGCCTGAGCAGGTCACCGTGTACGACGACGTCGCGCTCGCCGCGCTGCTCACCGAGGATCCCGAACGCGGCCGGTGGTTCATCGACGAGGAACTGGGCCCTCTTGCCGCCCCGGACCGCGCGACCACCGATCTTCGGCAAACCCTCCTCAGCTACCTGGACCACGGCGGCAGCATCGCCCGAGCCGCCGAAGCGCTGTACGTCCACCGAAACACCGTGGTGTATCGGCTTCGGCGCGCGGAGGACCTCCTCGGCCGTTCCGCTACCGACCGCACCCTGGAAACCCACACAGCCCTGCGGCTCGCAAAGGTGTTCGCCTCGTGCCCAGCCTCGGGTGCCGGCCCTGCTCCCGGCCGGCCGGGCTGAGTGCCTGACGGCCACGCGCAGGCTGCCTGCCTTTCCGGCACACACAGCCCTTCACCGCGGCCTCGGACGACATGGACCTGTTGGCCGTACGCGGACGACAGCTCTTCGGTGAAGCGGCTGTCGGCCCCGGGCGCAGTGCCACGGTTCACATCTGTGCACCAGGCAACTCACGGCTGACCCGCAACAGCACCCGCGAGCTGCCGTGAAAGCGTGCCCGACTCAGCTGTCGGTTGTGCAAAACAAACATCTGCGGGCTCGGGTTTGGCTGACCCGACCAATGACTTGCCGTGCCCCAGTGCTCACGATCGTCTCCACACGGCGTGCGGTCGCGAAAGTGCGTTGTGCGGCCATTCATCGATGGAAAAGAGAGTGACCATGGCGGTTGTTTCGACCGACGGGAACCCAGTGGCTCCCACTGGTCCGCGGACCGCGGCAGACGTGGTGACACCCGCCCTGATCGCCCGGCTCACCCGGGACGTGATCGGTACTGGCCGTGCGTCGACCCGCACTCCACTCACCGGGGAGCCGCTCGCCGAACTGCCCGAGTCCAGCCCCGCAGACGTCACCGCGGCATTCAGGCGGGCGCGAGACGCCCAGGAGGCATGGGCTGCGACTCCTGTCGCGCGGCGGGCCGAGGTGCTGCTCCGGTTCCACGACCTCGTACTGGACGCGCAGGACGAGGTCCTCGACCTGATCCAGGTGGAGACGGGCAAAACCCGCCTGCACGCGCACGAGGAGATCCAAGGTGCTCTGGGTACCGCGCGCCACTACGGTCGTCGGGCCGCCGCCTACCTGAAGCCTCGCCGCCATCGTGGGGTGGTGCCGATGCTCACCCGCGTGGTCGAGCTGCGCAGGGCCAAGGGGGTGGTCGGGCAGATCGTGCCGTGGAACTACCCGCTCGCTCTCGCCGTCGGCGACGCGTTGCCCGCCTTCGCCGCCGGCAACGCGGTCGTGACGAAGCCCGACACACAGACGGCGCTGACCGTTCTGTGGGCTCGGGAGCGCCTGGTCGAGGCAGGGCTGCCCGAGGGCGTGTGGCAGATCGTCCTCGGCGACGGCCCCGTCGTCGGCGGCGCCGTGATCGCCCACGCAGACCACGTCACTTTCACTGGCTCCACCGCCACAGGCCGACTGGTGGCGAAGCAGGCCGCCGACCGTCTCGTCGGAGTGTCCCTGGAACTCGGCGGGAAGAACGCGCTGCTCGTCCTGGAGGACGCCGACCTGGACAGGGCAGCGGAAGGGGCCGTGCGAGCCTGCTTCACATCAGCCGGCCAGTTGTGTGAGTCCGTGGAGCGGCTGTACGTCCACGAGTCGGTGGCCGATGCCTTCCTCGACCGATTCCTGGCGCGTACCAAGGCGCTTTCCCTCGGCTCAGGTCTCGGCTACGGAGCCCATATCGGCTCTTTGGCCGGACCCCGGCAGTTGGAAGCCGTAACACGCCACGTGGACGAGGCGGTCGCGAAGGGCGCGACCGTGCTGGCAGGTGGTCACCATCGTCCGGACGTCGGGCCGTACTTCTACGAGCCGACCGTCCTGGACGGCGTGCAGCCGTCGATGGCGGTGTACGGCGAGGAGACGTTCGGTCCCGTCGTCTCGGTGTACCGATTCGCCGACGAGGGCGAAGCCTTGGCGCTCGCCAACGCCACGTCGTACGGCCTCAACTCCAGTGTCTGGGGCCGGGATACCCGGCGGGCGGGCATCCTCGCCGGCCGTCTCCGTACCGGCTCCGTCAATGTCAACGAAGCCTATGCCGCCGCGTACGGAAGTGTGCAGGCACCGCACGGAGGCATGGGCGACTCGGGGCTCGGCCGCCGGAACGGCGCCGAGGGCATCCTCAGGTACACCGAGGCCCAGACGGTCGCGACTCAGCGTCTGATTCCGCTTGGCCCCTCGCGCGGCATGGACGACGCGAGCCATGCGGCGCTGATGAGCAGGGTGCTGGGCGCGATGAAGACTTTTCGGCTGCGCTGAGCCGTTCATTTTCGAGGAGATTCGTACCATGCAGTATGACTACGACGTCGTTGTCATCGGATCCGGATTCGGCGGATCAGTCTCCGCACTCCGCCTGAGCGAGAAGGGTTACAAGGTCGCCGTGCTGGAGGCGGGCCGTCGGTTCACCAAGGACACCCTGCCGAAGAACTCCTGGCATGTGCGGGACTATCTGTGGGCCCCCAAGCTCGGGCTCTACGGCCTTCAGCGCATTCATGTGCTGGGCAAGGTCATGGTCATGGCGGGGGCAGGCGTCGGTGGAGGCTCTCTGAACTATGGCAACACCCTCTATGAGCCTCCGTCGGCCTTCTTCGAGGACCGCCAGTGGAGCCACATCACCGACTGGAAGACGGAGTTGGCGCCGTACTACCAGCAGGCGCGCAGGATGCTGGGCGCCCGGCTCAACCCGTCGACCACTCCGGCGGACGTGCATCTGAAGGCGGCTGCAGAGCGAATGGGCATCGCCGACACCTACCACCCGACTCCGGTGGGTGTCTTCTTCGGCGACGGCCAGGACGGCGACGAGACCGTCAAGACCGACCCTGGTGCCGAGGTGGCCGATCCCTACTTCGGTGGGGCCGGCCCGGCCCGGCGGGCCTGCATCGAATGCGGTGAATGCATGACCGGCTGCCGTTACGGCGCCAAGAACACCTTGAACGAGAACTACCTCTACCTGGCCGAACGGGCCGGTGCTGTCGTCCATCCCCTGACGACGGTCACCGAACTCGGCGAAGACGGCACCGGCGGCTACCTGGTTCTGACACGCCCCACGAACAGACGAGGCAAGTCCCACGACCGGACGTTCCGCGCCCGCCAGGTTGTCATCGCGGCCGGCACATACGGCACGCAGACACTGCTGCACACCATGCGGTCGACCGGGCGACTGCCGCGCATGTCCGACCGGCTGGGCGTCCTTACGCGGACGAACTCCGAAGCCCTGGTCAGCGCGCAGACCTCGCCCGGACGCTACCGCAGGCGCCATGGGCACGCCCCGGACTTCACCCGCGGTGTCGCCATCACCTCCTCGGTGCACCCGAACGAAACCACCCATGTCGAAGTCGTGCGATACGGACGCGGCTCGAATGCCCTGGCCGGGATGTCCGTCCTGCAAGTCCCCTACAACCCGCGCCTACCGCGCACCCTGGCCTGGGCCGCGCACTGCGCCCGGCACCCCGTGGATGCCGTGCGCTCCCTGTCCGTCCGCCGTTGGTCCGAACTCAGCATCCTGGGTTTGGTCATGCAGACGTTCGACAACTCACTGACCACCTTCGTGAAGCCCTCGGGCATCGGCAAAGGGACTCTCAAAGCCCGACAGGGCGAAGGGACCCCCAATCCGACGCAGATCGCCGAAGCGACCGAGATCGCTGCGCTGCTGGCCGAGGAGATCAACGGATTCGCCGCGAGCAACATCGGAGAACTGACGGGAATGCCGATGACAGCCCACTTCCTCGGGGGCTGCGCGATCGGTGAGGACGCCGACCACGGAGTCATCGATCCCTACCACCGCCTCTACGGGTACCCGGGCATCCACGTCGTCGACGGCTCGGCCGTCTCGGCGAACCTCGGTGTGAACCCGTCCCTCACCATTACCGCCCAGGCCGAGCGTGCCATGTCCTTCTGGCCCAACGTCGGGGACACAGATCCTCGCCCTGCCCAGGGGAACGGTTATCGCCGTATCCGCCCCGTCCGGCCGAACACTCCAGCGGTTCCCGAGGGAGCTTTCGGCGCTCTGCACCTGCCGATCACTCAGAAATGACAACGGTTTCCCGCTGCGCAGCGGAAGGGAACATGCTCATGGTCGGCTCCGTTTCTCCGCGGTCACACTTGCGCCCGAACGACTGGGAGTCCCTGTTCGATGGGATCTCGACCGGCATCGCGCTCGTGGGCACCGACGGTTCGATCCGATGGGTCAACCGGAGCGGAGCCTGCATCATGCACCGGCCGCAACACGATCTGACCGGGCTGCCCGCCCCCTTCCAGCTGCGGAACCCGGTCGGTGTGGGCTCCGAACGGCGCGAGGAACCAGCCGAAGCCGTGTGCGTGTGGTCGGCCGGCGCCCGGGGCCCCCGCCGGCTGGCCTACACCGAGGGCGTCCGCATCGACATGTGCCGCGACGGCATCGTCACCGCCGTCAGCTTCCGCGACGTCACAGAACAGCAGCACCAGCATCGGCGGGTATCGGCCCTCGCGCGCACCGCCGCAACCGTGGCGTCGGACAGCTCGCTGGAGAAGGTGCTCGAGGCCATGGCTGTCGAGGTCCAACGCTCGCACGGGGTCGCGGGTACACAGATCATGACCTTCGCCCCGCAGGGGGACGGGCTGCGCCTCATGGGTGCTGCCGGCTTTGCCGACGTGGAACGTTTCTTCGATCTACTCATGGCATCACGTGACCGGGGCGCCGATCTGGCCACCCACCGGAGCATGAGCGAGCGCAAGCAATATGTGGTGCCGGGGCGCCGGGCCCAGATGCTCGCCGACCCCGCCTGGGAGCCACTGCACGCGTACGTGTCCCAACTGGACTGGGACGACTTCGTCAGCACTCCGCTGCTGTCACGGGGAAAGGCACTCGGAGCGCTCAACGTCTACGTTGCGTCGGGCTTCCAGGCGACTCCCGTCATGCTGGACTTCCTGCATTCCATGGCCGAACAGGCGGCACTGGCCGTGGACTACGCCACCCTCATTCATCAAGGTCGTCTGTCCGCACGCAGTGAGGAGCGCGCACGGCTGGCTCGGGAACTCCATGACTCGGTCGTGCAGCACGTCTTCTCCATCGGGATGCAGGCCAAGGCCCTCCAGGGCATCGCGCGTCGCCTCTCCGGTCCGTACGAAGAACGCCTCGCGACCGTGGCCATGGAGCTGACCGATCTCGTCGACTCCGTGCAGCGTGATCTTCGCGGCGTCATTCTGGCCCTTCAGCCGCCGGTGTCGGCGAAGCTCGGTCTGCTGCCGGCACTCAACGCCCTCGCCGAAGGCATCGAACGCCGGTACGACGTGACGGTCGATCTGGACATCGAGGCCTTGCTGGACGAGGGCGTGGGGGACGCCGACCTGCGCGAAGACATGTACCGGATTGTCAGCGAGGCCCTGCACAATGCGGTCAAACACGCGGCGCCCACGATCGTCCGAGTGGTCGCGGAGGTCGACCGCGAGCGGGGCGTCGTACGGATCGACGTGAGCGACGACGGGCGAGGGGTGTCGGCCGTCGGGGCCGTCGGGAGCAACGGATTCGGCCTGGTCTCCATGCGCGACAGAGCGAGCAGATGGGGCGGCGGAGTCTTCCTGACAGCGGCGCACGCGGGATCGGGTACGCGAGTACGGGTCGAGTTGCCGACGGCGTCCGGCCGGACGGACAAGGAGCGGGAGGACAGCGCATGAGTGAGCGGACGAAGGACATCACCGTTTTCGTCGTCGACGACCACGCGGTGGTCCGCCGGGGGATCGCGAGCTTCCTGGAGTTCGTTGACGACATCACCTTGATCGGTGAGGCAGCGGACGGACAGGAGGCGCTGGAGAAGCTTGACGCGATGAGCGCTTACGGTGAACTTCCCGATGTCGTACTCCTCGACCTGCACATGCCGCGGCTGGACGGGGTCCAGACGGCGGCTGTGCTGGCCGAGCGCCATCCTGCGGTCCGAACGGTCGTCCTGACCAGCTTCACGGAGATGGAACGCGTCCACGCCGCGCTGGCTCATGGTGTGTCCGGGTACGTACTCAAAGACGCCTCGTCCGACGAGGTGGAGGCGGCGATCAGGGCCTCGCAGAGGGACGAGGTCTTCCTGGACACGGCCATCGCGCGCAGGCTCACCCAGCGGCTTGTCACCCCGTCCGCCGGTCTGGGATCCCTCAGCGCCCGGGAACGCGAGGTCCTCCGCCTCGTCGGCGGCGGCTTGTCGAACCGTGCGATCGCCGACCGGTTGGCGATCAGCGAGCGAACCGCACGTACCCATGTCAGCAAGCTGCTGGCCAAGCTGGGTCTCAGCTCGCGCACCCAAGCTGCGCTGGTGGCTGTCCGGGAAGGGCTGGTGGCTCCCTAGAGATCCGGGAGGCCGGCGCACCGGGAGGGGCGGCGCGTGAGACGGACTGTCACATCACCCGGACCGGGTCAGTCCGAGAACACCACGCTGGTCCGTCCGTTGCGAAGCACACGCCCTTCGACGTGGTGGAGCACCGCCCGGGCCAGTACCCGCCGTTCGATGTCGCGGCCCTTGCGGACCAGCTGCTCCGGGGTGTCCCGATGGCTGACCGGTTCCACGTCCTGGGCGATGATCGGTCCCTCGTCGAGGTCGCCGGTCACGTAGTGGGCCGTGGCGCCGATCAGTTTCACACCACGCTGGTGGGCTTGGTGGTAGGGCTTGGCCCCCTTGAACCCCGGCAGGAACGAGTGGTGGATGTTGATGCACCTGCCCTCGAGACGGCCCGCGAGCTCGTCCGACAGAATCTGCATGTACCGCGCCAGCACCACGAGTTCGACGCGGTACTCGTCCACCAGCGCGAGCAGCTTGGCCTCCTGCTCCGGCTTGCTCTCCTTCGTCACCGGCAGATGGTGGAAGGGAATGTCCCCGAAATCGACGTGCTGATAGACAGCCTGTGGGTGGTTGGACACCACACCGACGATGTCCATCGGCAGTTCACCGATGCGCCACCGGTACAACAGGTCGGTCAGGCAGTGATCAAGTTTCGAAGCCATGATCAGAACCCGCATGCGTTCGTTCCTGCCCCGCACCGACCATATGGCGTCCAGGGGGGTGAGACTCGCGGAGACGTTCTCCTCGACAGAGGTCTTGGGCACTCCGGCCGGCACCTCGAACGCGATGCGGCAGAAGAAGCGGTCGGAGATCCCGTCATTGAAGTGATGGGCGTCCTGGATGTTGCCGCCGATGGCCAGGAGACCCGTGGTGACGCGGCTGACGACTCCTGGGCGGTCCTGGCAGGCGAACGTCAGAGTGAACGAGTTGGGCATGGTGTCGGCTCTCGTCTTTCGGATGATCACGCCTGGTGGAGGTCCGCGTGGCGCTTGTCGGGCTTGTAGGGGGCGGGAGCAACAGTTGCGCGAACCGCCTTCTGCGGCCCGTCAGGCGTTCCCCAGTGCACGACGACCTCGGTGCCCGGCTCGCTGTGCGCGACGTCGATGGTGCACAGGGACAGCATCTGCCGGTAGTAGTAGCTGTACCCGCGGGATGTGGCGACGCCCACGAGGTCGTCGCCACGCGTGACTTTGTCCGCCCACATGTAACCGCGCTGGTCGCGCGGCATGTCCATGAACGAGTAGTGCTCGCCCTTGCCGAAGAGCGAGGCGAAGACGTCCACGACGTCGTCACTGTTCCACACGAGGGTCCGTATGACGCGGCGCGGATCGGCCTTCTCCGCCTCCAGCGCCTCACGGCCGAGGAAGTCGTGGTCGAACTTGATGTTGCGGCCCCAGCCCAGCTCGACGGGGCTTCGGTAGTAGTCGCTGATGTCGGTCCCGTCGTAGGAGCCGGCGATGTAGGCGGGCTGGGCGAACGCCGGCATGGAGGCTGTGAAGACCTTGCGGTAGTCCGCCATGTCCTCGTCGAAGATGGCCGGGATGTAGTCCGTGGCGATCGTCGGGAAACACGCCTCCAGATGGTTGATCATGGTGGTCCGGGCCCCGAGCTTCCGGATCCCGAACTCCTGACCGGCCTCGACGATGCGGTCGTAGACGTCCTGCTTGAATTCCATCGGCCCCTGAAGTTCGAAACCGATCTCTCCGGCCATGCCCTGGCGCAGGGCCCAGATCTCGTGTCCGGCGACCGTGATCGTGTTGACCCGCATGAAGCCGGTGTCCCGCAGGTTCGAGTTCCCCGCCACCTTCTCCAGGACGTTGATCGACTTGGGGCCTGAGACCTGGAGGATGAACCAGTCCTCGCGCTCGATCTTGACGTCGTAGTCGGTCTGCGACCGGTAGTGGTCGACCCAGAAACCGCCACGTCCGTGCAGCACGAATTCCTCGTCGCCGAAGCGGGTCAGGATTCCCTCGTGTATGACCTTGCCGTCCTTGTTGGTGTGGATGGCATGCTTCGACTGCCCCATCGCGAACGAGGCCAGGCTGTTCACGGTGATGTCACCGAGGAGGGCGAGGGCGTCCGGGCCCGTGATGCGATGCTGCCACAGGAACGACCAGTCCCCGATGTAGCAGGCTTCCTTCCACGAGAGGCTCTCGTCGAGCCAGTCGGTGTATTCCGGCTGGCCGAAGCGGCTCCAGGCGTATCCCTCCGGGGGCTGACGCATACCGCTGACGGTGTAGTTCATGTCGTCCTCATTTCACGAATCGACTCACGAACCGACCAGGACGGTCGGCACTGACCGACGCTAGGCCCATGGCCGGGTACTCCGAATCGCTCCTATGGCTCCACTTGGCCTGGCGTTTGCCCGACGCACGACGCGACAAATGACGTACGGCTGCCGCAGGCCGGGCGAGTGTGCGGTGGTGGGTGATGGGGGGCGCACGAGTGGCAGACCTCGAACGTCCTGGTGCAGATGTTCGCGTGGGCATCTCAGCGAACGGTCAGCGATCGTTCCGCAGCCTCGACCACGTTGGTCATGAGCATGGCCCGGGTCATGGGGCCCACGCCGCCGGGCATCGGTGCGAGCATGTGCGCGGTGTTGCCCACGTCCGCGGAGACGTCACCGACGATCCCGGCCTCGGTCCGGGTGATGCCGACGTCGAGGACGACGGCACCGGGCCTGATGTCGTCGGCCTGAACCAGCGCCGCCGCACCGGCGGCGGCGACGACGATGTCGGCACGCCGGGTATGGGCCGACACATCACGTGTCTCCGCGTGGCACATCGTCACCGTCGCGCTCTCCGTGTGCCGGGTCAACAGCAGGGCCAAGGGCCGGCCTACGGTTACTCCGCAGCCGATGATGACGACATCGGCGCCGGTCAGCGGAACGCAATACCGGCGCAGCAGCTCGACGATGCCGCGGGGTGTACAGGGCAGCGGCGCCGGCGTGCCGATGAGGAGTCGCCCGAGATTCGTCGGATGCAGACCGTCGACGTCCTTCTCAGGAGCCACGCTCTCCAGTACGGCTCCTCGGTCGATCGCCGCCGGGAGCGGCAACTGCACGATCAGGCCGGTGCAATGGGGATCCGCGTTCAGTTCGGTCACCGCTGAAACGACGTCATCTTCGGTCGCGGAATCCGGCAGTTCGACCCGCAGGGACCGGATGCCGATCTCCTCGCAGTCACGGTGCTTGCCGGCCACATAGGCCGCGCTTGCGGGGTCGCTGCCGACCAGCACGGTTGCCAGCCCTGGCCTGACGCCGCGCTCGGTCAAATGTGAGACGCGTTCCTTGAGCTCCGCCCTGATCGACCGAGCAGTGCCCCTCCCGTCCAGAAGGTGTGCCGTGGCCGGTCGGCCGGCCTGGATCGTCATCGCACACACGAGAACCACCTTTCGTCGACCGCATCGGACGGCGCCTCACCTCGTCGGACTCCGTCGCCTCGGTCGGATCACAGCGGCGCACCTGGAAAGTCATCCGCTCTTTTCACGCTAGAGGCGCCGCCACGCAAGGGCATCGGGCACACGACGCGTGAGACTCGCCGCTCACGCCACACGTGATGAGGACAATTGACGTATGCCCGCCCTCGTGTCGATCATCGAGTCCTCTCCGGCCGCGGAGAACTTACTCGGCGGCACCGGGGACGCGGCGGGCTGCCGGGCAGGCCAGGGCAAGCCGCTGCACTTGCGCATGGCGCGGTACGAATTGTCGAGTTCACCATGAGCGGCGCCGCTTCGGAATCGGAGCGCGGTACTTCGATTTCCAATTCGGCTGATATGGTCCGGGTTATGAATGACGGCGTTTATGTGGGAAATGCGGGCAAGGATGCACCGTTGGACCGGGGATGGCTGCTTGGGCATTTCAAGGAAGTCGATGATCCTCGTCACACCCGGGCAGTGGAGGTCAAATGGGGTGTTCATCCACGTGGTGACGAACGGCTGCAGTGGGTGAGGGGTGAAGAGCGAACGGCGCTCCTGGTCCTCATCAGCGGCCGATTTCGCGTGGATTTCCCGGGGCGGAGCGTTCTTCTGGAGCGGCAGGGAGATTACGTTGTCTGGGGTCGTGGAGTCGACCACTCTTGGTTTGCGGAGGAGGAATCCGTATTGTTGACGGTTCGATGGCCGTCTGTATCTGGTTATGCGGTGAAGCGGGAATAGCGGGTGGGGTCGAGAATTAAGCCCTGCTTGGTGTGGTCCGGTTCTCACCGGGTTGAACGAAGCGGCTCCAGCCGACCGTAGCTGGTCGGTTGGAGCCGGCCCGTTTGTGACGGACAGGGCTTGTCACGTGGAGGCCGCCATCTCCGGGTTCCCGTAGTAGGCGTCGGGGCCGTGTTTACGGGTGTAGTGGCGGTTCAGGAGATGTGGGGGCGGCGGGGCCGACGGAGACAGGGCCAGCGTGTGGATGGCGATGTCGGCGACGGCCTCGCAGATGATGGCGTGTTCGAGGGACTTGCGGGCGTTGGAGCCCCAGGTGAACGGGCCATGGTTGGCAACCAGTGCGGCGGGGACCTCGACCGCTTTCCGGTCGTCTTCGTGCAGCGTGTCCACGATGATGCGGCCGGTGTTGTACTCGTAGTCCTTCGCGCACTGCTCGGCGGTGAGGTCGGGGGTGCAGGGGATGGGGCCGTTGAAGGTATCGGCGTGGGTGGTGCCCAGGACGGGCACGTCGCGTCGGGCCTGGGCGAAGGCCACCGCGTGGGTGGAGTGGGTGTGGGTGACCCCTCCGATGGACGGGAACGCCAGGTACAGGCAGCGGTGGGTCTCGGTGTCGGTGGAAGGGCGGAGGTTTCCGTCGACGACAGCGCCGTCGGAGAGACGGACGGTCACCAGGTGGTCGAGGGTGAGGTCCTCGTAGGGGACTCCGGAGGGCTTGATCACGAAGACCCCGGCCTCGCGGTCGACGCCGCTCACGTTGCCCCAGGTCAGCGTCGCCAGTCCGACCTGGGGGATGGCCAGGTTGGCGTCCAGTACCTCTTGCCGCAGGCCGTCGCGGACTCGTGCGGTCATCGGGGGTTCTCCTTGGGTGTCGACATGGACGTCACAGGGCCTGGGCGAGGCGGTGGTACGCGGCGTTCCAGCGGACTTCCTTGGCGAACTGCTCGGTGGCGGTGTTCTCGTCGATGGTGAGCAGTTCGACGCCGGTCATGGCGGCGTAGTCGGTCAGGGTCTCCAGGTCGACGGCCGAGCTGAGGACGGTGTGGTGCGGGGCGCCGGCCAGTAGCCAGCTCTCGGCGGATTCGGCGAGTGAGGGGCGTGGTGTCCACACGGCCCTGGCCACGGGCAGACGGCGCAGGGGTTCGCTGGGCGCGATGACGTCGACGGCGTTGGCGGTGAGCCGGAAACGGTCGCCGAGGTCGGAGAGGCCGACGACCACGGCGGGGCCGGGGGCCGCGTCGAAGACCAGGCGGACGGGGTCCTCGCGGCCGCCGATGGACAGGGGATGGATCTCGCAGCGGGGGCGGGCGGCGGCGACCGAGGGACAGACCTCCAGCATGTGGGCGCCCAGCACTCGCGGGGTTCCGGGGCCGAGGTGGTAGGTGTAGTCCTCCATGAAGGAGGTGCCGCCGGGGAGTCCGGTGCCCATGACCTTCATCGTGCGCAGCAGGGCCGAGGTCTTCCAGTCGCCCTCGCCGCCGAAGCCGTAGCCGTCGGCCATCAGCCGCTGCACGGCGATGCCGGGCAGCTGACGCAGCCCGCCGAGATCCTCGAAGTTGGTGGTGAAGGCGGTGAATCCGCCCTCGGTGAGGAAGGCGCGCAGACCGAGTTCGAGACGGGCGGCGTACAGCAGGGAGTCGTGGCGGATGTTGCCGGGACGCAGGGCGGCCACGACGTCGTACGACTCGACGTACTCTTCGGCGAGTTCGGCGGCGGCTTTGCCCTCGACCGCGTCGACGACGGCGACCAGGTCGTTGACGGCGTAGGTGTTCACGGAGAAGCCGAACCGCAGCTGGGCCTCCACCTTGTCGCCCTCGGTGACGGCCACGTCGCGCATGTTGTCGCCGAAGCGCGCGAGGCGCAGGCCGCGCGAGGTCTGCCGGCCGACGGCGGCCCGCGCCCAGGCCGCCACGCGCCGGACGACCCTGGGATCGGTGGCGTGACCGGCGACGATCTTGCGGTCCACGCCGACCCGGGACTCGATGTGCCCGAACTCGCGGTCGCCGTGGGCCGCCTGGTTGAGGTTCATGAAGTCCATGTCGATGCTCGGCCAGGGCAGCGACAGGTTGTACTGGGTGTGCAGGTGCAGCAGCGGGCGGTCCAGGGCGCTGAGTCCGGCGATCCACATCTTGGCCGGGGAGAAGGTGTGCATCCACACGATCACGCCCACGCAGACGTCGGAGGAGCTCGCCTCCTGGCACAGCCGCCGGATCGAGTCGGCGTCGGTGAGGACCGGCTTCCACACGATCTTGACCGGGATCTTCCCGGGCCGGCCCAGGGTCTCGGAGATGCTGCGGGACTGTTCGGCGACCTGGTGCAGTATGTCGTCGCCGTACAGGCCCTGGCTTCCGGTGAGAAACCAGATCTCGTGGTCGGGGTAGGAGATGGTGTCGGTTTCCATGAGGGTTTCCCTGTTCAGGAGGCGGCGGATGCTTCGGCGCGGAGGTGGCGCAGTCGGTGCATGACCTTGTTGACCCCGCGGCCGAAGTAGTCGTGCAGGAGCCGGTATTCGGCGTACAGACGGTCGTAGGCCGCGGCCCGCTCGGGGTCGGGCAGGTAGGCCCCGCGGTGGACCTTGCCCATGGCGTGGGCCGCGGCCCGGATGTCCGGGTGCGCGCCGGCGGCGACAGCGGCGTGCATGGCGGCGCCGAGTGCCGGGCCCTGGGCGGAGCCGATGAGGCTCAGCGGACGGCGGGTGACGTCGGCGTAGATCTGCATGAGCAGGGCGTTCTTGGTCAGACCGCCCGCGATGACGAGCTCCTCCACCGGCACTCCGGCGGTTTCGAACGCCTCGATGATGGTGCGGGTACCGAAGGCGGTGGCTTCCAGCAGCGCCCGGTAGACGTCCTCCGGGCGGGTGGACAGTGTCAGGCCCACCAGGACGCCGCTGAGGTCGTGGTCGACGAGGACGGAACGGTTGCCGCTCTGCCAGTCCAGGGCGATCAGCCCGTGCTCGCCCACCCGCTGTTCGGCGGCGAGGGCGGTGAGGTGTTCGTGCGGGTCGCGGCCGAGCGCGGCGGCGTCCTCGGCGTACGAGGCGGGGAACCCGGTGCGGACGAACCAGCCGAAGATGTCGCCGACGCCGCTCTGCCCGGCCTCGTAACCCCATAGGCCCGGCAGGATGCCGCCGTCGACGACGCCGCACATGCCCGGTACCGAGGCTTGTCGGTCGGAGCTCATCACATGGCAGGTGGAGGTGCCCATGATGGCGACCATCTGTCCCGGCTCCACGGCCCCCGCCGCGGGTGCCGTCACATGGGCGTCGACGTTGCCGACGCACACCGTGATGCCCTCGGGCAGCCCCGTCCAGGCGGCGGCCTCGGCCGTGAGTGTCCCGGCCGGAGTGCCCAGTTCGCCGATCGGCTGGTCCAGTTTGGCGGTCACGAAGTCGGCGAAGTCCGGGTTCAGTGCCGTGAGGTAGTCGGTGGACGGGTAGGCGCCGTCCTGGTACTGGCCCTTGTACCCGGCGGTGCAGGCGTTGCGGACGTACGTCCCGCACAGCTGCCACACGATCCAGTCGGCGGCCTCCACCCAGCGCTCCGTCCGGCGGTAGACCTCCGGGTCCTCCTCAAGCATCTGAAGCGCCTTCGCGAACTCCCACTCCGAGGAGATCCGTCCGCCGTACCGCTCCAGCCAGGCCTCCTTGTGTTCGGCGGCCAGCGCGTTGATCCGGTCCGCGTGGCTCTGGGCGGCGTGGTGGCGCCAGAGCTTGGCGTAGGCGTGCGGGCGGCCGGCGAGTTCCGGTAGTTCACACAGCGGGGTGCCGTCGGCGAGCACCGGAAGGACCGTGCATGCGGTGAAGTCCGTACCGACGCCGATCACCTGCTCGGGCCGTACTCCGGAACGGCTCAGTGCTTCCGGCACCGCGTGGCGCAGGACGTCGATGTAGTCGGAGGGCACTTGCAGGGCCCAGTCCGGCGGCAGCCCTGTCCCGTCGGGCAGCGCGCGGTCCAGGACCGCGTGTGCGTACGCGTGCTCCGCCGTCCCCAACTCCGCCCCGTCGCGGACGCGGACCACCACGGCCCGTCCGGACAGGGTTCCGAAGTCGACTCCGACGACGCAGGGTTCGAGGCTCGCGCGGTCATCGTGCTGTGTGTTCACAACGGGCCGTCTTTCTGCTGAGAGATGGTTCTGGCGGGCGTACCACGAAGTCCAGGTCCGTGATGTCGGCCGACGTTCGGTACTACGAATGAGGGATGGGGAGGATGCGGTGGTACCAGGCATTTGGGCGACGCGTGGGCGGGGTGAGCGTCAGTCGCTCCCGCTGATTCCAGCGGTCCCTTGGCGGTGGGTCCGCAAGCGTGACTGCGCAGTCATGTCTACGCAGTCACACTCGACACGTCAAGAGTTCCCGGAAGGTGGGGCCTACTGGACGAGTTCCCAGTCCTGTGAGCCGTCCGTGAGCGCGGTCTGCAGGGTCAGCTGTGCCCCGGCGGTCGCGCCGGTCAGGTACAGGCTGGTGTTCTTGACCGACTGCAGTTTGTAGAAACCGTCGCTGGTCTTGACGAGGTTCCAGCTGCCGGTGGCGCTGTTGTCGACCCACTGGCCGATCTTCTGGCCGGCCGTGGCGTTGCCCGTCCAGATCGCCGCCGCGCGGCCGCCCGACTTGTTCAGCAGGCTCACGCCGCCGTTCGGCTCGGTCGTCACGTGCCAGTACTGGGTGTCCGCGTTCGCCGCCGACCCGGGGGCCTCCAGCCGGACGTCGGGAACGTCTGCGTTGCCGATGTTGGCGTCGTTGGTCTTGTTCCCGGTGCCGATCACCTGGTCGGTCTTGCGGTTCACCAGCTGGTAGTAGGCGCCGTCGGTGTGGCCGAGGTCGACCTCGGCGAACTTGAGCGTCGAGGTGCCCTGGTTGTTGAGGATCGAGATGCGGCCGGTGGCCTCGACGTACTGCAGGTTGCGGCTGTAGCCGGCCGCCGAGGTCGTCTGGTACTCCTTCCACGTGCCGTCGCTGCGTCCGCTGTCGTTGACCCAGACGTTGCCGCTGCCGGCGGCGTTGTAGACCAGGCGACCGCCGGGAAGTCTGATGAGGACCGGACTGCCGCCCGTCGTGAGGGCGTGGGAACCGGCGTCGAGCGGCAGGGCGGTGACGCCCGTGCCCGTGGCGGAGCCGGTGAAGAACTTCAGAGGGTCGTCGGCGAGCACGTATCGGGTGTTGGCTCCGCCGCCCCAGTACTCGAAGGGCAGCATCCACTTGCCGTCCGTCGTGCGGACGACGTTCGCCATGCCCGGCCGGCCGCCGCCGATCTCGGTCTTGCCGCCGCCCATGTTCTGGGTCAGTCCGGCGACGTCGACGACGGGGGCGCTCCACGAGGCACTGGTGCCGTCCCAGGTCTTGTGGGCGAGGATCTGGCCCTGAGAGTCCGTGGCGGTGTCGTTGGCGGGGTCCAGGGTGGGGACGCCGGTGGTCGCGTCGAAGCCGGTGTAGTCGTTCTCGTCGGAGTAGTAGCAGACGAGCTTGCCCTTGTAGACCATCAGGTACGGCTCCCAGACGGGGTCCACCTGGTGGTTGGTGTTGGCGGCCGCGATGTTCTGGCCGACCGCGCCCGCGCTGCCACCCTGCCAGCCGCCGGTCGCGACGACGTTCTCGACCTTCCAGGTCGCGCCGTCGTCGGTGCTGGAGTACAGGGCGATCGCCAGGTCCTTGCGGTCGCCGTCGTTGGTGGGCGTCCAGTTCGGGTCGGCCGCCTTGTGCTCCTTGTAGTAGTAGTCGTCGCCCGACACGACGCTCGCCAGGAGCAGCGTGCCCTGCTTCAGGTTCCCGACGTCCTGCGGGAGGACGTAGAGGTAGGGGTTGGTCCAGTTGCTGGTGTACTTCGCGTACTGCGGGTCGCTGGACAGATACGCCGGAGCCTTGACCTCCGACAGGGACTGCCAGGTCGTTCCGTGGTCGTCGCTCTTGTAGACCGGGAGGGTCTGCTTGTCGGCGCTGCCGGTCGCCGTCACGACCGTGGACTTCTCGAACGACGCGACCAGGCGTCCGCTGGGCAGTTCCGCCGACTTCGGGTAGATCGCGCAGTTGCCCCGCCCCTTCAGGCACGGCTCGCTGCCGAGCTGGTAGAGGGTTCCGCCCGTCGGGCTGTACGCCTGCGCGGTGGACGCGGGTATGGCCAGCATCACGGACACTCCGACGGCGCCTCCCAGCGCCTTCGCCAGCCTTCTTCTCTGCATAGCCCCTCCTTCGGGGATGACCACGGTGGTGCAGGTTCTAGGAACGGTTGTGGGTTTCGGAGGCAGCGGTGCCCTCGGGGTCGGCGGAGACGAACACGCGTACGTCCCAGGGGTCGAGGTCCAGCTCCGTGCCGGCGAGGACGGAAGTTCCGTTCAGTGCGTCGGACAGGTCCACCGGTACGGGGACGCTCGCCTGCTCCCAGCTCCAGTTGTGGACGATGTGGACGCGGCGGCCGTCGGGGGAGGTGCCGGTGGTCGCGGTGACCGTCGCCGGGAGGTCGCCCCAGGTGTGGCGGGCGGACGGCGTCAGCCACTCGGCCAGCGCCCGGGCGAGGTCGCGGCCGGGCACCGTGCCGACGTAGGTGATCCGGCCCGCGCCGTGGCGGCGGGTGGTGACGGCGGGCCAGCGGCCGAAGTGCGGGTGGTCGTAGGTGACCATCACCTCGGCGTCCGTGACGGTGAGGCCGTCGGCCCAGTGGGTCGCCGTCGCGCCCTCGGGGAGGGCGAGCGGTCCTCCGGGCACCTGCCGCACGGGGACCTCCCGGAGGAGGTTGCTGAACTCGTCGTAGCTGACGCCCGCGGCCTCGGTGAGACGCCCGGGGGCCCGCTCGGCGCGGGCGCGGGCCTCGTGGTCGGCGTAGCCGGTGCGCGGGCCGAGGACGAGGTGGCCGCCGGCTTCCGCGTAGGCCGCGAACCAGTCGAGCGTGGTGTCGGCGGCGAGATACAGGCCGGGGACGACGAGGACGGGGTGGCGGTGGGCGGCTTCCTGCGGGGTGAGGCCCTCCCGTTCGCCGCTCGGGTCGTGCAACTGGCGGGTGTGCACGATCCGCACCTGGCGGCCCGCGTCGAAGGCGCCCCGGTAGAAGGGGTCGAAGATGCGGTGGTAGGCCTCCGGGTCCGGCTCGCCGTCCGGTTTCGCGAGCGGCGGGTACTTCTGCATCAGCCACTTGCTGGGCGTCGAGTAGACCATCGTGAGGTCGGCGTCCGGTTCCAGTCCGGCGACGAGCTCCCCCGCCGCCTCGAACTCGCCGCCGAGCCGGGCGAGTTCGGCGTAGGTGCGACCGGGCTGTCCCGTGTGCGGGAGGATGCCGCCCCAGTAGGTCTCGGCGCCGAAGTGCAGGGTGTGCCAGTGCCAGTACTCGATCATGCGCGCGCCACGGCCGACGAGCGCCCAGGCCGCCTGGCGCCACTGTCCGTCGTAGCCGGGCCGGTTGTCCCACGGGAAGCCGATCGAGCCGGCGTTGGTCTCGGTGACGAGGAACGGCTCCTGGCGGGAGGAGAACATCCAGTCGGCGGTCTGGTACAGCGACCACACGCCGGTCGTCTGCCACTTCTGCTCGTGGCCGTCGGGGGTGGGGTCGGGCAGCAGCAGGCCGTCCTGCATGCCGTAGTACGGGTTGCCGGACGCGATGTCGAGCCGGTCGGTCAGCTCGTCGTCCTCCACCGCGGGGCGCTTGTACGAGATGCAGGTGGTGACGAAGTGCTCGGGCCCGGCGTACTCGCGGACGATGTCGGCCTGCCAGCCGATGAACTCGGTGACCTGGCGCGCCTGGAACTCCCGCCAGGCGACGTCGTACTGCGGCTGCGCGTTGCCGTCGGGGGTCCACAGGTCGGCCCAGGTGGACAGCCGGTGCGACCAGTAGACCAGGCCCCATTCGCGGTTGAGGGTCTCGACGTCGCCGTACTTCTCCCGCAGATGGTCCACGAAGCGCTGGAAGACGCCGTGGTTGTGGAAGAGCTCCAGGCCGGGTTCGTTGTCGACCTGGAAGCCGATGACCGCGGGGTGGTCGGCGTAGCGGGCGACGATCTTGCGGATGACCCGCTCGGCGTGGAAGCGGAACGCGGGGTGGGTGAGGTCGACCTCCTGCCGGGCGCCCCAGCCGATGCGCTCACCGGTCCGCCGCTCGCCCGTGATCTCCGGGTACTGACGGGCCAGCCACGGCGGGACCGCGTACGTCGGCGTGCCCAGGACGACGGAGATGCCGCGCTCGTGGGCGCCGTCGAGGACCGGCTGGAGCCAGTCGAGGTCGAAGCGGCCGTTCTCGGGCTCCCAGGTCGACCAGACCGACTCGCCGACCCGGATGACGGTGACATGGGCGTCGGCCATCAGGTCGAGGTCGGTCTTGAGGCGTTCGTCCGGCCGTTCGGTGCCATAGGGGGGTCGGTATTCGTGGTAGTACGCGGCGCCGAACAGGACGCGGGCAGGCAGAGCCGCCATGAAGGGAACCTCCGGAAGATATGGGGGGGTGGGGGAGTTACTGCTTGACGCCGCCGGCGGCCAGGCCGCTCTGCCAGTACCGCTGGAGCAGCAGGAAGGCCACGACGAGCGGCACGATCGAGATCAGGGACCCGGTGACGACGAGGGCGAGCATGTCGCTGCTGGCGCCGGCCCCGCCGTTCTGTGCCTGCGCGGCCCAGGAGGAGAGGCCGACGGTGACCGGGTACAGATCGGGGTCGTTGAGCATGATCAGCGGCAGGAAGTAGTTGTTCCAGGTCGCCACGAGGGTGAACAGCAGCACGGTGACCAAGCCCGGCGCGAGGAGTCGCAGCACGATCGTGCCGAAGATCCGTGCTTCCCCGGCGCCGTCGATACGGGCGGCCTCCAGAATGCTGTCCGGGACGGCGTCCTCGGCGTAGACGCGCATCAGGTACAGGCCGAAGGGATTGACGAGCGAGGGCAGGATGACCGCCCAGGGGGTGTTGACCAGGCCGGCCTTCGCGAAGAGCAGATAGGTCGGGATCGCCAGGGCGGTGGCCGGGACCATGACGGCGCCGAGGACGAGGTTGAAGGCGGCCCGGTCGCCGCGGAAGCGGAACTTGGCGAACCCGTACCCGCCGGCGGCCGCGAGCAGAGCGGCACCGACCGCGCTGACTCCGGCGTACACGACCGTGTTGAGCAGCCAGTGCACGAAGACGCCGTCGTCCTGGGTGAAGGTCTCCCTGATGTTGGTCAGCAGCTGCGGGGCGTGCGAGAACCACAGGCCGAAGCTGTTGAACAGGTCCTGGGTGCTCTTGGTCGAGGCGACCAGCAGCCAGAACAGCGGGAGCAGGAAATAGGCCAGGACGGCCAGCATGGCGATGGTGAGTGGGGTGCTGCGGCGCCGGGTGGCGGACCGGCGCCGAGCCGGTGCGGCGGGGGGCGGGTCCGTCACGGGGGCGGCCTTCGCTGTGGGGATCGTGCTCGTCACGGGGTCCTCCTGCGGTTCGCGGTGAGCAGGACGGCGTAGGAGGCGATCACGATGACGAGGCCGAGGAGGAAGGACACCGTGGCCGCGTAGTTGACCTGTTGGCCGGTGAAGGCGAGCGTGTAGGCGTAGAGGTTGGCCGTGTAGGAGCTGCTGATCACGTCCGGGGCGATGCTCATCAACAGCTTCGGCTCGTTGAACAGCTGGAAGCTGCCGATCACCGAGAACAGCAGGGTGAGCAGGATCGCGGGCCGGAGTGCCGGCAGTTTGATCGACCAGGCGACCCGCCAGGCGCCGGCGCCGTCCATGGCGGCCGCCTCGTACAGCTCCTCGGGGATGGTGCGCAGGGCGGCGTACAGGATGATCATGTTGTAGCCGACGAACTCCCAGGTCACGATGTTCGCCAGGCTGCCGAGCATCCAGCCGTCGCTGAGGAAGTCGGGGGCAGGCAGGCTGAGTTTGCGGCTGAGCTGGGCGAACGGGCCGAAGTCCGGGCCGTAGAGATAACCCCACATCAGGGCGGCGACCACGCTCGGCACGGCGTACGGGACGAAGATGCCGAGCCGGATCACGCGGGCGAGGCGGAGCAGGCCGCTGTCGAGCGCGAGGGCGAACAGCAGCGCGAGGAGCAGCATCAGCGGGACCTGGATCACGAAGAACAGCGCGACGCGCCCGATGCCGTGGAGGAACTGCGGGTCGCCCAGGGCCTGGGTGTAGTTGTCGAGGCCGACGAAAGCCGTTCCGCCGATCAGGCGCTCCTGGAAGAGGCTGAGGTAGGCGGCGTAGCCGAGCGGGGCGAGGAACAGCAGCAGGAACAGCACCATGAAGGGTGCGACGAACAGTGGCCCTGCTGCCCGGTGACGGCTTTTGCCGCCGCGGCCCCGACGGGTCGGCCCGTCTCGTCGCCGGCCTTTGGGGGAGGCCGCGGTTGTGGCAGTCATCATCGGCCCTTTCTGAGGAATGGGACTGTGCCGGTGGGTGGGGGGCAGGTCCCGCGCCGCCGCACGGGACCCGAGGGACCGTTACGGCGTCTTGACGGTGAAGCCCTGGCCCTTTGCGTAGGTGGTCAGCCGCGACTGCCAGGTGCCGAGCCCGCGGAGGGTGTCGGTCTTGTCGGCGAGGGACTTGCCGACCGTCTCCGTCCAGTCCGTCGCCGCCTGGTCGAGGAACGGCGGCCACTGGAAGGAGGGGTCGACCTTGGTGCTGATGTCGGCGAAGACCTGGTTGACCTTCTGGCCGCCGTAGAAGGCGGGCGCGTCTCCGAGGAAGGAGGCGTCGGCGAGGAGGGCCTTGGTGGCGGGGAAGAAGAACTGCTCGGTGGCGAACATCTTCGCGCTGGCCGGGTCGCTGTTGAGGAACTGCGCGAACATCGCGGCCGCGATGGGGTTCTTGGTGGAGCGGATCACGGCGGTCGTCGAGCCGCCCCAGTTGCCGGAGGAGGGCTTGGACGCGTCCCACTGGGGGAGCGGGGCCGCGCGCCACTTGCCCGCGGTCGCCTTGGCGGAACCGGAGAGGAAGGCCGGGCCCCAGGCCCCGGTGAGCCAGGTGGCGTACTTGCCCTTGTTCAGCGCGGCATACCAGGAGTCGGTGAAGTCCGGCTCCACGCCGATGACTCCCTCCTTGGCGAGCCCGCCCCAGTACGCGCCGAGCTTCCTCGACACCGCGTCGTCGACACTGATGGTGATGTCGCTCTTGCCGGAGGTGACGTACGGCTTGCCGCCCGCCTGCCAGAGCAGGCCGTGCCAGGCGGCGACCTGGTTGGCGGCGAGGTTGGTGAGGTACACGTCCGGGTCGGCCTTGTGCAGCTTGCGGGCCGCGGCGGCGAACTCGTCCCAGGTCGTGGGGACGTCGATGCCGTGCTCGTCGAAGATGTCCTGCCGGTACAGCATGCCCATCGGGCCGGTGTCCTGCGGGATCGCCCAGACCTCGCCCTTGCTCCCGCTGACCTGGCCCCAGGTCCAGTCGACGAACGTGGACTTGAGCGCGGAGGCGCCGTACGGCCGCAGGTCGAGGAGGCTGTCGGTGATGGTGAAGGTCGGGATGGCCTGGAACTCCATCTGCACCATGTCCGGGGCGCCGCTGCCGGCCTTCAGTGCGGTGCGCAGCTTGGTGTACTGGGGCGTGCCCTGGCCGGCGTTGACGACCTTGACCTTGACGGCCGGGTACTTGGCCTCGAAGAGCGCGACCTCCTTGTCGATGTTCGGGACCCAGGTCCAGAACGTCAGCTCGGTCGGCGTCTTCATCGCCTTGTCGATGTCGGCCTGGCTCACCGGCTTGCTGGAGCCGGAGGAACTGCCGGAGTCACCGCCGCCGCAGGCGGTGAGCGCCGCGCCGAGCGACAGGGCGCCCGTCGTGGCGAGGAACAGCCGACGGCTCATCGAAGAGGGGTCGGACATGGAGGTGGACGTGTTTCTGGGCATGGTGAACTCCCGCCGGTGGCGAAGATGACGGCACGCCTGGCAAGGGCGTGCGGAAGCGTGCTGGAAGAGAGGCGTGGACACGTCGACCGGGGCTCTGGAGCCGACGGGGGCCGGGTGCGTGTCCTCGTGGACCGGGGCCGATGAGCGTTCCGTGTGGGGAAGTGGAGACGGCGGCCGGAGAGGAATGCGGACGGAGCAGAGGCGGAGACCGTGTGGAAGCGTGGCTCAGCGGCTGCTGGGTTCAGGGGCGTCCCCGCGTCGATCGTGTGGCGGGGGCGTCTGAAGGGGCGGGGCGTGACCGGAGGAAGCGACTCGTCCTGGGATCACGCGCGGGCCTTGCGCATGTGCTGTCTGGGCTGATCGGTGCTGTTCAGTGGTGGCTGGGTGGGCCTCCGTTCGGCAGCGGCGGATGGTGTGCGCCCCCGCGGGAACGCGAGGCGGTACGCCGGCCACGAGCCGGAGGCGTCCGGCCCGGCGGAGGCGCGGTGGAGGCCCGCACGATCAGGTCGATCGGTGGGGCGCCGGCGGGCAGGGGGGCCGCGTCCGGGTTCTCGATGGCATGCACGAGTCGCTTGAGCCCCTCCTGCGCCACGGCGTCGAACGGCTGCCGCACCGTGGTCAGCGGAGGAGTCACATACGCGGCGACCGGAATGTCGTCGAAGCCGACGACACTGACGTCCTCCGGTACCCGCCGCCCGGCCTCGGTCAGGGCGCGGATCAGGCCGATCGCCATGTCGTCGTTGGCGGCGAACACCGCGGTGACGTCACGGTCTTCGGCCAGTTCGCGGCCCGCCGCGTAGCCGGACGCGGCCGACCAGTCACCCTCGACGACCGGCGGCACATCCCGGCCGTGCTTGGTAAGGGTCGCCCGCCATCCCTCGAACCGGTCGCGGGCGGCGTACCACCTCTGCGGGCCGGCCAGGTGATGGACCGTCGGATGGCCGAGCTCCAGCAGGTGCTCGGTGGCGGTGTGGGCCATCAGGTCGGCGCCGTCCCCCGCGGTCAGGACCGTGAGTGCGGTGACGGAGGAGGGCGCGCCGAGGACGAGGACCGGAACGTCGATGCGGAGGGAAGAGTCCCCTTCGGCACCGGCTTCGTCGATCGGTTCGGAGATGACGATGCCGTCCACGCCCTGATCGAGGAGCGAGTCCACGGCACCGGCCATGCCCGCCGGGTCGCCTTCCATCGTGTTGACCACGCGCAGCGCGTAGCCCGTGTCCCGGACGACCCGCTCGACACCCATGAGGAGCGAGGCGGGTCCGTACAGGGCGGTGCCCAGGGTCACCACTCCGATGGAGCGGGTACGCCCGGAGGCCAGTGCCCGGGCGGCGTTGTTACGCCGGTACCCGAGCTCTTCGGCGGCTTCGAGAACGCGTCGGCGAACCTCGGCGGAGACATACTGCTCGTCGTTGAAGACCCTCGACACCGTCTTCTGCGAGACCCCGGCCAGGCGGGCCACGTCCACGCTGCGCGGAGCCGAGGCGTTCCCGCTCCGTGCTGATCCTCGCGTCATGGTGTCTCCCGATGGCCGGATGTACGAGCCTGATGATGTCAGAACCGCACCTGACTGGCTACGCAGTCATGTCTGCGCTGTCATGTCTACGCAGTCATAAGGCCGCCGTCAAGAGTTCGGAACACATCCGTAACGCAGGCCTGGGACGACGCGGTGCTCGCGGTGGGCCGGTCGGCACGGTCTGCCGACAGGCAGCTCCGCGCCTGCCGCGGGGGCCAGTGCGTGCGAATGCCTCAGGTGCCCCTCGCGGGGACCGACACGCCCGACACCCATGCACCGGGCGACACGGATGGCGGGTCGGGCGCCGGCCCTCGCGGGGGACGGCGGCCAACAGGGCGCGGGTGTAGGCGTGTTCGGGTGCGGTGAGTACCTGGTCGGTGGTGCCGTGCTCGACGACCCGGCCCCGGTGCATCACGATCAGGTCGTCGGTCACCTGTTGCACCGAATCCGCCATGCGGGCGTCCAGGCCGACTCGAATTCTTTGTGCAGCCCGGTGGCTCCAGGACGGGAGTGGTCATGGTGCCGCCCGTCTGACCGACGCCGACGCTTTCAATTCGGCCGTGGTCTCGGACCGTTCGGCGTGGACTCCGGAGCGGTGGAGTTTTCGTCGCCGGTGAAGGCGGTGAGACCTGCGGCGGGGGAGCCGGGCCGGCGGCAGGGTGGCGATGATCTGCGTGCCCACGGGAGCGTCGCCGCAAGTAGGGACCGCCGATCCATGGACAAACTCTCCTCTCCCGCCCTGGCAGAGCTGCTTTTACGGTCGGTACTGCGGGGCGGTTCACCGGCCCGCAGGAGCGAAGGAACGGGGACGCCCCGCCGGCCAGTACCCGTTCTTCAGCGATTCGGCGTCGCCCATGGCGTGTCGGCCGTTCGTGTATCCGGTCGGACCACCTCGGTGGCGCGAACCAATTGTGTCCAACACCAGGAGATGACCATGAAGACCTCTGTCTCTCGCCGCCGAGCCGCCCTGGCTGCTGTCGGCGCGCTCACCGCAGTCACGCTCACCGTCGCCGGTACGGCCTCGGCCAGTCCCGAGGTCGTCGGCGGCCGGCACCGGCCGGAGAGCCAGGTGCAGCACAACGAGCGCGTCGCCGTTGCCTTCCTGGACCTGGCCTTCAACAAGAAGCAGCCTCAGGCGGCCGCGGACCGCTACGTGGGCGACGAGTTCATCCAGCACAACCCGCTGTCCGCCGACGGTACGAAGCCGTTCGTCGCGTATGTGACGTGGCGGACCACCCAGTCCCCGGACCTGAAGTTCGACTTCAAGCGGGTGTTCGGTGAGAAGGACCTGGTGGCGGTGCACTACAAGAGGACCTATGACGCGGCTGACCGCGGTGCCGCGGTGATGGACATCTTCCGGTTCGAGAAGGGCAAGATCGTCGAGCACTGGGACGTCATCCAGGACATCCCCGAGACGTCCGCGAACGACAACACCATGTTCTGAGCAGCCGCACAGTCACAAGCCGTACATGGTGCGGAAGAACTGGTCGATCTCCCGGCGGCCGGGGGCCGGTCGGGACAGTGTCTCGGCGCCGGGGGCACGCAGCCCGTCGAGGAGTACGCCGACACAGCGGTCGGTCAGGTCCGCCGCGGGGCCGTCGTCCTCGGCATCGGGCAGCCGTGGGGGGATCGAGTTGAGCATCAGGACGACGTCGTAGGCGGTCACGTCCTCGCGCAGGGCTCCCGCGCGCTGGGTCCGGGCCACCAGGTCTTCCAGGGCGGTCAGGAGCTGGGCGCGGATGTCGGCCAGTTCGGGGCCCGGTTCCTTGGCACGGCCCCGGGACACGGGGAAGAGCTGGCTGCTGCGCAGCCGCACCATGTGACGCACCACCCGGGCGAACGCGGTCCACGTGGCCGATTGTTCGGCCAGGGCTCGTCGCACCTCGGCCAAGCTCTCCTGCATCACCTTGACCGCGACGTGTTCCACCAGGGCGGTCTTGTTCGGGAAGTGCCGGTAGATGGTGCCCATGCCCAGACCGGAGCGCCGGGCGACCTCCGCGATCGACGCCTGGTAACCGAGGTCGGCGAAGACGTCCTGCGCGACCTGCAGGATCTGCTCGACGTTCTGACGGGCGTCGGCGCGCAGCGGACGCTCATCGGGGGGTGTGGACGGGCTCATGGGGCTCCGATGTCGGCCATCGTGCAGATCGACGGCCCGTACGTGAGAAGGACATGGACCTCGTCGAGGTCCTGGTGCAGTGGTGCGAGGGGTCCGAGGGATCCTAGGAGTCGTCGCGGGTCTGTTCGTCCAGTGTCCGTTCCAGGTAGTCGAGGTCCTGGCGCAGTAGTGCGAGGGCGGCCCTGGGGCCGGGTGTCTCGGGGGTCCTCAGGGTGGTCTGCTGCACCATGGCCAGCGCCAGTTCCGCGATCTGGTCCGCAGTGTCCTCCGGGTTCTGGCCGTGCTCGCCGCCCGGGTGGTGCCACCAGGCCACCCAGTTGCACATCCCGGCGACCGCGAGTGCCGCCGTGCGTGTCTCGACCGGACGGAACTGTCCTTTGAGGACGCCTTCGTCGATCACCTGGATCAGATGGCGCAGGGTGCTGCGCTGGGCGGCCCGCTGGGTCTCGGCCACGGCTGGCGGAAGGTCCGCCTCCGAGCGCAGCAGCAGTTGGAAACGGCTCGGCTGACTTGCCCGTTGCAGGGTGATCAGGTGTGCGATGCGGCGCAGCCGGTCCGCGGGATCGGAGTCGGAGTCCGCCGCGAGGGCCTCGATCTCCGCCGCCGGTCCTTCTGTCATCTCCTCGACGAGCTTGGCCAGCAGCTCGTCCTTGCTCTTCACGTAGTAGTAGAGGGCCGGGCGGGTGATGCCCATGGCCTCGGCGATGTCCCCCAGGTTGGTGCCGGCGAAGCCTCGCTCGGCGAACAGCCGGGACGCCTGTTCGAACATCTCGTTCTCGACGAGCTCGCGCCGGGCCGAGGGCCGACCGGTCGAAGTCTCCTTCGCCCCGCTGGTGGGTGCGGACTCGGCTGCGGCCTTTCGCGTGCTTTTCGTCATGAAGACGATGGTAGCGACGCCCGACACGCTGGAGCGGCATAAATTCTTTGCTGGTAGCGAATTTTTGACGTTGGAGTAGCGCGGGTCGGCCTCCGCCTGCCGGGCGGGAGATCCTTGCCCTCCTGGCCGGGCCCATCGCTGGTCAGGAGAAGGAAGACAGCAGCGCGCGGTACTGCTTGCCTGCGGACACGATGTCCTCGTGCGGGACGCCGAAGTTGGTGCCGTAGAGCTTGAAGACCGGCTGTATGTCGAACTGGCACAGGCGCAGCGTGCTGTCCCAGTTGTTGAGGAGTTCATCGGCGGTACGGCCGACCAGGCCCTCGTAGGTGTACTGGGCCTGCGTGCCGCCGATGGTGACGGCGACCATGCCCTTCTTGCCGGCCGTCCGGCTCCGTCTGCCCTCGTAGTTGAACGCCCAGCCGTGGGTCAGGACGGTGTCCTGCCACTGCTGGAAGAGGGGGGTGGTGTTGTACCAGTGCATCGGGTGCTGGAAGACGATGACATCGTGCTCGGCGATCAGGTCCCGCTCCGCGTCGCCGTCGACGGCGAAATCGGGGTACGTGGCGTAGAGATCGTGCACGGTCACGTGGTCGAGGTCCTTGACACCGTCGAGCAGTGCCGCGTTGTGCTTCGACCGGGACAGATCCGGATGGCCTACGAGGATGAGTACTTTCGACATGCTGGGCCGACCTTTTCGCTGTTTCCGGGGGAGGGGATCGGAGTCGGTGCCGGAAGAGTTCGTCTGTGCGGCGGCGCCGGTCACCCGGGACTGCTGCCGTCCGGTTGGCGCGTGATCTCCCCCTCCCTGATGACTCGTACGATCCCGGAGAAGTCCTCGTGCGCCCCCGCGCCCTGGGCGAACCCCGCGTACAACTCGGCCGCGCGCAGGCCCAGTTCGGCGTTCACTCCGCCGGCCCGGGCGGCGCTCGCGGCGAGCCCCAGGTCCTTGGCCATCAGCGGGGCGGCGAAACCGGGCCGGTAACCGTGACTGGCGGGGCTGGTGGGCACCGGACCGGGCACCGGGCAGTTGACCGTCAGTGCCCAGCACTGTCCGGAGGAGGTCGAGGCCACGTCGTAGAGCGCTTCGTGGGACAGACCCAGGCTCTCGGCGAGTACGAACGCCTCGCTCACCGCGATCATGGAGATGCCGACGATCATGTTGTTGCAGATCTTGGCCGCCTGGCCGGCGCCCGCGGGACCGCAGTGCACCACTTTGCGGCCCATGGCCGCCAGCAGCGGATCGGCCTGCGGGAGATCCTCCGCGCCACCGCCCACCATGAAGGTCAACGTGGCGTCCTCGGCACCGATCACACCCCCGGATACCGGCGCGTCCAGGGCGCGGTGACCGGCCCGGACGGCGGCCTCGTGGGCGGTGCGTGCGTCGGCCACGTCGATGGTCGAGCAGTCGATGAACAGGGTGCCGGGCGCCGCCGCCGCGAGCAGCCCCTCCTCCTGGTAGACGGAGAGGACATGGCGGCCGACGGGCAGCATGGTGATCACCGCATCGGCGCCCGCCGCGGCCTCCGCCGCCGACGTGACCACTTCGACGCCCGCCGCGGCTGCCGCCGCCCGCGCTTCGGGGGCCAGGTCGAAGCCGCGTACCCGGTACCCGGCCGTGACCAGATGGGCGGCCATCGGCCCGCCCATGTGGCCGAGACCGACGAAACCCACGTGTGCGTTCACTGGGGCACCTCCTGGAGGAAGTCATCGAGGGCGATGACGAGTTCCCGCTCGCCGAGCGGGGCGAAGAAGCGCGCCACGGTCTCGTCCGTGACGTCGCGGAGGGAGGCGGGGGACCAGCGTGGGGCGCGGTCCTTGTCGATGATCCGGGCCCGGATGCCTTCCACCAGATCGGGAGAGGAGAGCGCCGCACATGAGACCCGGTACTCCTGCTCCAGCACACGTTCCAGCGAGTCCAGGGAACGAGCCCGGCGCAGCGCGGCCAAGGTGACCTTGAGAGCAGTGGGCGACCGGGCCAGGATCGTGTCGGCGGTGGCCTTCGCCTCCGGGGCACCGCAGTCGAGCAGTCGGTCCACTATCTCCTCGACCGAGTCCGCGGCGTAGCAGTGATCGATCCAGTCCCGGTGCCCGGTCAGTGCACCGGCCGGTGGCTCCGCGGCGTAACGGGCGAGCCCCTCGGGCACGGGTGATCCGGCAAGGGAGGCGAGGAGCCCCGGCACCAGTACGGACGGCACGAAGTGATCGGCGAGCCCGCAGAGGACGGCATCGGCCGCGCCGACCGGAGCACCGGTCAGCGCCAGATGCGTACCGAGTTCGCCGGGTGCGCGTGCCAGCAGACAGGTGCCCCCCACGTCGGGGGCGAGGCCGATGGCGGTCTCGGGCATGGCGACCTGCGAGCGTTCGGTGACGATCCGTACGCTGCCGTGGGCCGACACACCGACCCCGCCGCCCATCACGATGCCGTCCATGACGGCGACATAGGGCTTGGGGAAGCGGGCGATCCGGGCGTTGAGACGGTACTCGTCGGCCCAGAAGGCAGCCGATGCCCTGCCGCCCCCGGTGCGTGCGTCGTCGTGGAAGAGGCGGATGTCGCCGCCGGCGCACAGGCCCCGCTCTCCCGCGCCGGTCATCACCACCGTCGCGACAGTCGGGTCGCGCGCCCAGGCGGCGAGCGCCGCGTCGATCGTGCGGACCATGGGGTGGGTCAGGGCGTTGAGCTTTTCGGGCCTGTTGAGAGTGATACGGCCGGCACGGCCTTCGACCCGCAGCAGTACATCGGTCTCGGTGGCGGCACCGCCGACCGGGGTCATCGGACAGTTCCCGGCGTGCCGTGGGCGACAGCGAAAGGCATGATCGTCTCGCTTCCTTCCCCTCCCTGCTGCTCAGTGCATGTCGGTGGGGCGGACCATGATGTCGTTCACGGTGACGCGGCGCGGCCGGGTGACGATGTACTCGATCGCGTCCGCGATGTCCTCGGGCCACAGCTTCTCCACGTCGGCCAGCCACTGCGCGAAGTGCTCCCGGACCGCCGGCCGCTGGTGATCGAACAACTCCGTGTCCACGGCCCCGGGTTCGACGATCGAGACCCGCACGTTGTGCGGAGCGGCCTCCTGGCGCAGGGCTTCGCTGAAGGTGTTCACGCCCATCTTCGTCGCGGCGTAGACGGCTGCGCCCCCGCGGGCCGTCCGGGCGGCGCCCGAGCTGACGTTGACCAGGTCGGCAACCCGGCGCGAGCTGCTCTCGGCCCCGCTGATCAGATGGGGGAGGGCCGCGTGCGAGACATGGAGCAGGCCCATCACGTTCAGTGAGACCATCCGCTCCCACTCCTCCACGGGAGCCTCGTCGGCGGGGCCGGTGAGCATCACCCCCGCGCAGTTCACCACGGTGTCCAGCCGTCCCAGCTCGGTCATCGTGCGCTCCACCGCGGTGGACGCCTGCTTGCGGTCGGTGATGTCCGCGTCCACGACCGTCACGGTGCCTCCCGCCGCGTTGATCTCGTCCGCCAGTTCCGTCAACCGGTTCTTGCGGCGTGCCACGAGCGCGACGGCGGCTCCTCGCGCGGCCAGTTGCCGGGCCGCGGCCCGGCCGATGCCGCTGCTCGCGCCGGTGACCATCGCTACGGTGCCGTCCAGTTGCTCAGCCATGTGTTCGGTACTTCCTTCCGGGAAACGCGGGTTGAGGAATCTGCCGAAGAGAGAGGGGCGACGAAGCGGCGGCCGGGCCCCGAAGGGCCCGGCCGCCGCCATGGATCACCCCGCGGCGGCCGGGGGGATGGTCATGTTGTGGCGGAGCAGGT
>NZ_JBEYIL010000012.1:185621-342776 GCF_040635845.1 Streptomyces sp. NPDC006872
CGGTCGGGTCGGCGGGGCGGTCGTCTTTTGGGTCGGGGGGGTCCGGGGGGGGGCGGCCCCCCCGGGCCCCGCCCCGCCGCCATGGATCACCCGGCGTCGGCCGGGGTGATGTTCTTGTTGTGGCGGAGCAGGTTGCGCGGATCCCAGGCCGTCTTGACCTCGGTCAGACGGCGGAACTTCTCCGGGCTGCCGTGGACACCGCGGCGCCACTCCTCGCCCTGGTCGTCGGTGAGGTTGGTGTAGCCGTTCGCCAACGCGTGCGGACGGACCGCCTCGAGCGTGGCCTCGGCCCACTCGTCGTACCGCGCGTCGTGCTCCGGCGCCTGCCACATGGTGACGGCCTCCCACAGGAAGGCGGCGCCCTCGCGGGAGAAGGCGACGGAGTCCTCGTCGACGTCCTCGGAGAACGCGCCGCCCAGGCACCACACGTTGAACGTCGTGCTCGCGTCGGGGTGGCGCGGTGCCGCGGCGGCACGTTCCAGCAGGACGTCGATGACGTCGTCGGTGAGAGCAGGGAGGTATCCCCCGCGCAGGGTCATCCGAACGCCGTAGGGGGCGATGGCGTCGAGCATCGAGTTGGCCTGTACCCACGGGGTCCTGGCGACCAGATTGGCCACGGGGTGGCCGAGGGCGGCGAGGGGCTCGATCACCTTGTCCGCCGTTTCCGGGTCCCCGGTGTACACCGGGACGAGGACCAGCACCGGCCGGCCGTGCGCCTCCTTGGGCAGAGCCGGCAGCGGGGGCGCGTCGGTGATCGCGATCAGCAGCCCGAGCTCACGAGGGGCGTCCGCCATGTGACCGGGGATCTTGGCGAGGATCGAGGCGGCCTGGTCCCCGGGGAAGATGATCTGCCCGCTGACGACGTCCGGGCCCACCCGGTGGGCCTGGAACTCGAACGCGGTGACGACTCCGAAGTTGCCGCCGCCACCGCGCAGCGCCCAGAACAGCTCGGGGTTCTCCTTCTCGTCCGCGCGGACCTTGCGACCGTCGACGGTGACCATCTCGCAGGCCAGCAGATTGTCGACGGTCGCTCCGAAGCGGCGCATGAGGTGCCCGATGCCGCCTCCGAGAGTGAGTCCGGCGACGCCGGTGGTGCTGACCGTCCCGGCCGGCACCACGAGACCGTGCTGCTGTGTGGCGGCGTCCAGTTGCCCGAGCAGTACACCGGGCTGTGCCCGCACCACACGCGTCTGCGGGTCGACACTGATCTCCCGCATGCCGGACAGGTCGACGACCAGGGCGCCGCCGGGCATCGCCAGGCCGTCCGACATGTGGCCACCACCCCGTACGGCGACCGGGATGTCCCCCGCGGACGCGTACCGCAGGACGGTGACGACGTCCTCCTCGTCCACGCATCGCGCGATCAACGCGGGCCCGGAGTCGGCGGCACGGCCGTTGTACACGGCCCTGGCCTCGTCGTAGCCGTCGTCACCGGGGCGGAAGACGGCACCGCGGAAGTCGGCCGGGAAGTCGAGGTGCAGGTTCGAGGTAGGGGCCGTGCTCATGAATGCCTCCAGGCTGGATCACTTCAAGCTAAACGGAAACTCAATTTCCGTTTACGGGACGAGGCTAACGCAGCTCCGGATGATCTTCGACTCGGGTCCCGAACCCCCTGTGCCCCCGGGTCCGGAGAGTGCTCGCCGGCGTCCAATGTGTCGACCGCGTCAATTATCTAACCGTTGTGTCGATGGGCGTCAAGGCTGCGGGACGGCGAATTTAACGACGCGTTGACATGCCGTTCGAGCCCGCGTTCACGGCAGCAGTGCCGCGGCGCCGACGACCGCCGCGTCCAGGACGGCGTCGTGCGGGGTCGACGCACTCCCGCGCACCGCGAAGCGGGCCGCACCCGGCGCGGTCACGAGCTCCTCGTCGGCCTCGCCCGCGAGGGCGGTCACCTGGATTTGACGTGATCGATAATTAAATGACGAGAGTGTTGATGGTGATGGCGTGACGGGGTTAGCGTCTGTTCAAACAGCGTTTGAACCAGGTGAAGGGTGGCACGCCATGCCCCGTGACGCAGTGGTCGTGGAAGCGGTGCGGACGCCGATCGGTAAGCGCAAAGGCGCGTACGCGGACGTCCATCCGGTGGACCTGTCGGCGCATGTGCTCGACGCGCTGACCCACCGGTCCGGCCTCGACCCGGCGCTGGTGGACGACGTCGTGTGGGGCGTCGTCGAACAGGTCGGTGAGCAGGCGTTCAACCTGGGCCGGAGCGCCGTACTGGCGGCCGACTGGCCGGAGTCGGTCCCGGCCGTCACGGTGGACCGGCAGTGCGGATCGTCGCAGCAGGCGGTGCACTTCGCCGCCGCGGGAGTGATCTCGGGGCAGTACGACATCGCCGTGGCCGGCGGTGTCGAGTCGATGACGCGGGTGCCGATGGGGACCGCCTCCGGCGGGGACCTCGAGAGGCCGATGGGCCCGATGGCCGCTGCCCGGTATGCCGGGCAACGGATCCACCAGGGGCTCGGCGCCGAGCTGATCGCCGAGAAGTGGGGGCTGTCGCGGCAGCAACTGGACGAGTACGCGGCCCTCTCCCACGCGAGGGCGGCGGCGGCCATCGACTCCGGAGCCCTGGACAAGCAGTACACCTTCGTACCGGGGACCGGGCTGACCGCCGACGAGGGCGTGCGGCGCGGGACGAGCGTGGAAAGCCTGTCGAAGCTGAAGCCGGTCTTCAAGGAGGACGGCGTCGTCCACGCGGGGAACGCGTCGCAGATGTCCGATGGCTCCGGCGCCCTGCTGATCATGACGTCCGAGCGGGCCCGGGAACTGGGGTTCAAGCCTCTGGTACGGCTGCACACGTTCGCGCTTGCCGGGGACGACCCGGTGATGGTCCTGACCGCGCCCATCCCGGCGACCGCCAAGGCCCTTGCGCGGTCCGGGCTGTCGATCGGCGACATCGGGGCGTTCGAATGCAATGAGGCGTTCGCCCCGGTCGTCCTGGCGTGGCTGGCCGAGACCGGCGCCGATCCGGCACTGGTGAACCCGCTCGGCGGAGCGATAGCCGTCGGCCACCCCCTCGGCGGCTCGGGCGCGATCCTGATGACCCGCCTGATCCACCACATGGTGGACAACAAGATCCGCTACGGACTGCAGACCATGTGCGAGGGCGGCGGGCTGGCCAACGCCACCATCCTGGAGCTGATCGTATGAACAAGGTCATGCCCCGGCGGGAGAGTGGTACCGCTTGACGGAAGCGGGCCGGGCGCTTGAACCGGCTCTCACGGAACTGGCCGCCTGGGCGGAGAGGCACCTCCCGGAAGCGGACCGCGGCGCAGCCCCGACCGCCTGCTGAGCAGCCGCCGCACGTGCGGGATCGCTCTGCGGCTCGCGGGTCGGCGGACGGGTTCTCGACGATGCGGACCTTCCCGATTCACACTCCGTCGGCCCGGACCACCCGCCGTACGAGATCCACCCATGTGGCCTGGAGGCGTTCGACGGGGAACCCGCACCCGGCGTGCAGGTAGTCCGTCGTCTCGAAGTTCGCGAAGGCGAGCAGGGCGTGGGCGAGCATGTCGTGGTCCCCGTCGACTCCGCTCTCTCGCAGGAGAGTTGCGACGTGCCGGTGGAACGCGCGGCCGGTGTCGGAGGCGTGGCGACGCTCGTGCAGCACCTGGCGTCCCAGCGCGGCGCCCAGGTCCGCGTCGGCGGCGATGCGCTCGATCAGCGCACAGCCGAACGCCTCCAGCCGGTCCCGCGCAGGTGCTCCCGGGCCCAGCGGCGGGGGACCCTCGATGCAGGCCGCCCGGAACTCGGCCTCGGCCTCACCGAGGAGGGCGAGCAGGAGCCCGTCGCGGTCGCCGAACCGGCGGAAGAGCGTGCCCTTCCCCACCCCGGCTGCCTCCGCGACCTCGTGCATCGTCACGTGCGCGGCGCCACGCTCGGCCACCAGCCCGGCCGCCGCCTCCAGCAGCCGGGCACGGTTGCGGGCGGCGTCGGCCCGCTCGGCGGCCGTGTCGTCCGGTGCGTCCATCAGGGTGTTCCCGTCATTTCGTTGCCGGTGCGCAGGCCAAGGCGGAAGGCGTTCGTCCGGCGCTCGACGGCGTCCGGCCCGGAGCGGCACAGGTGAGCGTGGCCGGTCGTCGAGGCCGACGACACGGGTCGAGCCAGGACGTCACGAAGTGAGCTGCTGGTGCCCTATGACGGAGAGGAGTTCCAGCTTGCTGTGGCTTTCCGTGCCGGGGCGGGTGGTCAGCACCACGAGGGTCTGGGCGCGGTTGTCGGTGAAGAGGACCTGGCCGTCGACGTCGATACGGCCGAGCTGGGGATGGACGATGGTCTTGCTCTCGTCGTAGCGCTGGGCGACTTCCTGGAGTTCCCACGCGCGGACGAACTCGGGGCTGTGTTCCTGGAGTTCGGCGAGGATGCGGGCGGCTCTGGGGGTGTCGCTGCCGGCGGTCAGCGCGACGCGCAGGCGAGCTGCCTGGGTGCGGCTGTGGTGCTCATGGTCCTCCTCGGGGTAGACCAGGCGCTCGGCGGGGTCCATGAACCAGCGGTAGTAGGCACTGCGGGCCAGGCCGGTGTGGCGGGTCTGGTCGCCGAGCAGGGCGATGGCCAGCGGGTTCATCGCGAGGGTGTCGGCCATGTCGGTCAGTACCAAGGCGGGGGAGTCGTCCAGGCGGTCCAGGACCCGCATCAGCGTCGGGCTGACGTGCTCGGAGCGCTGGAGGCGGGCCGGGGCGTTGTGGCCGATGAGGACGAAGAGATGGTCGCGTTCGTCCTGGGTCAGGCGCAGCGCCCGGGCGAGGGCGGTGGTGATCTGGACGGAGGGCTGCGGGGCACGCTGCTGTTCCAGGCGGGCGTAGTAGTCGGTGGACATGCCGGCCAGCTGCGCGACCTCCTCGCGGCGCAGCCCCTGGGTGCGCCTGCGCGGCCCCTCGACCATTCCGACATCGCGGGGGCGCAGCGTCTCACGCCGATGGCGCAGAAATTCCGCCAGTTCCTTCTTGTCCATGCTTCCATCCTTGCCGCATCCCGCCCGGCTATCCAGAGACCGCCAATCCCTGGATGAGTGGTCCTCTCCCGCCCGCGCGGAGGCCCTCATACGGTCGGCACCGAGGGCGCTCACAGCGAGACGAGCCACATCACGCCGCTGTCGACCAGCCTCCCTCCGAGCGAACGGAAGAACAGATGACCGTTTTCAGCGATCACCGCATCGAGCTTTCGCAATTGGATTTCCACTATCGCGAGGCGGGCGATCCGGATGCGCCACCGGTCATTCTGCTGCATGGTCTCATGTACGACGCGCGGGACTGGGACGAGATCGCGAGTTTCCTTGCCGAGCGCTACCACGTCCTGGCCCTCACGCAACGCGGCCATGGCGAAAGCGTGTGGCCCGGAACGTATTCCTTCGAGCTGGGGTGCGGCGATCTCGAAGCGTTCACCGACGCGCTTTCTGTGGACCGCTTCACGTTGATCGGCCATTCGATGGGAGCACGGGTCGGGTGCATCTTCGCGGAGAAATGGCCCGAGCGGATCGAGCGGATGGTCTGGGAGGACACCGCTCCCATCGACGTGGACTTCCCGGAAGGTTCCGATGAAGTTCCTGGTGGGGTTCCCATCGATTTCTCCGCGGCCACCTCACTGGTGCACCAGATCCACAACCCTGATCCGTCCTGGTGGAACGACCTCCCCAGGATCACCGCCCCGACGCTCATCATCGGCGGAGGGTCCACCAGCTACACCCCCCAGGAGGGGCTGGCCGAGGCCGCTCGACTCCTCCCCGCGGGCCGCCTGGAGACGATCGAGGGCGCCGGGCACATGGTTCACCGGACTTTCCCGCAGGAATACAAAGAGCTTCTGCAAAAGTTTCTTCCGGAGAACGGCTACTAGAATGACTGCGCACCGCATCACTCTCGACCTGGGGGACATCCGGATCACCGGCATAGAGGAACCGGGCCGTCCCGGAATGCCGCTGCTGGTCTGCCTTCCCGGAGGTGGTTACAACGCGTCGTACTTCGACGTGGCCGGCTATTCGCTGGTGGACGCCGCGCGGCGCGAGGGATTTCCGGTGGTGTCCCTCGATCGTCCGGGCTACGGCGGCAGCACCGCGCTGAAGGGGGAGGTCTCGTTCCGCCGGAATGCCGAGGTGCTCCAGGAGGCCGTCGCCGAACTCTGGCACCGGAATCTCTCGAACGCCCCCGGGATCGTCCTCGTCGGACACTCGATAGGCGGTGCGATCGCGCTGCATCTGGCGGCCGGCGACCGCACCTGGCCGCTCCTCGGTGTCTCCGTCAGCGGAATCCACCACGAGTCGCAGCGGTCGAACGAGGCGTTGAAGTCCGAGTCGCCGACCAGCTCGCTCGAGTTCAGCCGTGAGCACCTCCTGCGGTTCATGTACGGACCTGAGGGCACGTACGACCCGGGTGTCCTCGACATCGCGAAGCACGCCGAATCGGCTGTTCCCATAGCGGAGTTGGTGGAGGTGGCGGGCCAGTGGTGCACGGACTTCGCAGACGTCGCCGCGAGGATCGAGGTGCCCGTCCACTACGGGCTGGCCGAGCATGAAGGGTTCTGGCACAGCAGCGACGAATCGGTCGCCGCCTTCAGGGACTCGTTCACCGCTGCGCCTTCGGTCACTGCTCGGCGCATCCTGGGCGGTGGCCACAACATCGATCACCACCACGTCGGCGCGACCTTCCACAAGGAACAGCTCGACTTCGCGAAGGGGCTGCTCTCCCCGGCTCGGTAGCGACTGCCGGGAACCGGCATCGCGCAGCCGTCGACGGCGTCTGACCACGGCCGGGCGCGGCTGCGCCGAGCCGGAACGCAGCGCGTTGTTCGCCCACGGCAGCAAGGGCCCGGGACCACAGAGTGAGTGGTCCCGGGCCTTGTGCGAGCGCCGCTTCCGTCTTCGCGGACGACGCCTGATCCCGATCCGCGCCTGCTCCCGATCCGGCTGTGGCCGATTACGCCCGGGCGGGCGGACGCCTTGCAGCGCCTCGGGGTGTGGCTCTGCGGCATGGGTCCGGGTGTCGTGCCCACCATGGACCCGCCCTGCGTGGCCGGCAGGGCGGGTGGGACGGGCGTCCGCCGCCACCGGGGCGGCTGGAATGAGGCCACCAGGACCCGCTCGGACGACGTCGCCGAGGATGGCCAGGCCATCGTCATACGCGCCGTTGGCCTGCGCGGACAAGCAGCCAGGGCTTTCGGATCGGAGCCGCAGCGGACGACCCCGATGGTCAGCTCACGCGTATGGCCCGCTTGGAGATGCGCCAGCCGTCGGCGGTGTGGCGCAGTTCGTCCGTGTACACGGCGCTGATGACGGTGCCGCCGTCCACGACGCCCAGGCCCTTGGACAGGACACGAGCCGCGTCGCCCGGGCCCTCCGACACCACGATGTTCGTCGTGTGATGAGCGCGTGCGTGCCCCTCGGCACCCAGGACGGCGGTGACCGCTTCCAGTCCCACGGCCGGTTCGAGGCCGAAGGCGCTGGCGTCCCATACCGCGTCCTCGGTGAGGACTTCGCCGAGGCGGTCCAGCCGGCGGTCGTCCATGATGTGGCCCCAGAGGGCCAGCACCCGTGCGATTTCGACGGCGTCCTCGTTCGTGGGTTTCACGTCGTCGCTTCCCCTCTGTGTGTCACGAGCAGGTTCAGACGCCGCTGAGCATGGCGAGGACCTGGTCGTAGGCGCCGTTGCGCTCGGCGTCGCGGACGAACTTGGCGCGCTCGACGACGAGTTCCTTGGCGTCGGGCTTGTCGCGCAGGATTGCGAGGGTCTCGTCGAGGAACTCGTCCAGCGGCATGGAGTTCGGGTCGTCCTGCTGGCCGAGCAGGGTCGTGCGTACGCCGGGCGGGGCCACCTCGATGACCTGGACGCCGGCGTCGGCGCCGTCGAGTTGGACGCGCAGGCTCTCGGAGAAGGAGTGCAGCGCGGCCTTGGTCGCGTTGTAGGTGGGGGTGATCGGCAGGGGGACGAACGCCAGCGCGGAGGTGACGTTCATGACGGCCGCGTCGCCCTTGCCGATCAGGAGGGGGAGGAACGCGTACGTCATCCGGATCGTGCCGAGCAGGTTGACCGTGACGTGGTCCTCGGCGATCGGGAGCTCGGCCGGGTCGAGGAGGTTCTCCCGCAGCATGATGCCGGCGTTGTTGACCAGGACGTTCAGCTCCGGGTAGCTCGCCGCCACGCTCTCACGGGTCCGGGCGATCGACTCGGGGTCGGCGACGTCGAGGACGAGCCCGTCGATGCCCGGGTGCTCGGCAGCGATCTCGTCGAGGAGTTCCTTGCGCCGGCCGGCGACGATCACCTTGTTGCCGGCCTCGTGCAGGCGTACGGCCAGGCCGAGGCCGATACCGGAAGTGCCGCCGGTGACCAGGATCGTGTTGCCAGTCAACTTCATGGGGGGTCTCTCTCCTTCGTTACGGCGGGCCGGTGAGCGCCCGCAGCCTCGACCGTAGGAGCACCTGCGCGGGGGCGGGAGAGGAAGGTTTATCCATGGATCAGCGGTCCCTGTCTGGTGGGGGCCGGCCATGCCTCGCGCGGGGCATGGCCGGCGAAGAGGCGTCCGAATGGAAATCGCGTCCCCCATCTTGACGGCCCTCAACGCCTACGTAAGATAGTTGACGGGCGTGACGGAAATCTGGATGTGGAGCACGCCCGACGCCCGAGGAGCCGCCAAATGATCATCATTCATGACCGCGATGACGTCCGTCACGAGCTCGAACCCCACGACAAGAAGGCCCTTCTGCTCCAGCTCCGGCCGATGAAGGTCGGAATCATCGGCCTGTGCAACGGCAACGCCGCCTGCGGGACGTGTCACGTCTACGTGGAGAAGGAGTGGCTGGACCGGTTGCCGGAGCCGGACGAGTACGAGGCGGAGATGCTCGAAGAGGTCGCCGAGCGCCGGGAGAACTCCCGGCTCTCCTGCCAGATCGAGTACGGCCCCGACCTCGACGGTCTCGAAATGACGGTCGCGCCCCGCAGCTGACCACTTGGCAGAACCGCCGTACACCGCGCACAAAGGAGTGAACGCGTCATGGCCGAAATCAAGCCGAAGATCACCAAGAGTCACCGCACGAAGAAGCCGCTGATCAAGATCGAGATGATCTCTCACGGCACCCTGTCGGTGGTCGACATCCAGAAGTCGCGCCGCTTCTACGAGGAGGTCCTCGGCTTCGAGGTGATCCAGCACGCCCCCGTGGGCCTGCTGATCCGGCTGGGATCAGAGCATGTCTACGTCGTCATCGAGGACGGGCAGAAGAGTCCCATGCGCCTTGTGGACCACAACGGCCTGGACCTGGAGAGCAACGAGGCCGTCAACGAGGCACACGCCACGTTGCTGAGCCTCAAGGAGGAGTACGGCCTGGGGCGCATCCACAAGCCGCAGGAGCAGCACGGCGCGTACTCGTTCTACTTCCAGGACATGGACGGCAACTGGTGGGAGATCCTCGCCGGCCGCGGCCACGGATACACCTTCGCCTACGACGACCCCAACCGTGACATGACCCAGCGGGACGACATCGACCCCGAGCGCATGGACCACTCCTTCGACGACGAGTTCGTGGGGGAGCTCGTCGCCAAGCGCGACCGGGCCGCGAAGGACTGAGGGCAGCGCGGACATGCTGAGCAACATCGTCGTGGTCGGCGGCAGCGTCGCGGGCGTGCAGGCGCTGGAGACGCTGCGCGCCGCCGGCTACGACGGCCGGCTGACCCTCGTCGGCGCCGACCCGGAACTCCCCTACAACCCGACGCCGTTGTCGAAGGAACTCCTCATCGGCGAGATGGATGAGGACGAGGTCCGTCTCATCACCGAGGGGGAACTCGCGGACCTGCGGGTGGACCTGCACCTCGGGACCCCCGCGCAGTCCCTCGACCTGACGTCGCGCACGCTGCGCGTGGGCACGTCGCGCATTCCGTACGACGGGCTGATCATCGCCACCGGATCCCAGGCCGTACGCCCGCGAGGCTGGTTCGACCTCGACGGAGTGCACACCCTGCGCACCCTCGACGACGCCCGGCGCATCAAGGAGGCCATGAGCTCGGGCAGTCCGTCCGTGGTGGTGGTCGGAGCCGGCTTCATCGGCTGCGAAATCGCCGCGGCCGCACGTCACTTCGGCCTGGACGTCACACTCGTCGAAGCCGCGCCCTCCGCACTCCAGCGGGCGGTGCGCCCGGACCTGGCAGAACCCGTCGTCCGTCTTCACCGTGCCAACGGAGTACGGGTGACCTGCGGGGTCGGGGTGGCCAGGCTCCTGGGGGCCGACCGGGTCGACAAGGTCGAGCTGACGGACGGCACCGTACTGGACGCGGATCTCGTGGTCGTCGGGATCGGCGCGGTGCCGGCGACCGGGTGGCTGGCCGACTCGGGGCTGGCCGTCGACGACGGTGTCATCACCGACGCGACACTGCGGACCTCCGCCCCGGGTGTCCACGCCGTCGGGGACGCGGCCCGGTGGCCGCGCCCGGGAACCTCCGAGACCATCCGGGTCGAGCACTGGACCAACGCCCGGGAACAGGCGAGACGGGCGGCGCTGAACCTGCTCGACCCAGGGGCCGCGGAACCGTACACCGGGGTGCCCTATGTGTGGTCCGACCAGTTCGGCCGGCGCATTCAGCTCGCCGGAAGGGCCCGCGCGGAGCATGTCCACTTCCTCGACGGAGGCCCGGAGGAGGAGAGCTATCTGGCTGTGCTCGGCGACGGTGACACGGTCGTGGGCGCGGTGGGATTCGGAGGCAATCCCCGGCAGTTCAACAGGGCCCGACGCCTGGTCGCGGGCGGCGCCTCCTGGTCGGAGGCAGTAGGCCGGGACACCTGATCAACAGCGCCTGCACGCTTACTTGCAGGAGAACACGCTGCTCTGGCCCTTGACCCGCAGCGTGTCGCTCACCGCGACCCGTCCGTTCTCCCCGCGTGCGTCCGCCAGGGCACCGGCGAGGTCGTGCTTGGCGAAGAAGGGATAGCCGGAGCCGGTGGCCCACGGAGTGATGGACGAGGCGCGGCACGCCGGCGGCCACGGCCGCCTGTACGGCGTTCCGGACCAGGGCATCCTCAAGGGGGTGCGCGACGGGGGGATCACATGCACGGCCTGAGCACCGGCGAACGGCTCGCGCAACTGTGCCGGGGCAGTGAGGTCGGCGCGGACCACGACCGCCCCCGTGTCACTCAGTCGTCGCTCACCCGCGTCGCTGTGGCTGAGCGCGACGACCTCGACGTCGCGCGACCGCAGGGCGGCGATCAGGCTCCGGCCGCTGCTCCGGCGGCGCCTGCGATCACGACGCCCATCAGGAGACCTTTCGCACGGTGGATTGTTCTGTTCGACGAGTTCGTCAATTTCTGTCCGGCCACGCCGATCGCAGTTCGGCGATCCGGTCCCAGAACGTGGCCGCGCCGGTCCGGGGATCGCGGTGCCGGCCCCAGAAGTAGGCGTAGAGCGCGTCGTAGATCTCCATCGAATGCTCCAGGTTCCGCTGGTCGGAGGGGTGCCGCAACATGATCCCCTCGGCGAGCGCGAGCAGGCCGAACCCGAGCGAGACGGACTCCGCCGACAGGTCTCCGAGCTCGCCCCCCAGCACCTGGTGGACGCCGGCGCGGACCCCGTCGGCGATGTCGAGCAGTACCGGGTCCGTCAGTTCGTAGCGGGCGAGGAGCTTGTCGAAGGTGGTGCCGTCCTCGTCGTGTATCCCGATCTCCGCACCCGGCATGGCGAAGGAGACGGCATCGGTGGGCCAGGGCCCGTCGGGGTCGATGAACACGAACTCGGCCTCGGGGTCGATGAAGCGGAGGATGAGCCAGGGTGAGGCCACCCGGTCGAGATGGACATCGGCTCTTGTGACCCAGCGCATGTGTCTCTTCTCAGGTTCTCGGGATTCGGTCAGCCCTTCAGTCCTTCAGCCCTTCAGCGCCACGCGGTTGCGCAGCGTTCCGGCCCCCTCGATCAGGACCTCGACGAGGTCCCCGTCCTTCAGGTACGGGCCGTCGAGGCCCTGTTCCATCGCGGTGCCGCCCGGGGTTCCGGAAAGGATCATGTCGCCGCCGGCGAGGGGCGCGTACTCCGAGATATGGGCCGCGGTGGCCCCGAAGGAGTACTGCATGCCCGAGGTCGAACCGTCCTGGCGTACCTCCCCGTTGACCTTGCACATGATCCCGAGGCCGTCCTCGGGGATCGGCTCGTCGACCACCATGAACGGACCGCAGCTGTTGCCGGTACGGAAGTTCTTGGTCAGTGACCACGTCAGCGGACCGTGGTCGGTCTTCGACAGACCGAGCGCCGCGTCCCTGATGCTGAAGTCGTTCCAGGCGGTGAAGCCCCAGACGTCGATCCGGTCACTGCCCGGCTCGTGGTCACCGCCCCCGAGTACGACCGCCACCTCGGCCTCGTAGTCGAGCTTCTGGGTGCCGGGCGGCGGGGTGACCGCCGCGTCCTGGCCTACGACGGTGCCGGGGATGACGTAGAACCCCCACGGCGGAACGCCACCCGCGGCCCCCTGCCGCACCGAGTCCGGGAGCTCCATGGCTCCGCCTCCGTCCATCCCGGAGACGTGCAGGGGGAAGTTGCCGCCGAGGGCGAAGATACGGACGCCCGGGTCGGGCAGGGGCGGATCCAACCGCACCGCCGTCAACGGCTGGACGGCCGAGGGCGTGTGCTGTCCGCTCCCCAGGACATCCACCAGAACGCGCAGGTGGTCTCCGACTTCCTGCCACCGCTCGATCAGCGGAAGCCAGCTTCCGCCGCCCTGGGGGAAGTACGGCTCCAGGGTCTCCACCAGTGTTCGCTCGTGCCGTCGGAGTTCATCCAGGCCGCGCGCGATGTCCACGACGACCTCGCCGCCCGCGGGGCCGGCCACCAGGCCGGTGCCCGCGCCATGGATGCGCACAAGCTTCATGACGTTCTCTTCCCTGTTGAGGAACAAGCCCGATGTGCTTCACCAGCTGCGTCAACAAGTCTGATGGTTATTGGACGAACATGTCAACAATCGGGGATCGGCTGCGCGGTCACACTTGACGAGGGTTGACGCTAACGTAAGATAGTTGACATATGTGATGGTCGAATCTCGCAACGGCAACGCCGCCTGCGGGACGTGCCACGTCTACGTGGAGAAGGGGTGGCTGGACGCGTACCGCAGTTGATCGCCCGCCGGGCACCCGGTGGCGGGGCGTATGCGGCCGGCCCCTCCTACGCGTCCTGATTCATTGAAATCCGACATTCATTGAAATCCGACCGCGGCGCTGTTCACACCGGTCGCCGGGGAGTTCAGAGAGGCAAGTCATGGTCGTTGGTGTCGCTTCGGCGGGTCCGGAGATACGGGACGATTCCCGGCGGGAACTGCTACGGGTTCTCGGCAGCGTCGAGAGGCGTGTGCTGTGGCTCGCCACCGCGATCGTCGATCATGCGAACCGGGTGCGGCCCAACCCCTCGGGTCTGAAGGTCGGCGGTCATCAGGCGTCGAGCGCGTCGATGACCTCCATCATGACGGCCCTGTGGTTCCACGAACTCACCCGGGACGACCGGGTGTCGGTCAAGCCGCACGCCTCTCCCGTGCTGCACGCCATCAACTACCTGCTCGGCGAGCTCGACCCGTCCCACCTCACCGAGCTGAGGTCCTTCGGTGGTCTGCAGAGCTACCCCAGCCGTTCCAAGGACCCCGATCCGGTCGACTACTCGACGGGATCGGTGGGCATCGGGGCGACTGCGCCCGTCTGGGGAGCCCTCGCGCGCCGCTATGTCGAGGGGCGGTTCGGCGGTGCCGGGGCCGGCCGGCAGTACTCGCTGCTGGGCGACGCGGAACTGGACGAGGGCGCGATCTGGGAGGCGGTGCAGGATCCCACCGTGGCCGGTCTCGGTGAGATCGTCTGGGTCGTCGACCTCAATCGGCAGTCTCTGGACCGTGTGGTGCCCGGAGCTGCGGCGGAACGGGTGCGCGGCATGTTCACCGCGGCCGGCTGGCAGGTCCTGACCCTCAAGTACGGGCAGCTCCTGGAGGACCTGTTCGCCCGTCCTGGCGGCGACGAACTGCGGCTGCGCCTGGACACCATGGAGAACCCCGAGTACCAGCGCCTGCTGCGCTGCACACCGCAGCAGTTGCGCGACCGGCTGCCCGGCACCGGCTCGGGCTCGGGGCCCATCGCCCGGCTGGTCGCGGACGTCGACGACGACACGCTGCACGGCGCGGTCCGCAACCTCGGCGGCCACGACCTCGGAGCCCTGTTGGACGCGTACGACGAGATCGACGACTCCCGCCCGACCGTGATCTTCGCCTACACCGTCAAGGGGCACGGTCTGCCGACCGAGGGGCATCCGCAGAACCACTCCTCCCTCCTGACAGGTGACCAGATGGCGGAGCTGGCAACCCGCCTGGGCGAGGATCTCGACGCTCCCTGGCGGGACTTCGCCGACGGCTCCGCGGAGGCGGCGCTGTGTGTTTCGGCGGCTGAACGGCTCCGCAGGCCGCACCAGGAGTCACTGAGCCCGCCCGCGATCCCCGCCGACCTCGGCCGGCCCGCCCCCGGCGGCACCGGCAACACCCAACAGGCCCTCGGGCGCGTGCTGTTGGACCTGACCCGCAAGGCTCCGGACGCGGCGGGCCGGATCGTGACGGTCAGCCCGGACGTCAGCTCGTCCACCAATCTGGGCGGCTGGCTCAACAAGGTCGGGGTCTGGTCGCCGGCCGAGCGCACCGACTGGTTCGCCGACGACGCCGAGACCATCCTGCACTGGCGGGAGAAGCCGTCCGGCCAGCACGTGGAGCTGGGCATCGCGGAGACGAACCTGGTGGGGGTGCTCGGCGAGCTGGGCGCCACCTGGAGCCGCTGGGGGCAACCCCTGCTGCCCATCGGCGTGGTCTACGACCCGTTCGTCAACCGGGCCCTGGAACCCTGGTCGTTCGGCATCTATGCCGGCGGCCAGTCCATCCTGGTCGGCACCCCCTCCGGCGTCACCCTCGCCTCGGAAGGCGGCGCCCACCAGTCGATCACCACCCCGTCGCTGGGCATCGAGCAGCCCGGATGCGTCTCGTACGAGCCCGCGTTCGGTATCGACACGGAGTGGTGCCTGCTGGCGTCACTGTCCAACCTCGGTAAGCCCGACGGCAGTTCGGCGTATCTACGGCTGTCCACCCGACCGGTGGACCAGAGTCTGGCCGCCGTACCGGCCGACCCCGCGGCCAGGGAGCGTCGTCGGCGCCAGACGGTCGCCGGGGCCTATGTGATCAGACGTGCCGACGCGCCCACCGTCACGATCGCCGTCATGGGTGCCATGGTCCCCGAGGCCCTGGCCGCCGCCGAGCGCCTCGCCGCCCTCGGCCACGCGGCCGACGTCATCTGCGTGACCAGCCCCGACCTGCTCTTCCGCGCCCTGCAGGCCCGGCGGGGCCAGGACGATGCCCCCGGCTGGATCCTGGACCAGGTCTTCCCGGCCGAGCGGGCCGCACCCCTCGTGACGCTGGTCGACGGCCACCCGCACACCCTGGCCTTCCTCGCCACGGTGAACAACGTGCCCGTGACGACGCTCGGCGTGAGCCGGTTCGGCCAGTCCGGAGCGCTGGACGACGTGTACCGCTACCACGGCATCGACGCCGACAGCGTCGTACGGGCTGCCCTGGACCTCGTCGACTGAGGGCCGCCCGAGCGGCGCCGCCAGGGATCAACCGCCGGCCGAGCCCTGTCCTGCCCGACAGTCGGCCGGCGGTTCCTCGCCCAAGCGAATTTGACACTAATGAAAAATCATTGACTAGACAGTCGAACTCGGGGTATTCGTAGAGCATGACAGTTCGACGTGTTCACGTACTCGGGGGCGGACCCGCAGGGCTCTTCGTGGCCCGGCTACTGGCCCTTCGGCACCCCGACTGGCTCGTGTCACTGCATGAGCGGAACCCTCCCGAGGAGACGTTCGGTTTCGGGGTGGGCCTCACCGGGGGCCTCCTCAAGGCACTGCGGCAGGCCGACCCGGACCTGTACCGGGAGATCACCGGAGCGGCGTACACGTTCTCGTCGAGCGGTTTCCGGCTGCCGCAGGGGGATGCGAGCCTCGGCCGGTTCCACAGCGGTGCGATCGGTCGCGCGCGGCTGCTGCGGATCCTGCTGGAGGGGGCGACCGGCGCGGGCGTACAGGTGGAGAGCCACTCGTGCGACGTCTCCGACGTGCTCGACGACGCCGACCTGGTGATCGCCGCCGACGGGGCCGCCAGCGCCACCCGAAGCCGCTACCGGGAGGAGTTCGGAGCCGAAGTCACCCCGGGCCGGGGCCGGTTCATCTGGTGCGGAGCCGATGCGCCGCTCGACGGCGGGGTGTTCATCCCGGTGAAGACCCAGGACGGGCTGTTCGTCGCCCACGCCTACCCGTACGGCGAGAAACGCTCCACGTTCGTGATCGAGGCGTCCGCCGAGACCGTGAGCCGGGCCGGGTTCGGCGACCGGCAGTTCTCCGACGAGGGCGAGTCGGACGACGCGGCGCTGGAGTACCTGTCCAGGGCGTTCTCCGATCAGCTGGGCGGTGGATCCTTCTCGGGCAACCGGTCGCGCTGGGGCTGGTTCAACACCGTACGGTGCACCCGCTGGCACCACGGCAAGGTCGTACTGCTCGGGGATGCCGCAGCTACCGCACACCCTTCGCTGGGCTCCGGGACGAAGATCGCGATGGAGAGCGCCATAGCGCTGGCCGACGCGTTGACGTCTCTGGAGGACGAACCGGTCGCAGCCGCCCTGGAGCGTTTCGAGCAGATCCGGCATCCCCAGGTCGAACGGCTGCAGGAACGCGCCACCCGGAGCCAGCTGTGGTGGGAGTCGTTCGAGGCGCGCCAGTACCTCAGCCCCGCCCGGATGGCCATGGCCTACCTCAGCAGGGCAGGGGCCGTGTCGCTGGACGACGTGCTGGTCTCCGACCGGGACCTCGCGGCCCAGGCCCTGGCGGAGTTCGCCGGTGTCGGGCCGGACGAGGTGCCCGACTCGGGGCTCACGGACTGGGTGCTGGAGCAGCCCGTCAGCACGCCGCATCACCAATACCCCCGCCGACTCCACGAAAGTCCCGGCCGAACCACCGCGACCGTCCAGGTGGACGGCGGCGACGCCTGGGGGCCGGACGGAACCGAACTGATCGAACGGGCGCAGGAGCTCATGCGCCGAGGCGCCGCCGTCATCCGGCTGACCGGTGAGGACTCCCAGGGCGCCCTGCTCGACCGCCTGGCCGTCGGAGAACGGATCAGAGCCGAACTCCCCGTCCTCGTCGACGTCGCGGCAGGCCCTCGCCATCTGCATCACGCCGTCGACGGAGTGGTCGCCGGGCGTACGGATCTCGTCCACGTCATGGAGGGTTCATGAGTACGGATCCATGCGGGAGCAGCTCGGGACCGCTCCTGCGCCGCAGATTCCGGGTCGCGATGGGTGATACGGACGCTGCCCAGGTGATCTACTTCGCCGCGCCCACCAGGTGGGCCGAGAGCATGTCGAGCGAGTGGCTGGCGGATGCGGGGTTCGCGACATCGCAGATGCTGGCCACCGGCTTCGGCCTGCCTGCCGTGCACGCCGAACTCTCCTACCGCAGCCCTCTCCGGCTGGACGACGAGCTGGACGCCACCCTGTGGCTGGACAAGCTCTCGAAGCGCTCACTCACGTTCCGCAGCGACTTCGCACTCGTGGGCGCCCCGGAGCCGGCGGTGCAGATGCGGCTCACCCAGGTGTACGCGCGAACCTCGGGGGAGACGCTGGAGTCCATTCCCCTGCCCGACGAGCTGGTCGCACATCTGCGGGGGGTCGGCGAGGGATCGTTGCCCACTCCACCTATTGACACTCGCGTTGAAAAATCGCCATGATGGAAAACATGGAATCGGTGAAGGGAACTGCCGTGCTTCTCCAGAAGGCCTCCACCGGCAAGGGTGAGGCCAACAAGGTCGGAACTCTCGGGGCGAATCACACCGCCTTCCCGTGCTGGGACCCGGTCGAGACGGTCCGCTTCTACGGGGAGCTCCTCGGATTCCCGCTCGTCCACGCCGTTCCGGCCCTCGGCTGGGGCAAGGACGACAACCCCGACATGGTCCACTTCTTCTTCGACATCGGTAACGGGGACACCCTCGCGTTCTTCTACTACTTCGGCTGGCCGCGACCGGAACCCGTCCACCAGGTGCTGCGCCAGTCCAACCACATCGCCGTCGAGGTGCCCGACGAGGCGAGCCTGATGGCGTACCGCGACAAGCTCAAGGCCGCCGGGTACAAGGTCATGACGGTGGAGCACGAGACCATCGAGTCGATCTACGTGGACGACCCGAACGGGATCTTCTTCGAGTTCACCCGGCCGCTGAGGGAACTGACCCGGCTCGACGCCGACGACGCGCAGCGGACCATGGCCGGGCTGGCCACGGCGATCGAGTCGGGCGGCACGTCCGTCCAGGACGTCTGGCGAGCGAAGGCGCAGGTCAACTCCCCGGTCGGCGGCCCCGCGATCCATGTGGTCGACCAGCCGGAGTGGAGCGGCGCGGTGGAGTACGCCCGCCGGTCCGGAATCCCGGTTGTTCAGCGCGACGGCTATGTCGTCATCCACAGCGACAGCCCGTTCGAGATCGACCGCAAGGAGTCCGGGCTGCACCTGGCCGTGTGGTTCACACTGCCCGCGGGTGGCCTGGAAGGCCGGATCACACGGTTCGACCGCGACGTACTGAGGGTGGAGGCATGACCGAAACCACGACGATCGGCACCACGCCCGCCCGGGCCCCCTCGGGCCGCGGCAGGGCGACCCTGGCGACGGACTGGCATCCGGCGCCCCTGCCCGACAAGACCGCCATCAGCCTGCACACCCTGATCTCGTACGACGGCGAGGTGTCCCGGGGGACCCTGTACGAGCCCGCCGCGGCGAGCCGGACGGTGTTCTGTCTCATGCACCCGCGCCAGGATCTGCAGCGACACCCGCTGATCCCCGGTCTGCTCGCGGCGGGACACTCCGTCTGGGCCCAGGCCGGCCGCGAAGTGGGCAACGACCTGCGGTTGATCCACGAGACCGCGCTGCTGGACGTCGCCGCGGGCATGGAGTTCCTGCGCGAGCGCGGCTTCGAGCACATCGTGCCGATCGGCCACTCCGGGGGCGCCGGGCTCTACTCCTTCTACGCCGAGCAGGCACTGACGGCGCCCTCGGACCGCATCACGAGGACTCCGGGCGGGGCACCGGTCAAGCTGGGGGAGGCGCCGATGCCGGCGCCGGACGGGCTCGTTCTCGTCGCGCCGCACCCCGGCCAGGGACGGCTGCTCCTCTCCATGATCGACGCCTCGGTGACGGACGAGGAGGACCCGTTCTCGGTGGACCCCGACCTCGACCCGTACAACCCGGCGAACGGCTTCGGCGAGGCGCCCGAAGGATCGAACTACTCCGCCGGATTCCTCGACCGCTACGGAGCGGCCCAGTGGGCCCGGGTCGCACGGATCGACGAGCGGGCGCGCGAACTCATCGCCGACCAACTCGCGGCCCGCAAGAGGTTCAAGAGCGGCTCGGGCGACGCGGCGGACCGGCGACGCAGTGTCCTCACGCCGATCATCACCACCTACCGGACGGACGCCGACCCGCGCTGCACCGACCTCCGCCTGGACCCGTCCGACCGGCCCTACGGTTCGGTGATCAGCGCACGGCCGTCGGTGTCGAACTACGGCGTCACCGGCTTCGGACGGCTGACCACCCCGGAGGCATGGCTGTCGACGTGGTCCGGCGTCTCGTCGAACGCGTCGCTGGTCCGGTCCCTGGGCGGGGTGACGATCCCCACCCTGGTCATCGAGTACACCGGCGACTGCTCGGTGTTCCCCGGCGATGTCCAGGACGCGTTGGCGGCCCTGAAGGCGGACGATGCCACCCATCTGCGTATCCGGGCCGATCACTTCGGCAGGCCACTCGCCGAGGGCGACGAGTCCGGGACCGCGGCGGCAGTACGCGAACTGGTTCCCTGGACAGAGGAGCGGATGAGCCGATGACGACCACCTCCGAGTCAGCGCCGACTTCGGAACCCGAACTCCCCGACATCGTGGCCTTTCCCGAGGAGGCGGTACGCCGCTACCGTGCCGCCGGCTTCTGGTCCGACCGCACGCTGGCGCAGGAGTTCCGCGCGGTGGCGGACACCCACCCCGACCATCTCGCGGTGGTCACCCCCGACGCCCGCCTCACCTATGCCGAACTGGACCGCCGCACCGACCGGATCGCCCTCGGGTTGCGGGACCTCGGGCTGCGGGCCGGGGACCGGGTGCTGTTGCAGATGACGAACCACGTCTGGTCCGCGCTGGCCTGGTACGGAATCCTCAAGGCCGGGCTGGTGCCCATCGCCACCCTGGCCCTGCACCGCCGGCACGAGATCCTTGAGATCGCCCGCCAGTCCGAACCGGCGGCGCATCTCATCGAGCCCGGTTTCCACGGCCACGACCTGGTCGCCCTGGCCGCGGAAGTGGCGAAGGAGCAGCCGACGCTGCGCCGACTGCTCACCCTCGGCAGCGCCGCGCCGCCCGCCGGCGCGATCGCCCTGGAGGCGCTGGAGTCGACGGGGCGCGCGGAGGATCCCGCGGTCGCCCGCGCCGCCGTCGAGGCCATCCAGAACACCATCCCCGCCGACTCCCTGGCCGTACTCCAGCTCTCCGGCGGCACGACGAACATCCCCAAGCTGATCCCCCGGCTGCACACCGAGTACTGGTACAACGCGCGGTCCTACGCCGAGGGCATCGACCTCGACTCCACCGGCACTGTGGCCCACCTCCTGCCCATGGTGCACAACGCGGGGATCGTCTGCGCCGTGCACGCCGCGCACTCGGTCGGCGGCTGTGTCGCCATCGCCGCGCCGGACGCCGCCCAGTTCAAGGCGATCGCCCCGCACATCACCCACACCATGCTGTCGCCGGCGCTGGCGGCCCTGGTGACGCAGGATCCGGAGCTGTTCGACGCACTGGACGGCCTGCGCTTGCTCGTGTGGGTGAACGGCCCCTTGTCGGCCGACATCGTGGCGACCTTCGAGACACCGTCGCGCCGGATCATCCAGATGTTCGGCATGGGCGAGGGACTGTGCATGGTCACACCGACCTCGTCGCCCCCCGAGATCAGGCACCGCACGGTGGGCACACCGGTCAGCCCGCTCGACGAGGCCCGTGTGTACGCGCCGGGAACCGAGGACGTCGTGCCGCCGGGCACGCCGGGCGAGCTGTGCGCCCGTGGCCCGTACACCATCCGGGGTTACTTCCGGGCACCGGAGCGCAACGCCGAGGCGTTCACCTCCGACGGCTTCTACCGCACCGGCGACATCGTCGTCGAGGTCCCGGACGGCGGCCGCAGCTTCTACCGGCTCGAAGACCGCATCAAGGACCTGATCAACCGGGGCGGCGAAAAGGTCAACGCCGCGGAGGTCGAGCATCTCCTCGTCCGTCACCCCGCCGTGGAGCGCGCGGCCCTGGTCGCCATGCCCGACGAACGACTCGGGGAACGCGCCTGCGCCTTCATCGTGCCCAAGCCCGGCGCGCAGGCCCCCGACCTCGGCGAGGTCCAGCAGTACCTCGACGGGATCGGCGTCGCCAAGTTCAAGTGGCCCGAGCGCATCGAGCCGATCGACGAGTTCCCCTTGACCAACATCTCCAAGGTCGACAAGCGCGTTCTGCGAGCCAGGATCACGGACATCCTCGCCACCGAACGCCCTCAGTAATTCCGTAACTCCCCAACTCCCCAGTCGAACCAGACGTCTTGGCCCACCTCGGGAAGGCAACGGCATGTCCGAAATAGTGATCACCGAACAGCTCGGCGAGCGGGGCGTTCTTAAAATGCTGAAGTTCGCGGTCGAGAAGGCCCGTGAACTCGGCGCGCCGGTCGGTGTGGGAATCGTCGACGCGGGCGGTCATCTGCGGTCCTGGGCGCTGATGGACGGTGCCCCGAGGCTCGTGCACGATGTCGTGCTGAAGAAGGCGCGGACAGCGGCGTACATGGGGCAGCCGACCGGTGACATCCCGCCCGAGCCGGCCACCGCCCTGAGCCTTGCAGCCGCCGACTTCGTCAACCTCCCGGGCGGACTGCCGGTGATCAAGGACGGCAAGGTGATCGGCGCCATCGGCGTCGGAGGCAGTGACCCCAAGACCGACATTCTCGTGGCGGAGGCGGGCATCGCCGCGCTCGACCTGACCTGACGGCCCCGAATCGCCCGCAGGACAGCGGCCCTGACGACTCTTCAGCTGTCCTGCGGGGTCATCCCTCCCTCCGCCCCCCACACCGAGGCGGACACCTGATCGAAGGAGCGTCATGCCGGTGCGTGCGGAAGCCGAAGACGCCGCCGAGGCCGCACAGCACGAGACGGCCGGCGGTGCCCTGACGGGCGTACGGGTGCTGGAGATCGGCTCCATCGTCGCGGGCCCCTTCGCCGGCCGGCTGCTCGCGGACCACGGCGCCGACGTCATCAAGATCGAGGCACCCGGCCGTCCGGACCCGCTGCGGGACTGGGGACAGCACGCCTACCGCGGGCACCGGCTGTGGTGGACGATCCACGCGCGCAACAAGAGGTGCGTCACCCTCGACCTGCGCTCGGAACGCGGACAGAGCCTGTTCCTCGACCTCGTACGACAGGCCGACGTCGTGATCGAGAACTTCCGTCCGGGCACGCTGGAGCGCTGGAACCTCGGGTACGACCGGCTGAGCGCGGCCAACCGCGGTGTCGTCCTCGCCCGGGTGTCCGGGTTCGGCCAGACGGGCCCCTATCGCCACCGTCCGGGATACGCCTCGGTGGCGGAGGCCATGGGCGGGTTGCGGGCGATCAACGGGTTCCCCGGCCAGGCCCCGCCCCGGATGGCGGTGTCCCTCGGGGACTCGCTCGCCGGGATGTTCGCCGTACAGGGTGTGCTCGCCGCCCTGCTCCACCAGCAGCGCACGGGCCAGGGGCAGGTGGTCGACGTGGCCCTGACCGAGTCGTCGCTCGCCCTGCTGGAGTCGGTGATCCCGGAGTACGACCGGCTCGGCAAGGTCCGTCAGCCCTCGGGGACGCGGCTGGACGGCATCGCCCCCTCGAACCTCTTCCGCACCAAGGACGAGAAGTGGCTGATCGTGGCGGCCAACCAGGACACGGTCTTCCGGCGGCTGTGCGCCGCGATGGAACGCCCCGAACTGGCCGTCGACCCGCGCTTCGCCACCCATGTCGCCCGCGGGGAGCACCAGGACCTGATCGAGTCGATCGTCGCGGACTGGGTGTCCGAACGGACCGCCGCCGAGACGCTGTCCCGGCTGGAGGAGGCGGACGTCGTCGCCGGCCCGGTGTACACGGCCGCGGACATCGTCGCCGACCCCCAGTTCCAGGCCCGGGACATGCTCGTTCCCCATCACGACGAACGCCTCGGCGAGGACGTCCTCGGCCCCGGCGTCGTACCGCGACTGTCCGGGACTCCCGGCGCGGTGCGCTGGGCGGGCCCGCCGGAACCCGGGTGGCACAACGAAGAGGTCTACGGCCAACTCCTCGCCCTGGGACCGGACGAGATCGCGGAGCTGCGGCGCGAGGGTGTCGTATGAACCGCCGGAACGAAGGAACCCCCGTGACGACCACGCTGCCGCTGCCGACCGCAGTCAACCTACGGGAAGTAGGCCCGCGCGACGGTCTGCAGATCGAGCGCCCGATCCCCACCGCCGAGAAACTTCGGCTGCTGGAGTTGCTCGTACGCAGCGGCCTGAAGCGCATCGAGGCCACCGCCTTCGTCTCCCCGCGTGCCGTACCCGCGATGGCGGACGCCCGCGAGGTCGCGGCGGCGCTGCACCAGTGGCCGGACGTCCAGTGGTCCGCGCTGGTGGCGAGCGAAGGCGGAGCCCACCGTGCCCTGGAGGCGGGGATCCGTAACATCGAGTACGTCGTGTCCGCTGCGGACGGCCACAGCCACGCCAACGTCAAGCGCCCGACCGCCGAGGCGCTCGCCGGGGTCGGCAGGATCGCCGCCCTGGTGCACGACGCGGGCGGCACCTGCGAAGTGATCGTCGCCACCGCCTGGGACTGCCCCTTCGACGGCCCGACCGCGGACGGCCGCGTCCTGCACATCGCGCGGGAAGCGGTGTCCCAAGGAGCCGACGCCCTGTGCCTGGGCGACACCATCGGGACCGCCACACCCCTCCGGGTCGTCCAACTGATCGGCGCCGTACAGGAGATCGCCCCGCGCATCCCCGTGGGCCTGCACATGCACAACACGCGCGGCGCCGGACTCGCGTGCATCCTGGCGGCCCTGCAGATCGGCGTCGTCGACATCGACGCGTCCATCGGCGGACTGGGCGGCTGCCCCTTCGCGCCGGGGGCCAGCGGCAACGTGCCCACCGAGGAACTCGTCTATCTCTGCGAGGAGATGGGCGTGGCCACCGGGTGCGATCTGGACGCCCTGGTCGAAGCTGCGGGCTCTGCCCAGCGGGCCGTCGGCCGGGAGCTGCCGAGCGGCGTGCTCAAGGCGGGCGGCAGGCGCGGAGCCCTGAGCCCGGTGCCTGGGCGCTGAAGAGGGCGGCTTCCCTTTGGCGGGGTGTCCCGGAGGTCGACGTGGTCGACGGTCGTTGGGTGGGCGATTTTTCGATTCTGGCATCGAAAAATCGACGCGAGAGTAGAATCGGTCTCCTCTGCGAGGTGCTGCGCCGACCGGAGGTACGCGACAGGCTCATCGCGGATCCCGACCTCATCCCGGCGGCCGTGGAGGAGGCGCTGCGTCTGCACCCGCCTGTCTGCCCCGGCCAGGCGGTCGCCCGAATGGAGATGACCGTCGCCGCGGTATCAGTGCAGGTCACGAGCGTTGCCTTGTGTCAGCTGTCAAGCCTGGGCACACTGCGGGTATGACTGCCGACCCGGGGCTGTTCGGTCCGAAGAGCGTGACATGGCAGGTCCATGACGATCCGATGATGTGGGTCGCCGGGATCCGCGCGCTCTACCTCCAGGCACTGCACCCACGTGCCGTCCGCGGAGTCATGCAGAACTCCGACTTCCGGCAGGACGCCTGGGGCCGGCTCATGCGCACCGCGAACTTCGTCGACACCATGACGTACGGCACCGCCGAGGCCGCCGAGAAGGCCGGCGCCCGGGTCCGCAAGATCCACCGCATGCTGTCCGCGAACGACCCGGAGACCGGCGAACGGTACGGCGTGGACGAGCCCGAGCTGCTGCTGTGGGTGCACTGCGCCGAGATCGACTCCTACCTGCACGTCCTGCGCCGCTCCGGATACCCCCTCACCGACCGGACCGCCGACCGCTACATATCCGAACAGCGCGTCAGCGCCCGCCTGGCGGGCCTCGACCCCGAGGCCGTGCCCGCCGACCGGGCGGAGCTGGCCGCCTACTTCGAGAAGATCCGCCCCGAGCTCGCCGCCGGAGCCGACGCCCATGAGGTGGACGACTTCCTGCTCCGGCCGCCGACCCACCCGCTGCTCGTCCCGGCGCGCGCTCTGCTCTGGCGGCGTGTGGCGCACCTCGCGTACGCCTCGCTGCCGCCGTACGCCCACGAGTTGTACGGCAGACGGGCCCCGAAACCCGCTGTCGTCACCCGTGAGTTGCGTGCCACCGGCACCCTGCTGCGCTGCGTTCCCGCACGTCTGCGTTGGCAACTCCCGCCCAAACACATCCTGCGGGCCATGGAGCGGCTCGGCCCACAAGCCCGGCCTGCCCCGTACAAAGTCGGGCGATAGGCCGCCATACTGAACCAGCCAGGGGGAGGGCCGGAAAGTTACGGGGGCGGCGGCGCGCTATGGCGGAGGAGAGCAGGCTGATCCAGGGCCGGTACCGGCTGCTGGACCTGATCGGGCGCGGTGGCATGGGCGAGGTGTGGCGGGCCCGCGACGAGTCCCTCGGGCGACAGGTCGCCGTGAAGTGCCTCAAGCCGATCGGCCCGCACCACGACCCGTCCTTCGGACGCGTCCTGCGCGAGCGGTTCCGACGCGAGGGCCGCGTCGCCGCCTCGCTCCAGCACCGCGGGGTGACGGTCGTCCACGACTTCGGCGACAGCGACGGCGTCCTCTTCCTCGTCATGGAACTCCTGGACGGCAGCAACCTCTGCCAGCTGCTCGACGACAGCGAGCGCCGGCCGCTGCCCGTCCCCGACGTCGTGGACATAGCCGACCAGGTCGCGGCGGCCCTCGCCTACACCCACCGGCAGGGCATCGTGCACCGCGATCTGAAGCCGGCGAACATCGTGCGGCTCGCCGACGGCACGGTGAAGATCTGCGACTTCGGCATCGCCCGCCTCGGCCATGACATCGGCTTCACCTCCCGGCTCACCGGCACCGGCATCGCCATGGGCACCCCGCACTACATGTCACCGGAGCAGATCGGCGGGGAAGAGGTCGACCAGCGCAGCGACCTGTACTCGCTGGGGTGCGTGCTCTACGAGATCGCCACCGGGGCCCCGCCGTTCGACCTGGAGGACCCCTGGGCCATCCTCGTCGCCCACCGGGACACCCCGCCCCGGCCGCCCCGCGAACTCCGCGCCGACCTGCCCGAACACCTCGACCGGATCATCCTCGACCTGCTGGGGAAGCGGCCCGAACAGCGCCCCCACGACGCCCGCGAGATCGTCCGGCGCCTCGCCGCGGCCCGCACCGCGCCGGGGTATGTGCCGACCCTGGTGACGCCCCGCCCCGAACCGCGGCCGCCCGAGCCCGCCGGCCGCGAGCCCCGGCTGCCCGCCTGGACCCAGGGCATGACCACCGGCCACAAGGCCACCGGCGCCGGACTGCCGGTCCCGCCCCCGGACCCCGGCGCGGCCCTGACCGGCGAGTGGATCCCCCGGCCGGCCCTCGGCGCCGTCCCCACGCCGCCCGCGCCGGACACACCGTCCCCGCAGGCGCTCACCGCGCTCGCCGGACGGCACAGCGCCGGCCTCAGCCTGGGCCGGCTCGGCCGCTGGGCCGAGGCCGGGGAGGTGCACCGCGCCGTCGCGGCCGAACGCGCCCACCTCCTGGGCCCGGACCACCCCGAGACCCTCGCCAGCCGCTACGAGGTCGCCTTCACCCTCAGCCGCACCGGCCGCGCCGCCGACGCGCTGCGCGAGTACCAGCAGGTGACCGCCGCCCGCACCCGGGTGCTCGGCGCCGACCACGCCGACACGCTCGCCACCCGCCAGGAGATGGCCTATGTGCTCGGCCGGCTGGGCCGCCACTTCGACGCCCACCAGGTGTACACCTCGGTGCTCGCGGCCCGGGTGCGCACGGCGGGCCCCGACCACCCCGACACCCTGCGCTGCCGGCACAACCTCGCCTTCAACCTCAGCAGACTCGGCCGGCTGGAGGAGTCGTACCGGATGGCGAGCGAGGTGGCCGTCGCACGTACCCGGGTGCTGGGCCCCACCCACCCGGACACGCTCGTCACCCGCTACGAGGTCGCCTACGCCCTGGGCCAGTTGGGCCGCTGGCCGGAAGCGCTGCAGACCTACCGCGAGGTCGCCGCGGCCCGCGCGCACGCCCTCGGCCCGGACCACCCCGACACCCTCGCCGCCCGCTACGAGACCGGCATCAGCCTCGGCCGCCTCGGCCGCAGCACGGAGGCGCTCCAGCTCTACCGCGACCTCGTCGACGACCGCACCCGCGTCCACGGCCCGACGCATCCCGAGACCCTGCGCGCCCGCCACGGCCTCGGCGTCAACCTCGGCCGCCTGGCCCGCTGGGAGGAAGCGCTGGCCGAGTCCCGGGACGTGTGCGCGATCCGTGAACGTGTCCTGGGCGCCGACCATCCCGACACCCTGGTCAGCCGACGTGAGGTCGCCGTCGGCCTCGGCTGGCTGGGCCGCTGGGCCGACGCGCTGACCGAGTACCGGCGGGTGGCCTCGGCCCGTGAACGTGTCCTGGGCGCCGACCACCCCGACACGTTGGCCAGCCGCAACGACGAGGCCCACTGCCTGGAACAGCTCGGCCGGGGCCAGGAGGCCGTCGAGCTGTACCGAAGGGTGGCGGCGCTACGGCAGCGCCGAGCGGCGGGCGGGGCGTAGCCCCAGCCGGGAATCGGCCCTAGTCCCGGAAATCCCAGCCGAGCTCCGTGTACAGCCGTCCCTCCTGGATCCCGGTGATCGCCGCCCGCGCGTACGGCACCATCGGCTCCGGGAGGGCGTCCAGCGGCCACCAGTGCCAGCCGAGGCATTTGTCCGGCTCCAGGAGCTGCGGCTCGCCCCGCAGGCGCCGGGCGCGGAAGACGAGCTGAAGCCTGGGCTGTGTGCCGGGCGCGTCCACGACATGCACGACGTGCGCCAGCTCGACGTCCTGTGCCTCCATCTCCAGGCCGGCCTCCTCCCGGGCCTCGCGGACGAGACAGGCCACGGCGGACTCCTGCTCGCAGTGACCGGCAAGGAAGTGGTGATGCCGGGGAGCGAAGGGCGAGTCGGGGTGCCGCAGACCGAGGAGGATCTTGCCGTCCCGCTCCAGGTAGAGATGGACGCCGACCACGTTGAGGACACTCTGCCGGGCGGACGGCTGCGGCGCGGGAACGACCGGCGCGGCCCGGTGCCGGGCGAGGACCTCGGCGGCCCCCGGCGCCATCGTCAGGTGAGCGGTGGTCGCCGCGTCGAAGAAGGCGAACATGATGCCCTCGGTGACGGGGAGTCGCGAGGGGTCGCCGTCCCAACCGCCGATGAACACCTGGATGCCGTCGACGACCGTGTACCGGGTCAGCCCGTCCAGGACGAGCCCCGTCTCCTCCAGCAGCTCGCGCGCCACGGCCTCCTCGGGCGTCTCGTCCCCCTCGCAGGCGCCGCCGGGCAACGACCAGGCGCCCGCATCGCAGATCGGCTTGTGCGCGTCGCGCAGATGGAGCAGGTACTGACCGCGCCGGTTGAGCAGCAGCGCGGCAGTGTTCCGGGGTTCGGGCTGAAGTTCCTGATCGGCGGCCACAGGTTCCTTTCGGGTCCAATGCGCGTGCCGTTCACCGTACTTGAGCGGCTCGGCCCGGCCGTGCGGATCCGCCGCCCCGGACCTCCTCTGGCCGACCTTGATCGGCTCGTGTTACGAAGAGACATGGCTGCACACGAGGGAAACGACGGACACGACAATCGCCGCGCCTATGACGTCGTCATCGTCGGCGGCGGACACAACGGGCTGGTCGCCGCCGCCTATCTGGCCCGGGCCGGCCGGTCCGTGCTGGTGCTGGAACGGCTGGACCACACCGGGGGCGCCGCCGTCTCCACCCGCCCGTTCGCCGGGGTGGACGCCAGGCTGTCCCGCTACTCGTACCTGGTCAGCCTGCTCCCGCAGAAGATCGTGCGGGACCTGGGGCTGCACTTCCGCGTCCAGGGCCGCACCATCTCCTCCTACACCCCCGTGGAGCGCGGCGGGCGGCCCACCGGACTGCTCGTGGGCGGCGGCGAGGAACGCACCCGGGAGGCGTTCGCACGGCTGACGGGCGGCGAGCGCGAGTACGCGGCCTGGGAGCGGTTCTACGCCATGACCGGGCGCGTCGCCCAGCGGGTCTTCCCCACGCTCACCGAACCGCTGCCCACCCGGGAGGAACTGCGCCGCCGCGTCGACGACGAGGAGGCCTGGCGGACCCTGTTCGAGGAGCCGATCGGCGTCGCCGTCGAGGAGCGCTTCGCGGACGACCTGGTGCGGGGCGTGGTCCTGACCGATGCGCTCATCGGCACCTTCGCCGACGCCCACGACCCCTCCCGCAAGCAGAACCGCTGCTTCCTCTACCACGTGATCGGCGGCGGCACCGGCGCCTGGGACGTCCCCGTCGGCGGCATGGGGGCGCTCACCGACGCCCTCGCCGCCGCGGCCCGGGACGCGGGCGCCGTCCTCGCCACCGGGCACGAGGCCCTGCGGATCGACACGGACGGCCGTACCGCGGAGGTCGCCTACCGCACCGCCGACGGCGAAGGCGTCGCCGCCGCCCGGCACGTCCTGGTGAACGCCTCCCCGCAAGCCCTCGCCGCGCTCACCGGCGACGAGCCGCCCACCCCCGCCGAGGGCGCCCAGCTCAAGGTGAACATGCTGCTCAAACGGCTGCCCAGGCTGCGGGACACCTCCGTCGACCCGCGCGAGGCCTTCGCCGGTACCTTCCACATCGCCGAGGGCTACGAGCAGCTCGCCACCGCGCACGCCCAGGCGGCCGCCGGTGAACTGCCCGCCGCCCCGCCCTCCGAGATCTACTGCCACTCCCTGACCGACCCGACCATCCTCGGCCCGGACCTCGTCGAACAGGGCTACCAGACACTGACCCTGTTCGGCCTGCACACGCCCGCCCGGCTCTTCGAACGGGACAACGACGCCGTACGCGAGGAACTCCTCGAGGCCACCCTCGCCCAGCTCGACGCCCACCTCGCCGAACCCCTCGCCGACTGCCTGGCCGTCGACGCCGACGGCCGCCCCTGCATCGAGGCGCGCACCCCGCTCGACCTCGAACGCGACCTCGGGCTGCCCGGCGGCAACATCTTCCACCGCGACCTCGCCTGGCCGTACGCGGACGACGGCACCGGCCGCTGGGGCGTGGAGACCCGGCACGCGAACGTCCTGCTGTGCGGGGCGGGCGCGGTGCGGGGAGGAGGAGTCAGCGGGGTGCCGGGGCACAACGCGGCGATGGCGGTCCTGGAGGCCCCGGTGGACTAGGACAGGTCAGGTCAGGTTCTGGAGAGTCAGGAGCGCGCTCCGCCGTCCACCCGCAGCACCACGCCCGTGACGTACGAGGCGCGGTCGCTCAGCAGCCAGGCCGCCGCCTCGGCGATCTCCTCGGGGGCGGCGGTGCGGCCCAGCGGGATCTGCGCGGTCAGGTGGGCGACGATGCCGGGGGACTGCGCCTCCCACTCGTCGATCATCCGGGTGCGCGTTCCGCCGGGCGCGACGGCGTTCACCCGAATGCCTTCGGTGCCGTACGACATCGCCGCCGACGCGGTGAGGCTGTTCACCGCCCGCTTCGCCGCGCCGTACACGGGCAGTGCGGGGTTGCCCATCAGGCTGCCGACGCTTGAGTTGTTCACGATCGCCCCAGTGCCCGCGGTGGCCCGGATCGCCGCGATCTCGGCGTTCATGGCCAGCCAGGGCCCCTTGAGGTTGACCGCGAGGACATGGTCGAACTCGGACTCCGGCATCGCGTCCATCGGACCGGGCTGCTGGATCGTCGCCCCGTTGTTGAAGGCGACGTCGAGCCTGCCGTACAGCTCGACGGCACGGTCCACGGCGGCGCGGACGCTCTCCGGGTCGGCCAGGTCGCACACGACGTACTCGGCCGTGCCGCCCGCCGTGCGGATCTCCTCCGTCACGGTTTTCAGCTCGGCTTCGGTACGGGCCGCGAGGACCACCCGGGCGCCCTCCCGGGCGAACAGCCGGGCGGCCGCCGCGCCGATGCCCCGGCCGGCGCCGGTGACGAAGGCGACCTTGTCGGCGAGCAGACCTGCGGTGGTGAGAGGTGTGTTGTTCATGCCGTAGAGCCTGTGCCGCTCCGCCGGGCCCAGCCAGGCACCGGCTGTACCTGGCTGCGGGAACGCCCACCGCCGCACACTGGAGGCGTGGACCGACGACAACTGGCCGAGTTCCTGCGCAGTCGGCGCGAGCGCATCGCCCCCGCCGAGGTGGGGCTCCCCGCCGGACGGCGACGCCGCACGCCGGGACTGCGCCGCGAGGAGGTGGCGCAGCTGGCGTACATCTCCACGGAGTACTACACCCGCCTGGAACAGGCCCGCGCCCCGAGACCGTCGCGCGAGGTGCTCGCCCAGATCGCTCGCGCCCTGCGTCTGTCGGAGGCCGAGCGCGACCACCTCCACCACCTCGCGGGCACCCCGCAGGGGCTGCCCGCCGGTCCCTCACGCGAGGTGCGGCAGAGCATCGTCGACCTGCTGCACCGGCTGCCGCAGGCGGCCGCGATCGTCGTCTCGGCCGCCCACGAGGTGATCGCCTGGAACGACCTCGCCGCAGCGCTCATGGAGGACTTCTCCGCTCTCCCGCGCCGCGACCGCAACCTCGCACGCCGCGCCTTCCTGGACCGGGACGGGGGCGGCTCCCCGCTCTACGGTGTGGACGACGTCGAAGAGTTCGCCCACGCCACCGCGCTGCAACTGCGCGCTGCCGCGGCCCGCTACCCCGACGACCCCGAGCTCACCGCTCTGGTGGCCGAACTCATCGCCGGGAGCCCGGAGTTCGCCGCGCTGTGGGCCGCGCACGACGTCGCAGCGCGCCCCACCCTGTGCAAGACCTTCGACCACCCGGTCGTCGGCCCGGTCACCGTCAACTGCGACGTTCTCGACATCGCCGACCGCGACCAGCGGGTCGTCATCTACACCGCGGCACCCGGCTCGCCCTCCGAACAGGCCTTGCGGCTGCTCTCCGTCGTCGGCGCCCGACGACTCGACAGCGGCCTCGGCGTCCTCAAGGACACAAGAATCTGACGGTGTATCAGAAAAGGGCTTCCGTCGTCGCACCGGCTGCGGCATCCTGCGCCCATGCAGACGGAGCTGAGCACACAACTGGGAGTCGAGCACGCCGTCTTCGGCTTCACGCCGTTCCCCGCCGTCGCCGCGGCCATCAGCCGCGCAGGCGGCTTCGGCGTGCTCGGCGCGGTCCGTTACACCGCCCCCGACGACCTCAAACGCGACCTCGACTGGATCGAGGCCCATGTCGACGGCAAGCCGTACGGGCTCGACGTCGTCATGCCCGCCAAGAAGGTCGAAGGCGTCACCGAGGCCGACGTCGAGGCGATGATCCCCGAGGGGCACCGGCAGTTCGTACGGGACACCCTCGCCAAGTACGGGGTGCCCGAGCTGGCCGAGGGCGAGGCCTCCGGGTGGCGGATCACCGGATGGATGGAACAGGTGGCCCGCAGCCAGCTCGACGTGGCCTTCGACTATCCGATCCGGCTGCTGGCCAACGCGCTGGGCTCGCCGCCCGCCGACGTCGTCGCCCGCGCCCACGACAGGGACGTCCTCGTCGCCGCGCTCGCGGGGAGCGCCCGGCACGCCCGTAAGCACCAGGAGGCGGGCATCGACATCGTGGTGGCGCAGGGCTACGAGGCCGGCGGACACACCGGTGAGATCGCCTCCATGGTCCTCACACCCGAGGCCGTCGACGCGGTCGCCCCCCTGCCCGTCCTCGCGGCCGGCGGCATCGGCAGCGGACGGCAGATCGCCGCGGCCCTCGCGCTCGGCGCCCAGGGCGTCTGGCTCGGTTCCCTCTGGCTGACCGTCGCCGAGGCCGACCTGCACTCGTCCGCCCTCACCCGCAAACTCCTCGCGGCCGGCTCCGGCGACACGGTCCGCTCCCGGGCCCTCACCGGGAAGCCCGCCCGCCAGCTGCGCACCGAATGGACCGACGCCTGGGACGCCGTCGATGGACCCGGCACCCTCCCCATGCCCCTGCAGGGCCTGCTGGTCGCCGAGGCCGTCTCGCGCATCCAGAAGTACGAGGTCGACCCCCTGCTCGGGACGCCCGTCGGGCAGATCGTCGGCCGGATGAACGAGGTCCGGACCGTCCAGGCGGTCTTCGACGACCTCACCCGCGGCTTCGAAGAGGCCGTGGACCGCATCAACCGCATCGCCGGAAGGAGCGGCCAGTGACCACCGCGAGCACACCCCCCGCAGGCTTCTGGGCCCAGGCTGCCGCCGACCCCGACCGTACGGTCCTGGTCGCCCCCGACGGCGAGGAGTGGACGGCAGGGCGGCTGCACGCCGCCGCCAACCGACTCGTGCACGGTCTGCGCGCCGCCGGTCTGGAACGCGGCGACGCCTTCGCCGTCGTCCTGCCCAACTCGGCGGAGTTCTTCACCGCCCATCTCGCCGCCACCCAGGCCGGGTTCTACCTCGTCCCCGTCAACCACCACCTGGTCGGACCCGAGATCGCCTGGATCGTCTCCGACTCCGGCGCCAAGGTCCTCCTGGCCCACGAGCGGTTCGCCGAACAGGCCCGCCGGGCCGCCGACGAGGCCGGCCTGCCCGCCGCCGACCGGTACGCCGTCGGCGAGGTCGAGGGCTTCCGGCCGTACGCCGAACTCCTCGACGGACAACCGGAGTCGGCGCCCGCCGACCGCACCCTCGGCTGGGTCATGAACTACACCTCGGGCACGACGGGCCGCCCGCGCGGCATCCGCCGCCCGCTGCCCGGCAAGCTGCCGGAGGAGGCGTACCTGGGCGGCTTCCTCGGCATCTTCGGCGTCCGGCCGTTCGACGACAACGTCCATCTGGTCTGCTCACCGCTCTACCACACGGCCGTGCTCCAGTTCGCGGGCGCGTCCCTGCACATCGGCCACCGGCTGGTCCTCATGGACAAGTGGACGCCCGAGGAGATGCTCCGGCTGATCGACCGGGAGAAGTGCACGCACACCCATATGGTCCCGACCCAGTTCCACCGGCTGCTCGCCCTCCCCGAGGCCACCCGGCAGGCGTACGACGTGTCGTCCATGCGGCACGCCATCCACGGCGCCGCGCCCTGCCCCGACCATGTGAAGCGGGCGATGATCGACTGGTGGGGCACGTGCGTGGAGGAGTACTACGCGGCCAGCGAGGGCGGCGGCGCGTTCGCCACGGCGGAGGACTGGCTCAAGAAGCCCGGCACGGTCGGAAAGGCCTGGCCCATCAGCGAGTTGGCGATCTTCGACGACGACGGCGAGCGGCTGCCGCCCGGCGAACTCGGCACCGTGTACATGAAGATGACGACCGGCGGCTTCGCCTACCACAAGGACGAGGACAAGACGAAGAAGAACCGCATCGGCGACTTCTTCACCGTCGGCGACCTCGGTGTGCTCGACGAGGACGGCTACCTGTTCCTCCGCGACCGCAAGATCGACCTGATCATCTCGGGCGGCGTCAACATCTACCCCGCGGAGATCGAGTCCGAGCTGCTGGCCCACCCCGCGGTCGCCGACGCCGCGGCCTTCGGCATCCCGCACGACGACTGGGGCGAGCAGGTCAAGGCCGTCGTCGAACCGGCCCCGGGCCATGAGCCGGGTCCCGATCTCGCCGCCGTGCTCCTCGCCCACTGCGCCGACCGGCTCGCCGGGTACAAGCGCCCCAAGAGCATCGACTTCATCGCCGAGATGCCCCGCGACCCCAACGGCAAGCTGTACAAGCGGCGGTTGCGCGAGCCGTACTGGGAGGGCCGGACCCGACCGGTGTGACCGGAGGGCCCCCGCCGCGCTCTTTCGCTAACCTGGTGAAACCGTGGCGATTTGACGTCACGTCAGGCATTCGGGGACGGGGCGGGGGCGGGCCAGGTGAGGGCGACCGGCGCACAGGGGACGGGGGAGCGGGCCTGGGCATGGGCCGCACGGCTGCCGCCGGCAGCGGTCGACGTCCTGCCGGCCGTCGTCGTCCTGGCGGCCATGGTGGCGGTCCGTCTCGGATCCGCGCCGGACCTCCGCGGCCCGCTGCCGGTCGCCCTGGCGCCGGCCGTCGTGATCGCCGCAAGCCTGGCCGTGCGCCGCCGATGGCCGTCGACGGCGTACGCGGTCGGGACGGCGGGGCTCGCCGTCGAGGCGCTGTGGCTGGGATCCGGCTCGCTGACCGCGTTCGCGAACCTCTTCGGCGTGTACTCCCTCGGTCTCTACGCGACCCCCGGCAGGGCCGTGCTCGGCACCCTGCTCGTGCCGCCCGGTGTGCTGGCCCACTTCGCGTCCGAGGACGCGAGCGCGGCCGTCCCGGTCGCCGTCGTCTTCGTGTGGCTGCTGGTGTGGGCGGTGGGATACGCCACGGCCCGCAGGCATCAGGAGACGGAGCAGCGGCGGGCCCTGGCCCGCCGGGAGGCCGTCCTCGGCGAACGGGTGCGGATCGCGCGCGAACTGCACGACATCGTCGGCCACTCCGTCAACGCCATGCTGGTCCAGGCGGGCGCCGGACGGATCGTGCTCGCCACCGAGCCGGAGCGCACCCGTGAGCTGCTGCTCGGCGTCGAGCGGACCGGCCGCGACGCCCTCGCCGAACTCGACCGGCTGCTCGGCGTCCTGCGCGCCGAGGACCCGGCCGAGGACCCGGCCGACGGCGGCGGCGAGGCCGACGCCGAGGACTCGGCCGGTCTGGGCCGGCTGGTGCGGCCGATGGCCGACGCGGGTCTGGCGGTCCGGCTCAGCGTCGCACCCGACCTCCGCGACCTGCCGCCGGACGTGCGGTCGTCCGTCCACCGGATCGTGCAGGAGGCGCTGACGAACGCGCTGCGGCACGGCCGGGCCCGCAGCGCCGAGGTCACCGTCCGCCGACAGGACGACGCCGACGGGCGGAGCCTGCTCGTCCGCGTCGTCGACGAGGGCGACGGACCGGCCCCGCACTACCGGCCGGGCCGTGGGCTGCGCGGGATCGGCGAACGGGCCGACGCCCTCGGCGGGCACGTGGAGCACGGCACCGCCGCCGGCGGCGGATTCGCCCTCAGCGTCGCGCTGCGGCTGCGATGACCGTACGCGTGGTGCTGGCCGACGACGACCCCCTGCTCAGGGTGGGGGTCGGGGTGGTGCTCGGCGCGGCCGGGATGGAGGTCGTCGGGGAGGCGGGCGACGGGGTGCGGGCCGTGGAACTGTGCCGGGCGCTCGTCCCGGACATCGTCCTGATGGACGTGCGGATGCCCGGCTACGACGGCATCGAGGCCACCGGCCGGATCGTGGAGGCAGGTCTGCCGACCCGGGTGCTCGTCCTGACCACGTTCCCCGACGACGAGTACGTGTGGCGGGCCCTGCGCGCGGGCGCGCACGGCTTCCTGCTCAAGCGCGCCTCACCCGAGCGGCTCGTGGACGCCGTCCGCACGGTGGCCGGCGGGGAGAGCCTGCTGGACCCGGCGGTCACCCGGCCCCTCGTGGACCGCCTGGTCACCGACGAGCGTCCGCCGCGCCACCCGGCCGGGGCGCCGGACCGGGACCGGCTGCGCCATCTGACCTCCCGGGAACGGCAGATCCTGAGCCTGGTCGCCGAAGGCCTGTCGAACGCCGAACTCGCCGGGCGGCTGGGCATCGCCGAGTCGACGGTGAAGACCCACGTCAAGCGGATCCTGCACAAGATCGGCGCCCGGGACCGGGCGGGCGCCGTGGTGATCGCCTTCCGCAGCGGACTCGCCTGACAACCGGCCGTACCCCCGTGGGGGTACGGCGGCCCACCCCACCGGAGGGACGCCCCACGCCGGGCCCCGCCCTACCGTCGGCACGCGGAGTGCGAGACGAAGGCGGGGGTGCGTGCGCATGAGCGTTCTGGGTGGGTTCGCCGGCGAGGTGTGGCGTGCGGTGCGGCCCGTGGACCGCTACCAGCGGCTGCTGTGGTGGTGCGGCACCGCGCTGGTGACCTCCGGGGTCGTGCACGGCGTGGTCGCCGTGATCGACTTCGCGCCCTGGTGGGGGCCGGTCTCCTGGCGCAAGCCCGTCGTGTTCGGCGTCTCCTTCGGCCTGATGGTGTGGGCCGTGGTCTGGATCATGCGACAGCTGCCCGCCCGCTGGTGGGCGCGGATACCGGCGGGCCTGGTCGTCTTCAGCTCGCTCGCCGAGGCCGTGCTCATCACGGCGCAGCGCTGGCGCGGGACCGCCTCCCACTTCAACCAGGCCACCGACACCGACTCGGCGGTCTGGTCGGTGATCGGCACGCTCACCCTGCCGCTGATCCTCGGCGTGGTCCTGCTGCTCGTGGCCGCGCTCGTACGGTTCGACGGCGGCGCCGCGTCCCGGGTCGCCGTGCTCGTGGGACTGACCGCCGTGCTGGCGGCCGGAGCCATCGGACAGAAGATGGCCGCCATCGGCGAGAAGGCGTTCGACGACACGGGACATGTGCCGTACGAGGTGCTCTTCGGGGCCGCGGGCAGTGCCAAACTCGCCCACGCCGTCGGTCTGCACGGCCTCCAGGCCCTCGCCCTGCTGGCCGTCCTGTGCGAGGCGGGCCGGCTGAGCGCCCGTGCGGCGGCCACGGTGGTGGGCGTGGCGGCCCTCGGCTACGCGGCCGCGTTCGGCGCGATCACCGCGACGGCCTACGCCGGGCGCGCGCCCCTCCACCCCACCGCCGTCATGGGGGTGCTGCTGGCAGCCGGGCTCCTGACCATCGCGGCGGCCACACTCGTCGCGGTCGCGCAGGCGGTCCCGAAGCGTCCGGCTCAGTCCCTCTCCGCGTCCACGCCCGCCTCGTAGGCGAGCAACGTGTCGACGAACAGCCGTCGCTGATCCGCCGTCAGCGGAGCCAGGGCGGTGCGCCAGGCCGCCGCGCCCGGGGCCAGCCAGCCGGCGATCGCCGGCTCGTGGACGTCCGCGATGGCGACGATCCGCCGACGCCGGTCCCGGTCGTCCTCCCGCCGCTCCAGGATCCCCTTCCGGCTGAGGTCGCCGATCAGCAGGCTCACGGTGGTGGGGGCGACCTCGAGGCGCGCGGCCAGCTCGTTGACGGTCATCGGTCCGTCGAGGAGCAGATACGCCAACAGGGAGAGGTGGCGCGGGGCCAGGGAGAAGGACCGCAGCGCCTCCGGCACCGGAATCCGCTTCGCCCTCCCCACCAGCCGCGGCATGAGCAGCAACAGCTCACGAACGGTCGCGTCGACGCCCTCGTCCCCACCGGCGGCGGGCATGGGCACGGGCATGGACATCCGACACTCCTCGTATTACCTTTGCAGTCAAAGCTATTTTGTTCGACTTGGTCAACCGGCCGAGTCGCCATGCTACGCACCGACGCGAACGGAGATCCGTCATGCCGCACTACACCGTGCACATCGGCGAAGAGGCCCTCGACGGGACGGTCGAGCCCCGGCTGATCGGCGCGCTGGCCGACGCGGTCGGGTCCGTCTACGGGGAGCGGCTGCGCACTCTGGTCGGCGTCGACCTCATCGGCATCCCGAGCCACCGACGGGGCATCGGCGGCCTGCCCACCACCCGGATCGCGCCCCAGCTCACCCTCAGCATGCGCGAGGCCGCCTACCACCTCCCCGAGATCCTCGACGCCCCCGCCCGCCTGATCGCCGCCACGGCCGACGCGGTGGCCTCGGTGCTCGGCGAGGGCATCCGCGCGGAGACGATCGTCAGCATCGTCGGAGTCCAGGAAGGGCGCACCGGAGTGGCCGGTGAGGTGGCGTGATCCCGGCGTCCGCGCAGGCGACTTGACCCGCCCCGGCCGCCGCCCGAGGATCATGAGTCATGACGCCCGCACACGGCAGTACCACCGTCGACGGGGTGCTGCGGCGCAGCGCCCGCCGCACCCCGGCACGCGTCGCGGTCGAGTACCGCGACCGCACCTGGACCTACGAGGAACTCGACGAGGCCGTCTCGCGCGCGGCGAGCGTCCTGCTCGGCCAGGGGCTCGCCCCCGGCGACCGGGTGGGCGCCTACGGCCACAACTCCGACGCCTACCTCGTCGCGTTCCTCGCCTGCGCCCGCGCGGGCCTGGTCCATGTCCCCGTCAACCAGAACCTCACCGGCGACGACCTGGCCTACATCGTCGGCCAGTCGGGCAGCGCGCTCGTCCTCGCCGACCCGGATCTCACCGCGCGACTCCCCGACGACGTACGCACGGTGCCCCTGCGCGACGCCGACGACTCGCTCCTCGCCCGACTGGCGGATGCCGAGCCGTACGACGGCCCCGAGCCGCGCACCGAGGATCTGGTGCAGCTGCTCTACACCTCCGGCACGACGGCCCTGCCCAAGGGCGCGATGATGACCCACCGCGCGCTGGTGCACGAGTACCTGAGCGCGATCGCCGCCCTCGATCTGAGCGCCGGCGACCGTCCCGCGCACTCGCTCCCGCTCTACCACTCGGCGCAGCTGCACGTGTTCCTGCTGCCGTACCTCGCGGTCGGCGCGACGAACCTCATCCTCGACGCACCCGACGGGGCGCAGCTCTTCGACCTCATCGAGGCGGACCGGGTCGACAGTCTCTTCGCCCCGCCGACCGTCTGGATCGCCCTGGCCAACCGCCCCGACTTCGCCACCCGTGACCTGAGCGGGCTGCGCAAGGCGTACTACGGGGCGTCGATCATGCCGGTGCCGATTCTGGAGCGCCTGCGCGAACGCCTCCCCAAGCTCGGTTTCTACAACTGCTTCGGCCAGAGCGAGATCGGCCCGCTCGCCACCGTCCTCGCCCCCGACGAGCACAAGGGTCGCCTGGACTCCTGCGGCCGCACGGTCCTCTTCGTGGACGCCCGCGTCGTCGACGAGAACGGACAGGACGTCCCCGACGGGACACCCGGTGAGATCGTCTACCGCTCCCCGCAGTTGTGCGAGGGCTACTGGGACAAGCCCGAGGAGACCGCCGAGGCCTTCCGCGACGGCTGGTTCCACTCCGGCGACCTCGCCGTCCGCGACGCCCACGGCTACTTCACCATCGTCGACCGGGTGAAGGACGTCATCAACTCCGGTGGCGTGGTGATCGCTTCACGCCAGGTCGAGGACGCCCTCTACACCCACGAGGGCGTCGCCGAGGCCGCGGTGATCGGTCTGCCCGACGAGAAGTGGATCGAGGCGGTCACGGCGGTCGTCGTCCCTCGCGGCGAGGTCACCGAGGACGAGCTCATCGCCCACACCCGCGAGCGGCTCACCCCCTTCCAGGCCCCGAAGCGGGTGCTCTTCGTGGACGAACTCCCGCGCAACGCCAGCGGCAAGATCCTGAAGCGGGAGCTGCGGGACCGGTTCGGTTCGTGACACGCCTCATGACGCGTCTCCTGACCCGCCCGGTCAGTCCCGCGGACGCAGATCCACGATCCGCCTGATCTTGCCCACCGACCGCTCCAGCGACTCCGGGTCGACGATCTCGACGTCGACCGACACGCCGATGCCGTCCTTCACGGCCGCCGCGACGGCCAGCGCCGCCGCCTCCCGGTCCGCGGGGGTGGCGTCGGCCCGGGCCTCCGCGCGCACCGTGAGGGCGTCGAGGCGGCCTTCGCGGGTCAGCCGGAGCTGGAAGTGGGGCGCCACGGCCGGGGTGCGCAGCACGATCTCCTCGATCTGGGTGGGGAAGAGGTTCACCCCGCGCAGGATGACCATGTCGTCGCTGCGGCCGGTCACCTTCCGCATCCGCCGGAAGACGCGTGCCGTGCCCGGCAGCAGCCGGGTCAGGTCGCGGGTGCGATAGCGGACGACCGGCATGGCCTCCTTGGTGAGCGAGGTGAAGACCAACTCGCCCTCCGCGCCCTCCGGCAGGACCTCGCCGGTGATCGGGTCGACCACCTCCGGATAGAAGTGGTCCTCCCAGATGTGCAACCCGTCCTTCGTCTCCACGCACTCCTGCGCGACCCCCGGGCCGATCACCTCCGACAACCCGTAGATGTCGACGGCGTCGATCGCGAACCGCTCCTCGATCTCCTGGCGCATCCGCTCCGTCCACGGCTCGGCACCGAAGATCCCCACCCGCAGCGAGGTGGCGCGCGGGTCGACGCCCTGCCGCTCGAACTCGTCGAGCAGGGTGAGCATGTAGGACGGGGTCACCATGATGATCCGGGGCTGGAGGTCCTGGATCAGCTGGACCTGACGGGACGTCATGCCGCCGGACGCGGGGATCACCGTACAGCCGAGGCGTTCGGCGCCGTAGTGGGCGCCGAGGCCGCCGGTGAACAGGCCGTAGCCGTACGCCACATGGACCGTGTCGCCGGGCCGGCCGCCCGCGGCGCGGATCGAACGGGCCACCATGTCCGCCCACATGGACAGATCGGCGTCCGTGTAGCCGACGACCGTCGGCCGACCGGTGGTGCCGCTGGAGGCGTGGACCCGGCGGATGCGGTCCCGGGGGACGGCGAACATCCCGTACGGGTAGTGCGCGCGCAGGTCAGCCTTGACGGTGAAGGGGAATCGGGACAGATCGGAGAGGCTGCGGCAGTCGTCGGGGTGGACCCCCGCCTTGTCGAAGGAGTCCCGGTAGAAGGGCACGCGCGCGTACGCGTGACGCAGCGAGGCCCGCAGTCGCTCCAGCTGCAGTGCGCGCAGCGCGTCCTCGTCGAGGCGCTCGCCCTCGTCCAGCAGGTCCCGCGCGTCCGTCATGAGCTGCTCCCTCGCCAGAACCTCACCAAACCGGGCGACCGATCATTCGGTCGAGGTGTGCGTGATCGTAATCCAGGCCGAGGGGCGTCGGGCAAGAGGGCGGTCAGGATTTCCGTTGCGGCCCGGCGGGCCCGGAGGCGAGGATCGGGCCATGCCGACCTTCACCGCGCCCGACGGCGTCGAGCTCGCCTACCGCGTCCGGGGCGAGGGCGACCCCCTCGTGGTCCTGCCCGGCGGCCCCATGCGGGCCTCCGCCTACCTCGGCGACCTGGGCGGGCTCACCGCCCACCGCCGACTGGTCCTCCTCGATCTGCGCGGGACGGGAGCCTCCGCGGTCCCCGCGGACCCGGCGACGTACCGCTGCGACCGGCAGGTCGAGGACGTCGAGGCGCTGCGCGTCCGGCTCGGGCTGGAGCGGATCGACCTCCTCGCGCACTCGGCGGGCGGCAGCCTCGCCCTGCTGTACGCGGCCCGGTACCCGCACCGGGTGTCCCGGCTCGCGCTGATCGCTGCGAACCCGTGGGCCCTGGGCCGGCCCGCCACGCCCGAGGAACGCCTGGAGGCGGCCCGGCTGCGCGTGGACGAGCCGTGGTTCGCGACGGCGTTCCCGGCGTTCGAGGCCTGGCTGGCGGGCGAGGGCGAACCCGACTGGACGGCGGTCGCCGCCTTCTTCTACGGCCGCTGGGACGACACCGCACGCTCCCACGACGCCGCCGCGGACGAACAGACCAACGCCGAGGCGGAGGGAGTCTTCCTGGACCCGGACGCCTTCGACCCGCCGGCCCTGCGCAGCGCCCTCGCCGAGGTCACCGCCCCGGTCCTCGTGCTCGCCGGAGAGGTGGACGGCGGGCCCCGGCCCGAGGTCGCCCGGCTCGTCGCCGACGCCTTCCCGAACGCCGAACTCGCCGTGCAGCCCGGCGCCGGCCACTATCCGTGGCTGGACGACCCGGAATGGTTCGTCCGTCGTGTCGTCGCCTTCCTGGCGGCGGGTCAGCCGTTCTCGGCAACCGCCACCTCCCGCGCCCACCGGTAGTCCGCCTTCCCGCTCGGCGAGCGGCGGATGGACTCCGCGAGCACCAGCTGACGTGGGATCTTGTAGCCGGCGAGCCGGGTGCGACAGTGCGTCTGGATCTCCTCCAGGGACGGCAGCGGGGCGCCCCGACGCATCTGCACCACCGCCGCCACATGGTTGCCCCAGGTCGGATCCGGCACCCCCGCGACCAGGGCGTCGTACACGTCCGGATGCGACTTCAGCGCCTGCTCGACCTCCTCGGGGTACACCTTCTCGCCCCCGGTGTTGATGCACTGCGAGCCCCGACCGAGGACGACGACCACGCCGTCCTCGTCGACGGTCGCCATGTCGCCGAGCAGCACCCAGCGCTCGCCGTCCTTCTCGAAGAAGGTCTCGGCGGTCTTCACCGGGTCGTTGTAGTAGCCGAGGGGCACATGGCCGTGCTGGGCGACGCGCCCGACCTCGCCCGGCGCGATCGGCTCGTACGTCGCCGGATCGACCACCTGGGTACGGGAGTTGACCCGGACGCGGAAGCCGCGCTCGGGCCCCGAGTCCTCCGTCGCCGTGCCGTTGAAGCCGGACTCCGAGGAGCCGAAGTTGTTCAGCAGCATCGCGTTCGGCAGCAGCGCCCGGAACTGACGGCGAACCGTGTCCGACATGATCGCCCCGGACGAGGACACGCTGAACACCGACGAGCAGTCCGTGCCCTTCATCGGACCTTCGAGAGCGTCGATCAGGGGCCGCAGCATCGCGTCGCCCACCAGGGAGATGCTGGTGACCTTCTCCTTCTCGATCGTCCGCAGCACTTCCTCCGGCACGAACTTGCGGTGGATCACGACGCGTTGGCCGAAGTTGAAGCCGATGAACGCGGTGAGGGTCGACGTGCCGTGCATCAGCGGGGGAGTGGGGAAGAAGGTGATCCCCGTACCGCCTGCCGCGACCCGCTCGGCGATCTCCTCCGGCTTCCTCACCGGCTCCCCGGTCGGCGAGCCGCCGCCCAACCCCGAGAAGAACAAGTCCTCCTGACGCCACATCACGCCCTTGGGCATACCGGTCGTGCCACCGGTGTAGATGATGAACTGGTCGTCGCCCGAGCGGGCCGGGAAGCCGCGCTCTGGGGAGCCGCCGGCCTCGGCCTCGGCGAACGAGACGATGCCCTCGCCGGCCGGGCCGACCCGGATCAGATGGCGCAGGGCGGGCGTCTGCGGCAGTGCGGCGGCCACCCGGTCCGTGAACTCCGCGTCGAAGGCGAGCGCGACGAGATCGGCGTCCCGGTAGAGGTAGACCAACTCCTCTTCCACATACCGGTAGTTGACGTTGACCGGCACGATCCGCGCCTTCAGACAGCCCAGCACCGTCTGGAGGTACTCGACCCCGTTGTACAGATGCAGGCCGAGATGCTCGCCGGGGCGGATCCCGCTGTCGAGCAGATGGTGGCCGATCCGATTGGCGGCCGCGTCCAACTGCGCGTACGTCAGGCGGCGTTCCGCGCCCGTGCCGGGATGGTCGACGTAGACGAGCGCCTCTCGGTCCGCCGCCACGTCGACGACCGACTCGAACAGGTCGGCAATGTTGTACTCCACCGCTCCTCCTGACCTAGGGCGGGCGCGTTCCAGAACGGTTCGTCGGTCATCAGAGCAAAGGGCGCGGCAACTGGGAAGGGTTCCCGTCAAGAAATCTGACTGACTGTCAGAAAACCCTTGAACTGCCATCACGCCTCCTGCAACCTGTTCTCGTTCTTTCCGAGGGGAGATGTGCCATGGGCGGAACCGAACACCTCACCGTGCAGCGCGAAGGCGCCACACTCGTGCTCACGCTCAACAGGCCGGAGGCCAAGAACGCGCTCTCGATCGCCATGCTCGTCGGCCTGTACGACGGCTGGCTCGAAGCCGACGAGGACGAATCCGTCCGCTCCATCGTGTTCACCGGCGCGGGCGGCTCCTTCTGCGCCGGCATGGACCTCAAGGCCCTCGCCGGCAAGGACATGGAGGGACAGCAGTACCGCGACCGGCTCAAGGCCGACCCCGATCTGCACTGGAAGGCGATGCTGCGCCACCACCGCCCCCGCAAACCGGTGATCGCCGCCGTCGAGGGGTACTGCGTGGCGGGCGGCACCGAGATGCTCCAGGGCACCGACATCCGCGTCGCGGGCGAATCCGCCACCTTCGGCCTCTTCGAGGTCAAGCGCGGGCTGTTCCCGATCGGCGGCTCCACGGTCCGGCTGCCACGCCAGATCCCGCGCACCCACGCCCTGGAGATGTTGCTCACCGGACGGCCGTACAGCGCACGGGAGGCCGCGGACATCGGCCTGATCGGACATGTCGTCCCCGACGGCACGGCCCTGGAGAAGGCCCTGGAGATCGCCGAACGGGTCAACGCGTGCGGGCCACTGGCCGTGGAGGCGGTCAAGGCCTCGGTGTACGAGACGGCCGAGCTGACCGAGACGGAGGGGCTCGCCGCCGAACTCGTGCGGGGGTGGCCGGTGTTCGACACGGCCGACGCGAAGGAAGGGGCCCGGGCCTTCGCGGAGAAACGGGCGCCTGTTTACCGCCGGGAGTAGGGGTGGGTTCTCGCCGTTCGCCTGCTGCGGGCCCGTTGTGGCTGGTCGCGCAGTTCCCCGCGCCCCTGAGGGGCGCGCTCCTCACGCCGATGTCCGAAGGAGGCAGCCCCTATGCCCGAAGTGCTCAAAGCGCCGCTTGTCGTCGAGTTTCCGTTCACCCGGTCTCTCGGGCCCGTGCAGAGCGCGTTTCTCACCGGTCTGCGGGAGCGGGTCGTCCTCGGGGTGAAGGCGACCGACGGCCGCACCCTCGTCCCGCCCGTCGAGTACGACCCCGTCACCGCCGAGGAGATCCACGATCTCGTCGAGGTCGCCGCCACCGGCACGGTCACCACCTGGGCCTGGAACCACGCCCCCCGTCGCGGCCAGCCCCTCGGCACCCCCTTCGCCTGGGTCCTGGTCCGCCTCGACGGCGCCGACACCGCCCTGCTGCACGCCCTCGACGCCCCCGGCCCCGACGCCGTCCACACCGGAATGCGCGTCCGGATCCGCTGGGCCGAGGAACGCACCGGCGCCATCACCGACATCGCCTGCTTCGAGCCGTACGCAGGCGAACCGGACCAGCCGTCCGGCAGCCACCCGGGGGAGTTCGAAGGCGAGCGCGTCTCCGGGATCGTCGCCCCCGCCCGCCTCGACTACACCTACTCGCCCGGCCGCGCCCAGTCCGCCCACATCGCCGCGCTCGCCACCCAGCGCACGGTCGGCGAACGCTGCCCGTCCTGCCGCAAGGTGTACGTGCCGCCGCGCGGCGCCTGCCCCACCTGCGGCGTCCCGACCGCCGAGCAGGTCGAGGTCGGGCCGCGCGGCACGGTCACCACCTTCTGCATCGTCAACATCAAGGCGAAGAACCTCGACATCGAAGTGCCGTACGTCTACGCCCACATCGCCCTCGACGGCGCCGACCTCGCGCTGCACGGACGCATCGGCGGCATCCCCTACGACCAGGTACGCATGGGCCTGCGCGTCGAACCCGTGTGGACGCAGGGCGCCCGCTACCCCGACCACTACCGGCCCACCGGCGAACCCGACGCCGACTACGACGTCTACAAGGAGCTGCTGTGACCCGCGAGGAACCCTCAGGCTTCCGCGACATCGCGGTGGTGGCCTTCGCACAGACCGACGTCCTGCGCACCACCGACGAGCTCTCCGAGGTCGAGATGCTCATGCCGGTCCTGCACAGCGTCCTCGACCGGACCGGCCTGAAGACCGCCGACATCGACTTCACCTGCTCCGGCTCCAGCGACTACCTCGCCGGCCGCGCCTTCTCCTTCACCCTCGCCCTCGACGGCGTCGGCGCCTGGCCGCCCATCTCCGAGTCCCATGTGGAGATGGACGGCGCCTGGGCGCTGTACGAGGCCTGGACCAAGCTGCTCACGGGCGACGCCGACACCGCGCTCGTCTACTCCTACGGCAAGTCCTCGCCCGGCTCCGTACGCGACGTCCTCACCCGCCAGCTGGACCCGTACTACGTCGCCCCCCTGTGGCCGGACTCCGTCGCCCTCGCCGCGCTCCAGGCACAGGCCCTGATCGACGCCGGCGACACCGACGAGAGCGCCCTCGCCGCCATCGGGGCGCGCAGCCGACGCGTCGCCACCCTCAACTCCCACGCCCAGCTGCGCGGTTCGCTGCCCCAGGGCGACTACGCCGTACGACCGCTGCGCACCGGCGACTGCCCGCCCGTCGGCGACGGCGCCGCCGCCGTGATCCTCGCGGCCGGGGAACGAGCCCGCGAACTGTGCTCCAGGCCCGCCTGGATCCGAGGCATCGACCACCGCATCGAGGCCCACTCGCTCGGCGTGCGCGACCTCACCGACTCGCCCTCCACCCGCCTCGCCGCCGAGAAGGCGGGCGCGTTCGAACGGCCCGTCGACACCGCCGAGCTGCACGCGCCGTTCACCGCACAGGAGGTCGTCCTGCGCAAGGCGCTGCGGCTGGACGACAGCGTCCGGGTGAACCTGTCCGGCGGCGCCCTCGCCGCCAACCCGATGATGGCCGCCGGCCTCATCCGCATCGGCGAGGCCGCCGCCCGCATCCACCGGGGCGAGTCCGACCGCGCCCTCGCCCACGCCACCTCCGGCCCGTGTCTCCAGCAGAACCTGGTCGCCGTACTCGAAGGGGAACCGCGATGAGCAAGGAGCCCGTGGCCGTCGTCGGGATCGGCCAGACCAAACACGTCGCGGCCCGACGGGACGTCTCGATCGCCGGTCTGGTCCGGGAGGCCGCCCGGCGCGCCCTCGACGACGCCGAGCTGACCTGGGCCGACGTCGACGCCGTCGTCATCGGCAAGGCCCCCGACTTCTTCGAGGGCGTCATGATGCCCGAGCTGTACCTCGCCGACGCGCTCGGCGCGGTCGGCAAGCCGATGCTGCGCGTGCACACGGCGGGCTCGGTCGGCGGCTCCACCGCGCTCGTCGCCGCGAACCTCGTCGCGGCCCGGGTGCACGGCACCGTGCTGACCCTCGCCTTCGAGAAGCAGTCCGAGTCCAACGCCATGTGGGGACTGTCCCTGCCGATCCCCTTCCAGCAGCCGCTGCTCGCCGGGGCCGGCGGGTTCTTCGCACCGCACGTGCGCGCGTACATGCGGCGCAGCGGCGCGCCCGACACCGTCGGCTCCCTGGTGGCGTACAAGGACCGGCGCAACGCGCTGAAGAACCCCTACGCGCACCTCCACGAGCACGACATCACACTGGAGAAGGTCCAGGCCTCGCCCATGCTGTGGGACCCGATCCGCTACTCGGAGACCTGCCCGTCCTCCGACGGGGCCTGCGCGATGGTCCTCACCGACCGGGCCGGCGCCGCCCGCGCGCCCCGCCCTCCCGCCTGGATGCTCGGCGGCGCGATGCGCAGCGAACCGACCCTCTTCGCCGGCAAGGACGCCGTGTCGCCGCGGGCCGGCCAGGACTGCGCCGCCGACGTCTACCGTCAGGCCGGCGTCACCGACCCGCGCCGGGACATCGACGCCGTCGAGATGTACGTGCCGTTCTCCTGGTACGAGCCCATGTGGCTGGAGAACCTCGGCTTCGCCGACGAGGGCGAGGGCTGGAAGCTCACCGAGGCCGGGGTCACGGAGCTCGACGGCGACCTCCCCGTCAACATGTCGGGAGGCGTCCTGTCCACCAACCCCATCGGCGCCTCCGGCATGATCCGCTTCGCCGAGGCCGCGCTCCAGGTGCGCGGACAGGCCGGGGAACACCAGGTGGAGCGGGCCCGCAAGGTCCTCGGGCACGCCTACGGCGGCGGCTCGCAGTTCTTCTCCATGTGGCTCGTCGGAGCGGCGGCCCCGGAGTCCTGAAAGGTCCTTCTCACGTGCTCTGTCCGCGTCCGGAACCGATCGCTAGGCTGACCCGCGGACGACCGACCGGGAGGAGCACGGACGTGGCCGAGAGCACCATCCAGCAGCAGCCGCTCACGGGCTGGGACAAGCCGGAGCTGGACCTCAGCAACGCCGAGTGGCAGTCCAGCAGCCAGGGTCGGGGGGATGTCCAGATCGCCTTCGTCGAGGGATTCATCGCGATGCGCAACAGCGGCCGCCCCCAGAGCCCTTCCCTGATCTTCACGCCCGCCGAATGGGGAGCGTTCGTGTCGGGGGCACGGGAAGGGGAGTTCGACCTGACCTGAGACCCGCCGAACCGGGGGTGTTCCTCCTCGTTTTCCGGACACGCGACCTCGTACCCCCTCCTGGGGCCCCGCCTGGGCAAGGCTGGCTCCAGCAGGACGAAGGTCGAGTTCCGGGAGGTGAGGACCATGAGCACGCTGCCGGTCGTCGCGGCGGTCGACGGTTCCGAGGACGGCTGGCGCGCCCTCGACTGGGCCCGCGACGCCGCCCGCCGCCGCGGAGCGCCGCTGCGCGTGGCGCACGTACGCCACCACGCCGTCTGGACGCCGCCCGGCGCCCCCGCGGTCGTACCGCCTGCTCCGGAGGACGACCCGGTGCTCGCCGAGGCCCGCGCCCGGCCGACCGCGGCCGAGGGCGGGCCGCGCCCGGAGTACGTGGGCCTCGACGGCGCGCCCGGTGCGCTGCTGCCCGAACTGGGCGCCGAGGCCCAGCTGTTGGTGCTCGGCTCCCGGGGCCGCGGCGGCTTCGCCGGCCTGCTGCTCGGCTCCAACAGCCTGACGGCGGCCCGGGACGCCGAGTGCCCGGTCGTGGTCGTGCCCCGACCGGGCCGAACGGTCGACGTCGTACTGCCGGCCGAGCCCGGCCCCCGGGTGGTCGTGGGCCTCAAGGTGGACGGCCCCGACGACACGACCCTCGACCTGGCCTTCACCGAGGCCGCCCTGCTCGGCGCGCGCCTCCAGGTGATCGCCGCCTACCCCTGGCCGATCCAGACCTGGACCGCCCCCGGCGACCTGCCCGCCCCGCTCTACGACCAGGACGCCGTCGAGCACGAGACGGCCGCCCTCATGGACGGCTTCCTCGCCCCGCACCGCGAGCGCCATCCCGGCGTCCACGCGGACCCGCTCCCCGCCCCCGGCGACGCGGCGGCCCTCCTCGTCGCCGCCTCCAAGGACGCCGACCTGGTCGTGGTGGGCCGCCACCGCCGCCGCCTCCTGACCCCCGCCCGCATGCTCGGCTCGGTCACCCACGCAGTCCTCCTGCACGCGGCAAGCCCAGTAGCAGTAGTCCCCCCGACAGACCCCCACTGACACGAACGCTCAGGTGTCCCACCCCAGGGGCGCGAGGAACCGCGCACGACTCCGACACTGACGTCCACGAGTCACGGCCGCCCACCCGCCCCACCTCAGGGGCGCGGGGAACTGCGCACGAGCTCGACGCCCACTGATCACGGACGCCGACCTGTCCCACCAAGGGGCGCGGGGAACTGCGCGACCGGCCCGGACGGACCCGCACCCGGCACCCGAGCTGCACCGCACGGCCAGTGACAACGCGGGGAACTGCGCGACCGGTCCGGACGGACCCGCACCCGTCACCCGAGAACATCGCCGAACGGCAGCACGTACCATTGCCGCATGTCGTTCCTCCGCCGCCGCAGCGCCACGCCCGCCGGGCCCGACTTCGACGTACTGGCCATGGACCCGGGCGACTGGCCCGGCAATCTGGGCGCCGGCCTGCTGCCCGCGCCGGACGGCAGCTGCCAGGGCGTCTTCCTGCGCTACGACCTCTTCGGCGGTCGCGGCCCCGCGATGATCATCGGCAATCTGCCCGAGGGCTCCCCGGCCCGCGAGGTGGACGAGGGCGAGGTCCCCTTCGAGGTCGCCCAGCTGCTGCTCGCGCTGGAGAACGACGAGGAGGTGACCGTCGTCGGCACCGAGGACATGCCCGTGATGCAGGGCGACAACCTGCTGATCGTGCGCCGGCTGAAGCTCTCCGAGGGGCGGATCTCCTGCGTGCAGTTCGACCGCAGCGACAACGTCCTGGTGACCATCGCCGCCTGGGACCGCCCCATCACCGACGACCTGTACGCCCTGCTGAAGCCGCTCCCGGCGGAGCTGTTCCAGCAGGGCTGAAGTCCCGCTAGGACGCCGTCAGCTCGACGTCCGCGGCCCGCACGAACGCCACCCGGTGGCCGTACTGGATCTCGTAGTACATGTCCTTGCCGACGACGACCCGGTGCGATCCGGTGGCGAAGGTGGTCGCGTAGTAGTACTCGCCCGGCACCTTGTCCCCGACCACGTACTTCTGGCCCTTCGGCAGGGTGTACTGCAGCGCCGAGACCGCCTGGACCGGCACCCCCGCCGGGTAGGCCCCCGCCTCGGGGTAGGCGCGGCCGTACACCGGAACGCTGTCGCGGCCGTCCTTCGGGGTCACCGTCCGACCGGTCGCCGGGACGGCCGCCGGCTGCGCCGCCGGGTTCTTGAACCAGGCCTTCTGGCCGAGGTACCAGATCGCCGTCCACTCCCCCCACTGGTCGGCGACCGCGTACTGCTGGCCGGTCGAAGCCCGCGCGGAGATGTCGTTCACCCCCGCGGTCGGGCCCGAGCCCTGGCCGACGTCCTTGACCAGCGCGGACTTCTCGTCGTGGTCGGAGTACAGCCGCACCGCGCCGGAACCGTGCGCCGCGCACGGCAGTCCCTTCCCGCCGCAGTCGGTGTACACCGGCTTGTTGGCGGTGTAGTCCGGCCGGATCGTCACCAGACCGCCGCTGCTGTCGGCCGCGGCCGTGAAGGGGCGTTCCATCAGCTCGAAGTAGTGCCGCCAGTCCCAGTACGGGCCCGGGTCGGTGTGCATCCCGGACACGGACGCGGCCGTCGGGCCGGGCACGTTGTCATGGCCCAGGATGTGCTGCCGGTCCAGCGGAACGGCGTACTTCTCGGCCAGGTACGTCACCAGGCGCGCCGACGACCGGTACATCGCCTCCGTGTACCAGGAGTCCGGGGAGGCGAGGAACCCCTCGTGCTCCAGGCCGATCGACTTGGAGTTGACATACCAGTTGCCGGAGTGCCACGCCACGTCCTTCGCCTTCACATGCTGGGCGACATGGCCGTCGGTGGAGCGCAGCGAGTAGTTCCAGGACACGTAGGTGGGGTCCTGGACCATGTTGAGCACCCCGGCCCAGCCGCCCTCGGTGTCGTGGACGACGATGTACTTGATGCCCGGCGAGGTCGGCCGGTCGGCGACGTCGTGGTTGCCGTAGTCGTTGTCGCCGAACTCCTCGTACGGCGCCGCGATCCACTCGCAGGACACCGTCGTCGGGCACTCGGTGCCCGCCGCGGAGACCGTGCGCAGACCGGCCTTGCGCAGCTGGGCGCGGCGCGGCACCAGGTCCGGCTGCGCGGCCAGGGCGACCGTCTCACCGGAGTCCGTGGTGCGCCGCTCGCCGGTGCGGAGCACCTCGAAGACGTCGTCGGCGTAGGCGGCGGCCGTCGCGCTGTCGTCCGCGCCCGGGAAGTCGGCGACCGCGCCGTACCAGTCCGCCGGGTCGGCGCTCAGGGGCTCGCCCAGCTGCTGCTGGGCGGCGGCGAGGAGCGCGGCGCCGCCCGCGATGTTGGCGGCGGGGTCCGTGCGCAGGTCGGCGGCGCTCAGGCCGGTCAGTTCCGCCGCACGCGGCAGGGTCCTGAGGCGGGCCGGGAGCTTGTCGCTGGACGGAGGTCCGAGGCCCGCGGGTGGATGCGGGGCCGGGCGCGCGGAGCCGCCTCGGGCGTTCTGCGCGCCCTTGCTGTGGTGCGCGGCGCCGGTCAGCGCGGTCCGGGCGTCGGTGAGGTGCATCGGGCCGTAGCCGCCGATCACGCTCGGCGCTCCGCCGTGCGTGTCCCAGCGGGACTGGAGGTAGGAGACGCCCAGGAGCACGCTCTGCGGCACGTGGTACTCGGCGGCCGCGGCGGCGAAGGCCCGCTGCAGGCCGGTCGCCGGGGCAGTGGACTCGGTCGCGTCGGCCGGCGACGCCGCACCGAGCAGCGGGAGCAGCAGAGCCGCCGACGCCAGGGCGCCTGCGGCTCTACGGACACGTCCGGGGGGTCCGGGGGGAATGACGGGTTTTCGCAAGACGGTCTCCTGGGACGAGCCGACGGGGAACGATAACCCGTCAATCATGCTCATATACGGGCGATTTACCTCGTCAAGACACCTCTTACGAACATATGAAACCTTCGAACATACGAAGGTCCGCACATACGAAGGTCCGCGGTACGCCCTGTTCGGACGAACCGCGGACCTTCGCCCCTCAGCGAGTGCCGACCGCCGCGCGCACCGCCCGTCGGGCGAGCTGGCAGTCGTCGTGCAGCCGCCGCAGCAGCAGGCGCTGTTCCTCGCCGGACGGCGCGGCACCCGGGTGGGCCGCCCCCGGGGCCGTCGGGGTCGTGTCGTGCATCGAACGCTGCACGGCCGTCTCGTAGGTACGGATCTCGCGGGTGAGGACCAGCATCAGGTTCACCAGGAAGGCGTCCCGCGAGGCCGGGCCCGCCGACTGGGCGATCTGACTGATCTGACGGCGCGCCACCGGTGCGTCGCCCAGCGCCGACCACAGTGTCGCCAGGTCGTAGCCCGGCAGATACCAGCCTGCGTGCTCCCAATCCACCAGCACTGGACCGGCCGGTGAGAGAAGGATGTTCGACAGGAGGGCGTCGCCGTGACAGAACTGGCCCATGCCCTGCCGGCCCGCGGTGGCCGCGATGCCGTGCAGCAGCTTCTGGAGGTCGCCCAGGTCCCGGTCGGTGAGCAGACCCAGTTCGTGGTAGCGGGAGATCCGGGCGGCGTAGTCGAGCGGTGCGTCGAACGTCCCCGCCGGCGGCCGCCAGGCGTTGAGCCGGCAGATCGCGCCGAGCGCCGCCCGCACGTCCGCCCGCGGTGGGGCCTCGGTGGGATGCCGCTGAAGTGCCGCCACGCGCCCCGGCATCCGCTCGATCACCAGTGTGCAGTTGTCCGGGTCCGCCGCGATCAGTCTCGGCGCCCGCACCGGGGGGCGGTGCCGGACGAACGTGCGGTACGCGGCTATTTCGTGTCGGATCCGCTCCGCCCACACGGGGGAGTGGTCCAGTAAACACTTGGCGACGGCCGTACTGCGTCCTGTCGTGCCGACCAGGAGCACCGAGCGGCCGCTGCGGCGCAGCACCTGGACCGGGGCGAACTCCGGGCAGATCCGGTGCACCGACGCGATCGCCGTGCGCAGCTGGGCGCCCTGAGGGCCGGACAGGTCGAGTCTTCCGCTGAGCGGTTGCGTGCCGATCCCCGCGGGGCGCCGGGTCAGACCCGCGCCGAGCGCGGGGCCCGCCGACCGCGCAGGGTCGAGGTAGGGGCCGCCGCCGCCCGGGCGGGAGTGCAGCGACCGGGGCGGGGCGGACACGGAGGACGATGCTGCGTACATGGGAGAAACAGATCCCTTCGTGTGCCGGACGTCAGAACGCTGCCCCGACCGGTCCACCCGGGTGCACCCTGGGGAGTGTCCCTCGGCGACCGGGTCGGGGTGGCGCTTTCCTACCTGACACCCGTCGCCCAGTGGCACACCATCTGGCGAACCCTGGCGAACCCTGGCGAATAGTCGCCCGGCAACTTTCCCGGGGCTACTGTCAACTCAGCCGAGAACCTGGGGGCTTGACGTGAGCGGACAACCCAACACCCGTCTCTCGGATCTGTTCGGCCTGGCCGGCTGGTCCAAGGGTGAACTCGCGAGGCTGGTCAACCGGCAGGCGGCGGCCATGGGCCACCCCCAACTGTCGACCGACACCTCCCGGGTGCGGCGGTGGATCGACACGGGAGAGATCCCGCGCGATCCGGTGCCGCGGGTGCTGGCGGCTCTGTTCACCGAGCGTCTCGGCCGTGTCGTGACCATCGAGGACCTCGGTCTGGTCCGGCACGGGCGTACAGGGAAACGGCCCGGCGGCGGGAGTGTCGAACATCCCGACGGTGTGCCGTGGGCGCCCGAACGGACTGCTGCGGTCCTCACCGAATTCACGGGAATGGACCTCATGCTCAACCGACGCGGCTTGGTGGGCGCGGGTGCAGCGCTCGCCGCGGGATCAGCTCTCAGCAGTGCCATGTACGAGTGGCTCCACACCGACCCCACCCTCTCCGCCGACGCTACCGTCATCGACCATCCCCACCTCCACCATGCCGACCCCGCTGGGTTCGACCGCTACGAGGCGGCCCCCATCGGAACGGAGGAGGTCGACGAACTCGAGCGCTCGGTCGAGGTGTTCCGAGCCTGGGACGCGGCCCGCGGGGGCGGGCTGCAACGCAAGGCCGTCGTGGGACAGCTCAACGAGGTGGGCGGCATCCTCGCCTACCACCACCCCACCCATCTCCAGCGGCGCCTGTGGGGCGTCGCGGCCAACCTCGCCGTTCTCGCGGGCTGGATGTCGCACGACATCGGTCTGGAGCCCACGGCCCAGAAGTACTTCGTCATCGCCGCCCACGCCGCGCGCGAGGGCGGTGACCGGCCGCGGGCCGGCGAGGCGCTCTCCCGGGCGGCCCGTCAGATGGTCCACCTCGGCCGGCCGGACGACGCCCTCGACCTGATGAATCTGGCCCAGTCCGGGGCCGGCGGCGAGGTGCTGCCGCGCACCCGGGCGATGTTCCACACCATCGAGGCCTGGGCGCAGGCGTCGATGGGCAAGGGACAGGCCATGCGCCGCACCCTCGGCCGGGCGGAGGACCTCTTCGTCTCCGACAAGGGCGATGTGACACCGCCGTCCTGGATGCAGACCTTCCGGGACGAGGATCTGTACGGCATGCAGGCCCTGGCCTACCGCACGCTGGCCGAGTTCGACCCGCAGGCCGCCGTGCACGCCCAGCACTACGCGGAGAAGGCCCTGGCGCTGCGCGTCGACGGGCGTGAGCGGTCGAAGATCTTCGATCATCTGTCCATGGCGTCCGCCTGCTTCATCGCGGACGACCCCGAACAGGCGGACCGGTTCGCCCGGTTGGCCCTGATGTCGATGGGGTCGAACTCCTCCCGGCGCACCTGGGACCGGCTGAGCCAGATGTACCGGCTCACCGCGGAGTACGCCAACTACCCGAGGATCAGCGAGCTGCGCGAGGAGATCAGGCTGGCCCTGCCGAAGCAGAAGGGGGGCAGGTCGGGCAGCAGCGCCCAGACGTGAGGCTCACGATGTGAGGCTCACCTGGTGACCCGGGCGACGAGCACACAGGCGTCGTCCGCACGTTCGGCCTGGTCGCATTCCTCCAGGACGATCCGTATGCAGTCCTGTGCGCTGCGCGGACCGTCCAGCCGGGGGGCCAGTGCGAGGAGCCGCTCGGCGGGCGCCAGTCCGTCGGTGTGCAGCAGGAGCAGGTCGCCTTCTTCGAGGGTCTCCTCGGCCTGCCCGTAGACGGCGTGCGTGGTGGCTCCGAGGAGCACGCCCTCCGGTGCGGTCAGCCGGCGCCCCGTCCCGTCGCGGAACAGCAGCGGGGCGGGGTGTCCGGCCTGTGCCCAGGCCAGGGTGCGGGTGTCCGGCCGGTAGCGGCAGCAGACGGCGCTGCCCAGGGCCGGCTGGACGGCGGCGTCGAGTAACTGGTTGAGCCAGGACATCAGTTGGGCGGGCCGGGTGCCCGCCATGGCCATGCCGCGCAGGGCGCCCAGCATCATCGCCGTGGTCGAGGTGACGGCCGGGCCGTGTCCGGTGAGGTCGCCGACGCTGAGCAGGGTCTGGCCGTCGGAGAGTTCGAGGGCGTCGTACCAGTCGCCGCCGATCAGCGAGGTCGTGGCGGCGGGCAGGTAGTGGGCGGCGAGGTCGAGCGAGCGGGGGCCCTGGTGCGGCAGGCGCACGGAGCCGCGCCACGGCGGCAGGACGGCCTCCTGCAGTTCGACCGCGAGCCGGTGCTCGGTCTGCGCCCGGTGGCGCTGGCGCTGGAGCGAGTCACCGCTCTCGCGCACGGTGCGCTGGCCGCGGCGCACCTCGCTCACGTCCCGCAGGACGGCCCACATCGAGGCGGTGCCGCCCTCGGCGTCGAGCACGGGCTCGCCCATCATGTGCACGGTGCGCGGCTCGCCGTCCGGGCGGAGGACGCGGAACTCCCCGTCGATGGGCCGGGCGTCGATCAGGCAGTCCGTGACCATCGCCGTGAGCTTCGGCCGGTCCTCCTCGAGGACGAGGGAGGGCAGTTCGTCGAGGGTGAGCGGGGGAGCGGCGGGGTCGCGGCCGAGGATCCGGTAAAGCTCCTCGGACCACACGGCCTCGTCCGTCAGCAGGTTCCATTCGGCGCTGCCGACCCGGCTGAGCAGCGACTCGCGCCGGGCGGTCGCGGGCGCGGCGGCCGACACCGGCGGCGGGCCGTCCCGCAGCTGGGCCAAGTGCGCGTCGAGGTCGTCGAGTTGGTGCAGCGCGAGATCGTAGAGCGCACGCTGCCAGCGGCCCTGCGGGTCTGTTCCGTCGTCCTGCGCGTTCTGGCGAACGGCGTCCATGTCGCCCTTGAGCCGCCGTGTCTGGGTGATCAGCGCGTCGACCGAGCCGCGCCCTGGCGGCTGGGCGGCTGAGCGGTCCGCAGAGACATGGGGCGGCATGACGCACTCCGATGCGGGAACGGTACGACGAAGGCTGACGCAAGGGCCGTTACGACTGTTGCACAGCCCGCGACACCCTGTAAGGGATTTGGCAACACACGATTCGGTGATGCTTCCGGCATATGCCAGTGTCCTCGCGGAGGGCCGGCGAGGGGTGGGTCGTGGGTGCCCGGAGGAGGTCAAGTCGTAGGTGACGTACGTGACTTGGGGGACTCCTGAGGGGGGCGAGGTGACTGTCGGGCTCGCGTTCTACGGCTTTATGTTCTATAGGTCTACCCATGTGACACAGGTCACATGAATTCGATCCCGGTTTCGCGTAATGCGAAGCGCCTCTATGAGGTCGTACATGCATGGACATCACTCTTGAACAACCCGTCCGCGCCAGCTTGATCACCGCGGACGACCAGGAGCTGCCCGTGCCCGCCACGCTCCGCTATGCCGCCACCGACCCCTTCGCCGTGCACGTCGACTTCCCGTCGGAGGTCTCCCTCGCCGGTGAGGCGGTCACCTGGACCTTCGCCCGTGCCCTGCTGGAGCAGGGCGTGAGCGGCCCGGCCGGGAGCGGAGACGTGCACATCTGGCCCTGCGGGCCGGACCGTACGGTGATGGAGTTCCACTCCCCGCTCGGGATGGCCCTGCTCCAGTTCGACAGCTGCGCCCTGCGCCGCTTCCTGCTGCGCAGCTACGCGGTGGTCCCCGCGGGCCGCGAGGACGTCGGCGCCGCGGTCGACCAGGGGCTGCAGGCCCTGCTCGGCAACGTCTGAGAGCCGCGCCGCCGGGGAAGGGCGGGTCAGTACCGCAGGACCCCCGCGATCCCGTCGGCGTCGGACAGGGCGCCGTCGGGCACGAAGCGCACGTCGGCGCGCGTCTCCAGGCACTGCTCGACGATCTCGTCCACGATGTCCTCGCGGGCGTCGAGGTCGCCGCTCACGGCCGGGACGAGGTGGTCGCCGTCGTCGCGGACCGTGACGCGGTAGTTCTCCTCGACGGCCAGCAGCCGGATCCGGCCCTCCCGGGCGCTCTGCCAGACCTCGTCGACGCCGGCCGCGAACTCCTTGCGGCCGAGCGCCGATTCCAGCGCCCGGCTGACCGTGTCCACGCTCCTGAGCGCCTCGGCGGCGACCATCGGGCGCACGGCCTGCCATACCGCGTCCGGCGTGCCGTGCGACAGTCCGCCGTGCGGGATGTGCACGGCGGCCCTCGTGACGGTGCCCAGCTCGTCGAGGGCCGACAGCGCCGCCCGCTCACCGGTGATGTACAGCGGCCGCGGGGCCAGGCGCAGCAGTCGGCTCATCGCGAAGTCGGCCTCGCGCAGGAAGTGGCGGGTGTCCTCGTCGCGGAAAGTACTGGGCAGGTCGCCGATCCGCTCCTGGCGCTCGGCGTCGAAGTTCTCCCGGCTTCTGGTCATCGGGAAGCCGCTGTTGTCCGCCTCGACGACCCGGTCGGCGCCGCCGTTCCACAGCGTGACGCGGTCGGCGGAGACCGACAGCACCCAGAACGGCCGTTCCGAGGCCTGGGCGGAGACCAGGTTGCGGGTCAGGAAGGTGTCGGAGAAGACGACGCGTTCGGGGACGGCGCGGGCCAGGGACCACACCTGGTGCTCGCCCGGGGCCGCGTAGATGACCAGGCCGTCCTCGGTGTGCGCCAGGTCGATCTCGGCGAGCGCCCGGTCGAGCTGCTCGGAGACGTCGGCGCGCCGCTCGCGGGTGACCGCCGGGTCGGCGTCCAGCTGTTTCTTCGCCTCGGCCACGACATTGCGCAACCGGACCCGGTCCTGGGTGTTCTCGGGTTCCCGGCGATGCGTCGGCGTCAGCACGGACACTGCGGGATAGGGGCGCGGGCGGCGCAGTTCGGAGAGGGTCGCGGGGCTGAGTGCGTGCTCCATATGAGCACGATAGGTCCGATTCGTCCGCGGGGCATCGCCGGGATTTTTTTCTCGGCGGACGACGGTGACGCCGACCCCCGCGGCCGGTTACCGTACGCGTCAGTAACCGGGACAGCACTGCAGGAGGCACCCATGCCGCAGCTCGAAGTCGAGGGCGCAGCACTGACGTACGACGACGAGGGCCCGCGCGACGGCGACGGCGTGCCCCTGGTGTTCGTGCACGGCTGGACCGCGAACCGGCGCCGCTGGGACCACCAGGTGGCGCACTTCGCCGAGCGGCGCCGGGTGATCCGCCTCGACCTGCGCGGGCACGGCGAGAGCAGCGGGGCGGGGGTGAAGACGGTCGCGGAACTGGCGCGTGACCTCCTCGCCCTTCTCGACCACCTGGAGATCGAGCGGTTCGTGCTGGTCGGCCACTCCATGGGCGGGATGATCTCGCAGACCGTCGCCCTCTCCCACCCCGAACGGGTCGAGCGCATGGTGCTGGTGAACTCCATCGGCCGGATGACCTACAGCCGGGGCAGGGGCCTGCTGATGGGGGCCTCCACCCTCGTCCCGTTCAAGCTGTTCGTCGCCGCCAACATCCAGCGGGCCTTCGCCCCCGGCTACCCCCGCGACGAGATCCGCGCGTACGTCAAGGCCTCCGCGGACACCCCGCGCGAGGTGGTCATGACGCTGTACGGCGCGATGCGCGCCTTCGACGTCCTGGACCGGGTCGGGGAGATCCAGGCCCCGACCCTGATGATCCACGGCTACCACGACATCCAGCTCCCGGTGCAGCAGATGCTGCGGATGGCCAAGGCCTATCCGGACGCGGTCGTCCGCATCCTCGACGCCGGCCACGAACTCCCCGTCGAGAAGCCGGCCGAACTGACCGCGGCGATCGACTCCTTCGTGACCGTCAAGCCGTAGCGGCCGTCCCGTGGACGGCGCTCAGCCGAAGCCGTCCGGGCTCGCCGCCTTCCAGTCCGCCGCCCATGACTGCGGCGGCCCGGCGAGGAGTTCGCCCGGCGCCAGCCACTCGTACAGCTCCGCGTACGAGCGCAGCACGCCCGGCCCGGACCTGCGGAGCAGGTGGGCGGGGGTGAGCTCGCCGGGCTCGCGCACGCCCATCGCGGCCATGATCCGGACGGCGTCGCGAACCGTCTCGCGCTGGTAGTGCCGGACCCGCCGGGCCTTGTCGGCGACGTTCAACGCACGTGCCCGCAGCGGGTCCTGCGTCGCGACGCCGACCGGGCAGGCGCCGGTGTGGCAGCGTCGGGCCCGGACGCAGCCGAGGGCGAGCATCATCGCGCGGGCCGCGTTCGTGTAGTCGGCGCCCTGCGCGAGACGTCTGACGATGTCCGCGCCCGTGGCCACCCGGCCGCTCGCCCCGATCCGCACCCGGTCCCGGAGCCCGACGCCGACCAGGGCGTTGTGCACGGTGATCAGCCCCTGGGTGAGCGGCATGCCGAGCCGCCCGGCCACTTGCGTCGGGCCGGAACCCGTGCCGCCCTCCGAGCCGTCCACGATCACGAAGTCGGGTGTCACCCCCTCCGCCGCCATCGCCCGGCAGAGGGCGAGGAACTCCCGCCGCGACCCCACGCACAGCTTCAACCCGGTCGGCTTGCCGCCCGCCGCCTCGCGCAGCCGGGCCAGGAAGAGCACCAGCTCCCGCGGCGTCGAGAATTCCCGGTGACCGGGCGGCGACACCACCGTCACGCCCTCCGGAACCCTCCGCTCCCGCGCGACCTCGGCGCTCACCTTCACCCCCGGCAGCACCCCGCCGCTTCCGGGGGCCGCCCCCTGGGACAACTTCAACGACACGCACTTCACCTCGGGCAGGGCCGCCTTGTCGGCGAACTCCCGTGCGTCGAAACCGCCGTCGGGGCCGCGGCAGCCGAAGTATCCCGACCCGATCTCCCAGACGAGGTCGCCGCCGCCCCGCAGGTGGTACTCGGACAGCCCGCCCTCCCCGGTGTCCTGCGCGAAACGGCCCAGTGCCGCACCGCGGTTGAGGGCGAGGACCGCCTGCGGCGACAGCGCCCCGAAGCTCATCGCGGACACGTTCAGCAGCGCCATGTCGTACGGCAGGCGGCAGTCGGGCCCGCCCACCCGCACCACCGGGGGCTCCTCGGCCGGCTCCACCGGGCGCAGCGACGGCACCAGGAACTCGTCCCGCTCCTCTCCCTCCTCCGCGCGGGCATCGCTGGAGCGTGCCGACCGCGTCGTCGGATACCGCAGATGTGCGAGGAGCGGGTAGTTGCGCGGGAGGGAGCGACGGCGCTGCAGCAGGTCCCGGCCGCCCAGACCGGTCAGCGCCAGCAGCGGCCCGGCCGCGAGCCACCACCGGGCCGACAGGGTGACCGAGGCGACCGTCGCCCCGGCCGCGGTGAGGGCGACGAGCAGCAGCGGCAGGAAGCGGCGCACTCAGCCGTCGTCCTCTTCGGGCCCGCACGAACTGCCGTTCGGCGGGAGGGAGCCGTACAGCAGGAAGTCGTCGACCTTGCGGTGCACGCACTTGGACGACCCGTATCCGGTGTGGCCCTCGCCCTTGTTGTCGAGCACCACGGCCGAGGAGCCGAGCCGCTTCGCCGTCTCCTCGGTCCAGCGGTAGGGGGTCGCCGGGTCGCCGCGGGTGCCGACCAGGAGCATCTGCGGGGAGTCGAGGTCCTTCACCTCGTCGCGGATGTAGTCGGTGCCCCTGGGGCGGCCGTAGCACATCAGGACCTCGGTGAGGCGGTACTGCCCGAAGACCGGTGACGCCTTGTCGTACGCGGCGCGCAGTCGCTGGAGATCCGCGGTGATCTGCTCGGCGGTGGGGCGGTCCGGGTCGTCCGCGCAGTTGATCGCCATCAGCGCGGCGGGCAGGTTGTCGAGGGGGACGTCCTCCGCGTCGACCAGCGCACCGGGGGAGGGCTCGTCGGGGAGCGATGTCCGCAGCGGTGTCCGCAGCGGTGTCTGCAGCGGTGTCCGCAGCGGTGTCAGGAGTGGCGTCCGCAGCGGTGCCAGGAGTGGCGTCCGGAGTGTGAAGGGGAGCGGGAGGGCGAAGCCGCCGCCCACGAAACCCAGCACCCCGCCGGCGTCGCCGCTCTCGACCAACTGGGCCAGCGCCCGCTCCAGCAGCGGCCACAACTCCCTGCTGTACAGCCCCTGCCCGAGGGCTCCGACGAGGTCCTGGCCGGTGAAGTCGCTGCCGAAGTCGGTCGGCAGCGGATCCTCGTCGAGCGAGCGGACGAGCCGTACGACCTCCTGGCGGGCCACGCGCGGATCCTGCCCGAACGGGCAGGCGATGTCCTTCACACACCAGCCGACGAAGTCGTCCAGGGCCACCTGCTGCCCCCGGGCGCCCACGATCCCCTGCTCGGTGAGCGGCTCGGTCAGCGTGTCGACGCCGTCCAGGACCACCCGTCCCACCTTGTCGGGGAACTGGGCGGCGTAGACCGCGCCGAGCCGGCTGCCGTACGAGAAGCCGAGGTAGTTGAGCTTCTTGTCGCGGAGCGCCTGCCGCATCACGTCCAGGTCCCGTGCCGCGTCGACGGTGCCTATGTGCGGCAGGACCGGACCGGAGTGCTCGGTGCAGTCGGCGGCCGCCTGTTTCAGCTGGGCGAGCAGCCTCCGCGGATCGGAGAGCGCCGAGTCGTCGTCCAGCGAGGCCAGCCCGCTCTCCTCGCCGTCCCCGCAGCTGACGGGGGAGGAGCGGCCGACGCCCCGGGGGTCGAAGGTGACCACGTCGTAGCTGTCGGTGAGATCCATGAACCCCTTGCCGCCGTAGGCGAGTTCAGGGACTCCCGGGCCGCCGGGGCCGCCGAAGTTGAGTACCACCGAGCCACGCTTGTCGCCCGTGGCCCGATAGCGGGCGAGCGCGAGGTCGAGCGTGCCCTTCTTGGGGTGGGCGTAGTCGACGGGGACCGTCAGCTTGGCGCACTGGAGGTCGTCGGGCATGCCCTCGCCCTTGCAGGCCGACCATGCGACCTTCTGACCGTAGAACCGGGACAGATCCGGACGGTCGTCCGCGTCGCCGTCGCCGCTCGCGGCGGCCGTCGGCAGGCCCGCGCCCAGCAGGGTCAGTGCGGCGGTCACGGCGAGCGCGCAGCGTCGCAGCCCGGGCCGCGTCGACAGCTTGGCCAGCATCAGCGCCTCCAGGGACGCCTGCAGCGGTCCGCGGCGGCGCCCTCGATCACGATAAGCGGCCTCCCCGTGACCCGCCTCCGGGCGACAGAACGGTGCGAAAGGGCGTTCTGGCATAACCCGGATGGTTCGTCGGCGTTCTAACGGGTGCGGGCGAGTGCCCGCGATTCATGTCTGGAAGGCAGGGACCCCATGAGACGGGTTACCCGAACCGGTGTGCTGGCCGTCGCCGCAGTCTCCGGCGCGATGGCTGTGACACTGCCCGCACACGCCGACTCGGCGGCGAACGGCGCCGCGGCAGGCTCGCCCGGGCTGATCTCCGGCAACGGTGTCCAGCTGCCGGTGAACCTCCCGGTGAACCTGTGCGGGAACACGGTGAACGTGGTGGGCCTACTGAACCCCGCCGCGGGCAACACCTGCGCCAACAAGGGCAAGGCCGCTGCTCCCGGGGCGCCCGGCGCGACCTCCGAGGGAGGCGCCACCGCGCAGGGCGGCGCCCAGGACTCTCCGGGCGTCGTCTCCGGCAACGGGCTCCAGCTGCCGGTCCATCTCCCGGTGAACGTCAGCGGCAACAGCGTGAACGTCGTCGGCATCGCGAACCCGGCGTTCGGCAACGAGTCCGCCAACGTCGCCGGCGAAGGGCCACACGAAGGGCCACACGAAGGGCCACACGAAGGGCCGGGCGAGGGGCCGGGCGAGGAACCCGTCGAGCCCGCCGAGCCGGGGCACCCCTCCGAGCCCGAGGCGCCGGTCCGGCACAACCCGCCCTCGGAGCCTCAGGCCCCGGGTCCGAAGGACAACCCGCAGGCCCCGGCCCTGGCGGCGCAGGCCGAATCGCCCGATGCCGTGTCCTCGCTCGCGCACACGGGAGCCGACGCCACGCTGCCCGCCCTCGTCGGCAGCACGGCCATGATGCTCGGCGGCGCGGCCCTCTATCGGCGGTTCCGCACCCGCACCGAGCGCTGAGCCGCTCCCGTCCCGTCGGCAGGACGGCCCGCAGGTCCCCGTCGGACAGGTCGACAGGTCGACAGGTCGGCAGTCGAACTGCCGACCTGTCGAACCGGGGGCCTGCGGTCGCGCTCAGCCGCCGCTGGGCCGTCGGCCCGGGACCGCCGGAAACGCGTGTCGGCGGCCCACCGCGACCGCCGTCAGAGCCAGCGCGATCAGCGGGAACGCCGTCCAGGGCAGTGCTGGTGCGCCCCACCGCTCCAGCACGACTCCTCCGGTCAGCGAGCCGCCCGCGATGCCCGCGTTGTACACCGTGGTCTGCAGGGAGGTCGCCACATCCGAGGCGGCGGGCCCCGACGCGTGCACCAGCGCCGTCTGGATCAGGGTCGGCGCCCCGCCGAAGGCCACGCCCCACAACGCGACCGCCGCCAGCAGCACGGGGGGCGCGTCCGCGGTGCGGCCGAGCGCGAGCATGACCGCCGCGCAGAGGGCGAGCGCGCCGAGCAGCGTGGCACGCGGACGCCGGTCGACGAGCAGGCCCGTCCCCCAGATCCCGGCCACCGTGGACGCCCCGAACACCAGCAGCACCACATCCGTGCGCCCGAAACCCGCCTGCTCGGTGAACGGGGCGATGTAGGTGTACATCACCTGGTGGCCCAGCAGCAGGAACAACGTGACGGACAGGATCACGGGGAGCCCCGGCAGCACGGCCACCCCGGCGAGCGGCACCCGCTCGCCCCGCGCCTCGCCGGGGAAGCCCGGGACCCGCCACCGCACCCAGCCCATCAGCAGCACCGCCAGCCCGGCCAGCAGGCCGAACGTGGCACGCCAGCCCACCGCCCCGGCCAGCGCGGTCCCGGCCGGCACGCCCAGCGCCAGCGCGAGCGTGATGCCGGCGAGCACGACGGCGATCGCCCGGCCGCGCCGCTCGGCCGGCACCATCCGGGCCGCGTACCCGGCGAGCATCGCCCACAGCGTGCCGCCCATGACACCGGCCGCCAGCCGCGCCGCGAAGGTGACGCCGTACGAGGACGACAGCGCGACCACCGCGTTGCTCAGCGCGAAGCCCAGCAGGGCGCCGAGGAGGACCGGCCGACGCGGCAGGCCGCGCAGCAGGGCGGTCACCGGGATCGCCGCCGCGAACGAGGCCGCCGCGTACCCCGTGACCAGGAAGCCCACCCGCGCCTCGGACACGCCGAGCGCCGGCGCCATGCGGGGCAGCAGCCCGGCGGGCAGCAGTTCGGTCAGCACGGCGGTGAAGGCGGCCGTGGACAGGGCGAGCAGCCCCGACCAGGGCAGGGGTGTGGGCACGGCGGTGCCCTTGACCATGGATGCGGTGGACATGCGACCATGGTCGAACATTCACATCAGTGTGAAGGCAAGGGCGGCCCGCTGGAGAGCTGCCGACGGGCGTGGGGAGTGCGGCATGAAGATCGGCGACCTCTCGCGCCGCACCGGCGTCCCCACCCGGCTGCTGCGCTACTACGAGGAGCAGGACCTGCTCCACCCCGACCGTGGCGAGAACGGCTACCGCGACTACGGCGAGGCGGCCGTCCGGGACGTCCAGCAGATCCGCGGACTGCTCGACTCCGGCCTCACCACCGAGATGATCCGCGCGATCCTGCCGTTCCTGTCCGGGCCCGACGAGATCGTCCTGCCCGTACAGCACCTGACCCCCGAGACCGCCGCGCTCCTGGAGGGGCACATCGACCGCATCCAGGCCCGGATCGACTGTCTGGCCCGCAACCGCGACCGCCTGAGCGCGTATCTGGCGGCGGTGACGCGGCGGTAATTGCGTTGTGGGGGCCGCGCCGAGGTGCTGGAGTGGGCGGCATGGATCATGCCGCGGTACTCGCCCTGTACGACCGGGACATGCGCGAAGGCGCGCGTCCCGACAGCTCCGACGCCCGCGTCGAGCGGACCGGGGGCGTGGTCCGGCACATCGGCGGCCGCGGCGGCTGGAGCGGCGTCCTGTGGTCCGACCTGGACTCCGTCGGGGCCGACGCGGCGATCGCGGCGCAGATCGCCTACTTCACCGGGCTCGGCCACGAGTTCGAGTGGAAGCTGCACGGCCACGACAGCCCCGCCGACCTCGGTGAACGGCTCACGGCGGCCGGTTTCACGGCCGATCCGGAGGAGACCCTGATGATCGGCGAGACGAGCGACCAGCTCCTCGACGTCACACTGCCCGACGGCGTCCGTATCGTCCCGGTCACCGACCGGGCGGGCGTCGAGCTCATGGTCGAGGCGAACGAGAAGGCCTTCGGCCGCGACGGTTCCTGGCTGCGGGACCTCCTGCTCGCCCGGCTCGCCGGCGATCCCGACACCTTCGTCGCCCTTCTCGCGATGGCCGGGGACGTGCCGGTGAGCTCGGCGCGGATGGAGCTGATCCCCGGAGTGCGGTTCGCCGGTCTGTGGGGCGGCGGCACCGTCGAGGGCTGGCGCGGACGCGGCATCTACCGTGCCCTGATCGCCCACCGCGCCCGGATCGCCGCCGAGCGCGGTTACCGCTATCTCCAGGTCGACGCCCAATCCCAGAGCCGCCCCATCCTGGAGCGCCTCGGCTTCGCCCCGGTCAGCACGACGACCCCGTACGTGTACGCGCGCTGAGCGCTCCGCTGAAAGTGGCGCGATGTGCCGTCGTTCCGCTGCGGCGCCGTCGTGGCTGGTCGCGCAGTTCCCCGCGCCCCTTCAGGGGCGCTGCCGCCGTCCCGCCTCCCTCATCCCTGCCGCCACCGCCGCCGCGTCCGTCAGCGTCGTCCCTTCGACCGGTCCAGTGCCACGACGCCCACCGCGGCCAGGCCGATCTGGATGAGCCACTCGATCCAGTCGACGCCCTTGGTGTCGTCCACGCCGATCCCCGTGGCGAGCGCCGAACCGATCAGCGCCGCCACGATGCCGACGGCGATGGTCCACAGCAGGCCGATGCGCTGGCGGCCAGGGACGACGAGCCGCCCCAGTACGCCGATGATGATGCCGATGAAGATGGCACTGATGATGCCGTCGATCTCCATCTCCGCCCTCCGCTTCTTGGCGAGACGTCATTGCAGTGCTTGTGCCCGCTGAACGGTGGGGCAGTCCGTTCCACTTCGCGGCTGACGGCTGTCGACGTTTTCTGTTCGCGTTATTGCGCGCCTTTGATGTTCACGGACCAGTAATGCCATGTACCTTTCAATCGTTCCACGCGTGTAGAACCCTTCGATGTGAGGTCTACGCGCGCAGATTTGGCGCCCGCACCCGCCTCGTGTCCCCCCTTCCCCACGGAGGTTCGCCGGATGCTCGGATCACAGAGATCCCGCCGCAAGGTCCCCACCCTCCTGGCCGGCCTCGGGCTGCTCGTCACCGGAGCCGCCCTCCAGGTCTCCACCAGTGCCACGCCCGCGCAAGCGGCCACCCCCCACCGCATCCTGTTCGACAACGGCCACGCCGAGACGGCCGGCAACGCCGACTGGATCATCTCCACCAGCCAGCCCGACCCGCTCGGCGAGGACTCCTCACCGTCCTCCGAGAGCGACTGGACCGGCGCCATCTCCTCCTGGGGCGTCGCCCTCCAGAAGACCGGCGACTACAGCCTCAAGACCGCCACCAGCGCCCTCACCTACGGCGGCTCCTCGGCGACCGACCTGTCGAACTTCGACACGCTGGTCCTCCCCGAGCCCAACACGCTGTTCACCACCGCCGAGAAGACGGCGATCATGAACTTCGTGAAGAACGGCGGCGGTCTGTTCATGGTCTCCGACCACACCGGCGCCGACCGCAACAACGACGGCGAGGACGCGGTCGAGATCCTCAACGACCTGATGACCAACAACAGCGTCGACTCCACCGACCCGTTCGGCTTCTCCATCGACTCGCTGAGCATCAGTTCGGACTACCCGTCGGCCATCAGCGACAGCAGCGACCCCGTCCTGCACGGCTCCTTCGGCACCGTCACCAAGAGCCTCATCGCCAGTGGCACGACGGCCACCCTCAAGCCCGCCGACAACTCCAGCGTCAAGGGCCTGCTCTACCGCACCGGTTACTCCGGCAACACCGGCGCCTTCTTCGCCACCAGCACCTTCGGCAGCGGCCGCGTCGCCTTCTGGGGCGACAGCTCGCCCATCGACGACGACACCGGCCAGTCCGGCAACACCCTCTACGACGGTTGGAACGACTCCGGCGCCACCAACGCGGCCCTCGCCCTCAACGCCACCGAGTGGCTGGCCGGCGGGAGCGACAGCGGCGGCGGGGACGACGGCGGCGACGGCACCTGCACCGCCGCCCAGCTGCTCGGCAACCAGGGCTTCGAGTCCGGCAACACCACCTGGACCGCCACCAGCGGCGTCATCACCAACTCCAGCAGCCAGGCGGCCCGTACCGGCTCGTACAAGGCCTGGCTGGACGGCTACGGCTCCGCCCACACCGACACGCTGTCCCAGTCGGTGACCATCCCGAGCGGCTGCACCACCGCCACGCTCAGCTTCTACCTGCACATCGACACGGCCGAGACCACCACCAGCACCGCGTACGACAAGCTGACGGTCACCGCCGGATCCACCACCCTGGCCACCTACTCCAACCTCAACGCGGCCAGCGGATACGCCCTCAAGAGCTTCAGCCTCGCCTCCCTGGCGGGCACCACGTCCACCATCACGTTCACCGGCGTCGAAGGGTCCACCCTCCAGACGTCGTTCGTCATCGACGACACGGCGCTCAACGTCAGCTGATCCCCGCGTCGGTCGATCCGGCCGGCGCCTCGGCCGCGACGTCGATGACTGTGCGCCCGTCGATCACCCCCCCCCGCAGGGTGTCGGCGGGCGCACGGCTGTCCGGCAGTCGGTCGGCCGGCCCGCGGTCCTGTCCAACCTCAAGTCCCTCCTGGAGACGAGCCGGCCGTCCTTCCAGCTGTCGGGGAAGGCCGGGGAGACTAGGGCCTCGGCGTGCTCTTCGCCGCCGTGGCCGTGCACATCAGCCCCAGGATCAGGGCGAGGGCGCCGATGATGATGTTGTTGACCGCGACACCGGCGTCCGGGCTGTCGCCGACGACCCACGGTGCGATGATCATCCAGATGCCCGCCGCGCACATGGCCCAGCTGAGGCCGTACATACGGGCGGGAGCCGCGGTGAACCCGAGGCCCAGCAGGCCGATCGCGATGCCCACGATCAGGTTGTGGGTCGCGAGCGCGGGCTGGCCGGCGGTGTAGTGGAGTATCCACGGGGACACGGCGCAGTACAGACCGAGCAGGAACACCGGTCCGTCCACGAGCGCCACATCACGACCACCGAGCATGCGGGCGTACCGCGCCTGCATCTCGGAGACATCGGGGTGCGTCGACATGTCACCTCTGGTGGGCGAGACGTTGGCCATGATTCGTCTCCTTTGACTTTCAGGGCCCGACCGCTTCGGTGCGGTGTGCGGTAAGTGCCGCGCCTGTTCATTCTGCTCTTATTTATCCTTTATGTGTAGAGGTGAGACATGCTTGCCGGGCCGTCATGGACACCGGTGTGAATAGTTAAAAAAGTGAGTAGGGTGAGTTCGAGAGTCCAAGTGGTTCCGCGTCCGCGTTCCACACACCGAACCGGAGGCTTCCCATGTCCGGCACGGAGATCCACTACACGCGCTACGTGGCCCTCGGCGACAGCCAGACCGAGGGGCTCGGGGACGGCGACGACAGCACCGGCCTGCGCGGCTGGGCCGACCGGCTCGCCGCGCACATCGCCGACCACGACCCCGGCCTCCGGTACGCCAATCTGGCCGTGCGCGGCCGTCTCGCGGGCCAGGTGCGCGCCGAGCAGCTCGGCCCGGCGCTCGCGCTGCGTCCCGACCTGGCCACCGTCGTCGCCGGGGTCAACGACCTGCTGCGCCCCCGCTTCGACGTCGACGAGGTCGCCGGCCACCTGGATGCCACGTTCGCCGCACTCACCGGGCAGGGCGCCCGGGTCGCCACCGTCACCTTCCCGGACCCCACCGGACTCATCCCCCTCGCCCGGCCCCTCGCCCCGCGGGTCCTCGCCCTGAACGCCCGCATCCGGGAGGCGGCCCACCGGTACGACGTCGTCGTCGCCGACGCCGGCCGGCACACCGTGGTCACCGACCCGCGGCTGTGGAGCGCGGACCGGCTGCACGCCTCCCCGCTCGGTCACGAACGCATCGCCGCCGCCGTCGCCCACGCCCTCGGCCTGCCGGGCAGCGACGACTCCTGGACCCACCCGCTGCCCGCCCCGCCGCACCCGGTCCCGTCCGGTCTGCGGGCCGGCCTCGGCGAACTGCGCTGGGCCGCCGGGTTCCTGGGCCCCTGGCTCGGCCGCCGCCTGCTCGGCCGCTCCTCCGGCGACGGCCGCACGGCGAAACGACCCGCACTCCTTCCCCTGCACGAGTGAGCGCAGGCTTCGGGCGGGCGGAACTCACCCGAGCCCCCGGCCCTGTCTGAAGCGCGCGAGCCCGTCCGAGAGGTCGACGATCCGCTCCGGGTAACCGGCCGCAGCCGCCCGGTCCGGGCCGCGCAGTCTCCACGGCTCGTGCACCGCCCCGCCCGCGACCCCCTCCAACTCGGGCACCCAGCGCCGGACATACGTCCCGTCCGGGTCGTACCGCCTCGCCTGGGCGACGGGGTTGAGAACCCGGTTGGGCCGGGAATCGGTGCCGGTGCCCGCCGTCCACTGCCAGTTGAGCTGGTTGTTGGCCACATCCCCGTCGACCAGCAGGTCCAGGAAGTGCCGGGCGCCGATCCGCCAGTCGACGTACAGCGTCTTGGTGAGGAAGCTCGCGGTCAGCAGTCGGCCCCGGTTGTGCATCCAGCCCTCGTCGCGCAACTGCCGCATCGCCGCGTCCACCACCGGGTAGCCGGTACGGCCCTCCCGCCACGCCTCGATGTCCGCGCCCGCCGTCCGCTCCGTACGCCAACGGTCCTGCCGGGGGCGGTAGTCGGCGACCGCCGCGGCCGGCCGTACGGCCAGCACCTGGCGGTGGAAGTCGCGCCATGCGAGCTGCCGTACGAACGCCTCGGCGCCGGGGCCGCCCACGGTCCGCGCCCGGTGAACGAGTTCGACGGGGGAGAGGGTGCCGAAGTGCAGATGCGGCGAGAGCCGGGAGGTCGCGTCGCCGGCCAGGTCGTCGTGCCGGTCCTCGTAGCAGGCGATGCCGTCGCGCAGCCAGCCGGCGAGCCGCGCGCGACCCTCGGTCTCCCCGCCCGGCGCCGGACCCCGGTGCGAGGGCAATGGCTCGGAGCCGACCTCCTCGGGCACCGACACGGTCCGGGGCGCGCCGAGCGCCTCGCGGAGCGGCTGCCGCGACCAGTGCCGGAAGTAGGGCGTGAACACGGCGAAGTGATCCGACGCGGCCGGAGTCAGCGTTCCGGGCGCGACCGCGGTCGTCACCGTGTCATGCACGTGCAGGCGTACGCCCGCCGCCTGCAGCGCGCGCCGCAACCGCTCCTCACGGCGCTGCGCGTACGCGCTCACGTCGGCCGACACATGCACCTCGCCGGCGCCCGTCTCGGTGGCCACCCGGCACACCTCTTCCACCAGGTCCCCGGAGCGGACCACGAGCCGCCCGCCCCGCGCCCGCAGACCCGCGTCGAGATCCCGCAGGCAGTCGGCCAGGAACCCCAGTCGGTTGGGCGCGGCGAACCCGGCCTCGGCCACGGCCCGGTCGCGCACGAACAACGGCACCGTCCGCCGGGATCCGGCGAGGGCGGCCCACAGCGGCGGATGGTCGTGCAGGCGCAGATCACAGGTGAACAGGACGAGCGAGACGTTCATGATGGCCGATGATGACCGACGGCGGGGGACGGACGCGGTCGCCGCGCGCAGGCCTGGCGGAGCGGCCCGAACATGATCGCGCCGATCCTCGGCAGGCGCATTTCTGACGACGGTTGTCCGCGACACGGCCGGAGGTGACCTGACCGAGTGTCCGCGCAATGCGATGGTCCGCGATCCGAGACCGGTCGGGTTTTCCTTGACTGTCGTCGCGGGCGGCTGCCACGATCAAGAGCATGAAGAAGCGACTGGACCTCACGCGGCGACGCCATGTCGATCTCGCGCGCGTCTCCAGCGCCTCCTGTTGCGTCGCGGCCTGATCCCCTTCCCGAGATCCGCCGCGCTTTTTCTTTCCCCGCCTGAATTCACCGCGTCCGCCTGCGTCTTGGCAACCCCGCAGCCCGGGCGTCGACGCGCCCTTTGAATTCGGCGTGCCCGAAAACATTCCGCATCAGGATTCCCGCATGCCTTGCGGCACCGCAACCGCACCGCAACTGCACCGCAACTGCATCGCATCGTTCCGCGAAAGAGGACCCATGGCCACCGTCCTGTCCGTCTCCGGCAGCCCCTCCGCCTTCTCCCGTACCGGCCGTCTGCTGCGCCACCTCGACCAGCGGCTCGCGGCCCAGGGACACGAGGTGATCCCGCTCGACGTCCGGACGATCCCGGCCGAGGCCCTGCTCGGCGCGGACTTCCGGCACCCGGCGATCGTCGAGGCGACCGAGCTGTTCGCACGCGCCGACGGCGTCGTCGTGGGCACGCCCGTCTACAAGGCGTCCTACTCCGGCGTCCTCAAGGCGCTCCTCGACCTGCTGCCGCAGTACGCGCTCACCGGAAAGACGGTCCTGCCGTTGGCCACCGGCGGCTCCACCGCCCATGTCCTGGCCATCGACTACGCCCTGCGTCCGGTCCTCAACTCCATGGGCGCGGCCCACATCGTGCAGGGCTGGTTCACCCTCGACAAGGACATCACCGCCCACGAGGACGGCTCCGTCACCGTCGCCCCGGCAGCCACCGAGGCGCTCACCCAGGTCGTCGACCAGTTCTCGGCCGCGCTGGGACGGACGCCGTACCTGGCCGCGGCGAGCTGAACTCCAGCCCCCACCCTCGATCGGAGACCCCCCATATGTCTCTCACCTTCCACTGGTTCCTCCCCACCAACGGCGACAGCCGCCATGTCGTCGGAGGCGGTCACGGCACCCCCGCCACCGCCTCCGGACGCGACCGGCCGCCGACGGTCGCGTATCTGAGCCAGATCGCCCGTGCCGCGGAGGACCTCGGCTTCGTGGGGGTGCTCACCCCGACCGGGGCCTGGTGCGAGGACGCCTGGCTGACCACGGCGATGGTCAGCCAGCACACCGAGCGCCTGAAGTTCCTGGTCGCCTTCCGGCCCGGCTCCGTCTCACCGACGCTCGCCGCGCAGATGGCGTCCACCTTCCAGCGGCAGAGCGGCGGACGGCTCCTGCTCAATGTCGTCACCGGCGGCGAGAGCCACGAGCAGCGGGCCTACGGCGACTTCCTGGACAAGGACGACCGCTACCGTCGTACGGGCGAATTCCTGGAGATCGTAAGGCAGTTGTGGGAGGGCAAGACCGTCGACCTGAAGGGTGAGCACCTGCGGGTCGAGGACGCCAAGCTGGCCCGGGTGCCGGATCCGGTGCCCGAGGTGTACTTCGGGGGCTCCTCGCCGATCGCCGGGGAGATCGCCGCGCAGCACGTCGACATCTACCTCACCTGGGGCGAGCCGCCGGCCCAGGTCGCCGAGAAGATCGCCTGGATCCGGGGGCTCGCGGCGAAGCGAGGGCGCACGCTGCGGTTCGGCATCCGGCTGCACGTCATCACCCGCGACAGCTCCGAAGCGGCCTGGGCGGAGGCCGACCGGCTGCTCGCCGGGTTCGACGCGGACACCGTGAAGTCCGTGCAGGCCGGGCTGGCGCGCAGCGAGTCCGAGGGCCAGCAGCGGATGCTCGCGCTGCACGGCGGCGGCCGTGACGGGCTGGAGATCCACCCCAATCTCTGGGCCGGGATCGGTCTGGTGCGCGGGGGCGCGGGGACCGCGCTGGTGGGGAGCCACCAGGAGGTCGCCGAGCGGATCAAGGAGTATGCGGCGCTGGGCATCGAGGAGTTCGTGCTGTCCGGGTATCCGCATCTGGAGGAGGCGTACTGGTTCGGCGAGGGGGTGCTGCCGCGGTTGGCCGACGAGCGGGTCTGGGAGCATCCGGCCGGTAAGCAGGTGGGGTCGGTGCAGGTGCCGTTCGCCGACTGAGACGGGGGATCCGTTGTATGGCGGCTGGCACGTCGTGGGTGGTTGCTCGCGCAGTTCCCCGCGCCCCTAAAGGACCAGGGTGTCGAGATGCGCCCTTCGCGATTCCGCCGTCTGGCCCTGGACCAGGAGGAACAGGGCTTCCCTCGCCAGGCGTTGGGCCCGGTTCGTCAGGAGCATCGTGCGGCCGCCGCCCGTGACCACCGCCGCCGTGGTCGCTGCCTGCATCACCTCGAACGCCTGTGTCTTGAGGGCCAGGCGTTCTGCCAGGTGCTCGTGGGGTTTCGCGGTGTCGGTCAGGGCGTAGGCCCGGTCCCGGACCTTCGTCAGGCGGGCGTGCAGCGGGCTCGCCGTGTCCTCGTCCAGAAGGGTCAGCGCCGTCTCCGTGATGCCGAAGACCGCCGGGCCCGCGTTCACCGTCTTGAGCCGGTCCGCCGCCGACCAGGTCGCGTACGGGGTGCGCAGGGCCACCGCCTCCTCCGGGAGCCACAGGCCGTCCAGCTCCAGGGAGACCGTGCGGGCCGCCGTGAGCGCGGCGAGGCGCAACGGGGCCGAGGCCCGCAGCCCCGGCTGCTCCCGCGCCTCGGCGAAGGCGAACAGCGCCTCGTCCGCCTCCGTCACCCCGGCGAGCAGCATCACATCGTTCAGGCCCCACCCCGTGTACCAGGGAACCGTCCCGTCGAAGCGCCATCCGCCCCGCTCCCGGGTGGCCCGCACGGGTGTGCGCGGGTGCGCCCGCAGATGCGCGTACGCCACCCCGGACAGCAGCTCGCCGGTGGCCAGCCGGCCCAGCAGACGCTCGCGCACCGGGCCCTCGCTCTTGACCAGGGTCAGCACCGGCGTGTGGTGCTGTGTCTGCACGAACCAGGTCGAGCAGCAGGCCCCGGCCAGGATCTCCGCCGTCTCGCGTACCACCGCGCCGGGTGCCGCGGCCCCGCCGTACTCGTGCGGCGCGTTCAGGCCGAGCAGACCCGAGCGCCTGATCTCCGTCAGATGGCCGACCGGCACCTCCGCCCGGTCGACCTGTTCGGCGTGCGGGGCGAGCAGCTCGTCGGCGAGGCGGCGGGCCTGGGCGAGGAGGGGGTGCGGTGCGGTCATGGGCAAGATTCTTTCCCGATTCCCGGTGTGGGGTGTCGATCCGGGGGACTGCCGTTCGTGTAGGAGGTGACACAGACCGAACGACGCCAAGGAGGACGTCATGCAGCACTACCTGCTCAGCGTGGTCCAGCCCACGGGCGGCACGCCGCCGCCCCCCGACGAGCTGGCGGAGATCATGCACCGGGTGGCGGCCTACAACGACGAGCTGCGCGCCGCCGGGGCCTGGGTCTTCTCCGGCGGACTGCACGGACCGGAGACGGCCACCGTGCTGCGCCCCGAGGACGGCGACGTGCTCATCACCGATGGGCCGTACGCCGAGGGCAAGGAGTACCTCGGGGGCCTCTGTCTGATCCGGGCCGCCGACCTGGACGAGGCCCTGGAGTGGGGCAGGAAGGCCGCCCTGGCCATCACTCTCCCCATCGAGGTACGCCCTTTCGCCGGCACCCACTGAACCGTGGCCGACACCACCGACGTCGAGGCCGTCTTCCGTGCCGAGTACGGGCGCGCGGTCTCCGTCCTCGTCCGCTTCCTCGGCGACATCGACCTCGCCGAGGAAGCGGTCCAGGACGCCTTCACCACGGCCGTGCGGCGCTGGCCGCAGACCGGTGTGCCGCCGAGCCCGGCCGGCTGGATCATCACCACCGCCCGCAACCGGGCCGTGGACCGGCTGCGCCGTGAGTCCACCCGGGACGCCCGTCAGGCCGAGGCAGCCCTGCTGTACGAGGCCGACCCGCCCGTGGAGGAGGGCCCTGTGCGCGACGACCGGCTCCGGCTGATCTTCACCTGCTGCCACCCCGCGCTCGCCCCGCAGGCGCAGGTCGCCCTCACCCTGCGGCTCCTCGGCGGCCTCGGCACCGCGCAGATCGCCCGCGCCTTCCTCGTTCCCGAGCCGACCATGGCCCAGCGCCTGGTCCGCGCCAAGGCGAAGATCCGCGACGCGCGCATCCCGTACCGCGTGCCGCGCGACGCGGATCTGCCCGACCGGCTGAAGGGTGTGCTCGCCGTCGTCTACCTGATCTTCAACGAGGGGTACGGGGGCGATCCGGGCCTGTGTGCGGAGGCCGTGCGCCTCGGCCGGCTCCTCGCCGAGTTGATGCCGGACGAGCCCGAGGCCACCGGACTGCTGGCGCTGATGCTGCTGGTCGAGTCCCGCCGGGGCGCACGCGAGACGGCCGACGGCATGCTCGTGCCGCTGCCCGAGCAGGACCGCGACCGGTGGGACCGGGAGCTGGTCGCCGAGGGACAGACGCTCGTCCGTCGCTGTCTGCGCCGCGACCGGCCAGGGCCGTACCAGATCCAGGCCGCCGTCCAGGCCGTCCACAGCGACGCGCCGACCGCCGCCGACACCGACTGGCGGCAGATTCTGACCCTGTACGACCAGCTCATGGCGCTCGCCCCGAGCCCGGTGGCAGCCCTGAACCGGGCGGTCGCGGTGGCCGAGACCGAGGGACCGGGGCGGGCCCTGGACCTCGTCGACGCGCTCGACCTCGACGGCTACCACGTCTGGCACGCGGTCCGCGCCGACCTGCTGCGTCGCCTCGACCGGACCGCCGAGGCCATCGGGGCCTACGAGGCGGCCCTCGCGCTGAGCGAGAACCCCGCGGAACGCGCCTTCCTCGAGCGGCGGGTACGCGAACTCGCCCGCCGGGCCCCTTGAGAACCCTCCTCGCCCCGGGAATGTATTTTGGCACCTGAAAGGTTGGCATATACACCGAGCTTCCGCTCGCCCCGGAAAACCCCGAGAACCCAGGGCCGACAGGCCCGCGCACCCCAGCGAGGCACCGTGACCACCGCCGCCACCCCCGAGCAGTCCGCCGGCCCCGAGCAGCCCGCCGACGTCGTCGCCCGGCTGCGCGCCACCTTCCGCACCGGCCGCACCAAGCCCGTCGCCTGGCGCACGGACCAGCTGCGCCGACTGCGCGAGCTGCTCACGAAGGACGGCGCCGAACTGGCCGCCGCCCTCCATGCCGACCTGGGCAAGAGCTCCACCGAGGCCTACCGCACCGAGATCGACTTCACCGTCCGCGAGATCGACCACACCCTCGACCACCTGGACGAGTGGCTGCGCCCCGAGCCCGCCCCGGTCCCCGCCCACCTGGGCGCCGACGCGCGCGCCTGGACGCAGGTCGACCCGCTCGGCGTCGTCCTCGTCATCGCGCCCTGGAACTACCCCGCGCAGCTCCTGCTCGCCCCGCTGGTCGGCGCCCTCGCCGCCGGGAACGCGGTCGTCGTCAAGCCCAGCGAGCTCGCGCCCGCCACCTCCGCCGCCCTGGCCCGGCTGCTGCCGGCGCACCTCGACACCGACGCGGTCGCCGTCGTCGAGGGCGGGATCCCGGAGACCACCGCTCTGCTGGCCGAGCGCTTCGACCACATCTTCTACACCGGCAACGGCGCCGTCGGCCGGATCGTCCTGCGCGCCGCCGCCGAGCACCTCACCCCGGTCACCCTCGAACTCGGCGGCAAGTCACCGGCGTTCGTCGACCGGGACGCCGATCTCGCCGTCGTCGCCGACCGGTTGGCCCGCGGCAAGTTCCTCAACGCCGGCCAGACCTGCGTCGCCCCCGACTACGTCCTCACCGACCCGGCGACGGCCGCCGCCCTCGAACCCCTGCTGACGCGCGCCGTGGAGGCGGTCTACGGCACCGACCCGCAGACCTCCGGCGAGTACGGCCGCATCGTCAACGAACGCCACTTCGACCGGCTCGCCGGGCTGCTCGACTCCGGCCGGATCGTGGTCGGCGGGGCCCACGACCGCACGGACAAGTACATCGCGCCGACCGTCCTCGCCGATGTCGACCCCGCGTCGCCCGTCATGCAGGAGGAGATCTTCGGCCCGATCCTGCCGATCGTGACGGTCGACGGCCTCGACGAGGCGATCGCCTTCATCAACGACCGTGACAAGCCCCTCGCCCTGTACGTGTTCACCGAATCGGACGACACGCGCGGCCGCATCGCCGCCGAGACCTCCTCCGGCGGACTCGGCCTGGGTCTGCCCCTCGCCCATCTCACCGTCTCCGACCTGCCGTTCGGCGGAGTGGGCGAGAGCGGCATGGGCAGCTACCACGGGCGCTACTCCATCGAGACGTTCGGCCACCGCAAGGCGGTGCTGGAGAAGCCGCTGCACTGAACGACACGGACGCGGGAGGCCCGGCGCCGCGCTGCCGGTGGCCGGGCCGCCGCGCACCCGTCCCGGCCGTCCCGGGCAACGGCAACCCCGGCCGTCTCACCGAGAACGTGGCTCACCGCGGGTCCTGAACGACCCACACCCCGTCCCGCATCAGGTGCCGCCCGGGCAGCTCCTGCACCTCGCGCCAGGCCTGGACCGCCACGGGCCGCATCCGGAACCAGGCGTACTCCGCGCGCTCCCGGCGCGGATCCCAGCCCGTCTTCGCCAGGAACGCCTCGGCGGCGGCCACGGGCGCGTCCTGCGCCGGGAACGTCTCCGCCTCCGCGTCCACGAGCACCACGTCCCGGGTGTCCCCGAAGGCCAGCCGGGCGCGCCGGCCGTCCCGGAGGTTGCGCCCCGTGGGGTTCGTGGGCCGCGTGGCCAGCCACAGATGCGCGCCGTCCCAGACGAACCACAGGGCGACGAGACAGGGCAGGCCCTCCCGGTCGGCCGTGGCGACCCAGACGTCGATCTCGCGCTCCAGCCGGTCCAGGAGGTCCTGCTTGCGCCGCTCGGGACTGCGGGGCGGCTCGGTGATCTTCATGTCCGGGACGGTAACGGGGAAGCGAGTCGCCCGCCTCGGGCCACGGCCCGGCCCGGGTCTCGGACTTGCGACCTAGGCGGACCGTGGGGACCGCCCGCGCGGAAGCGACTGGCGTCCGTGAAGTTTTACGTATAACGTCTCCCGTCAATCGCACCTCCGGAACGGCTCCCGCAGCCTTCCGCATGCACCCCGAAAGGCCCCGATGAGTCGCATCGCCCTGGTCACCCTCGTCGTCGACGACTACGACGAGGCGATCCGCTTCTACACCGAGGCGCTCGGCTTCCGGCTCGTCGAGGACGAACCCCGCCCCGACGGCGCCCGCTGGGTCGTCGTACGGCCGGGGGACCGTCAGGACGGCGTCGGACTGCTGCTCGCCCGCGCCAAGGGCGAGTCCCAGCGCGCCCGCGTCGGCGACCAGACCGGCGGCCGCGTCGGGTTCTTCCTGCACACCGAGGACTTCGCCGGCGACCACGCCCGCATGCTCGCCGCCGGTGTGACCTTCCTGGAGGAGCCCCGCCACGAGCCGTACGGCTCCGTCGCCGTCTTCCAGGACCTGTACGGCAACCGCTGGGACCTGCTCCAGCCCGCCACCGCCTGAGAACCACCTGCCGAACCCGAACCACCTGCCGAGGAACACGCACATGACCGCGCCCCGCATCGACACCGACACGCTCCGCCGGCTGCCCAAGGCCGTCCTGCACGACCACCTCGACGGCGGCCTGCGCCCCGCCACCGTCGTCGAGCTCGCGGAAGCGGTCGGCCACACCCTGCCCACCACCGACCCCGACGCGCTGGCCGACTGGTACTTCGACGCGGCCAACTCGGGCGACCTGGTGCGCTACATAGCCACCTTCGAGCACACCCTCGCCGTCATGCAGACCCGTGAGGGCCTGCTGCGCACCGCAGAGGAGTACGTCCTCGACCTCGCCGCCGACGGTGTCGTCTACGGCGAGGTGCGCTACGCCCCCGAGCTGAACACCAACGGCGGTCTCACCATGGGCGAGGTCGTCGAGACCGTCCAGGAGGGCCTCGCGGCGGGCATGGCCAAGGCCGCGGCCGCCGGTACCCCCGTACGGGTCGGCACCCTGCTCTGCGGGATGCGGATGTTCGACCGCGTCCGTGAGGCCGCCGACCTGGCCGTCGCCTTCCGGGACGCGGGTGTCGTCGGCTTCGACATCGCCGGCGCCGAGGACGGCTTCCCGCCCGCCGACCACCTCGACGCCTTCGAGCACCTGCGCCGCGAGAGCGTCCCCTTCACCATCCACGCCGGCGAGGCCCACGGGCTGCCCAGCATCCACCAGGCCCTCCAGGTGTGCGGCGCCCAGCGCATCGGGCACGGCGTGCGCATCACCGAGGACATCGTCGACGGCAAGCTCGGCCGGCTGGCCGGCTGGGTGCGCGACCGCCGGATCGCGCTGGAGATGTGCCCGACCTCCAACCTCCAGACCGGCGCCGCCGTCTCCATCGCCGAGCACCCGATCACCGCGCTGAAGGACCTCGGCTTCCGGGTCACCCTCAACACCGACAACCGGCTGGTGTCCGGCACGACGATGACCCGCGAGATGTCGCTGCTCGTCGAGCAGGCCGGCTGGACCGTCGAGGACCTGCGCACGGTCACCGTCAACGCCCTCAAGAGCGCGTTCATCCCGTTCGACGAGCGCAAGGCGCTCATCGAGGACGTCGTCCTGCCGGGTTACGCGGCCGCGCTCTGAAGCAGTCCGCGGACATAGGCGGCCTGTCCGACGTGCTGGAGATCGTCGGACAGGACGCTCACCAGGCGTACGCCCAATGTGACCGGCGGATCCCAGCGCTCGTCCACGACGCGCTCCAGGTCCGCCGCCGTCAGCGTGCGCAGCGCCGTCAGGCTCTGCGCGTGCACGGCGTCGTAGTACCCGGTCAGCAGGCCGCCCTCGGACACCTGCACCTTCGCCACCTGCGCCGCGCTGTGCCCGTACCCGGTGTCAAGGCGCGGCAGGTCGAGGCCGAACCGCTTCTCCCAGTCCTGGCTCAGCCACACCTGGTCGAGCCCGAAGGCGTCGGCGACGTGGTCGTCCTGGACCCGGGTGAGGTGCCAGACCAGCCAGGCGATCGAGTTGGCCGACTCGCCGGGCCGGGCGCCCAGGCGGTCGGGGGCCAGGCCCTCGACGGCGGCGTGGACCTCTTCCTGGATGCGGTTGTACCCGTCGATGAGGATGTCCTTCGCATGCATACGTCCACCATCGCGCAGCGCGCGCTCACGCGCCCCCTGTTTCCAGCAGCCCCATCAGCGCCCGGGCCGCCGGGCTGGTCGCGCGGGCGGGCGGCAGCAGGGCGACCGTCTCGTACCGGGCCTCGCCGGTGCCCTTGAGGGCGAGCGCGGTGAGCGCCTCGCGCTTGTGCCGGAAGTGGCGCGGGACGACCGCGACGCCGAGGTTCTCGTCCACCAGGTCCAGCAGGCTGTGCACGTCGTTGACCTCCAGGGCGACCGTGCGCCGCACCCCCGCCTCGGCGAACGCGGCGTCGGTGGCGCGGCGCGGGCCCCAGTCCGGGTGGAAGTCGACGAACACCTCGCCGTCCAGGTCCTGCGGAGTGAGCGCCGCCGCCGCGGCGAGGCGGTGGTCGGGATGGCACAGCACGTACATCGGCTCGGTGGCCAGCGGTACGCAGCGCAGCTGCTCGGTGTCCGTCTGGGTGCGGTAGGCGAAGGCCAGGTCGAGCCGGCCGGCCGCCACCTCCTCGCCCAGCGCGCCGGAGCCGGTCTGCCGCAGCCGGATCTCCACGTCCGGATGCCGCCGCCGGAACGCCGCCAGCACCCCCGCCACATGCACCCCCGCGATGCACTGCTCGGTGCCCACGGACAGGGTGCCGCGGACCACGCCCTGCACAGCGGCCACCGCCTCGTGGGCCGCCCGCACCTGCGCCAGGACCCGCTCCGCCTCGGCGAGCAGCGCCCGGCCGGCCTCCGTCAGCGTCACCCGCCGGGTGGTCCGCACGAAGAGCGGCGCGCGCAGCTCCCGCTCCAGGGCCCGGATCGATGCCGACAGCCCCGACTGGGAGACCATCAGGCGTTCGGCGGCCCGGGTGAAATGCTGGTCCTCGGCGACCGCGACGAAGTGTTGGAGGTGGCGCAGTTCCATGATTGAGAAGCGTATCCGCTGAATCTCATCGGATTCTTCTGTTGGACCACTGCTGTGGGCAGCGCGAGAGTGGATGTCACCTGCTGAAACTGATCTCCTGGAGACGCGTTGTACACCGCACACCCCGACCGCTACGCGGACATGCCCTACCGGCGCACCGGACGCAGCGGCCTGAAGCTCCCCGCGCTGTCGCTCGGACTGTGGCACAACTTCGGCCCGGCGGACCGCACGGTCGAGACACAGCGGGCCATCCTGCGCCGCGCCTTCGACCTCGGCGTGACCCACTTCGACCTGGCCAACAACTACGGCCCGCCGCCCGGCGCCGCCGAGTCCGCGCTGGGCGAGGCGCTCAAGGCGGACTTCGCGCCCTACCGGGACGAGCTGATCATCTCCACGAAGGCCGGCTATCTGATGTGGCCCGGCCCGTACGGCGAGTGGGGCTCGCGCAAGTACCTGCTGTCCTCGCTGGACCAGAGCCTGACCCGGATGGGCCTCGACTACGTCGACGTCTTCTACTCGCACCGCCCCGACCCGGAGACTCCCCTGGAGGAGACGATGGGCGCCCTGCACTCCGCGGTGCAGCAGGGCAAGGCGCTCTACGTCGGCGTCTCGAACTACTCGGCGGAGCAGACCCGCGAGGCCGCCCGGATCCTCGGTGAGCTGGGCACCCCGCTCCTCATCCACCAGCCGCGCTACTCGATGCTCGACCGCCGCCCGGAGAGCGAGGGCCTGCTCGACGCCCTGGACGAGCTCCAGGTCGGCTCGATCGTCTTCTCGCCGCTGGAGCAGGGCCTGCTGACCGGCCGCTACCTGGACGGCATCCCGGAGGACTCGCGTGCGGCGAGCGACAGCCCGTTCCTGAACTCCGAGGCGCTGACCGAGGAGCTCGTCGGCAAGCTGCGTGCCCTCGACGACATCGCCAAGTCTCGCGGTCAGTCCCTCGCCCAGCTCGCCCTGGCCTGGGTGCTGCGCGGGGGCCGGGTGACCTCCGCGCTGGTCGGCGCGAGCAGCGCCCGGCAGATCGAGGACAGCGTCGGCGCTCTGGACAACCTGGACTTCGAGGACGCCGAGCTGGCCCGGATCGACGCGGTGATCAACGGCTGAGGGCCGGGAAAGACCCTGCGGCGCGCGTTTCGGCCTCGCAGCAGTCAGCCACGGCGTTTTCGTCACGCTCAGTATGCGCGGGGAAGGGGAAACCTGCCCGCGCCGAGGCCGTCGATCCTGGTCAGGACCGGGATCGGCGGCCTTCGTCGATCCGGTGTGATCGCCGGGTGATCGGCCTGCCCGGGCCCGCCGCCCTGGTCGATTTTCCGTCAGGTGATGACATCGCGCCTGGGTGCTCGCCGTATTCCGGCCATGAACGTCGGCGAATATGCCAGGAGACTGGCCGGAAAGTCATGGTGACACTGTTTCAGTAGTGAACATACTCGAACGTCAAGGCACTTCACTCACAGGAGCCGCACGGAAGCGAGGCGCAACCGACAGGCGAGCACCGGGGGAGAATGACGTGCACGACGAATTCCTGTGCCATGTCACGGCGTACGGCGTCTGTGACGGCCGGCGCATCGGCGTACCGCTCGGCACCTATCGTGCGCCGACGCTGGCGCTCGCCCTGTGGTGGCTGCGCGACCGGGCGTCCTGGATGGCCGAACGGCTGGATCCGCAGCCCGAGAGCGAGCACTTCCCGCAAGGGGCCCTGGTCCCGGTGGCCGACACCGTGCCCGACGTGCCCGCACTGCTGCGGGCCTGGTGCGCGGACATGGACCGGCAGGAGCTGGTGGCCGACGAGTTGGCGGGCGGCCGGCTCGTGCGGATCGCGGTCGGCGACGAGACCACCGAGTACGAACTGCTCGCCGAGTCCGTCGACGCGCTGCGCATGCAGCGCACCGTCCCGGCCCTCGTCGTCTCCGTCGGCTGACGCCCGTCACGGATCTTCCCGTCGGGCACATAAGGTGATCAATCGATAGAATCAGGGCATGGCGGAGCGTCCGGTCTCCTCGACTGCGCCCGAACTCGTGCTGGAGACCGAGTCGGGTTCCCTGGTGTTGTTCCCGGGCCACGACTACCACGTCGGCCGGGACCCACTCAGCGACGTCGTCATCGACGACACCCGAGTCTCCTGGCATCACGCGGTGCTGCGGCCCGAGGGCGACCACTGGACCGTCGAGGACGAACACAGCACCAACGGCACCTACGCCGACGGCCGCCGGATCCGCGAGTGGGGCGTCGGCCCGGGCAGCGTGATCCGCTTCGGCAGCCCGTCCGACGGACCTTACGTCTCCCTGTCGGACCACCGACCGCGTGCGGTGCAGCGCCCGACGGCCGTCTCCATGCCCGCGCTGACGAGCACCTTCAAACAGCCCACCAGCGTCCGGCCGATGCCGACGACCACCGTCCGCATCGGCCGCGCCACCGACAACGACCTGGTCGTCGACGACCTCGTCGTCTCGCGTCGGCACGCCGAACTGCGCACGCTCCCCGACGGCGGCCACGAGATCCTCGACCTGGGCAGCCACAACGGCACCTACCTCAACGGTTCGCCCGTCACCCGCGCCCCGCTCGGCCCCGGCGACGTCGTCGGCATCGGCCACTCCGCGTTCTGCCTGGTCGGCGACGAACTCCAGGAGTACGTCGACACCGGCGAGGTCTCCCTCGACGTCCAGGACCTCACCGTCACCGTCGACCGCGGCCGCAAGGTACTCCTCGACGACGTGTCGTTCCCGGTGGGCGAGAAGTGCCTGCTCGCGGTCGTCGGACCCAGCGGCGCCGGCAAGTCCACCCTGCTCAACGCCCTCACCGGACAGCGCCCCGCCGACCACGGCACGGTCGTCTACGACGGCCGCGACCTCTACCGCGACTACGCCGAACTGCGCCAGCGCATCGGACTGGTCCCGCAGGACGACATCCTGCACGCCCAGCTGACCGTGCGCGCCGCCCTCTCCTACGCCGCCGAACTGCGCTTCCCGCAGGACACCGCCAAGGCCGAGCGCCGCGAACGGGTCCAGGAGGTCATCCGCGAACTGGGTCTCGAAGAGCGCGCCGAGCAACCCGTGGACAGCCTCTCCGGCGGCCAGCGCAAAAGGGTCAGCGTCGCCCTGGAGCTGCTGACCAAGCCGTCGCTGCTCTTCCTCGACGAGCCGACCTCCGGCCTCGACCCCGGCATGGACCGCTCGGTGATGCACATGCTGCGCGGCCTCGCCGACGACGGCCGCACGGTCATCGTCGTCACCCACAGCGTCCTCAGCCTCGAGGTGTGCGACCGGCTGCTGGTGCTCGCGCCCGGCGGCAAGGTCGCCTACTTCGGCCCGCCCGACGACGCCCTCGCCTTCTTCGGCTTCGAGCACTGGCCCGAGGCGTTCGAGGCGTTCGAGGGCGACCACGACCGGGACTGGGCGGGGGAGTTCCAGGAGTCGCCGTTCCGGCGGGAGTACGTCGTCAACTCCAGCGACCAGCCCCGGCTGCCGCGCACCGGCCCGGTGGTCCTCCTGCCGCCGCCCCGGCCGCGCAGCAGGGGCGCCCAGCTCAGCACCCTGATCCGCCGCTACACGGCCGCGCTCAGCGCCGACCGCACCTTCCTGGCCATCATGATCGCGTTGCCGTTCATCATGGGCGCCATGGACCGCGCCCTGGCGGGCAGCAAGCTCGTACTGGACAGCGCGATGGACGCGCTGCTCATCCTGTGCGTCGGCGGCGTGCTCACCGGCGCCGCCAACGCCGTGCGCGAACTCGTCAAGGAACGCGTGATCTACCAGCGGGAGCGGGCCGTCGGCCTGTCCAGATCGGCGTACCTGATGTCCAAGGTCGTCGTGCTGGGCACGATCACCGTCGTACAGGCGGTGGTGCTGACGCTCGTCGCCCTGCTCGGCGTCGACCTCAACGCACCGGGCGGCAAGGGCGTGTTGATGCCGCCCCTGCTCGAGATCACCGTGGCCGTCGCCATGCTCTCCTTCGCCGCCATGATGCTCGGCCTCCTCGTCTCCGCACTCGTGCGCAAGGAGGAGGTGACGATGCCGCTGCTGGTGCTGCTCGCCGTCGTCCAGGTGGTCTTCTGCGGCGCACTGCTGAAGCTCGACGGCAAACCCGTCCTGGAGCAGCTGGCCTATCTCGTGCCGGCGCGGTGGGCGTTCGGCGCGATGGCCGGCACGATCGATCTGGCCCGGATCGTGCCCGGCGCCAAGACCGCCGACCCGCTGTTCGAGCACTCGGCGGGGGTGTGGCTGGTCAACATGGGCATGCTCGTCGTGCTCTCGGTGGTCTTCGGATTCGCCGTGTCCCGACTGCTGCGCCGCCACGAGCCCGTCGTGATGCGGAAGTAGGGGGCGGCCGATGACGACTCCCGGATTCCGTCCCACGCACGTCGTCCCCCAGCACGGCATGCCCGCCTGGGAGGCCCCCGACCCGACCCGGCCCACCGTGCCGCTCGACGCGCTGCTGCCGGTCCGGCTCATGGAGCGACGCGGCGACTGGGGGCATGTGCTGTGCTCCAACGGCTGGTCGGCCTGGGTGGACGGCCGCTTCCTGGTCGCCGTCCCCCAGGACCCGCCCCGCTCCGACGGCCCCCTCGCGACCTCCGCCGACCCGCGCCCCCTCCTCGGCCGCGCCGAACAGTCCCTCGCCCGCTACCGGGCGGCGGTGGAGGAGGTGGCCGACGGCGGCCTCGACGGCGAGTCCTTCCGCCGCCGCACCCACGGCCTGCGGATCGGGGTGGTCGTCGACGGCGAGGACATGTGGCTGTACGACTCCGCCCGCAGGCGCTGGGTGTACGGCGACGGCACCCGCCTCAGCACCTACGCCACGGACCGGCCGCCCGAGGCCGACGACGCGTTCGACGCGAGGGACGCGAGGGACGTGACCGGTGCGACCCACGACACCGACGCCACCGACGTGCTCGACGACCAGTCCCACGCCCCCACCCGGATCGTGCACCCCGACCGGGAACCCTGATGGAACGCGGCACGAGCCCGTTCGCCGGCCGGCCCTCCGAACTGGTGGGCCGCCAGGTCGCCGGCTACCGCATCGAGCGCGAGATCGGACGCGGGGGGATGGCCGTCGTCTACCGCGCCCGTGACCTGCGCCTGGACCGGACGGTCGCGCTCAAACTGCTCGCCCCGGAACTGGCCCGCAACGACACCTTCCGCAAGCGTTTCACCCATGAGTCACGGGTGGCCGCGGCGATCGACCACCCGCACATCGTGCCCGTGTTCGAGGCGGACGAGACCGACGGCGTGCTGTTCATCGCCATGCGGTACGTCGAGGGGAGCGATCTGCGCCATCTCCTCGACCGCGAGGGCCCGTTGCCGCTGCCGACCGCCGTCCGGATCGCCGCGCAGGTCGCCTCCGCACTGGACGCCGCCCACGACCACGGGCTGGTGCACCGCGACGTCAAGCCCGGCAACATCCTGGTGTCCCGGGGCACCGACAGCGACCATCCCGAGCACGTCTACCTCACCGACTTCGGCCTGACGAAGAAGTCGCTGTCGCTGACCGGATTCACCACGGTCGGCCAGTTCGTCGGCACCCTCGACTACGTCGCCCCCGAGCAGATCTCGGGCCGGCCGGTCGACGGCCGCTGTGATGTCTACGGACTCGCCTGCGTGGTCTACGAGTGCCTCGCGGCCCGCCCGCCCTATCTCCGCGACGACGACATGGCCCTGCTCTGGGCCCACCAGAACGCCGACCCGACCCCCCTGACGGAGGTGCGCCCCGACCTCCCCCGGGAGGTCGACGGGGTGTTCGCCCGGGCCCTCGCCAAGAACCCCGAGTCCCGCCACCCCACCTGCGCCGCCTTCGTCGCGGAACTGAGGTCGACCGAGACCGGCGGCCACCGCACGCCCCGTCCCCCGACGGAACCGACCGATTCGCCGGGCCCCGCACCCCACCCCCCGACCTGGGCCCGCCCGGTTCTCGACCCACGTCAGCCCTGAACCACCGTCAAGGCGACGGCGTCTCGCCGCGGCGGTGTACCGGTCGGGCCGCCAGAGCGCCCAGGAAGCCGGTGACCAGGCCCCACAGCGCGGCCAGGCCGAGGGCGGGCCAGATGTCCGGGTGCAGGAACAGGTCGCCGGACAGGCCCGCGAGGTCGTTGACACCGAGCACGGACAGGCCGTAATGCGCGGTGATCCGGCCGATCAGACAGAGCGTCAGCACGGTGAGCACCAGCGCGAGCGCCATGTGCACGGCGTGCTGCCAGGCCCGCATCCGGGCCGGGGAACGAGCCGCCATCACGAACGCCGCCCCGAGCAGCAGCACCGCGTCCACCACGACCAGCCACCACACCCGGCCGTCGTACTCGGCCATGCTGCTCAGGTTGAGCGCGGCCGTGTCGTCGCCGCGCAGCACCTCGTCCAGCACATGTGGCATGGGCAGCCCGAACGGGCCCTCCACATGCCCGTTCCAGGTGGCCCCCAGCCCGATGGTGAACACCAGCCACACCAGGTTGGGCAGGCCCAGCAGGATCACCGCGAAGGTCTCCCGGGCCCGGCCGCGGGTCGCCGCCACGACCAGGGCGATGACCAGCCCCAGGGCGACGCACGCGAGCAGCAGCACGACCATCGCATGGGCGGCCGGACGCACCGACTCCTGGAAGCGCAGCAGCCGGGCGGGCAGCGGAGCCCCGCGCGACACCAGCAGCGCCAGCGCCAGCACGGCGGCCAGCCACAGCAGCCCGAGCAGGAGGGTGAGCGGCACATCCGTGGTGAACCCGACCTTCGGGCGGACGCCGAACAGCTCCCCGAGCTCGCTCAGCGTGTCGTCGCCGAGGTCGACGGTGAAGGTCTTGCGGGCGGCGAGCGCCAGGCCCAGCAGGCCGAGCAGCCACACCACGGCGATCCGGACGGCCCAGCCCGCCAGCTCCGGGGCTCCGGCGACCGCCCGGTGCCGCAGCGGCCGCAGGAATCCCGCGCCGACGACGAGCGCCCCGACGAGGGTGACGGACAGCGGAGTCACGGTCAGCCCGACCTGGGTGTCGGCGAGTCCACCGGCGCTGCCGGAGAGCTCGACCGTGCCGCCCACGGCCGTGACGACGGTCGCCGCGACCACCTGGGGAAACGCGCCCTGGGGCAGATCCGAGGCGCCCGCCGCCCACAGCCCCAGCACGGCCATGACCACCATGGCGATCAGCCCGGCGAGTGCCGCGGCGACCGCCTGAACCCACCCGTGGCGGGATACTGCCTGGTCATGCAGGGTGCGCACGCTCACCCTGTCCACGCTAAGCAGCCCCGGGAGCGCGCGCCCGTCGGGTGGGCCGTCCGCGTCCGGCCCGCGCCCGACGGACACCGGCGGGACACCTACGGGCGTCCGACGGGACGTCCGACGGACGCCCGGCTTGCGAGCGGCGCCCGACCGGAGCACACAATGGGTTCGTTGTGGAATAAAGCGGCGCATATCGGATGGGCCGGTCGGGGCGGCCGCACGGCCCCGCGCACGACCCCTCGAACGACCCCGCCGTCCAGCGGGCTCGGATCGACTCCATCGAATGAACCGCCGCGGAAAACCCACGTCGGGAGTGCTTGTGAGCGTCGAACCGCCGTCATCAGGCCGCCCCACAGAACCACCCACCGGCCGCTCCGGCGGGCAACCGGCCGGTCCGCCCTCCGGACCGCTGTCGGGCCCCTCGGAGCCGCCCTCGGGCCCCTCCGGACCGCCCTCCCAGCCGCCCACCCCGCCGCCGCCCGACGACGACTCCGCCGACTTCTCGGACGGCGGCTGGGAACCGCGACGGCCGTGGTGGAGGTCCGCTCCCCGGGTCGCGCTGATCACCACCGCCGTCGTGGCCGTCACGGCCCTCGCCCTGGTGCTCACCCTGCCGGGCGGCGACAGTTCCTCCAACCAGGCGGGCGAGGTCTTCATGCTGCCGGCCGGCGACCCGGGCCCGGACGGCTACACGGAGTCCCCCACCAGGAGTTCCGCCTCGCCGGCCTCCATCGCGCCGTCGTCCTCCACCCCGCCCGCGAACACCGTCCCCGCAGTCGACGGGGGACAGGCCGGACTGTACGGCGGCACCCTCAACGTCTCCAGCTGCGACGTGGAGCATCAGATCAAGGCCCTCACGGCCGTCCCCGCCAAGAACCGGGCGTTCGCGGGCGTCGCCGGCGTCACCCCCTCCCAGGTCCCCGCCTACCTGCGCTCCCTCACCCCTGTGCAACTGCGTCTCGACACCCGTGTCACCAACCACGGATACCGCGACGGCGCCGCGACCACCTACCAGGCCGTCCTGCAGGCCGGCACGGCCGTCCTGATCGACGCGTACGGCGTCCCGAAGGTGCGCTGCGCCTGCGGCAACCCGCTGACCCCGCCCGTCGCCCAGCAGAGCGGCTACAAGCGGACCGGGACCACCTGGCCGTCGTACAGCCCCTCGACGACCGTCGTGGTCAGCCCGTCCAAGACCGTGATCGACGTCTTCGTGCTCTACGACCCCGATCCCGACCACCACTGGATCGCCCGACCGCGGGGCGACGACGGCCACAAGGACCGGCCCACGAAGCCCCCGGCCAAGCAGACGCCGTCCATCATCATCGGCAGACCGAGCCCGTCGACCGGCCCCGGCTCGCCCACCTCCCCGTCGATGTGCGTCCCGCCGCCCGGGAACGCGAGCGGCAAGCCGTCGGGCTGTGTGCCGCCGTCGTCGTCCGGGACGTCCTCGCAATCCCCGTCGCCCTCCCCGTCCTCGCAGTCGCCCTCCTCCGAGGCCCCGTCGTCCGAATCGCCGGCCTCGGAAGCCCCGGGCTTCGACCAACAGAGCCCCGAGCCGCCGCCGTCGGAGCCCCCGAGTTCCGCGCCGCGCAGCGCCGAGCCTCCGGGCTCCGGCTCGGCGCCGGGCCTGGTGCCCGATGTCACGGGCCTGCCGGAGAGCTCTCCGTCCTCGCTGGCGGAGTCCCTGACCTCGTCCGCGACGACGGGCCGGTCGGCGCCCGCGATCCCCGCCGCGTGAGGAGCCGCCTGAGCGGCGCGGGGACGGTGTGACGACAGCCGGGGACTGCACGGCCCGGCACGGGGTACGAGCACAGGTGCACATCAGCGTCCGGCCAGTCCGGCCTCCGAGAGAGAAACGCATGATCGAGCACCTGGACGGGGCAGTGATACCGACTGGCTTCGACGTACCCGTGGAACCGCTGCGGCGGGCGGCGCACTACACCGGTGAACCCGGCTGCATAGCCGAGGCCCGTGCCTTCGCCGCCCACTTCGTCGACCAGCTCAGAACGGAATGGTGCGCCGCGATCGGCGCCCGGGCCGGCGGTGAGGTGATGCTGGTGGTCAGCGAACTGGTCACCAACGCCGACCGGCACAGCAACGGCCCGTACATCCTGGAACTGGAAGGTACGGACGCCTCGGTCACCGTGTGCGTCTACGACAGCAGCGACGCGCTGCCCCTGCGCTTCCCGAAGGACCCCGAGCGCATCGGCCGACACGGTCTGGAGATCGTGCACGCGCTGGCGGCGGAGGTCACCGCCGAGCGCGTGCCGGTCGGCAAGCGCGTCCGCGCCGTGGTCAGCTTCGAGAGCTGAGCGCTCCGCTGGACGTGGCGCGATGTGCCGTCGTTCCGCTGCGGCGCCGTCGTGGCCGGTCGCGCAGTTCCCCGCGCCCCTTCAGGGCGCTGGCGAACCGCCGGTCAGGCGCAGCCCAACTCGCCCAGCATTCCCTGGCGCAGTCGGGTGATGATCCGCTTGATCAGGCGGGACACATGCATCTGGGAGCAGCCCAGCCGCTCGCCGATCTCCGCCTGGGTGGCCTCCTCCACGAACCGCATATGGATGATCTGCCGGTCGCGCTCGCTGAGTTCGGCCATCAGCGGGGCGAGCGAGTGGAAGTCCTCGACGAGCCGCAGCCCGTCCTCCTCCACGCCGATGAAGTCCGCCAGGACCGCCTCGCCGCTCTCCGGACCGTCTCCGGTGAGCGCCGCGTCGAGCGAGGAGGAGTTGTAGCCGTTGGCGGCGATCTGCGCCTCGACCACCTGGCCCTCCGAGAGGTTCATCAGGGTGGCCAGCTCGGCCGTCGTCGGCTCCCGGTCCAGGCGGCTGGCGAGTTCGTCCCGTGCCTTGGCCAGCTCGACGCGCAGTTCCTGCAGCCGCCGCGGCACATGCACGGCCCACGTCGTGTCCCGGAAGAAACGCTTGATCTCACCGACGATGTACGGCAGCGCGAACGACGTGAACTCCACCTCGCGCGCGACCTCGAACCGGTCGATGGCCTTGATCAGACCGATCATGCCGGTCTGGACGATGTCCTCCATGTCGTTCCCGCGGCCGCGGAACCGGCCGGCCGCGAACCGCACCAGGGACATATTCATCTCGATGAGCGTGTTGCGGGCGTACTGGTAGTCGTGCGTGCCCTCTTCGAGTACGGCCAGCCGCTGGAAGAACTGCCGGGACAATTCACGTGCGTCGCGCGGGGCCACGCTCCGCGGCGCCTCGATACCCGGCAGCGGTGCGCCGTCCGTGCTGGTCCCGGCGGTGCCCTCGACGACCTTGGCCTCCGACCGGATCACGGCGGTCTGCATTGCCTCTCCCTCGTATCCCTAGACAGTCACGATCCGACAGTCGCGCTTGGCGGTCACGTTTCGACGCCTGTCGTTCTCGGTCCGTGAGCGGACACGTGTGCACGGGCCCGCTCACGGGGCGGGTACCCGCTCCTGCGCGGCCCATGCGTGCCGGATGCGAGCGCGTCGGAACACCGGCCCCCCGATTCCACCGAGGGCGCAACGCCGGACCCTTGCCGTGGCGGCCCGCGTTCCTAGGCTTGAGAGGTGAGCAACCAAGCGCCGAACCAAGCGCCGAACCAGGCCCGCGTGATCCCCCTGCGCCCGACCGCCGAGCGCGAGCCCCTGTGGCGCGACCTGGTCGGAGACGTGCTGCGCCGTGAACGCCAGGCGCAGGAACGCACGCTGAAGGACGTCGCCGACGCGGCCCGTATCTCCATGCCGTACCTCTCGGAGGTGGAGCGCGGCCGCAAGGAAGCCTCCTCGGAGGTCCTCGCGGCCGCCGCCCGAGCCCTCGGCCTGAGCCTCGGCGACCTGCTGGCCCGGGCCCAGGGCGAGTTGGTCCGGCTCACCGGTCGGCCGTCCGTCCGGCACCCCGACCGGCAGCGGACGACGACGACCTCGTCGCACAACGGCCTCTGCCTGGCCGCCTGACGAGCCGCGCGGGCCGGCGTCCCACGCGGTGTCTGTCCCACCAGGTGTCTCACACTCTCGGCAGACGCCGGCTCACCACCTCGTCGGCCAGCCCGTACGCCACCGCCTCGGGAGCGGTGAACACCTTGTCGCGGTCCATGTCCGCGCGCAGGGTCGCGACGTCGTGGTGCGTGTGGCGGGCCAGCACCTCCTCGACCTGGGCGCGGATGCGGACCATCTCCTTGGCCTGCAGCGCCAGGTCCGAGACCGTGCCCTGCCGCCCGCCGCTGGCCGGCTGCCCCAGCAGCACGCGCGCGTGCTCCAGCACGAACCGCCGGCCGGGATCCCCGCCCGCCAGCAGCACCGCCGCGGTCGACGCGGCCTGTCCGACGCAGAACGTCGAGATCGGCGCCTGCACATACGTCATCGTGTCGTAGATCGCCATCAGCGAAGTGAACGAGCCGCCGGGCGAGTTGAGGTAGATCGCGATCTCGTTCTCCGGGGCCGCCGACTCCAGATGGAGGAGTTGCGCGATGACGACGTTGGCCACGCCGTCGTCGATCTCGGTGCCGAGGAAGATGATCCGCTCCGACAGCAGCCGGCTGAACACGTCGTAGGACCGCTCGCCCTGCGGGGTCCGCTCGACGACGTTCGGAATCGTGTAGGTCCCCATGTCACAGCCCCATCCGTCGCTTGGCGGCGGCCGGGCGGACGTCCGCGAGGGACTCCACGACACGGTCCACCAGGCCGTACTCCCTGGCCTCCTCGGCCGTGAACCAGCGGTCGCGGTCACCGTCGCGGGAGATGGTCTCCGGCGTCTGGCCGGTGTGCTCGGCGGTGATCCGCTCGATGGTCCGCTTGGTGAAGTCCAGGTTCTCCGCCTGGATCTCGATGTCCGCCGTGGTGCCGCCGATCCCCGCCGACGGCTGGTGCATCATGACGCGCGCGTTCGGCAGCGCGTACCGCTTGCCGGGCGCGCCGACGCTGAGCAGGAACTGGCCCATGCTGGCCGCGAAGCCCATGGCGAGCGTCGAGACGTCGTTGGGGATCAGCCGCATCGTGTCGTAGACGGCGAGCCCCGCGTGCACCGAACCGCCCGGACTGTTGATGTACAGACTGATGTCGGTGCGCGGATCCTCCGCCGAAAGGATCAGCAGCTGGGCGCAGACCCGGTTCGCGGAGACCTCGTCGACCTGGGTGCCCAGCAGGACGATGCGCTGCCCGAGCAGTTGGGCGGCGAGCTGGTCGTCGAAGCGGGTGGGCGCGGTGTCGCCCTCCTGGGCCCGGGGAGCGAGCGTGGTGAGTGGAGTCATCGGTTCTCCTCGTCGTGGCGTGGCTGCCGTCGACTCCACTGTCGGCCGCGGACGCCGCCCCAACGGGGTTTCTCTGCCCGCGGCAGATTCGCCACGGGCAGAGCGCGCCCCTCAGCCCTTCTCGCGCAACTGCCGGAAGAACGCCCGCACATCGCCCACCAGCAGGTCCGGCTCCTCCATCGCCGGGAAGTGGCCGCCCCGGTCGAACTCCGTCCAGCGCACCAGGTTCTCCGTGCGCTCGGCCCTGACCCGCAGCGGGATCTGCGGCTCGGCGGGGAAGAGGGCGAGTGCCGTCGGCACGGTCGACGGCTCCCGGGGAGCGGCCGCCCGCCCGGTGGCGTGCTCGCGCTCGTAGTACATCCGGGCCGACGAACCCGCCGTCCCGGTCAGCCAGTAGAGCATCACGTTCGTCAGCAGCCGGTCGCGGTCGACGGCCTCCTCCGGCAGCTCCTCGGAGTCCGTCCACTCCCGGAACTTCTCGACGATCCAGGCGAGTTGACCGACCGGCGAGTCGTTGAGCCCGTACGCCAGGGTCTGCGGTCGGGTGGCCTGCTGCACGTAGTAGCCGGTGCCCTCCACCGAGAACGCGACCCACCGCCGCCACGACCGCAGCGTGTGCTCCCGCTCCTGGGGGCTCAGTGCGCCGAGTTCCTCGGGCGTGGGCTCCCGGGTGGCCTGCGCGCCCGGCAGCAGGTTCAGATGGACGCCGATCACCCGGTCCGGGTGGGCGCGGCCCAGCTCCCGGGAGATCACCGCGCCCCAGTCGCCGCCCTGCGCCCCGAACCGCTCGTAGCCGAGGCGACTCATCAGCTCGGCCCATGCGTCGGCGACCCGACCCGCCTCCCAGCCGCTCTCCGCGACGGGCCCGGACAGGCCGAACCCCGGGATGCTCGGCACGACCAGGTGGAAGGCGTCGGCCGGGTCCCCGCCGTGCGCCGCCGGGTCCGTCAACGGGCCGACCACGTCCAGGAACTCGACGATCGATCCCGGCCAGCCGTGCGTGAGGACCAGCGGCGTGGCGTCCGGCTCGGGGGAGCGGACATGCGCGAAGTGGACGTTCGCCCCGTCGATCGTCGTCGTGAACTGCGGCCACTCGTTCAGCAGCGCCTCCGCCGCCCGCCAGTCGTACGCGTCGCGCCAGTACCGGACCAGCTCGCGGAGATAGTCCGTCGGCACCCCGTACGCCCAGCCCGTCGCGGGCAGTCCCGCGGGCCAGCGGGTCCGGTCCAGCCGGTCGTGCAGATCGTCGAGGTCGCTCTGCGGGACGGCGAGACGGAAGGGCCGGATGCCGTTGTCGGCGCTGGGTGACGTCATGAGCCGGATGCTAAGGGCGCACCCGGCGGGGCCGTTCGGATTAATCTCCCGGGCGAGCGATGAGTTCCGGGGAGGGGAACGGTCGACACTGATGACCGCGTTCCACGCCCAGGAGGTACTCATGACCACCGACGGATTCACCGCGTCTCTCTGGTTCGACGGCCAGGCCGAGGAAGCCGCCCACCACTACGTCTCGATCTTCAAGAACTCCAGCATCGGGAGGATCAGCCGCTACAACGAGGCCGGCCCCGGCGTGGCAGGCTCCGTGCTGGCCGTGGAGTTCACGGCCAACGGGCAGCGGTTCATCGGCATCAACGGCGGCCCGCAGTTCACGTTCAGCGAGGCGATCTCCTTCCAGATCTTCTGCGCGGACCAGGAGGAGATCGACTACTACTGGACCAGGCTCACCGAGAACGGCGGCGAGCCCGGCCCCTGCGGCTGGCTCAAGGACAAGTACGGCCTGTCCTGGCAGGTCGTCCCGGAGGGCCTGATCGACATGGTCACCGACGCCGACGCCGAGAAGGCCGTCCGCACCACCAAGGCCATGTACGCCATGAGCAAGCTCGACGTCGCCGCCCTGAAGAAGGCCTACGACGGCGAGTAGGCCTCGGCCAGGATCTCCTTGATCACATGCCGGGAGTTCTCCGCCAGCGTGGGATTGGTGTCCCAGTAGTACGGCAGCTGGATCAGCGAGATCGACAGCGCCCAGCCCCGGCCGCGCGCCCACTCGGCGTCGTCCGCGCCCACCGCCTCGCGGAAGACGCCGCGGGCCGGGGCGGGCAGCAGGTTCCAGGCGACGATCAGGTCGACGGCCGGGTCACCGACCCCCACACAGCCGAAGTCGATCACTGCCGTGAGCCGTCCGTCCTCGACCAGCACGTTCCCGGGCGAGAGGTCCCCATGGGCCCAGACGGGCGGCTCCGAGCGCCCCGGCGCCCGCAGGGCCTCCTCCCAGAGGGCGGTGACCGCGGCGGTGTCGATCCGCCCCTGCAACTGGCCGAGGGCCTCGCGCGTGGGCGCGTCCCGCTCGGCCAGCGGCACGCCCCGATGGTTGGCCGGCCCGCCCTGCGCCTCGATCCCGCGCAGGGCGGCCACGAACGCCCCCAGGTCCGCCGCCAGCAGCTCCGGCTGCTCGACGGCGCCCGCGACCGGGTTGCGGCCGTCCAGCCACCGGTAGACGGACCAGGGCCATGGGAAGTCCTCGTCGGCCTCGCCCGATGCCAGCGGAACGGGTCCCGCGACCGACAGCCTCGGACCCAACCGGGCCAGCCAGTGCCGCTCGTGCGCCACGCTGTCCACCGCGCCGGGATACCGGGGCAGCCGCACCACCATGTCGGTGCCGAGGCGGAACATGGCGTTCTCGGTCCCGGCGGACGCCAGCCGCCGCACGGGCAGCCCGGCCCACTGCGGGAACTGGGCGGCGACGAGGCGGCTCACCAGCGGGGCGTCGAGGTCGATCTCGTCCGGACGCATCTTCGCGGCACACATGCGTCCCATTGCACGAGGTCGACCTCCGCGCTGTCCAACGGATTTCAGACGCGGTCCGCCGCGATCAGCAGGTACTGGAAGCTGCCGTTCTTGTAGGCGGTCAGGAACGTCTGCTCGATGCCGGTGACCAGGTGGTCGGCCTGACTGCGCAACTCCCAGTAGGGCAGGGCCGCCTCCGTCAGGTCCTCCACATGGACCGGCACCAGCCGGTTCGCCGCCATCGCCCGGAAGTACGCCGAGCGCGGATGGATGTCGCAGATGTAGTGGGCGTTGATCAGCGACACCTCCCGCGAGGCCTGCCCGTAGGTGTCGTTGTAGCAGCCGGTGATGACGACGTACCGTCCGCCGCGGCGCAACAGCCGGGCGTGCTCGGCGAACAGCAGGTCCAGCTCGACGTACATGGACGACTCGTTGTTCCAGGACGCCGCGTACGCCCCGGACTTGAGGCCGGTGTCGAGCATGTTGCGGTGGTGGTACCGCACCTTGTCGTCGACGCCCCGCTTACGGGCCTGCTCGTTGGCGAACGCGGCCTGCTTGGCCGAGATGGTGACGCCGTCCGTGTGGCAGCCGTGGCGCAGGTTCGCGACGATGCTGCCGCCGCCGCGCCCGCAGCCGGCGTCGAAGACGCGGTCGGCGGGGGTCAGTCGGCCGAGCCGGCCGGCCAGCAGTTCGGCCTGGGCGTGCTCCAGCCGGTGCAACTCGGCGGTGACGGCCTCGCGGCGCAGCCCGGCGTCGGGTTCGTCGAGCACCGACCAGTCGGCGTCGCCGATGCCGTAGTGATGGTGGTAGAGGTCGTCGATCCTGCCGAGTTCGAGGTTGACCGGGTTCTCCTCGGCGTTCCAGTAGTCCGCGACGCGGTTCTGGTACGTGGACTGGGTGGGCACCGGGACGGTCTTGGTGCCGGCGTCGTGGGCTGTGGTCAACGGTGGCTCCTTGTGGCGCTGGGCATGACGATCTGTCAGAGAACTTGGAGAATTGCTGGTCACCAGTAGTCGGGCAGGTGATAGCGGTGGGTGTTGGTGGAGTGCCACTCGTGGTTGCCGGCCACCCAGTCCGACAGCCCCTGGAGATAGCGCGCGAGAAGCGGCGAGCCGGCGGCGAGCACGGCCGACTCCTCCTCGAACGTCTCCATGATCTGGTTGTGGATCTCGACCGACCGCAGATAGGCGGCCCGCAGACCGCACCGGTCGTTGGCCGCGACGACCTGCGGCAGATTGAGATGGGTGGGATCGGAGGCCAGCTCCTTCGTGAAGGAGTACAGGTCGTTGACGATGGTCGTGGCGTTGCACGCCAGCGCCGTGACCCGCTGGATCTCCGGACGGGCGTAGAGCTGCTCGGGCAGTTCGTAGCCGTCGACCGCGTCGACGATCGACAGACACGGCCGGAAGTTGTTGAACTGCCGCATCACCAGGTACTCCCAGGTCCGCGGTTGGTACCCGGTCTCGCCCCAGGCCGCCTCGGCGAGGTAGCCGAGGTGCAGCCGGGACATGTCGTGCACGAACCGGTCCGTCTGGCTGGGGGTGGCGACGGCCGCGAAGTCCTTGAGCCCCCAGTAGTAGGAGCGCAGCGGACCGTCGGCCTGCATGCCCTCCTCCCACTGCGCCTGGAAGCCGGGCGGGCCGTGGTACGGGTCGAGCGCCGACTGTGCGAGGACCAGCCGTCCGGCCAGGCCGCTGCGGGACGCGCCGCGGCCTTCGTCCTCCTCGCAGTAACAGCTGTCGACCACGTTCTCCGCGAGCAGCAGCTTGCCGGCCGCCGTCAGCCGGTCCAGGTCGAGCGCGGCCGGATGCTGGAGCACCACGGCACGACCGACCTGGAACCCCGCGAAGTCCCCGTCCCAGGCCGGCGGGAACAGGTCGAGACCGCGCGCCCACTCCTCCAGCCGCCGATCGACCTCCGCCGCCTTCTCCGGGTCGGCGGGCGCGACCTGCCGGTATCTGAGGCCCGGGACCGCCCCGCTGCGCCGGGCCCGCACCCCGCTCGCGAGGTCGGGCGGTCCGGGCAGGGTGAATCCGGTGCTCATCACTCGGCGGTCCGGCCGACCTGGACGTTCTCCAGGACCCCGGCGGCGTCCGGCACGAGGACGGCCATCGAGTAGTAGGCGGTCACCAGGTAGCGGATGATCGAGTTGGCGTCGATCCCCATGAACCGCACGTTCAGGCCGGGTTGGAACTCCTCCGGGATGCCCGTCTGGTACAGGCCGACCACTCCCTGGTCGGCCTCGCCGGTGCGCAGCGCGAGGATGCTGCTGGTGTGCTGGGGGGTGATCGGGATCTTGTTGCAGGGGAAGATCGGCACCCCGCGCCAGGCCGGGATCTCATGCCCCTCGACGGTGGCCGTGCCCGGCATCAGCCCGCGCCGGTTGCACTGCCGGAAGAAGGCCGCGATCGCCTTGGGATGGGCCAGGAACAGCTTGGTCTTGCGCCGCATCGACAGCAGCTCGTCCATGTCGTCCGGGGTCGGCGGGCCGGTGAACGTGCTGACGCGCTGGGAGTAGTCGGCGTTGTGCAGCAGCCCGAACTCCCGGTTGTTGACCAGCTCCCACTCCTGCCGCTCGCGGATCTCCTCGACGGTGAGGCGGAGTTGCTGCTCGGTCTGGTTCATCGGGTCGTTGTAGAGGTCGGCGACCCGGGTGTGCACCTTCAGCACGGTCTGCGTCAGCGACAGCTCGTACTCGCGCGGCGAGAGGTCGTAGTCGACGAAGCCCGCGCCCAGCGTCGGCTCGCCGACATGGCCGGCCTGGATCGGCAGGTCGGCCTCGCCCTTGCGGTTCATCGGCAGCCGCTGCCGTGCCGCGTAGGACTCCAGATGGGCGGCGAGCGAGGGCACACGGCCCACGAACTCCATCAGCACGTCCCACGGCAGGGCCAGCAGCACGCCCGAGGTGTCCGCGCGCACCGAGCTCAGCCACAGCGGGTCGTCCTGCCCGAGGGCCTCGTCGCCCAGCTGGTCGCCGCCGGAGACGACCCCGACGATCTCCTCCTCGCCGTACTTGCCGGCCGTGAAGCGGGTGAACCGGCCGTGCACGACGAGGTAGGTCTCCGTGACCGGCTGCCCGGCCTCGAAGACGACCTGCCCGGCCCGCACCTCGCGCACCTGGAAGCGGGAGGAGAGCTCCGCGAGGGTCCCGTTGTCGGAGTAGCCGCGCAGTACGGGCAGCTCGGTGAGGGTCTCCGGGATGGCCCGTACGTCGTCCGCGCCGTTGTGCTCGAACTGCACCCGCCCCCGGCCGACCTTGAGCTGCAGGCGCCGGTTGACGCGGTAGGTGCCGCCCTTGACGTCCACCCACGGCAGCATCCGCAGCAGCCAGCGCGAGCTGATGGCCTGCATCTGGGGTTCGGACTTGTGGGTCGTGGCGAGCTGACGGGCCGCCCGGGTGCTGAGGCTGGTGAGCTGCCCGTCGGCGGACGGCTGCGGGGCGGGTTCGTCGAGGGCGGAACCGGTGGCGCTGTCCGGTGTGGACACATTCCCTCCAGGAAAGGTGCGCGGAGATGAGCGGACCGTCCCCGAAGATCGGTTCGGTGATCCGCAGGGACCAGCCAAACACCGTGAGTGACGGATGGGGTACGGCGTGAAGGGGGCGACTTTCGTGACGCAGAGGTGTAAACCGGTCGCCTGAGGCGGAGCGCGGCTCGGGTGGCCCGGCCGCTCCCTGCGCGTGCTTCCGCGCGCCGGGGCGCTCAGGGGTCGCCGAGGGTTGGTTCCGGGTTCGGCGCGCGAGTCGACAGCCGGGTGACTAGCGTGAGAAACCGGACAACTCATCTCATCGGGAGGGCCGTCGTCATGGCCGTACGACCAGAGGGAACCCCTTGCTGGGCCGACGCGATGTTCAGCGATCTGGAGGGCGCCAAGAACTTCTACGGCGACGTCCTCGGCTGGACCTTCGGCGAGGCGTCGTCGGAGTACGGGAACTACACACAGGCCTACGCCGACGGCAAGGCGGTCGCCGCCGTCGTCCCGCCCATGCCCGGCCAGGAGGGCCAGTCGCAGTGGTGTCTGTACTTCGCCTCCCCGGACGCCGCCGCGACCGCCGGCAAGATCCGTGCCAACGGCGGTGAGGTGCTGATGGAGCCGATGCAGGTCGGCGACTTCGGCACGATGTGCCTGGGGCGCGAGCCCAGCGGCGCGGTGTTCGGCGTGTGGCAGGCGGGCGTCCACGAGGGCTTCGAGGCGCAGGCCGTCCCCGGGGCCTACGGCTGGGCCGAGGTCTTCACCCGCGAGCCCGAGAAGGCGGACCGGTTCTTCAGCGCCGTGTTCCCGTACACCGCGCAGCAGATGGAGGACGACGCGATCGACTTCCGTATGTTCAACGTCGGCGACGAGACCGTGCTGGGCCGGATGAAGATGACGGAGGAGTTCCCGCCCGAGGTGCCGTCCTACGTCAACCTGTACTTCGTCGTCGCCGACTGCGACGACGCCGTCGCCAGGGCGACCAAGCTCGGCGCCGTTCTGCGCTTCGGGCCGATGAGCAGTCCGTTCGGCCGGTTCGCGGCCCTGACCGATCCGCAGGGCGCGAACTTCTCGGTGATCGACCTCACGACGACGGAGGGCGAGGTGCCCGGGAGCACGCCCGTCTGAGCGGTCCATGCACGCGGCCATGGCATGATCGTGCGCATGCGTGAACGAGTGGTGGCCGCGTGCGACGGGGCTTCGAAGGGAAACCCCGGGCCGGCGGCCTGGGCGTGGGTGGTCGCCGACGACGCCGAGGCGCCGGCCCGCTGGGAGGCGGGCCCGCTCGGCAAGGCCACCAACAACGTCGCCGAACTCACCGCCCTGGAACGCCTGTTGGCGGCGACCGACCCGACCGTGCCGCTGGAGGTCCGGATGGACTCCCAGTACGCCATGAAGGCCGTCACCACCTGGCTGCCCGGCTGGAAGCGCAACGGCTGGAAGACGTCCGGCGGGAAGCCGGTGGCCAACCAGGAGCTGGTCGTCCGCATCGACGAGTTGCTCGTCGGCCGCTCGGTCGACTTCCGCTATGTGCCCGCCCACCAGGTCGACGGCGATCCGCTCAACGACTTCGCCGACCGCGCCGCCAGCCAGGCGGCGATCGTCCAGCAGCCGGCCGGCAGCGACCAGGGCTCCCCGGAGCCGCCGGCCTCGCCGGACACCCCGAAGGCGAAGTCCGGGCCGAGGTCCGGGCCGAAGTCGGCGGGCTCCGCCGGGAGCAAGTCGCCCCGGCGCGGCGGTGGTTCGTCGTCCCGCACGATCAAGGCCAAGTTCCCCGGCCGCTGTGTGTGCGGCCGCCCGTACGCGGCCGGCGAGGACATCGCCAAGAACGCGCAGGGCTGGGGGCACCCGGAGTGCCGTACGGCGGACGCCGACGCGGGCTGACCGCCGGCGCGGCGATCAGTCGACGTCGAACGTGTAGTGGGCGGTGTGGTCGAGAAGGTCCGCCGGGGTGGTGTCGTTCCACGGCTTCATCGTCTCGTGGAGGTCGACGACGTCCGGTGTCCCGCCGCCCGGGAGGTACGCGGAGCCGGGGTGCCGGCGCTGCCACCGGGCCCACAGCTTGTCTATGAAGGCGTGGTGCAGCCAGAAGACCGGATCGTTGGGGGAGACCCCGGTCGCCATCTGCCCGCCGACCCACACATGCACCCGGTTGTGCAGATTGACCCCGCGCCAGCCCTCCAGGTGGTTGCGGAAGCCGTCCGAGGCGCTGTTCCAGGGGGCCATGTCGTACGTCGGCATCGCCAGCACCGACTCGACCTCGGCCCGCGACGGCAGCTCGCGGACGCTCGCCCCGAGCGAGCGCCGCAGATAGGCGCGGCCGTCCACCCGGACGTTGATCGGCCAGTTTCCCGCTGTCGCGGCGAACGGCCCGTCCATCACCTGGCCGTCCCGGCTGCGTCCGCTGCCGCCGAGGAAGTCCGGCGCCCACAACGGCGAACGCGTCGAGCGGTCGGCGGACCAGTCCCAGTACGGGAGCGCCACCGACGCGTCCACCGACTGCAGCGCCCGCTCGAACTCCAGCAGGAATCTGCGGTGCCACGGCAGGAACGACGGCGAACGGTGGCCGGTGCGCTCGCCGTCGTCGGTGTCGCCGAGGATGAACGCGTTGTGCGCGGTGACGAAGGCGTCGTAGCGGCCGGTGCGCTTGAGTTCGAGGACGGCGGCGACGAACCGCCGCTTCTCGTCGGCGGTCAGGGACGCCTGGTTCTTGCGGACGGTCATGTGCGGTTGCTCCAAGTGCGTGAGGGGGGAAGGTCAGTTGGCCGGGAAGGGGCGAGCCGGGCGCCTTGCAGCTCGTCCACCGCGGCCCGGGCGGCGGCCCGTGCGGTGGTCACCGGGTCGTAGTGACTCACCACGCTGATCCAGGTGCCGTCGGCGTTGCGCATCACATGCAGTTCGATCCCGTCGATGTGCACGGCGTAGCCGCCGCCGTGGTGATGACCGCCCCCGGCGGTGGGCCGGCCCTGTATCCGGCGTCCCTTGTAGACCTCGTCGAAGGAGGCGGGGGAGGCGGGGGAGTCGTGCCGGTGGGGCTCTTCGGCGCGGGCGGTGGGTGCGCCGAGCAGTTGGGTTCCGGCGGCGAAGGCGGCGGCGCCGAGTGCGGTGCGACGGCTGAGTTCTGGCATGCGGGTCCTCCTGGGGTGCGTTCGGTTGACGACCCCGCATGCCTATCGAGTGGGAGGAGAAGGGGAGAAATCGCCCGAGACCGGTTGGCTGCGATCCGGACAATTAATTAAATGTCGTGCAATCTTGAACGAAGATGATCTTGCTGCGTGCGGGGCCCGCGCGAGGCGGAAGCGGCAATTCCTTTCCGTTCGGCCGTCGCTTCCGGTGGTCTTTTGCGCGCCGCCGTGGCGTCGGTGGTGTGGCTCACGTGCGGAAAGTGGCGCGAACGGGCAGGTGAGGCGTCCGTCGACGGGTGCCCGATCCTGCTACCCTGCGTCGTCAATCGAACACGTCTGGTAACTCCTGGGAGTGCGCGTGAAGGTCGCCTGCGTCGGCGGCGGGCCCGCCGGCCTCTACCTCTCGATCCTGCTCAAGCGACAGGACCCGTCCCACGACATCACCGTCCACGAGCGCAACCCGGAGGGCTCGACCTACGGCTGGGGCGTGACCTACTGGCGGGCGCTCCTCGACAGACTCCATGTCTGCGACCCCGAGTCCGCGCGCACGATCGAGGAGAGCTCCGTCCGCTGGAACGAAGGCGTCGCCCACGTACGGGACCTGGCGACCCGTCGGCCCGGCGACGAGGGGCACGGCATCGGCCGTCACCGGCTGCTGGAGATCCTCGCCGACCGCGCCCGCGCACTCGGCGTACGGCTGGAGTTCGATCGCGAGATCACGGGGGCGGACCTGCCCGAGGCCGACCTGGTGGTGGCCTGCGACGGGGTCCACAGCGCCCTGCGCACCCACCACGCCGACGACTTCGGGGCCGAACTCGCACCGGGCCGCAACTCCTACGTCTGGCTCGGCACCAGCAAGGTCTTCGACTCCTTCACCTTCGCCTTCGTGGAGACCGGGCACGGCTGGATCTGGTGCTACGGCTACCCCTTCAGCGCCGAGCAGAGCACCTGCGTGATCGAGTGCGCCCCCGAGACCCTCGCCGGACTCGGCCTGGACCGGGCGAGCGAGGCCGACGGCCTGGCCGACCTGGAGAAGCTCTTCGTGCACATCCTCGACGGCCACCCCCTGACCGGCCGCGCCACGGCGGCGGACGGCGGCTCCCCGTGGCTGACCTTCCGCACGCTCACCAACCGCACCTGGCACCGCGGCAACCTCGTCCTCCTCGGCGACGCCGCCCACACCACCCACTACTCGATCGGCGCCGGCACCACCCTCGCCCTGGAGGACGCCATCGCCCTCGCCGAGGCCCTGCGGGAGAGCGCCGACCTTCCGGGCGCCCTCGTCCGCTACGAACGCGAACGCAAGTCCGCCCTGCTGACCCCGCAGAGCGCCGCCCGCTACAGCGCCCGGTGGTACGAGAACCTCGCCCGCTACATCCACCTCCCCCCGGAGCAGATGTTCGCCCTGCTCGGCCAGCGGCACTCGCCCCTGCTGCCCTATGTCCCGCCCCAGCTCTACTACCGGCTCGACAGGGCCGCCGGACAGTCGGAAGCCCTGCGCCGGTTCAAGCGCTGGCTGGGTCCGAAGCTGGCGCGCGGTGCACACGCAAGGGCACTGACCTCGCGCGACTAGCCGAGCGAACCTTGGGTGAATGGCGATTCACTGCTACGGTGAATTTCCATTCACCCTTTTTCATGTCGTACAGGCCGCTGGAGTGCACCATGGCGTCGCCCGCTCCGATATCCGCCCCGACCGGCAAAGGCGCCGGTCTGCGGACCCGGCTCACCATCCCGGTCCTCGCGTACTGCGGCATCCTCATGGCGGTCATGCAGACCGTCGTCGTCCCCCTGTTGCCCGACCTGCCCCGGCTGACCGGCGCCTCCGCGGGCGCCGTCTCCTGGATGGTGACCGCCTCGCTGCTGTCGGGCGCGGTCCTCACCCCCGTCCTCGGCCGGGCCGGCGACATGTACGGCAAGCGGCGCGTGCTGCTCCTGTCGTTCGGCCTGATGGCCGCCGGCTCGGTGATCTGCGCCCTCACCTCCGACATCCGGGTGCTGATCGCGGCCCGGGCGCTGCAGGGGGCCGCGTCCTCCGTCGTCCCGCTGTCCATCAGCATCCTGCGCGACGAACTCCCCCCGGAACGCCGGGGCTCCGCGGTGGCGCTGATGAGCTCCACCGTCGGCATCGGCGCGGCGCTGGGGCTGCCCGCGGCGGCCGTGGTGGTGCAGTACGCGAACTGGCATGTGATGTTCTGGGTGACCGCCGCCCTCGGCGCGACCGGCGTGGCGCTGATCCGATGGGCGGTTCCGGAGTCACCGGTGCGCGAGCCCGGCCGGTTCGACGTGACGGGCGCGCTCGGGCTGGCCGCAGGGCTGATCTGCCTGCTCCTCGCCGTGTCCCAGGGCGGCCAGTGGGGCTGGGCGAGCGCCCGGATCGTCGGGCTGTTCGGCGCCGCCGTGGTGGTCCTGGGCCTGTGGTGGTGGCAGCAGCTGCGCTCCGAACGGCCGCTGGTGGACCTGCGGTTGGTGTCCCGGCCCAGGGTCGGCCTGTCCCATGTGGCCGCGCTCCTGACCGGCTTCGCCTTCTACGCCAACTCGCTGGTCACCGCCCAGTTGGTGCAGGCCCCCGAGGCGAGCGGGTACGGGCTCGGGCTGTCCATCGTCCAGACCGGCCTGTGTCTGCTGCCCGGCGGCATCACCATGCTGCTGTTCTCGCCGGTCTCCGCGCGTATCTCCGAGGCGCGCGGTCCGCGGATCACCCTCGCCCTCGGCGCCGCCGTGATCGCCTTCGGGTACGCGCTGCGCGTGGTCGACAGCCGCGAACTGTGGATGATCATGGTGGGTGCCACGGTCGTGGCGACCGGCACCACGCTCGCCTACTCGGCGCTGCCCGCGCTGATCCTGCGGGCCGTCCCGGCCGGGCAGACCGCCTCGGCCAACGGCGTCAACGTCCTGATGCGCACGATCGGACAGGCCGTCTCCAGCGCCGCCGTCGCCGCCGTCCTCGTGCACCACACCAGCCTCGTCGGCGGGGCCCCGGTGCCGACGCTGCACGGCTATCTGCTGGCCTTCGGCGTCGCGGGCGGAGTGGCCCTGGCCGCCTGCGCGGTGGCGCTCACCATCCCCGGCGACGCAGACCCGGACGACGGCCCGCAGGACACGCGGCGTGGCCAGGGCCGCGCCACCCGGTCTGTGAGCGACGGGGTGATGGAGGGAGCATGAAGGGTGTGAGCACTCCACCCGACGCCGCGGCCGTGAGCAACCCTGCGGCCCCCGCCCGGCGCGACGCCGAGGCGACCAAGGCGGCCATCCTGCGCGCCGCCCGGTACCTCCTCGCCCGTCAGGCGCATGCCGACATCACCCTCAAGGCCGTCGCGGAGCGCGCCGGGGTGAGCGCGCCGCTGGTCCTGAAGTACTTCGGCAACAAGGACGCCCTGTTCGCCCGGGTGATGTCCTTCCAGGAGGACGCCGACGTCCTGCTGGACGCACCGCTGGACCGGCTGGGCCGGCACATGGTCCGGCATGTGCTGGTCAGTCAGCGCGAGCGCGGCGCCGACCCCGTCCTGCGCATCGCGTTCGCGCCCCTGCACGGCGACCACGGCGACATCCTGCGCGCCAACTTCCGCGCCCAGGTCACCGATCGCCTCGCCGCCCGGCTCACCGGGCCCGACACGGGTGTCCGCGCCGAGCTCGCCATGGCCGCCCTGCTCGGCCTCGGCGTGATGTTCGGCATCGCCCGCGGGACCGAACTGCGGGCGCTGCCGGTCGAACAGATCGTCGACCGCTACGCGCCGACGGTGCAGGCCCACCTGGACGGCCAGGACCCGGACACGACCTAGGGGAACAACCGCTCGTGCAGGGGCGCGCGGAACACCCGGTGCGGGTCCAGCCGCTCCAGCACCTCCGCCGCCTCGTCCCACGCGCTGCCGAAGGACTCCGGCACCACCGTCCCCAGCACCTCGCCGTCGCTCCACGCGGCCTCGTCCGTGTACCCCCACCCCTTCGACCACTCCACCCGGGTCAGACCGAGGGCGCCGTCGTACGTCGTGAGCAGGAAGGCCTCCAACTCGCGGTAGAACGCGTCGGCGTACGGAGTCCCCGGGAGCGTCAGGACATCCAGCCAGACGGCCGTGTCCCACTCGGGGTGGTCCGGGTCGGGCCGCAGCGCGGAGAGCGACGGCGGGCGGGCGCCGGCGAGTTCGGCCTCCGCGCTCTCGTCGAGACCGGTCACCCGGATCTCCACCGAACCGTTGACGGGGAAGCGCCCGAGAGCCGCGTACGCGGTCAGCCGCTCCCGGTAGAACTCGGTGAACCCGGCCACGACATGCTGCACCTGCTCCCGGCGGGTCAGCACCGCGTAGCCGTTGGCGTGCACCCGCAGCGTGGTCGGCCTGATGTACAGCAGCGTGTTCTTCGACGGCCCCCAGACGTCCGCCGAGAGCGTCGCCACGAGTCCGAGCGCGGCCGCGTCGAGCTGCGCGTTGCCGAGCACCGGCGCCAGATACCAGGTGGCGTCCGAGACGATCCGCCCGGCCAGGTCGGCCACCGGGGTCGGGACGTTGTCGGAGAAGGGATAGGGGTAGGGCGACGTCACACGCCGCGAGGTGAGCGGCCTGGTCGGCTCGACGGACCACACCTTGAACCACGGGAACTCGGTGAACGCGAACCAGATGGCCTCGACCCGCCCCTCGGACTCCAGGAAGCTCGCCAGCGTCCGCCCTCCCGAGCCGGGCGCCGCGAACAGCTCGCTCGCCGGGATGTCCGTCCGGCTCACGCACCGCAGGTTGCTGTTCGCCCCCACCCGCAGCACCGCCTCGGTCACCAGCGACCGCCCGAGATGGGTGAGCAGCGCGGCGCAGTCCGCCTCGTCGCGCCGGAACGTCCGCAGCGCATAGGCCCCGGTCTCCGCGTCCCACACCACGGCCGTCAGGGCGAGGACGCGGTTGCTGAGCGAGCCGTACGTCTGCCCGGGCAGCCGGTCCTCGCCCCGCGCCGGTACGGCGGTGCCGTGCGCGTCGACGGCGAGGGCGCCGCCCAGCGTGAGGTCGCCGGGGGCCGGCGCCGCCGTGACGCCGAGGCCGTGCCCTTCGAGGAAGGTGAGCAGGGCCTCCAGGGTGACGCCGGCCCCGGCGCGCACCTCGTCGGACGACTCCAGGGCCAGGCCGGTCAGGTGCGGGGCGGTGTCGACGAGCAGGACGGGCGCGTCCGCCGGGGTGCCCTCCGGGACGGTGAAGGGCGACCAGCCGTGCGACGCGCCCCGGGGCCGGACCGTCCAGCCGTGCCGCCAGGCCCAGTTGACGACGTCGACCACCTGGTCCGGGCTCGCGGGCGCACAGGCCCACAGACCGGTCACGGTGATCTCGCCGTCCCAGTTCCGGTACCCCGGACGGGACAGGGACACCTCCGCGGGGAAGTCCGGCAGTTGCTCCGCCGCGACGGCGGGATCGGCGGCGACCAGGACCGGTACGGCGGCCAGGGCGGCGGCCGTGGTGCGCAGGAAGCCGCGGCGGGTCCAGGAGCGGGTCCAGGAGGGGTCCCCCGGCTGATGGTTGCTCAGTGAACTATCAGTCACGCGCTCACGCTAAGGGCCGGTCGACAGGTACGGCCCGTGTGTCGAACGGCATCACCCTTGTGAGTGAACGATTCACAGGTGGCGGCCCCGGAGCGGCCCGTTCCGCACCACGCCACGGCGGATGACAGACTGACGCCATGGACGAGCGCGAATTCGGTAGGTCTGGTCAGCACGCATCCGTCGTCGGTCTCGGCACCTGGCAGTTGGGGGCCGACTGGGGAGACGTCGACGACAAGGAGGCCCTGGCGGTTCTGGAGGCGGCTGCCGAGTCGGGAGTGACCTTCTTCGACACCGCCGACGTCTACGGCGACGGACGCAGCGAGCAGACCATCGCCGCCTTCCTCGCCGGCCGGCCCGATCTGCATGTGCTGGTCGCCACCAAGATGGGCCGCCGCCTCGACCAGATCCCCGAGAACTACGTCCTGGACAACTTCCGCGCCTGGAACGACCGCTCCCGCCGCAACCTCGGCGTCGACCGTATCGACCTGGTCCAGCTGCACTGCCCGCCCACCCCCGTCTACTCCAGCGACGAGGTGTTCGACGCGCTCGACACGCTCGTCGAGGAGGAGCGCATCGCGCGTTACGGCGTCAGCGTCGAGACCTGTGCCGAGGCCCTCACCGCGATCGCCCGGCCGGGCGTGGCGAGCGTGCAGATCATCCTCAACCCGTTCCGGCTGAAGCCCCTGTACGAGGTGCTTCCGGCGGCTCGCGCGGCGGGCGTCGGCATCATCGCCCGGGTCCCGCTCGCCTCCGGCCTGCTCTCCGGCAAGTACACCAAGGACACCGTCTTCCCGGAGAACGACCACCGCACCTACAACCGGCACGGCGAGTCCTTCGACCAGGGCGAGACCTTCTCCGGCGTCGACTACGCCACCGGCGTCGAGGCAGCCGTCGAGTTCGCGGCCCTCGCCCCCGAGGGGTACACCCCGGCCCAGCTGGCGCTGCGCTGGATCATTCAGCAGCCCGGCGTGACCACGGTGATCCCGGGCGCCCGCTCGCCCGAGCAGGCCCGGGCCAACGCGGCCGCCGCCAAGCTTCCGGAGCTCTCCGACACGACGCTGGCGGCCGTGCGCGACCTCTACGACCGGCGCGTGAAGGAGCAGGTCGAGGGACGCTGGTAGGCCGACCGGGGCAGTGATCGCGGGAGGATCGCCGCCCGCGGGGTACTCGGCCGGGGGAGAGGACCGAAGGTCGCTCGCACCGGGCAGAGGAGGCCACGTGACGGACACGGCGGCGGGAGCCGAGGAACGCAGGGGGCGCGACGAGACCGAGGAGGAGAGAGCCGACCGGATGTGGGGGGAGATCACCCAGGAGATCCGCATCGCCCAGACAGGCGTCCAGATCCTCTTCGGCTTCCTCCTGACGGTCGTGTTCACCCCGCGTTACGCGGATCTGCGCGACACCGACCAGGTCATCTACATCGTGACCGTCGTCCTGGGCGCCTGTGCGACCGGCGCCCTCATCGGTCCCGTCTCCCTGCACCGCCTGGTCTCCGGACGCCGGGTGAAAGCGCAGGCGGTGCGGTGGGCGTCCCGGCTGACCTTCGTCGGTCTCCTGCTGCTGCTCGCCACCATGACGTCCTCGCTGCTGCTGGTCCTGCGGGTGGCCACGGACGACGACTACGTGCCGTGGCTGGTCGCCGGCGTGGTCATGTGGTACGGACTGTGCTGGTTCGCGCTGCCGTTGTGGACCCGGTGGCGCCATACGACAGAGTGACGCCGGTGTCGGCCTCGGCGCCGGTGCGGGCGGCGGGCAGTGCGGCGAGCTGTCGGTCGTGGACCCGGCTCAGCAGCAGCACCGAGACCGTGGCGCCGACGAGCGCGCAGAACATGTCCCACTGCGTGTCCCACACATCGCCCTGGGTGGCCAGGAACGCGTCCGCCGCCTGACCGCCGATCACGGCCGCCGCCCACTCGAACATCTCGAACACCGCGCTGAACGCCAGACACGCGCACACGGTCAGCGGGGCCAGCCAACGGCTGCCGCGCAGCGGCGACGTACGGCTGAGCAACTCCCGCACCAGGATCGCCGGCACGAACCCCTGCATGAGATGGCCGAACCGGTCGTACGGATTGCGCTCCAGGCCGAACGTGTCCCGCGCCCAGTCGCCGAGCGGCACCCGCGCGTACGTGTAGTGGCCGCCCAGCGCCAGCACCAGCGCATGGAACGCGAGCAGACAGCACAGCAGACCCGTGAGCGGGAAGCGCCGCCAGGTCAGCACGATCACCGGCAGACCCACCAGCGCCCACACCGTCTCCAGGAGCCAGGTGGTCGGGTCGTAGGCGTGCCAGGCCGACAGGGCCAGGCCCACGACCACCAGCCCGGCGCACACTACGGGCAGAGAACTGCGCGGTGCGGGACGTACAGCGGACATCGGGGCGCTCCTTGAAAGATGAACGTCTTAGGAGCCCCCATCGTCGGGCCGCGCGCCGGGCGGTGGCATGAGTACGGCTACTCAGCCCCGGATGCGTTGCCGCGCGCACCGCGCAGCGCGGAGATACAGCTGCCGATCGCCTGCTGGAGTTCCTCCAACTGCTGCACCATGTCGTCCTCGTAGAACTCCTGCGCGTCGTCGAAGGTCAGCTCCTCGAACACCTTCGTCGCCCTCGACAGGCTGCTGTAGAACTTCGTCCGCCGCTCCTGGACGCGCAGTTCGGGATCGGCCTCCACCGTCTCGACGACCAGGTTCTTCATCGTGTCGTAGGCCTCGGTCGCCCACTCGCCGGCGTCCTCGCCGTCGTCCAGCTCGTCGAGCAGCGACAGATGCCGTTCGGCCTCCTGGCGCAGCTCGACCGGCGCGTCCACGGTCTGCCCGGCGGGCGTCTTGATCTGACCGGACTCGGCGATCTGACGCACGTACCCGATCCGGTCGGCCGAGCGGCTCTCGCTGGCCACGGCCTTCTTCAGATCGTCGGTGCGCACGACGTCCCGGGCCAGCTCGGTCTGGAGGTCGGGGTCCTCCTTGATGCGGTCCAGCAGGGCGGCGCGGGCCGCGCGGGCGGTCGAGGGGTCGGCGAGGATCGCGGCGCGCAGGGCGGTGGGGTTCTCCGCGACCTCCAGCGCCTTCGTCGGGCGGATGCCCTCCGCCTCGGCGGCCTCCGCGATCGCAGCGCCGCGCTCGGAGGTCGCGCTGGAACGGGAGACATAGAACGTCAGCCACACGTCGGCGTCCGGCAGCTCGACCTCCTGGCCCGGCGCCAGCTCCTCGAAGTGCGGGACGAGACCGTCGTCGGCGGCCCGGTCCCAGGCCTTGTAGTAGCGCATCACGCGCTCGGGGGAGCAGCCGGCCAGTTCGGCGAACTCCTTCGCCGACACCTTCGGCGTCTCGTCCGCGCTCTGCCCGCCCGGCCGGACGCTGCGCGCCACCATCAGACCGAAGGCCCACCCGCCGGTGCGCGCATAGCCGCCGAACTCGCGCGCGTCCCGCGCCACGAGGTCGGACAGGGGCACGACGACGAAGTCCTCGCCGGACGTCTCGGGCAGGTCGATCGCCAGGGTCACGGGATGACTCTCCTTCGCGGGCTGCTGGGCATGGGATCCGCACTGCGAAAGTGCAGACCGGCAGCCTACTGGGACAGCGGGCCACGGCACGGCGGCCCGCTGTGCGCGCCGCGCCGCTCACCTCGGTCAGTTCGCCGAACCCGGCCGGAAGGTCGCCAGGAACGTGTCCAGGGCCTCCTCGCTGGCGTCGTCGTCCCAGTCCGCGACAGGCGTGGTCCAGCGCAGGGAGAAGCTGCGGTGCCCGCCGAGGAGGAAACCGCGCCCGAAGGTACGCACCTGTGTGCCGTCGGCGTCCACGAGCCACTCCATGTCGGCGGCCTTGTACCCCAGATACGTCGTCGGCGCGATCGCGCCGATCCGCTGAAAACCGGCGTCCTTCTTCAGATTGGGCTCGACGTCGTCCCGCCAGACGGCGACCGGGTCCGGTCCGGCGCTCTCGCTGTAGGTCACCGCGAGGGTGCGCGGATCGCCGGCCGCCCCGAAGGTGACGCGGTACGAGTTGTCGGCCCCGTTCGCGGTCTCCAGCCGCTTCCAGCCCTTGGGCAGCGCGACCGAGAACCCCTCGGACGCCCGGTACACGCGGTAACCGGCCGGGAGACCGCCGGCGGAGGCGGAGGGCGACGGGGAGGAGCTCGCGGGCGCGCTCGGGGACGAACCGCTCGGCGCGGTCGGGGTCGGCGTCGGGAGCGCCGTCGCGGTGCCTCTTTCGGCGGAGTCCGCACCGGGCGCCGTGGCGGGCGTGGACGGCGTGGACTGTGCGCCGCTCGCCGACGTCTCCTCGGTGCCGGGCAGCTGGTGGGTCACGGCGAGGGCGGCGACCGCCACGGTGACGACGGCCAGCGCCGTCCCGGCCGCCATGGCCCGGCCGCTCCACTGCGGGCCGACGTACTGGGCGGCGGCGCGGACCCGCTGTAACCGGGGCGCGGGGGCCGCGGAGTGCGGATCCTCGTCCAGCACCCGGGTGAGGGACTGGCGTACGACCGTCCGGGTCAGCCGCTCCCGGGAGTCCTTGCGCAGCAGTCCCTGCACGGTCGGGGCGAGCGAACCGGCCCGCAGCGGGGTGCGCAGCGGCAGCCGGTCCACCCCCTTCAGCGTGCTCTCGGGCCGGTCCCGATCACGGTACGGCGGCCGCCCCTCGACCATCGCGTAGAGCATCGCGCCCAGCGCCCACATGTCGGCCGCCGGACCGATCCGCTCGTCACGGGCCTGCTCGGGAGAGGCGTACGACGGCGCCGCCACGCGCGGCGCCAGCGTCGCGCCCGCCAGTCCGAACCCGGTGAGCACGAGCGGGCCCCCGGTCCGCAGGAAGACCTGGCCGGGGCTCAGCTCGCCGTGGGTGATGCCCTGATCGTGTGCGGCCTCGAGCACTTCGAGCAGCTGCAGCCCGATCGACGCGGCCTTGGCGGTGCTGAACGTGCCCTTCTGCGACAGGAGTTGACTCAGCGGCAGGCCGTCGATCCACTCGGTGACGGTCCACAGGGAGCCCTCCTCCTGCACGGCGTCGACGACCGCGGCGATCCGGCCCGGGCACAGGCCGGCCATCGTCTCCGACACGCGCAGCACCCGGTCGGCGGCCTGGCGGGCCCTTTCCTCGGCCTGCTCGACGGGCAGCCCGATCCTGGTGACCAGGCACGGCCGGGCCGCCCCGGTGTCCTCGACGTACTCGCCGTACCAGCTGACGCGGTTCGTCTCCCGGTGAACGACGTCGAGCAGCCGGTACCTCCCGGCGACCAACTCGTGCGCGGAGACTTGCGTCTTGACCATGGTCATCCCTCGCTGAACCGCTGGTACCCACCTTTCCCAGTGGTACGACCGACGCGAGGGGGTCCGTTCAATTGGGCGGCAACTCCGTCGTGATTTCTGTCTTTCATTCAAAGAGCCGTCGATTCAGTGCGACGGTTTCGGCGAGTGTATGTATGAGAAAAGGGAATTGCCGGGGCTTGTCGGGGGTTCGTGACCGGGGTCCGTCCTGCGGTGTAACCAGCGGTAAGAGGGTCTGTCGAGGCTCATTGAGGATCTCGAAAACGACCTTCTCGGCGACGGCCCAATCCTGCTCGGAGGCCCTTCCGACGGATTTCCCCAACGCGGCCGAGCCGCCTCAGCGCAGCCCGAACCGATCCGTCCAAGCCATCATGTCCGCGATCGTCGCGTTGCCCCCGCAGACCACCAGTCCCAGCCGCGCGCCGTCGCCCACCCGCGCCACGACCTCCCGGGCCGCGGGCAGGAGACAGCCGGCCGCCGGTTCGGTCCACAGCTTGGCGTGCTCGGCGAGCTCCATGGAACCCCGCACGGCCTCCCGGTCGGGAACCACCAGCACCTCGGTGACCAGGGCGGAGACATGGTCGTACGTCAACTGCGAGACGCTGGGCGCGCTGAGAGTGGAGACGATCGACGACAGCGCCACCTGGACCGGCCCGCCCGCCGCCAACGCCTCCGACATCGCCTGCGCGCCCTCGGTCTCCACGCCCCAGATCCGCAGGTCCGGGCGGCGGGCGCGCAGGGCCGCGGCGACACCGGCGATCAGTCCGCCGCCCCCGACGCTGACCAGTACGTCCGTCAGCTCATCGGCGTCGGCGGCCAACTCCAGGCCGACCGTGCCCTGCCCGGCGACGACCATCGGATCGTCGAACGGGTGCACCAGCGTGAAGCCCTCGTCCCGCAACCGCTCCGCCAGCGCGAACGCGCCGTCCATGGTGTCGGTGAGCCGTAGCGAGGCGCCGGCCGCCTCCGCGATCTCCACGGCACGGGCGGGCGCCGAACGCGGCATCACGACCGTGGCCTTCACATCCAGCGCCGCCGCCATGACCGCGAGCGCGATCCCGTGGTTCCCGCCGCTCACCGCCACGACCCCGGCGGCCCGCTCGGCCTCGCTCAACGACAACAGCTTCGCCGTCGCCCCGCGCGCCTTGAACGAACCGGTGCGCTGCAGGAGCTCCAGCTTCGCGGTCACGGGGACACCGAGCAGGGCGGTCAGCCCCGGGCTGGGCACGGTCGGCGTACGGACCACATGTCCGGCGATCCGCTCGGCGGCGGCTTCGATGTCCGTGATGCCGATCATGGCAGTCACCCTTCTTTCCGGTTGCGCCATCAGTATCGCTGCAGGTCGGGGCAGGTCGGGGCAGGGGCGGGTCAGGCGCCGAAGAGCTGGGTCCAGTACGTGCCCGACGGGCCGCCGCCCGCGAAGCCGACGCCTATGTGGGTGAAGGCGGGCTTGAGGATGTTGGCCCGGTGACCTGGGCTGTTCATCCAGCCGTCCATCACCTCGGCGGCGGAGCGCTGGCCGCAGGCGATGTTCTCGCCGATGGTCCGCCGGGTGCTGCCCGCGGCCGCGGCCCGGTCCCACGGCTGGCTTCCCTCGGGCGAGGTGTGGGAGTAGAAGGCGCGCGCCGCCATGTCCGCGCTGTACGCCTGGGCGGCGGTGGTGAGCAGCCGGTCGACGGCGAGCGGGCGCAGCCCGGCCCGGGCCCGCTCGCGGTTGGTGAGATCGACGACCTCGGCGGCCGTCCGGGCCAGTCCCTCCGTGGTGAGCGGACTCGCCCACACGGCGGTCCAGTAGGCGGTGCCGCCGCGGTCGGTGACATGCGCCAGGGCGGTATGGGTGAACGCCGGTTCGAGCAGGGTGCGGCGGGCCTGGTCGGTGCGCAGGCAGTAGTCGATGAACTCGGCGGGCGTCCGGGGACCGGAGACCAGGTGCTCGCCCACGGCGAGATACCGGTATCCGGCGGCTGTGACCCGCTGGTGGAGCGAGACGCCGTCCCGGCCCTCTACGCCCAGGCGCCCGGCCGCGGCCATGGCGGCGGCATGCCCCGCGGCGGCCGAGGCGAGCCGTGCGTCCAGCGCGACGGCCGGCGAACCGGCGGCGGCGCGGGCGGAGTTGACCAGGGAGAGGACGCCGTCGGGGTCGGGTGGCACCCGGGGTGAGGCGGGACGCGCGGGCGGGATGCCGGAGCGGACGCCACGGGGGCCGGGTGCGGAGTCGGGCGGTGGGGCCGGGCGTGCGTGCGGGACGGAGGGCGGCCGGCCACCGGCGGCGGGGCCGGGCGGCGCGGGGGCCGCAGGCTGCCGCTGCGGTCGGCCGACGTCCCGCGCGCGACCGTCGCGCTGTGGGTCGGCAGCGGCCCGGCCGGCTGCCGTGGTCGCCGTGTCGTCCGCCAGGACGTCCACCCCGAAGTCCCTGGCCAGGCCCGCCAGTCCGTCCGCGTACCCCTGGCCGAGCGCCCGCAGCTTCCAGCCGCCGCCCCGCCGGTAGACCTCCGCCAGCAGCAGGACCGTCTCCTGTTGTGAGGGCGGCGGTGTGAACCGGGCCAGCGCGCGGCCCTGCGGGTCGGTGACCTGGAGCGTGGGAACGGGCAGCCGGGCCAGGGGCGTGCCCGGCTCGGCGGCGCTGACGACCACCGTGACGCGGGTGGCGCCGGCCCGCAGCCTGCCGGGTTCCAGCGTCAGTGTGTCGCCCTGGAGCCGGGCCCCCGGCGCCGTCGGCTGGTTGTAGAACACGAAGTCGGCGTCGCCCCGGACGCGGCCGCTGTCGTCGGTCACGAGCGCGCAGACGTCGAAGGGGCCGGGTACCCGGACGGCCAGGGCGCCGCCGGGGAGGGGCAGGTTGCCCCCGGGGACCAACTCGCTCATCCTGCCGTCCTGGTGTCGTGGTACAGGCCCCGCCGCGGGCCTGCCCGGACAACGGGCCGCACGCCCCGAGGGTTCCCGGAGCAGGGGGCGGCCGGTCGGCGGTGCCGGGACCGCCTGGCTGGGGGCCGTGCGGTCGGGGTCGAGGGCCTGCGGCCGGTCGGCGCCGCCGCCCCCGGACGCGCCCGGCCACCGCCCCAGGGAGTCCGGTGGCCGGACCGGTGGTCGGGCCCTGCCGTGGGCCTGCCGCGGGCCCCGAGGGTTCCCGGAGCAGGGGCGCGGCCGATTCGCGGTGCCGGGCCCGCCTGGCTGTGGGCCGGCGGTCGGCCGGTGCAGCCGGCCCCGGACTTGATCGGATCAGTCCGACGCGCCGGGCGCCGGTTCGAGGAGTTGTTCTCGATGGGCGATCGCCACGGCCTCCGTGCGGCTCGCCGCGCCGAGCTTGGCGAGGATGTTGGAGACGTGGACGCTCGCCGTCTTGCCGCTGATGAACAGTTCCTCGCCGATCTGCCGGTTGCTGCGGCCGAGCGCGAGCAGCCGCAGCACGTCCTGCTCCCGGGCCGTCAGCGTGACCGAGCGGTCCCCGGCGGCGGACGACGGGTTCGGCGCGAGCCGCCCGCGCCGGATGAACGCGTCCGCCCGCTCCAGCAGCGGCGCGGCGCCCAGCCGTACGGCCGTCTCCCGGGCGGCGCGGGCCTCGGCGGCCGCCTCCTCGCGCCGGTCGGCCGCCAGCAGGGCCTGCGCGTACCGCAGTCGGCACCGGGCGAGCTCGTACACGTCGCCGAAGTCGAACGCGGCCACCGTCGCCTCCCAGGCCGCCGGGTCCGGTCCCGTGGTGGCCCACGCCCACTCTGCCTCGGCGCGGGCTAGCCAGGCGCGCCCCTCCGGGCCCTGCGGCACGCCGGTCTGGCCGTGCCGGGCCACCGCCCGGGCCGGTTCCAGGAGTTCGCTCGCCACGGCCGACCAGCGGCGGGCCGCCGACTCGTCACCGGTGAGCCGTGCCCCGGCGGCCGCGTCGGCCACCGCGGTGAGGGTGAGCGCGGTGAGCCGGACCGTGACGTCCGGACGCGATCCCGCGTCGTCTATGAGGGACTCGATCGAGGACCGCAACTGGGCCACCGCCGCCTCGGCGTCGCCGCTCAACGCGGCCGCGTCGGTCAGGACCACACCCGCGACGAGCGCCGCCATCCAGTCGAAGGGTCTCTCCGACAGGGCCCTGGCCCGCTCGACGACGTCCTTCTCGCCGCGCGCGAGAGCCACGTACAGGGCGGGACCCATCGCGAACCCCGCCGACGACGGCAGCACCGCCAGATCGGTCGTCGCCGTCCGCAGGCATTCGTCCCAGCGGCCCAGCGTGTAGAGCACCAGCAGTTGGAGATAGCGCATCTCCAGCGGATACGGCGAGGACAGCAGCCCCGCGCGGCGGGCGCGCTCCAGGCCCTCGGCGAGCCAGGGCAGACACTCCGCCAGCTCCCCGGCCTCGTAGGCGCCGATGGCGAGGGTGAACAGGGCCCGCATCTCCACCGGGGCGTTGCCCGCGCGACGGGCCAGCTCACGAGCTTCCTGAAGGCGCGCGCGGGCCTCCGGGGAGCGGCGGCCCTCGCCCTCCAGGTTGGCCAGCGAGACCAGCAGGTCGGCGCGCGCGTCCGTCAGATCGAGCTGCTCGGCGACGGCCAGCGCCCGGTGGGCGACACGCAGCGCGGTCTCGTTGTCGCCGACGTGCCGCGCCGCCAGGACATGGGTGGCGGCGGCCCACACCCAGGTCGGCGACGGCGGTTCGGCCGGGATCATCGCCAGCGCCTCGCTGCTGTAGGCGAACGCGGCCGTCAGGCTGTCCACGTTCATGAGCACGCCGGCGAGCGTGTACCGCACGCGTGCGGCGAGTTCGGAGTCGGTGTCCTGGCCGACGCCGGCGAGCGCGGCCCGGGTCAACGAGACCGCGCGGTGCACGTCCCCGGCGTGCGCTGCCGCCGCCGAGGCGCGCAGCATCAGCGCGACCCGGTCGCTCCCCTCGCCCGACGGCAGGGCGGGGGCGGGCACCGACTCCCAGAGGCCGAGGACGGCTTCCAGATGGCGCAGTTCCTCGGCGGGCGCCCCGACGCGGTGGGCGTGGTCGGCGGCCTCCAGGGAGGCGGCGAGGGCCTCGCCCAGGTCATGGCTCTCGCGGTAGTGGTGGGCGCGCTCCGCGGCGGTCTCGGCGCGGTGGCCCCGGTCGGCCAGCAGGCGGGCGAACGCGCCGTGCAGCCGCGACCTCTCGCCGGGGAGCAGATCGGCGTAGACCGCCTCGCGCGCGAGGGCGTGCCGGAAGGCGTAGGCGCCGTCGTCGCCCGCGACCAGCAGCTGCCGGCCCACGGCCTCCCGCAGGGCCGACTCCAGTTCGTCCTCGGGGAGCCCCACCGCGTCCCGCAGCAGGTCGTGCTCCACGCGTCGGCCGGCGACGGCGGCGGTGCGCAGCACCTGCTGGGCCGTGTCGGGGAGTTGCTCGACGCGGATGAGCAGGAGGTCGGCCAGCCCGCTGGGCATTCCGCCGGGCTCGGCGTCGGTGGCCGCGAGCAGTTCCTCCGCGTAGAAGGCGTTGCCCTCCGCGCGTTCCACGATCCGGCGCACCGTGGCCTCGGGCAGCGGACGGTCCTCCAGGGCGCGCACCAGACGGGCCACCTCGGCGTCCGCCAGCGGGCGCAACTCCAGCCGGTCCACGGCCGACAGCCGCACCAGCTCGGCCAGCAGCGGACGCAGCGGATGCCGGCGGTGCAGGTCGTCCGCGCGGTACGAGGCCAGCACCGCCAGCCGGTGACCGGAGCCGTTGCCGGCCGGCCGCTGCAGGAAGCCCCGGCTGAGGAGGAAGCGCAGCAGATCCCGGGAGGACTGGTCGGCCCAGTGCAGGTCCTCCAGGACGAGCAGCAGCGGCGTGACCTCCGACAGGTCGGCGAGCAGCGCGGCCAGCCCCTCGAACAGCCTGAGCCGCCCGCCCACGTCCCCTCGCGACGCGTCCGTCCCCGCGCCCAGCAGCCGGTCGACCACCGGGTGGGCGGCGAGGGCGTCGGCGAACCGTTCGTCGGCGGCGAGCACGCCCAGGATCTCCGTGAACGGCAGGTAGGGCAGGCCCACGTCGCCGAGGTCCACGCAGTGCCCGGTGACCACGGTCATGCCCGAGTGCGAGGCCCGTGCCGCGATCTCGTCGAGCATGCGGGTCTTGCCCACTCCGGCGTCCCCGGCGACCAGCACCGCGCGTGCCTCACCGCCCTGGGCGCGCTCCAGCACAAGCGAGAGCCGGGCGAGCTCTTCTTCCCGGCCGATGAACGGGGTGGCGAACACGGTCTGCGACACGGCTCCATCCTGGCACGCGCCACCGACAACACGGCCCACGACCAGGAACGGAGCCCTGCCGACGACTTTCCCGCCCGGCGGTTCGGCGGTTCGGCGGCTCTGTGGTTCAGCGGCCAGCGGCCCGCGGTCAGCGGTTCAGCGACTGGGTCCAGTCCTGGGGCACCCGCCCCGCCGGTCCCGGCACGGGCTGGTCCGCGGGGTGGCTCACCGGAGGGGCCAGCTCCGGTCCGGACTCGTACAGCTCGTCGCCGGAGTAGTCCCAGAACCACTCCTCGCCCGGCTCGAAGCTGCGCACCAGGGGATGCCCGGTCGCCTTGTAGTGCGCGGTGGCGTGCTGCGCGGGCGAGGAGTCGCAGCAGCCGACGTGCCCGCAGGTCGCGCAGCGCCGCAGATGGAACCACCAGCCGCCCACGGCGTCGCAGTCGGCGCACCCGGCGCCGCTGGGCGGGACGTCCGGACGAATGGCGTCTGTGTCGGTCATACGGGCTCCTCGGCGGGCTCGGGGTCCTGGTCGTTCTCGGGGTCGGGGGCGGTCAGCGGCAGCAGGACCTGGAAGCGGGTGTCGCCCGGCGCGGACTCGACGTGCAGGCTGCCGTGATGCTTGTTGACGACGATCCGCCAGGAGATGTCCAGGCCGAGACCGGTGCCCTCGCCCACCGGCTTGGTGGTGAAGAACGGGTCGAAGATGCGGCTGCGGATGTCCGGCGGGATGCCGGGTCCGGTGTCCCGGAACTCCACCAGCAGCCGGTCGCCCTCGCGCGCCGTCCGCACGGTCAACGTGCCTTCCCCGCCCGTGCTGTCGACGGCGAAGACGGCGTTGTCGACGAGGTTCGTCCACACCTGGTTGAGCTCGGCCGGGTAGGCCGGGATCGGTGGGAGGCTCCGGTCGTAGTCCTTGACGACCTCGATGCGCTGCCCGATCTTGCCGGACAGCATCAGCAGGGTGCTGTCGAGGAGTTCGTGCACGTCGACGACCCGGTAGGGGGCGCGGTCGAGCTGCGAGTACTGCTTGGCGGCGTCGACGAGGTGCGAGATGCGGTTGGTGGAGTCGTCGATCTCGTCCATCAACAGCTCGGTCTCGACGGTGTAGTTGAGCCAGCCGATCGCGCCGGGGAGGATGTCCTCGGGCACGGCCGCCGCGACCTGCTCCAGCCAGTCGGCGTCGAGTCCGGCCTGCACGAAGGTCGGTGCGATCCGCCACCCCTCGGGGATGTCGTGGTCGTCCAGCCAGTCGGTCAGGGCGTCCTCCCGGTCGGAGGCCTCCAGCGGGCTCAGCACCGGTGCCTTCGCGACGAGTTCGGCCGTGCGCTCCTGGATCTCGATCAGCCGGGTCAGGTCCTCCGGATCGTAGGCGCCGGAGGCGATCACGGCGAGCTTGTGCCGCATCTTCGCCACCCGCTCCCGCAGGGTGGCCGTGGCCCGCACCGCCGCCGCGGCCGGGTTGTTCAGCTCGTGCGTGAGACCCGCCGACAACGAGCCCAGGGCCAGCAGCCGCTCCCGCTGGCCGATGGCGCGCTGGGTGTTCTTCGAGCCGAAGAACAGCCCCTCCAGCAGGTGGGACGCCATCGGGAACCACTCGCGCATGATGTTCGAGAACGACTGCGCGGGCAGCACGAAGAACCGGGTCTGCTCGGTCACCCGCATCGTGTTGTTGTAGACCTGCGGCACCTGGTCGCCCAGGTACGCCTGCATGGCCCCGGCGTAGACCCCCCGCTGGGAGGTCCGGCTGACCTCGACGTCGTCCCCGCCGACCCGGCGGTAGAGCACGACCGTGCCCTCGATCATCACGTAGAAGCAGGTCGCCGGATCGCCCTCGGTGTACACGGGACCGGGTTCGAACCGCTCCACCCGCCCCTCGCCGCACAGCCGTCCGAGCTGCTCGGGGGAGAGCTTCTCGAACAGGAAGAGCGAGCTGATCTCGCCCGGGCTGCACGGCATCAGCTGCCCGCTCATGACTGCTCCAGATACCGGTGGACGAGCATCACGGCCATGGCTCCCTCTCCGACGGCGGACGCGACGCGCTTGGCGGACTCGGCGCGCGCGTCTCCGGCCACGAACACGCCGGGAATGTTGGTCTCCAGGTGGTAGGGCGGCCGGTCCAGCTCCCAGCTCGCCGGCGGCCGCCCGTCCGGTGTGAGATCGGGACCGGCGAGGATGAACCCGCGCCCGTCGCGCAGCACCGTGTCGTCCAGCCAGTCGGTCAGCGGGGCCGCGCCGATGAACACGAACATCCACTGCGCGTCGACGAGTTCGGTCTCCCCGCTCGCCAGGTCCCGCAGCGTCAGCTGCTCCAGGTGCCCCTCCCCGTGCGCGGCCTCGACGACCGTGCCGGGGCGCACCGAGATGTTGGGCGCCTCTTCGATCTGCTGGATCAGGTAGTACGACATCGACGCCGACAGGGACTCGCCGCGCACCAGCAGCGTGACGGACTTGGCGCCCTTCGCCAGATACATCGCCGCCTGTCCGGCCGAGTTGGCGCCGCCGACGATGTACACGTCGTGCCCCTGGCAGGCGGCGGCCTCGGTGAGCGCCGAGCCGTAGAACACCCCGCAGCCGGTGAGGTCGTCGCAGCCGGGCGCGGCCAACTGCCGGTAGGACACGCCGGTCGCGAGGATCACGCTGTGCGCGGCCACCGCCGAGCCGTCCGAGAAGCGGACGACCCGCGCGGACCCGTTGACCTCGAGACCGGTCACCTCGCGCGCGGTGAGGATCTCCGCGCCGAACTTGGCGGCCTGCCGCCGCGCCCGCTCGGTGAGCTGGGCCCCGGACACGCCGTCGGGGAAGCCCAGGTAGTTCTCGATCCGCGAGCTCTGCCCGGCCTGTCCGCCGGTCGCGGACCGCTCCACGAGCACGGTCCGCAGCCCCTCGGAGGCCCCGTACACGGCCGCGCCGAGCCCCGCCGGACCGCCGCCGATCACCACGAGGTCGTAGAACTCGGCCGTGGGCGTCGTCGCCAGCCCCACGTGCGCGGCCAGTTCGGGCGCGTCCGGCTCGACCAGGGCTGTGCCCTCCGCGGTGATCACCAGCGGCAGCCGCTGCCCGTCGACTTCGGCGGCGGCCAGCAGCCGCTGCCCCTCGGGCTCGTCGGCGGAGTACCAGCGGTAGGGCACCTGGTTGCGGGCCAGGAACTCCCGCACGTCCGAGGAGCGCGCCGACCAGCGGTGTCCGACCACCTTCGTGGCGGGCACCGGCCGGTGGTCGCTGCAGCGCCAGGCCTCCAGCAGGTCGTCCAGGACCGGGTAGAGCTTCTCCTCCGGCGGGTCCCACGGCTTCAGCAGATAGTGGTCGAGGTCGACGACGTTAATTGCGTCGATCGCCGCGCTCGTGTCCGCGTACGCGGTCAGCAGGACGCGCCGGGCGCCCGGATACACGTCCAGGGCCTGCTCGAGGAACTCGATGCCGTTCATCTGCGGCATCCGGTAGTCGGCCAGGATGACGGCCACCAGGTCGCCGCGCAGCTTCAGCTCGCGCAGCGCCTCCAGCGCGGACTCCCCGGACTCGGCGCGCACGATCCGGTACGAGGCGCCGTAACGGCGCCGCAGATCGCGGGCGACGGCACGGGACACCCCCGGGTCGTCGTCCACGGTCAGGATGACGGTCCGCGCGGTATCGGCGGCCTGTGCCATACGTCTCCCACCCCGAGAGCGGTCGGTGCTCGTCCCACGGCGCGCGGCGAACCCCCGCGCCGACTTCGCCCATCGTATGTTCGATCGCGGCGGTTCGCCCAGGACAGCCGCACACAGCCGCAGATCGTGCACTCCTGGCACAGTGCCGGGCGCGGCCCGGTCAGGGTCGCTGCCGTGCCCGCAGCACGCAGAACTCGTTCCCCTCGGGATCGGCCAGCGTCACCCAGGACCGCTCGCCCTGGCCGACGTCCGTGTGGCGCGCGCCCAGGGACAGCAGCCGGGCCACCTCGGCATCCTGGTCGTCCGGGCGGAAGTCCAGGTGGAGCCGGTTCTTGACCGACTTGCCCTCCGGGACCGGTACGAAGATCAGACCGGGGAGATGGTTCTGCGCCGGCCTGATCTCGTACTCGTCGACGGCGGCGTTGATCACGACCCACCCGAGGGCCGCGGCCCACCAGCGCCCCAGCGCCACCGGATCGGCCGAGTCGACGACCACCTGCTCCCACTCCAAGGCCATGTCGGCAGCGTAGTGAAGACTGGGCCCGACGGTTGTGAGTTCGACACAAGGAGGCGGCGGGATGACGGGCCCGATCACGGCAGGGGTCGACGGAACGGACGAGAGCCTCGCGGCACTCTCCTGGGCGGCCCGCGAGGCCGTCCGGCGCGACCTGGAACTGCGGGTGGTGCACGCCTGGCGGTTCCAGCCGAACGCGGCGGCCGAGGTGGCGGACCGGGACGTACAGGAGCGCTGGGTGCGGGAGGCGGCCGAGCAGTCGGTCGCGACGGTCGCCGAGCGGCACCCGGGACTGACCGTCACCACCGAGGTCCGGGAGGGCGGCCCGGTCGAGACGCTGGTCGCCGCCGCGGCCGACGCGGAGCTGCTGGTGCTCGGCTCACGCGGGCACGCGGCGGTCGTCGGGTTCCTGCTCGGCTCGGTCGGCCAGCAGGTGATCGCCGAGGCCGCCCGCCCGGTCGTGCTGGTCCGGGCCGGTGACCAGCCGTCCGCCGAGGCGGCCGGGCACGAGATCGTCGTCGGCCAGCAGGGCGATGCGGACGACAGCGCCCCCGCCCTGCGCCTCGCCTTCGAGACGGCGGCCGCCCGCGGCGCGAGCGTGCGCGCCGTGCGGGCCTGGACGCTGCCGCCGGTGTTCGCCTACAGCCCCGGCTCGATGAAGCTCCTCGACGAGGCCGGCGGCCTGGAGCCGTACGAGAAGAAGGCGCTGGCCGAGGCGCTCGAGCCGTGGCGGGAGCGGTTCCCCGACGTGCCGGTGGTGGAGCACGTGGAGATGGGCAGCGCGGGACAGGTACTGCTGTCGGTCGCCGGGCGGGCGCAGCTGATGGTGGTCGGCCGGCGCGCCCGACGCACGGCCGTGGGCGCCCGGATCGGCTCCGTGGCGCACGGCGTCCTGCACCACGCGGACTGCCCCGTCGCCGTCGTGCCCCACGACTGACGCACACCACAGGCACAGCACCGCCCCGCCGACCGGCTCACTCGGGAACGGTCGGCTCCAGGGTCTCCCGCGCCTTGGGCAGGATGTTCCTGATGTACGCCTCGACCGCCGTGTCGAGCCCGATGTCGTGCTGCGCGCGCTCCGACAGGTACCAGCGGTGCTCCAGGAGCTCGTGGTAGATCTCCGCGGCGTCCATGGAGCCGCGCAGCTCCAGGGGCACCGCGCGCACGGTGGGCCGGAAGACGTCCCGCACCCAGCGGTGCGCCAGCACCTCCGGGCGGGCCGCGAGGGGGTCGCCCGGGGCGTAGTCGTCCTGGGTGGCCATCCAGCTCTCCAGGTCGTTCAGCAGCCGCCGGGCCTGGTTCTCCTCGGTGTCCAGGCCGGTCAGGCGCAGCAGCTGGCGCTGGTGGTGACCGGCGTCGACGACCTTCGGCACGAAGGTGACCGAGTCGCCGTTGGAGGAGTGCTGGATCTGCATCTCGGCGACGTCGAAGCCGAGCTCGTTGAGCCGGCGGATCCGGCGCTCGATGTAGTGGTACTTGCCCGCCGGGTAGACCGAGGTGTGGGTCAGCTCGTCCCACAGCGCCCCGTAGCGGGCGCAGATCTCGGTGCCGAACTCGATCGCGTCCACCGACGGGTGCAGCGCCCCGGACGCCTCCAGGTCGAGCAGCTCGCCGCTGATGTTGACACGGGCGAGGTCGAGGTCGTACTCGCGCTGGCCGGGGCTCAGCCGGGAGTGCAGATCGCCGGTCTCGGCGTCGACGAGGTAGGCGGCGTAGGCGCCCGCGTCCCGTCGGAACAGCGTGTTGGACAGCGAGCAGTCGCCCCACGCGAACCCGGCCAGGTGCAGCCGCACCAGCAGCACGGCGAGGGCGTCCATCAGCCGGTGCATGGTCGCCGGCCGCATCGTCGTCTCGAACATCGACCGGTACGGCATCGAACCGCCCAGGTGCCGGGTGACCAGCACCGACTCCAGCGGTTCGCCGGCCCCGTCGGCGCGGCCGGTGAGCACGGCCAGCGGGTCGACGGCGGGGATGCCGAGCCGGTCCAGGTCGCGCAGCAGCTCGTACTCGCGCAGCGCGGGCCGTTCGGCGAGCTCCTTGACGGCGATGACCTCGTCGCCGGCCTGCGCGTAGCGCACCACGTGGCGGGAGATGCCTCGCGGCAGGGGGACGAGAACCTCCTCGGGCCACTCCTCCAGGGGGAGGTGCCAGGGCAGCTCCAGCAGGAGTGCCGGGTGCTCCGGGTTGGTGGCGCTGATCTGCAAAGCCATGGCTAGACCTTAGACGGCGCGTTCGCGGGCCTGCCGCGCCGCCTCCTTCACGGAGCCCTGGTGCACCGGGCCGTGTCCGGGCAGCAGCAGGTCGGCCGTCAGCCCCTCGATCACGTCCAGCGACGCCACCGCACGGGCGCGCTCGTGGTGGAACATGTCCGGCAGCAGCTGCGGCCCCTGCAGCCGCGAGGTCGGGTGCCCGCTCACCAGGGCGTCCCCGGAGACGACGATCCCCGCCTCCGGGAGATGGAAGACCGCGTGGCCGTCGGTGTGGCCGGGGGTGTGCACAGGCACGGGCCGGCCGGGCAGGTCGAGCGGGCCGACGGCGGCCGGGAACGCCTCCGGAGCGGTGACCGGGTGCTGCTCGGTGCCGCCGGACCGCAGCGCGTGCACCGTCCAGGGCAGGACACCGGGCCGCCAGACGTTCTTCAGGATCTGACCGATGGTCACCTGCTGGAGGAACTCCCGGCGGGCGTGCGGCACTTCGGCCTCGTGCAGATAGATCGGCGTGCCGTACGTCGAGCGCAGGTACTCGGCGGAGCCCAGGTGGTCGTTGTGCGCGTGGGTGATCAGCACGGCGGTGACCGCCTCGGGCGAACTGCCCACGGCGGCGAGGGAGTCCAGGACCAGCTGACGGTCTCCCGGGTAGCCGGTGTCGATCAGCGTGACGGCGTCCCCTTCGGTGAGGATGACCCAGTTGGTGTTGCTGCCGTGCACCAGGTAGGTGCCGTCCGCCACTTGCCGTACGTCTGCCTGCATGGGGGACAGCAAAGCAGACCGACGGGAGGATGCGGAGGGCGGGGTTCAGCCGTTGAGCGTCACGATCACGATGGCCGCGGCGACGAGGACGTCGAGCACCAGACAGAACTCGGCGTAGGGGCGGACCACGACCTGGTCGATCCGGTGGTGCCGGGCGTCCCAGAGCGCGTGGCCGAGCAGCCCGCCGGCCACCAGGTACGCGGCCGCGTCGCCGCCCAGGCCCAGCGCTAGGGCGGCCGCGCCGCCGAAGGCGACCATCGCGGCGACCTGGAGGGGCAGTCCGCCGGGCGCGTCCAGCGCGCCGGGCCGAGTTGCGTACGCCGGCAGCGGGGCGGCGAGCGCGAGCAGGACCCAGGTCGGGTCGACCTCGCCGCCGCCCAGCAGTTCCGTCGCGAAGATCACGACGCAGGCCGCGAAGAACAGCGGCCAGGACGTCGAGGCCCTGCGCAGCGCGGCGGCGCCGAAGTAGACGAAGGCGGAGGCCGCGAGCGCGGGCGCCAGGTCGACGCCGTCCTCCATGCCGAAGCTGATCAGCGCGGTCGCCGCGACCGCCGCCAGGGTGGGCCAGCGGCGCAGGACCACGGGCCGGGTCGCGGCCGCGGCCGCGGGCACGGGTTCCGGTGGGTTCGTCATGGCCACCAACGTACATACCCCTCAGGGGTATGACTACGGGTATCGACGACTCCGTTTCGGCGCCCCTTCACCGCCGTCCTTCACCGCACTCCGCGAGGGCGGAACTGGACGCTGATCCGCGGGCCGGCGGCGCGGGACGACTTGGGGATGCAGTGTTCCCAGGTCCGCTGGCAGGAGCCGCCCATCACGATCAGGTCGCCGTGCCCCAGCGGGCGCCGTACCGTCTCGCCCCCGCCGGCCGGGCGCAGCAGCAGATCGCGCGGGGAGCCCACGGAGAGGATCGCGACCATCGTGTCCTCCCGGGCGCCGCGGCCGATCCGGTCGCCGTGCCAGGCGACGCTGTCCCGGCCGTCGCGGTAGTGGCACAGACCGGCGGTGACGAAGGGCTCGCCCAACTCCTGCGCGTAGTGCGCGGACAGCGCCAGGCGCGCCTCCTCCAGCACCGGGTGGGGGAGTTCGTCGTCCGCGTCGTAGAACGCCAGCAGGCGCGGTACGGCGACGACGTTGTCGTACATCTTGCGGCGCTCGGCGTGCCACGGGACCTCGCTCGCCAGGTGTTCGAACAGCGCGTCCGATCCGGCGAGCCAGCCGGGCAGTACGTCGATCCAGGCCCCCGCGTCGAGGCGGGTGCGGCCGATGCCGGTCAGGGAGTCGAGGCGCGGCTCTGTCGTCTGGTCGAAGAGGGAGCCCTGGAGGTGGTGCGCGGTCATACCGACAGCGTACGCCTTAATCGAAAGTATGTTCGGTGATCATGCGTGGCAGCCTGGGTTGCCCTGCTCTTTCGATACATCGATGTATCCGATACATTCACGCATCGAACGGAGGTGCGTCATGGCGGATGCGCGGGTCACCCGGCGTCGGGGCCGCACACGGGCCAGGCTGCTCGACGCCGCCTTCGCGGTGTTCGCCGCCAAGGGCTTCGGCCGGGTCTCCATCGAGGAGGTCTGCGACGCCGCCGGCTACAGCCGGGGAGCCTTCTACTCCAACTTCGCCACCCTGGACGAGCTGTTCTTCGCGCTCTACCGGGAACGCGCCGACCTCATCGCCCGGCAGGTCGCCGAGGCCCTTGCCGGGGACGGGCCCGACCTGGACGTACCGGCCTCCGTGGACCGGGTCACCGAGGTACTGCTCCTCGACCTCGACTGGCTCCAGGTGAAGACCGACTTCCTGGTGCACGCCGCCCGTGACCCGGTCGTCGCCCAGACCCTGCTGGAGCACCGGTCCAGACTGCGCGGTGCGATCGCCGACCGGCTGGCCCGGACCCGCGGCCACACCGCCCTGCCCGCCGTCCTCGGCGACACCGACTCCGCCGCCCACGCGGTGGTCGCCGCGTACGACGGCGTCACCACCCAACTCCTGCTGGACAAGGACGTGGACAACGCCCGCGCCTGGCTCAAGCAACTGCTCACCGCGCTGCTGACCGACGGCAGTGCCCACCCCGAATGAGAAAGGCAACGGTCGCCATGGACGCGGACGTCATCGTCGTCGGAGCGGGCCTCGCCGGCCTGGTCGCGGCGCACGAACTCACCAGCAGGGGCCGGCGGGTCGCCCTGGTCGACCAGGAGAACGCCGCCAACCTCGGCGGCCAGGCGTTCTGGTCCTTCGGCGGGCTCTTCCTCGTCGACTCCCCGGAGCAGCGCCGCCTCGGCGTCAAGGACTCCTTCGACCTCGCCTGGAGCGACTGGCAGGGCAGCGCGCAGTTCGACCGGACCGAGGACGAGGACTCCTGGGCGGTGCGCTGGGCGCGGGCCTACGTCGAGTGGGCGGCGGGGGAGAAGCGGACCTGGCTCGCCGGGCACGGGATCTCCTTCGTGCCGACCGTCGGCTGGGCCGAGCGCGGCGATCTGCGCGCCGACGGACACGGCAACTCCGTGCCCCGCTTCCACGTCGCCTGGGGCACCGGCACGGGCGTGGTCGAGCCGTTCGTCCGCTACGCCAAGCAGGCGGCCAAGGACGGGCTGCTGACCTTCTACCACCGCCATCAGGTGGACGAGCTGGTCATCGAGGACGGCGCCGCCCGCGGCGTACGCGGCACGGTCCTCGCCCCCGACGACTCCGCGCGCGGGGTCGCCTCCAACCGCGACCGGATCGGCGACTTCGAGCTCGCCGCCCAGGCCGTGGTCGTCACCAGCGGCGGCATCGGCGCCAACCACGAGATCGTGCGCCGCTACTGGCCCGAGCGGCTCGGCACCCCGCCCGCCGAGATGGTCACCGGCGTGCCCGCCTACGTCGACGGCCGCATGCTCGACATCAGCGCCGAGGCCGGTGTCCGGCTGGTCAACCGCGACCGGATGTGGCACTACACCGAGGGCCTGCAGAACTGGGACCCGATCTGGCCCGGCCACGGCATCCGCATCCTCGCCGGCCCGTCCTCGTTGTGGTTCGACGCCCTCGGCCGCCGCCTGCCCGACCCGTGCCTGCCCTCCTACGACACCCTCGGCACGCTCAAGTACCTGCGGACCACCGAGGACATCGCCGGGCACGACCACTCCTGGTTCATCCTCACGCGGAAGATCGTCGAGAAGGAGTTCCTGCTGTCGGGCTCCGAGCAGAACCCCGAGATCACCGCCAAGGACCGCAAGGCCGTGCTGCGCGAGCGGCTGCTCGGCAAGGGCGCCCCGGCGCCGGTGCAGGCGTTCCTCGACCACGGCGCGGACTTCGTCGTCGCCGACACCCTCGACAAGCTCGTCGAGAAGATGAACGGGCTGACCGACAAGGCACTGCTCGACGTGGCCGAACTGCGCCGGCAGATCGAGGCCCGTGACCTCCAGATCGCCAACCCGTACAGCAAGGACTCCCAGGTCCAGGGCATCCGCAACGCCCGCCGCTACATCGGCGACCGGCTCGGCCGCGTGGCCACCCCGCACCGTGTCCTCGACCCCGAGGCCGGTCCGCTGATCGCGGTCAAGCTGCACATCCTGACCCGCAAGACCCTCGGCGGCATCCAGACCGACCTCGACTCGCGTGCTCTCGGCGCCGACGGGCAGCCGGTCGAGGGGCTGTACGCGGCGGGCGAGGTCGCCGGCTTCGGCGGCGGCGGCGTCCACGGCTACAACGCGCTCGAAGGCACCTTCCTCGGCGGCTGCCTCTTCTCCGGGCGGGCCGCCGGACGGGCGGCTGCCGAGCAGACGGGCTGACGGCGGACGCATCGAGCTCTCAGTGCTGGTCCGCCTCCAACAGGCGGACCAGCACCGCCGTATGGCTCTGCTCCGGGGACTTCGCGGAGGTCAGCAGCGTCACCGGCCCCTTGGCTGCCGACTCCCGTACCCGTTCGAGCAGTTCGGCCGCCTCCGGGGCGGCCAGCTCCGCCTCGTAGCGGCGCGCGAACTCCTCGTACGACCCCTCGCCCGCGTGGTACCAACGGCGCAGCCCGGTCGAGGGGGTCATCGCCTTGGGCCACTCGTCGATCCTGGCCCGGTCCTTGGCGAGGCCGCGCGGCCACAGCCGGTCGACGAGGACCCGCACGCCGTCCCCGGGCTCGGGCGGATCGTAGACGCGACGCACGCGGACACTCATGGGCGGGCCGTCCTCTGGTTGGCGGGTCGTGTCGAGCGTATGTCCCGGACGCCCCTCGACACCGCTCGGCTTGACCTGAACGAGGGGGAAATCCGGGGCGTCCAGTCCCTGCGATCCCTAGTCTGAGGACGTTTGATCACACGCCACCCCCCCCAGGAGCGCACGTGACACACCCCCGCAGAGGCGCCACCCCCCTCCTCGGCCGCCGAGCCGTCGCCGCCACCGTCCCCGTCGCCGTGGCGGCGCTGCTCACGGCCGCCGGACCCGCCACCGCCGCCGGCCCGACGGGCGCCTCCGGAGTCGGCGACCCGTACTTCCCGCTCGCCGGCAACGGCGGCTACCACGTGGCCCACTACGACCTGACCCTCCGTTACGACCCGGCCGGCCGTCACCTCGACGGCAAGGCGGTCCTCACGGCCCGCGCCACCCAGCGGCTCACCCGCTTCGACCTCGACTTCCACGGGCTGAAGATCACCGGCCTCACCGTCGACCACACCAAGGCCGCCTACCGGCGCGACGGCCAGGAACTCGTCGTCACCCCCGAGCGCGCCCTGCGCAAGGGCGAGGAATTCCGCGTCACCGTCGCCTACAACGGCACCCCCGGCCCGGTCACCGACCCCGACGGCTCCCTCGACGGCTGGATCCCCACCGACGACGGGGCCTTCGTCGCCGGCGAACCACAGGGCGCGATGACCTGGTTCCCCGCCAACAACCATCCCCTCGACAAGTCCTCCTACGACTTCACGATCACCGTCCCCGAGGACCGCACCGCCGTGGCCAACGGCGTCCTGCTCGGACAGCGCACGAAGAACGGCCGGACCACCTTCCGCTGGCGGCAGACGGAACCCATGGCCGCCTACCTCGCCACCGCGACCGTGGGGAAGTTCCAGGTCAGGCAGTACACGACCCGCGACGGCCTCAAGGTGTACGACGCCGTCGACCCGCGCGAGGCCGCCGCCGCGACGCCCGTCCTCGAGCGACTGCCGTCCGTGCTGGAGTGGGAGAGCAGACTGTTCGGGCCCTACCCGTTCCGCGCCGCCGGCTCCATCGTCGACCGGGCCCCGAACGTCGGCTACGCCCTGGAGACCCAGACGCGGCCCGTGTACGACCGCGCTCCCGACCTGAGCACCCTGGTCCACGAGAGCGCCCACCAGTGGTTCGGCGACTCCGTCTCCCTCACCTCCTGGAAGGACATCTGGCTCAACGAGGGCTTCGCCACCTACGCGGAGTGGCTCTACGCCGAACAGCACGGCGGCGACAGCGCCCAGCAGACCTTCGACGGCCTGTACGCCACGCCCGCGGACGACGGCCTGTGGGAGTTCCCGCCCGGCGACCCCGGCAGCGGCGCGAACATCTTCGGCACCCCCGTCTACGCCCGCGGCGCCATGACCCTGCACATCCTGCGCACCGCCGTCGGAGACCGCGCCTTCTTCCGCATCCTGCGCGCCTGGGCGACCGCACACCGCCACGGCAACGGCACCACCGCCCAGTTCGAGCGCCTCGCGGAACGGGAGTCGGGGCACGATCTCGGCGCCCTGTTCCAGACCTGGCTCTACGGTCAGGGCAAGCCCGACACGCCGTAGGCCCGGTCCGCTGTCCAAGTGGGCCGGTGTCCGAACCGGCCCCGGAACCTGACAAGTTCCAAACACCCGTCGGTCATCGTCGATCCATGATCACGCACCGACCCCGTGCCGCGCCGAGGGAACTGCTGCGCGTCCTCGACCCCGCGCGGCACCCGGTGGTCGTCATGGGCGACCATGCCTGTCCGGCCCGCTGAGAAAACGGAGTTGTCGCGTGTGCGCTCATGTACTGGTCGCCGAGGACGACGCGATGCAGGCCGAACTCATCCGCCGCTCGCTGCTCGCCGAGGGCCACACCGCCACGGTCGTGCACGACGGCTCGGCCGCGCTGGACGCGGTCCGGCGGGACCGCCCGGACCTAGTCGTCCTCGACCTCATGCTGCCGGTCATCGACGGGTTCGGCGTGTGCCGGGTGCTGCGCCGGGGCGACGACGTCCCGGTGCTGATGCTGACCGCCCGCGCCGCCGAGGACGATGTGCTGCTCGGTCTGGAACTGGGCGCCGACGACTACATGACCAAGCCGTACAGTCCGCGTGAGCTGATGGCCCGGATCCGTACCGTCCTGCGCCGCAGCGGACGGGCCGACGGTGAGCGACGCGACGATCCCGTCGTACGGGCGGCGGGGCTCGCCGTCGATCCGGAGCGGCACGAGGTGCGGTGCGACGGCGAGCCGGTGGACTGCACCCCGGCCGAGTTCCAGATCCTGCTGGCGATGGCCTCCGAACCCGAACGGGTCTTCTCCCGACGGCAGTTGCTGCAGTGCACCCGGGGCTTCGACCGCGCCTCCACCGAACGGGCCGTGGACGTGCACATCATGAACCTGCGCCGGAAGATCGAGGCCGACCCGCGCAGACCCGTGCGGCTGCTGACCGTGTTCGGCGTCGGCTACAAGCTCAGCGGGGGCCGCGCGTGAAGCGCGCCCGCATACCGCTGCGCAAGCGTCTGCTGGTCCGGCTGCTGAGCGCGTCGGTCCTGATCGCCGTGTGCTCGGTGGCCGCCACCGCATGGCTGGCGGTCGCCACCACCACCCGCGCGCTGCGGCAGGAACAGGGCCAGGCACTCGCCGACGACATGGACATCCTCGCGCGGCTGAGCGGCTACGCGGCCACCCACCCGGAGTGGACGGGCGTCCAGGCCGTCGTCCGCGAGCTGTCCGCGGGGACCGGCCGGCGCATCGCCCTGACCGCCGCCGACGGCGCACTCCTCGCCGACTCCGCACCACGCGGCACCTCTCTCCCGCCGCGCGCCGCCGCCACCGTCGACCCGCTGCACACCGACACCTACAGCGAGTCCGGCGCCCAGCTCGGCGGCATCGACCCGCGGGCGGTGGGCCCCTACCGGCTCACCGCGGTCGAACGCACGAAACTGGACAAGGTCGCCCGTGTCCGGCAGGCCTGCTTCACCCGGTACGGCGTCGACACGACCCTCACCAGGACCCCGAGCGGCCGTTCCGTCCTCACGGACACGGACGGCGGTGTGCTCTCCGGCTATGTGCCCGAGCAGTGCGCCGACGGACGACTCAACACCCTGACGCCCACCGAGGTGAAGGCGGTGGCCGCGCTGCAGAAGCAGGCCGGCGGCTGTCTGGTCCGGGTGGGCGTGGATCCCGACACCCCGGTGGCCTTCGACACCAGCCCCGGCCTCACCGGCCTGCCCGGCGGGGACGCGACCCCGGCGCCCATGTACGGAGACGTGGTCGGCGGCAAAACCGCCCTGCGCGCGGCCCAGACCTGCCTGGAGGAGGCCCGCCGCGCCCAGCTCGACCCCTATGTGGCCCCGCCCGCCGAACTGTTCCTCGGGGGCGGGGACAGCGGCGGAGGGCCCCGCTGGAACCTGTCCTCGGACAACAAGGCGAAGGTCGTCGGCGCGGCAGGCCTGGTGCTGGCCGTCACCGTCGCCGTGAGCGCCGTCGTCGCCACCCGTCTGGTCCGGCCCCTGCGCGCCCTCACCGAAGCCGCACAGCAGCCGCCGGACCGGCACGCGCGCGTACCCGTCACGACACGCGACGAGACCGGGATCCTCGCGGAGGCGTTCAACGACCTCGCCGAGCGCCGGGAGCGACTGGAAGCCCAGCGCAAGGCCCTGGTCAGCGACGTGGCCCACGAACTGCGCAGTCCGCTCACCAATATCCGCGGCTGGCTGGAGGTCACCCGCGACGGCCTCGTCGAACCCGACGCCGAACTGCTCGGCGCCCTGCACGACGAGGCCCTGGTCCTCCAGCGCGTCATCGACGACCTGCGCGATCTCGCCGCCGCCGACGCGGGCACCCTGCTCCTGCACCGTGAACCGGTGCCCGCCGACGACCTGCTCGCCCAGGTCGCCGCGGCCCACCGGGTCGCCGCCGACACGGCCGGAGTCGCCCTGCGCACCGAGACCGACGGCGACCCCTGGCTGGACGCCGACCCGCTGCGGCTGCGGCAGGTGCTCGGCAACCTGGTCGCCAACGCCGTACGCCACACCCCGGCGGACGGGACGGTCACCCTGACCGCCCGGGGCGACGGCGAGGAGGTCGTCCTGGAGGTCGCCGACACCGGCTCGGGCATCGCCCCGGAGGATCTGCCGCACGTCTTCGAGCGGTTCTGGCGAGCGGAGAAGTCGCGCAGCCGGCGCACCGGCGGCAGTGGCCTCGGCCTGCCGATCGTCCGTCAGCTGACGGCCGCCCACGGCGGCACGGTGGAAGCGGCCAGCACCCCGGGCGCGGGCAGCGTCTTCACCCTGAGACTGCCCGCCGCGCCGCCGCCCGGCGACAGCTGAGACGGGAGGCCCGCGGCGGCGCTCACTGCTCCCGCAGGCCCCACGGGGAGCCGTACGCCGTCAGCAGGTCGAGGAACGGACGGGCCGGGAACGCCTCGGGCCCGAGGACGCCCGCCCCGGACCACGCGCCCGTGGCGAGCAGTTCGAGGGCGACCACCGGGTTGACGGCCGTCTGCCACACCACGGCCTGGCTGCCGTACTCGGTCATCGACCACTGGTTGTCGACCACGTGGTACAGGTACACCTCGCGCGGCGCACCGTCCTTGACGCCCCGCACCCAGGTGCCGGCGCAGGTCTTGCCGTGCATGAGCGCGCCCAGGGTCGCCGGGTCGGGCAGACAGGCGGCCACCACGTCCCGGGGCGAGACCTCGACCGGCCCCTGCGCGCTCGGCACGGTCACCGGCGCGGTCCGGTCCAGCCCCAGCTGGTGCAGCGTCTTCAGCGTGTCGACGAACTCGCGGCCCAGGCCGTACTTGAAGGTGACCCGGCGCGCCTTCACCCAGCGCGGCACGAGCAGCACCTCCTCGTGCTCGACGTTCACGCACTCCACCGGGCCGATGCCCTCGGGGAAGTCGAACACCTCGGGCTCGCTGAAGGGCGCGGTGGTGAACCAGCCGCGGTCGGCCTCGTAGACCACCGGAGGGTTCAGGCACTCCTCGATCGTGGTCCAGATGCTGAAGGAGGGCGCGAAGTCATGGCCCTCGACGGTGAGGTTCGCGCCGTCGCGGATGCCGATCTCCTCGATCTCGTCGAAGAGTTCGTCGGCCGCGTACCGGGCGAAGACGTCCGACAGGCCCGGCTCGACCCCCATGCCGACCAGGGCCAGAGCGCCGGCCTCGGCCCAGTCGTCGGCCTCGGCGAACTGCGCGTCGCCGAGCCTGACCCCGCACTCCTCGTAGGGCCGATCGGGGTGCGGTCGCGACAACGACATCGCCATGTCGACATAGGTGGCCCCGGCGGCGCGTGCCGCGTGGAACAGGGGCATCACGAACCGCGGGTCGGTGGCGTTGAGCAGGACGTCGCAGCGGTGCTTGGCGAGCAGGGCGGCCACGGCCGTCCGGTCGGCGGCGTCCACGCGCTCGGCGTGGAACCGGTCGTCGCCGTCGAGTGCGGCGACGGCGGCCGTGGCCCGGGCGGGGTCGTGGTCGGCGACCACCATCGCCTCGAAGAACGGACGCCGGGCGGCGATCCGGGTGATGGCGGTACCCACACCGCCGGCGCCCACGAGCAGGACACGCATGACGAGAACTCCCTCGGCTGAGACTGCGAACGTAAAGGGTGCGGAGCAAGGTGCAAAAGGGGGCCCTACGGGAGATACAACGCCCGGCGTTCGCTTAAGGTCAATGGTGTTGGCATAAGCGCGCGGGGGCGAGAGGCGAGGAGGGGCCGTGGCGAAACCGGTCGTGCCCGAGGAGAAGCGGCGTCGGCGTCGGCCCACCAAGGGCGGTGTCGTGCTGTCCGAGCGGACAATCGTCGAGACCGCGCTGCGCCTGCTGCGCGAACACGGCAGCACCGGCCTCAGCGCCCGCCGGCTCGGCCTTGCCCTGGACTGCGACCCCAGCACCCTGTACCGGTACTTCCGGGGGATGGACGAGCTGACCCTCGCCATCGGCGACGCGCTCATCGGCGAGGCGCTGCGCGGCTGGCGGTCGGCGGGGGAGTGGCGGCCGGACCTGCACGCCATCGGGCTGCGCATCCACGCCGCCTACGTCGCCCATCCGCAGGCCGCCCAGCTCACCGCGAGCCGGGTGACCGGCCGGGCCAACGAACTCGCCGTCGACGAGGCCGTCCTGGAGGTGCTGCGCACCGCCGGGTTCCCGCTGCCGGAGACCGTGCGGATCTACCACGCCTTCATCGACCAGACCCTGGCCTTCGCCGCCCTGGACGCGGCCTCCCTGGCGCTGCCCCGGGCCGCGCAGCGCGCCGACGACGCGATGTGGCGCTCGACGTACGCGCGGCTGCCGGCCGAGACGCACCCGCGCATCGCGGAGGCGGCCCCACTGCTGGCGTCCCGCATGGTGACCAGCGCCTATCCCACGGCGCTGGAGATGCTGCTGGACAGCGCGGAGCAGACGCTGGCCCGGGTCAGGGCCTGAGGGTTCGGGTCGGGGCCTGCTTGAGGGTCTGGGTCAGGGCCTGAGGGACTGGGCCGCGGTCGCCGTCACCGCCTGCGCCACGGCCGCCAGTGCGGGCGAGTCGAGCTTCCACTGCTGCCAGTACAGCGGGATGTCCAGGGGCCGGTCGGGGGCGAGGGAGACCAGTCGGCCGGAGCGCAGCAGGGCTTCCGCCTGCGCCTCGGGCACCATGCCCCAGCCGAACCCGGCGGCGACCGCCGTCACAAAGCCCTCCGAGGTCGGCACGGCGTGTCGGGCCGGGCTCGCGCCGCCCGCGCCGTGCCGCAGTCGGCGGACGAACGCGTCCTGGAGGTCGTCGCTGCGGTCCAACGTCATCACGGGCGCCCGGGCCAGCGTCTCGTGGAGCGGACCGTCGGTGAGATGGCGGTCCACGAAGTCCGGGCTCGCGGCGGCCTGGTAGCGCATGGTTCCCAGGGGGCGCACGGTACAGCCGGTGACCGGGTCGGGCGACGAGGTCACCGCGGCCATCACCCGACCCTCCCGCAGGAGTTCCGCCGTGCGTGTCTCGTCCTCGCGGTGCAGTTCGAAGCAGAGCCGCGGTTCCTGCGCCACCCGCATGAGGGCCGGCAGGAACCAGGTGGCGAGCGAGTCCGCGTTCACCGCGACCGTCACCCGCGTCGGCTCGTCCTCGCCACTCATACCCAGCTCGGACCGCGTGTCGCGCTCCAGCCGGGCCAGCTGGCGGGCGAACCGCACGACGATCTCGCCGGACTCCGTGGCCCGGACCGGCTTGGTGCGCAGCAGCAGGACCCGGCCCGTTCGCTGCTCCAGCGCCTTGACGCGCTGGCTGACCGCCGACGGCGTCACATGCAGCGCGGCGGCGGCCGCGTCGAAGGTGCCCTCGTCCACCACGGCGAGCAGTGTCCGCACCTGGTCCAGCGGGAGGTCGGTCATCATCCGATCATCACGAACGCTAATGATACGTAAAAATCTTTAGCTGTACTCCCTGTGATCGCTTCCCTAGCGTGGACGTCATGTCCAACGCTCTCGCCGCCGCTGCCGCCGGATTCGGCACCGGTCTGTCGCTCATCGTCGCCATCGGCGCCCAGAACGCCTTCGTCCTGCGGCAGGGGATCCGCCGGGACGCCGTCCTCGCCGTGGTCGGGATCTGCGCCCTGTCCGACGCCCTTCTCATCGCCCTCGGTGTGGGCGGGGTGGGAGCGCTGGTGGTCGCCTGGCCGGACGCGCTGACCGTCGTCGGCTGGATCGGGGGACTGTTCCTGCTCGGCTACGGGGCACTGGCGGCCCGGCGGGTGTTCCGGCCGGTGGGCGCCCTGGCGGCGGAGGGCGAGGGGACGGGATCGCTGCGCCGGGCCGTGCTGACCTGTCTGGCGCTGACCTGGCTCAACCCGCACGTCTACCTCGACACCGTCTTCCTGCTCGGCTCCGTCGCCGCCGACCGCGGCCCGCTGCGCTGGACCTTCGGTCTCGGCGCCGCGTTCGCCAGCGTCTGCTGGTTCGCCGCGCTGGGCTTCGGGGCCCGGCTGCTCGGCCGTTTCCTGACCCGCCCCGCCGCCTGGCGCGTCCTGGACGGTCTGGTCGCCGCCACGATGATCGCCCTCGGCGTGCTGCTCATCGCCGGGGCCTGATGTCCGCAATCTGAGAATGCATGTCCAAGAGGGAAGCGAAATCTCAGGCGGTGCTGGGATAGTGGCCCCCGGAGTCGAAAGATGTAACGAGCAACCAGGAAGCGCGTGGACACCAGCGAGAGCAGCACCGCACCCGAGTCCAAGGCCGAAGCCGACGACGATCCGGGTCCACCGGGCGGCCCCCGGCGCGGCTGGCGCCGCTGGGCGATGGACACCCGCCCCCTGCGCCGGCCGGCCTATCGGCGGCTGTGGTCCTCGACCATCGTCACGGCCGTCGGCAGCCAGCTCACCGCCGTCGCCGTGCCCAAGCAGATCTACGACATCACCGGCTCCTCCGCCTGGGTCGGCTACGCCAGCCTCGCCGGGCTCCTGCCGATGGTGCTGTTCGCACTGTGGGGCGGCGCGGTCGCCGACACCGTCGACCGGCGCAAGCTGCTGCTGGTCACCAACAGCGGCATCGCCGTCACCTCGGTGCTGTTCTGGCTCCAGGCGGTCTCCGGGGCCGACTCGGTGGTGGTGCTGATGGTGCTGCTCGCCACCCAGCAGGCGTTCTTCGGTCTCAACGCCCCCGCCCGCACCGCTTCCATCGCCCGGCTGGTCCCCGCGGACGAACTGGCCGCCGCCAACGCCCTCGGCTCGACCGTCATGCAGACCGGCCTGGTCGCGGGCCCGCTGCTCGCGGGCGCGCTGATTCCGGTCATCGGGCTGCCCGAGCTGTACCTCCTCGACGCCGTGGCGCTGTGCGTGACGCTGTGGGCCGTGGCCCGGCTGCCCGCGCTGCCCCCGCCCGCGACCACGACCGCCCGGCGCGCCGGGGTGCGGGAGATCGCCGAGGGGTTCCGTTACATCGCCCGGCACAAGGTCCTGCTGCTGTCCTTCCTCGCCGACGTCATCGCCATGGTCTTCGGCATGCCCCGCGCCCTGTTCCCGCAGCTCGCCGCCGAGACGTACGCCCCCTACGGCGAAGGGCTCGCCCTCGGCCTGCTGTTCGCGGCGATCCCCATCGGGGCCGTGCTGGGCGGACTGTTCTCGGGCACGTTCTCCCGCGCGCGCCGGCACGGCTGGATGGTCATCGGTGCGGTCGTCGCCTGGGGCGTGTCGATCGCGGGCTTCGGACTGAGCGGCAGCCTGTGGCTCGCCGTGGTGTTCCTGGCCTGCGCCGGGGTCGCCGACATGGTCTCCATGGTCTTCCGCGGGGCGATCCTGCTGTCGGCGGCCACCGACGAGATGCGCGGCCGGATGCAGGGCGTGTTCACGGTCGTCGTGGCGGGCGGCCCCCGCCTGGCCGACGTCCTGCACGGCACGGCGGGCGCGGCCTTCGGACCCCGTGCCGCCGTCACGGGCGGCGGGCTGCTGGTCGTCGCCCTGATGCTGGGCCTGGCGGCCGCGGTGCCCGCACTGCGCCGGTACCGCATCTGACACGGACGCGACACCGGGTGTCGGGCATCGGGTGCCGGGCATCGGGTGTCCGGGGCTCTACATCACCCCGCGCCCATGGGTCCCGTACTGCTCCATCAGCCTGCCCCGGGTCATCTCCAGCCGGTGGGCGAGGATCTCGGCCACGATCCGCACCAGGGACATCCCGAGCGCAGGGTCCTCCTCGCACAGCTTGAGGACCGGCTGGGCCTGGAACTCGTAGGCGCGTACCGGGCTGAACGCCTCGGCGCCGAAGTCCCATTGGTACGGCGGGAACAGCCAGGACCAGCCCAGCATGTCGCCGGAGCCGAGGCTGGCCACGGTCACCCGCCGCAGGGACGTCACCTGCTGGACGAGCGAGACCGCGCCGGACCGGATGACCCAGAAACGGTCGGCCGTGCCGCCCGCCTCGAAGATCCGGGCGTCGTCGGCGAAGGAGACCTCACGGGCGAGCTCCATGAGGCGCTGACGTTGGGGCGGGGGAAGGGCGGTCAGGAGTTTGGTCGCTTTGGTCATGGCGCGGAGCTCCTCGCCGGCGATCGGTGGAGGGGGGCTTTCCCCTTCCATTTCAGCCGTTGCCGACGCCCGGGGCACCTCGACGGACCGTACTTTCCGTACGGGCGCATGGAAAAGCCCTGGCTGGACGGGGGATTCCAGCCAGGGCAGTAAAGGGTGGCGAACGGAGGAGGAGTAGCGTCGACCCCGCTCACCACGTCTGAGTGAACCGTAAACCATTCACGGAGATTTCGTGCATACCTAACCCGGTCGCGTGACCGGTTTCACTTCCGTCCTGCGGTTTCGGCCGGGCGCCACGATCTCGTCCAGCACCCTCAGCACGGCCTCGTAGGCGAGAGTCCGCATCTGTGCGTCGCGCGCACCGTCGGCGTCGGTCTGCCCGAGGTCGGCGCCACGGCCCCGCCAGACCTGCAGTTCCTCCCGGGCGAAGGCCCTGGCCCGCTGGATGCGCCGCAGCAGTTCGTCCGAGTCCACGACATCGGTCATGTACTTCGCGTACCCACACCGGCGACTTTCGCGCACCCGGAGTTTGCTCCTTCGGGGGCCGGGCAGACGGAGGTTCGTGCTTCGGACCGGAGGCGCGCCGAGGGGAGCAGCAGGTCCGCCCCGGGGGCCGCGCGAGCCCCGGACGGCAGGAGCCCTTCCGTCGGCAGTCCCTGAAACCACCCTTCAGGAGCGATTCCGCATGCCCATCGACATGTCGACAAGCCGTCCCACCGCAAACAACGCACATACGGCACGCACCGCACGCGCCGCACGCACCGCACCGTCACGACGCACCCACGACGACGCGCCCGACACCGTGAGCCGCTTCGTCCGGCTGGTCGCCCTGGAGGCGGGGCCGGAGCGGGACGCCGTGCGCGAGGAGATCGTCACCGCATGGTTACCCATGGCGCACCGGATCGCCGGCCGGTTCCGCGACCGCGGCGAGGCGGTCGAGGACCTGCGGCAGGTGGCGGCCCTCGGACTCGTCAAGGCCGTCGACCGCTTCGACCCCGACCGCGGCGCCTTCGAGAGCTATGCCGTGCCCACCATCACCGGGGAGGTCAAACGGCACTTCCGCGACCGCATGTGGGCGCTGCGCGTGCCTCGACGCGTGCAGGAACTGCGCAACAAGGTGCGCGTCGCCCGCCGGGAACTCATCCAGCGGCCGGGCGCCCTCGAGCCCTCGCCCGCCGAACTCGCCGCCCACACCGGCCTCACTCAGGACGAGGTGACGGCCGGTCTGGAGGCCCTGGAGAGTTTCAGCACCCTCTCGCTGGACGCCGAGGTCCCGACCGGCGACGACGGCTACAGCCTCGCCGACACCCTCGGCGCCGCCGACTCCTCCTACGACATCGTGGTCGACCGCGAGTCCGCCAGGGAGAGCCTGCGCCGCCTGCCGGAACGCGAGCGCGCCATCCTCTACATGCGCTTCTTCGAGGACATGACACAGAGCAGGATCGCCGACCGGCTGGGCATCTCCCAGATGCACGTCTCCCGGCTCATCAGCCGCAGCTGTGCCCGCGTACGCCAGGAAGCTCTGCGATGACGGCGCGAGGTCTGACGTCCCGCTCCCTGGGAACACGGTCCAGATGGACGAATCAGAGTTCCCGAGCGACGAGCGGGCCGTGGACATGTACCTCGACCTGCTGCGCGTCCGCATGGACAGCGAGGACTACCAGCTTCTGCTGAGGGTCGTCGCCCCCGCCCTGCGCGCTCTCGACGAACAGCCACCCGAGAGTCTGGACTTCGCCCTCGACCCGGAGGACGCCGAACACCTGCCCCAGGAGATACGCGACGAGGCCGCCCTGGTCATCGCCACCGCGGTCACCGGCCGGCTGGACAACCGGCTGGTGGAGATCGACGTCGACGGCACCGGCCCGGTCCGGGTGGTCACCGACGCGGTCACCGCGTCCGACCCCGGCCGTCTCGCCGAGATCGCCGGCATCATCATGCAGCGCCACCGGGACACCGAGGAACTGCGGGGCATCGCGGAGGCGAGCGGTATGTCCACGGACTTCTGAGGCCGACCGGGACCGCAGGGACGCAGGGACACAGGTACCGCAGGGGCCGTTCTCACTTCGGCGGCGGCGGTGCCGGAGCGATCCGCACCCCGAGCGGGCGGGCGAGGCCGACCACCGCCTCGTCCAGGCGCTGCAGGTGCCGCAGCACCCGGTCGGTCACCCGGCCGTAGCGCGGGGTCCCCGCCCCGCCCGGCTGCAGCAGGGCGGCGACGCTCGGCCCGGTCAGCACGCCGACGGTGCTCCGCTCGTCCGCGACGCGCGCGGCGATGGCCCCGATGTTGTGCAGGATGCGCTGCCCGGCCCGGCGCAGCCGCGGGTCCGCCGCGATCGAGGGATGCGTCGGCAGCAGCTCCGCCGTGGCCGCCAGGGAGCGGGCGTGATAGGCACAGGTCTCCAGCAGCGCGACGACGTACCGGGCCGTGTCCCGCCGCGTCCGCAGCGGGGTGACCGGATGCGTCAGGGGCTGCGTGGCGGCCCGCAGATCGGCCAGCGCCTGGTCCAGATCGCGGGCCCGGTCCAGCAGCTCGGCCGGGGGACCGCCGCTCAGCTGCTCGACGGCCTGCTCCGTCACCTCGGTCAGCCGGTCCAGCACGGTCTCCAGCAGTTCGTTGGTCCGCCGGTCCGTGTGCACCGGCAGCACCAGCGCCGCCGCGACGATCCCGCAGGCCGCCCCCAGCGCCGTCTCCTCGATCCGCAGGACCAGCACCGACAGGCTGTAGGTGTGCAGCAGCGTGTACAGCACGCCCAGCGCGGCCGTCACGAAGAACGACATCAGCGTGTACGACAGCGGGGCCGTGTAGAACATCGCGAACACACACAGCAGCACCACCGCGAACGCCGTCCAGGTGTGGTGTCCGACCAGCCCCGCCAGCACGATGCCCGCGACCACGCCGAGCACGGTGCCCAGCAGCCGGCGGTAGCCCTTGACCAGGATCTCCCCGGTGGAGGCGGTGTTCAGGAAGACGATCCAGCAGGTCAGCACCGCCCAGTACCAGCGGTGCGAGGAGAGCAGCTCGCCGCCGACGATGGCCAGCGACGACCCGACGGCGACCTGCACCGCGGCCCGGGTCGTCGGCCGCCGCAGCCCCGTGGCGTCCGCCGCCGTGGCATCGTCCTCCTCGGCCCCGCCGATCGCGGCGTCCTCCGCGTCCAGTTCCTCGCGGGAGCGGGACGTCTCGGGGCTGTCGTCGGACTCGTCCTGCGGCCCGTCGAGCGCGATCCGCAGCCCCAGCACCGCACGCGCCGTCTCGCCGACGCCCCGGAAGACGTCCTGCACGGACGGCGAGGCCCGCGGCAGGTTCTCCTCGTCCCGGTAGCCGAGCAGCCGGTTGCGCACCTGCGCCAACGCCGTGCCCGACGTTTCCTCGACGGGATGCCGTACGAGCAGCCCCAGGGCCCCCAGATCGCGGCGCAGGGCGTCGAGGGACTGGTCCCGGACGGGGAGATGACCGCCCTCCGGCAGGGGCGCGCCCGGCAGGTGCAGGGTCAGGGTGTCGGCCTGCTCGGCGCTGCGGGCCGTCAGCAGGAGCAGACCCAGCCGCTCGGCGGCGATCTCGGCGTCGGCGATCCGGCGCTGCACCAACCGGGCCGTCGCCTCGTCCGGGGTGCCCTCCTCCAGCCGGCCGTGGATCATCATGGCCGTCTCGTGCAGCCGGGCGGTGCCCTCGCGGACCTGGGCGAGGGCCTTGTCCACGTCGTCCGGGCCGGCGTCGAGCAGGTCGAGCTGGGCGTCGAGCAACTGCGCCAGCCGCGCCCGGAACGCCAGCCGCAGCCGCTGGAGAATCCCCGCCGGGGTCTGCGGCACCAGCACGAACCGGGCCAGCGCGCTGCACGCGAAGGCGACGGCGAGCACCCCGTGGTATCCCGCCAGGTCGGACGTCCCGACGCCGACGAACAACGCCATGAAGTAGACCTGGAAGGCGATCAGCCCGAGCGCCGTGCCCCGGTCGCCGAACCGGCGGCCGTACACCGCGCAGAAGATCAGGACGACGAAGAAGACGTCACCGGCCACCACCCGGGAGCTGAGCAGCGCCGCCAGCGACACCGAGACCAGCGCCACCGGCAGGCCCAGCGCCAGTGTGACGGCCTGCCGGTCGCGCTGCTTCTCGCGGATGGCGAACGTGGCGACCATCGCTGCGATCGCCCCCGCCACCAGATGCGAGACGTCCGCGCCGAGCAGGGAGAGCACGGCCAGCGTGCAGGTGATCGCGCCGACCGTCCGCAGCCCGGCCGCCAGCCGCAGCAGCCCGGGATCGGACGCCGCGACCCGATCCCGCCACCGTGCACCGAACGACCGTGCCGCCGCCCTCACGCCGCCGCCTTCACGCCGTCGTACTCTCGCCCACCGTCTCTCCCGCCGTCCGTCTCCCGCCGCCCGGCCCTCAGGCGGTCTCCGGGCCGTTCCCCTCGACCTGCGCCCGCACCTGCTCGGGCGTCAGATACCGGTCCGTGTGATCGAAGTCCTTCAGGTTCGCCGCCCGGCGCGCCTGGAGGCCGGTGCGGACGAAATCGTCGCCCGCGACCGCGTTCAGCGTCCAGTTCGTCAGCACCCGCGCCTTGGCCACGCCCGTGCGCAGCGCCCCCCAGTGGTAGCCGCGGGCCACGGCCTGCGCGGGCACTCCCCGCAGCGGGATGCCGAGCGGCTTGGAGACGGCGTCGGTGCCGCCGAGGTCGACGACCAGACCGAGGTCCTTGTGCACGTACGGCCGCATCGACTGCCCCCGCAGCGTCGCGATGACGTTGTCGGCGACGACCTTGCCCTGCCGCATCGCGTGCTGCGCGGTCGGCGGGCAGACCGCGCCCTCCTCGCCCTTGGCGACATCGGGTACGGCGGCGGCGTCGCCGAGCGCGAACACCCCGTCGCTGCCGGGCAGGTTCAGCTCGGCAGCGACGGCGAGCCGCCCGCGGACCGTCTCCGCGCCCAGCGTCGCGATGAGCGGGCTCGCCACGACCCCCGCCGTCCAGATGAGGGTCCGGGTCGGGATCACCCGCCCGTCGGTGAAGGTGACCTCCTCCGGGCCCGCCTTGGCGATGGACACGCCCAGTGAGATCTCGATGCCTCGCTTGCGCAGCACCTCCTGGGCGCTGAGACCGAGCTTGTCGCCGAGTTCCGGCATCAGCTTCGGGGCGATGTCGATCAGATGCCACTTGATCAGGTTCTGGTCCAGGCGCGGATAGCGCTTGACCGCGTTGTGGGTGAGCAGCTGCAGACAGGCGGCGGTCTCGGTGCCGGCGTAGCCGCCGCCCACCACCACGAACTGCAGCCGCGAGGCCCGCTCGGCGGGATCGTGGCTGGCGTCGGCGAGGTCCAGCTGGCTGATGACGTGGTCGCGGATGTACGCGGCCTCCGCGAGGGTCTTCATCCCGAAGGCGTGGTCGGTCAGCCCCGGGATGTCGAAGGTGCGGGTGACGCTGCCGGGAGCCAGCACGATGTAGTCGTACGGCTCGTTGACGATCTCGTCGGTGATGGTCCGGATGACGCAGACCTTCGACTCGAGGTCCACGCCGACGGCGTCGCCCGGAATGATCCGGGTGCGGTACTTCTTGCTGCGACGCAGTGACAGAGCGATCGACTGGGGCGTCAGCACCCCTGAGGCGACCTGTGGCAGCAGCGGCAGATAGAGCTGGTAGGAGTACGGCGTCACCAGAGTGACGTCGGCCTCCGCGGCGGCGAGCCTGCGTTCCAGACGCCGAACGCACCCCACTCCCGCGAAGCCCGCACCCACCACCAGGATCCTGGGTCGTGTCACGATGTCCATCCCTTTCTGCGGCTCCAGGCGGTCTGCCCCGACGTCTGCGCGAGCCCCGCCCCCGGGCGCTTCGCCACTCGTCGATCCCACCGCGCCCGGGCCGGTTCCGCCAGCCGGGCGAGGCATGCAGACGAACGTTTCTCCTGAGGCCACCGTCGTACCCGCCGAAAGGCCTGTATACGCCCCCGGCCGATGGCCTTGAACAGCCCATGGTGTCCGCAACGGGTGGCACGGGCCCGAATGCGGCCGCCGCGGAAGGGTATTTGAGCTGTGAGCGGGAGAAGGGGGCAGCGTGACCATCGACGGAATCTGGTCGTACGCACCGGGCAGCGGCTGTGCCGAAGGGCAGGACCTGACCGGCTACGCCGTCGTGACGGCCGACGGCACCCTCGGACATGTGGAACGCGAGGCCGGTCCGCACGGCATGCGGCACCTGGTCGTCGACACGGGCGTCTGGCTCTTCGGCAGGAGCGCCGTCGTCCCGGTCGGCGTCGTGACGGGCATCGACCACGCGGGCCGCAAGGTCTCCCTGGCCTGCACGGGGGACGAGGTCAAGGAGGCACCGCGGTTCCGCACCGACAGCGAGACGAGAGACCCGGCGTACCTCACCACCGTCGGCGACCACTACCGTCGGCTGACCCCGCGCGGCACGACCTCGGCGTGAGCGGGCAGCCCGCCCGCGCCCTCACCACGGCAGGAAGACGTGGACGTCCTTCCCCTGCCCCCGACCCGCCTCGTTCGGCACCACGCTGACCTGACTGCACAGCGTGTGCACGAGGTACCAGCCGATGCCCCCGCCCCCGCTGTCGGGACGGAACGGCCGCGGGGTCGGCGGGGTGCTGCTGGTGTCGTGGAGCGTGATGTGCACCCCGTCGAAGGTGGGGCGCAGCCGCAGGTCGAAGGGGCCCGGCGCGTACTGGACCGCGTTGGCGGCCAGCTCGGTGACGATCAGCACGATGTCGTGCCAGGACTCCGGCGTGGTGGGCGGCGAGGTCCGCGCCAGTTCGCGCAGGAACTCCTCGGTGGCCAGCCGCGCACCCGTGACGTCCCGGGGATCGCCCGCGAAACGGGCCGTACTGTCCGGGATCGCCCAGGAGGACAGTGCGTCGTCACCACGCGGCTCGGTTGCCATGTCGTCTGTGCGGCCCCGTCGCTGCCGGGACCGTCGTCCTTTCTCGTACGGCTCTTCGGTGTCGCCCCTTTCAGGGTTCCCGAGGCCTCGCAGGCTAAGCGCGGGGCCGACTCAGCGGAACACGTCGTCCGCGTCGTCCCAGCTCAGCACCTCCTCCGGAGCGCTCTGCCGGGGCAGCCGGGCCCGCGCCTGGTACATCGCCTCGATCTCCGTCGCGTAGTGCGCCACGATCGAGTCGCGCCGCAGCTTCATCGAGGGCGTCAGCAGCCCGTTGGCCTGGTCGAAGGGCTGCGGCAGGATCCGGAAGGCGCGGATCGACTCCGAGCGGGACACCGCGCTGTTGGCGGCGGCCACCGCCCGTCCGATCTCCTCCCGCAGCGCGTTCTCCTCGCGCGCCTCTCGGCTCTGGGGGTCGCCGTGCAGGGTCAGGTTGCCGCGCCAGTGCGTGAGGAAGTCGGGGTCGAGCGTGATCAGCGCGCCCACACAGGGCCGGTTGTCGCCCACGACCACGGCCTGGTGGACGAGCGGATGCATCCGCAGCCGCTGCTCCAGCGCGGCCGGCGCCACACTCTTGCCGCTGCTGGTGATGATGACGTCCTTCTTGCGGCCGGTGATCGTGAGATAGCCGTCGGAGTCCAGGAAGCCGAGGTCGCCGGTGGCCAGCCAGCCGCCCCACATCGCGGCCCGGGTCGCGGTCTCGTCGTGGACGTAGCCCTGGAACACCGACGGGCCGCGCACCAGGATCTCCCCGTCGTCCGCCACCCGGATGTCCGTGCCCGGCAGGGCCTGTCCGACGGTGCCGGACTTCTCGCGGCCCAGCGGCTGCATGGTGATCCCGCCGCTGGTCTCGGTCAGACCGTAGCCGTCGTGCACATAGACGCCGATGCCCTCGTAGAACAGGGACAGATCGCGGTGGAGCGGGGAGCCGCCCGAGGTGGCGCGTTGGACACGGCCGCCCAGCGCGGCCCGGAGTCTGCGGTACACCGTCCGCTCGAACAGGGAGTGCTGCAGCCGCAGGTCGAGTCCGGGCCCCGAGCCGCGGCCCAGCCGCTGGCGTTCGACGGCGGCCGCGAAGTCCCGGGCGGTCTCCGCCGCCCGCTCGAACAGCGCGCCGCGGCCCGCCTCCTGGGCGGCCCGCAGAAAGTTCTTGTAGATCTTCTCGAACACCGACGGGACCGCGTACAGATACGTCGGACGGAACGTGCGCAGCGACTGGGAGAGCGCCTCCGCGCCCAGATCGGGCTCATGGCCCATCATGATGCCGCCGCGCAGACACAGGCCCTGGATCATCAGCCCGTAGACGTGGGAGAACGGCAGGAAGGCCAGGACCCGGCCCTGTTCTCCGGAGCGCGCCGCCGTGTGCCCCCAGCCGGCCAGGAGCGTGTCGCACGGGCTGGCCAGGCTGCGGTGGCTCAGCGCACAGCCCAGCGGCCGGCCCGAGGTGCCGGAGGTGTAGGCGATCACCGCGGTGGAGTCGGGCAGCACGATCCGGCGCAGCGAGTGGATCGTGGTGATCGGCACCAACCGGCCGCGGTGCGTGAGCTCGTCGAGCGCCCCCGCGTCCAACTGCCAGACGTGCCGTAGCGCGGGCAGCGCCGCGCACACCGATCCCACGGTCATGACGCTCTGTTCGTCCTCCACGACCACGCCCACACAGCCCGAGTCCCGCAGGATCCACTCGACCTGCTCGCGCGAGGACGTCGGATACACGGGGACGACCTCGGCGCCCACCGCCCACAGCGCGTTGCAGAGCACCGTCCACTCGTACCGGGTGCGCGCCATGATCGCGACCCGGTGGCCGGGTTTGATCCCGCACGCCACGAATCCCTTGGCCAGGTCGATCACTTCGTCCCGCAGCTCGACGGCCGTCACCTCCGCCCAGTCGGCGGAGCCGGCGGGCCGACGGGAGAGCACCGGGAGGTCGGGGGTACGGGCGGCTGTCTCGAAGACGCTGTCGACGAGCCCCGCGGTCAGCGGCGAGGTGGTGGGGGGAGCGAGGGCGAAGTTGCGCATGCGCTGCTCCTGACGTGTACGGGCTGTGACCTCGCCGACGGGAACTGTTATCGACGGTGGTCGAATCTAGCCCAGGTCGGACCGGTTGTGGCCTGGAACGAATAAGTAATCCGCGTTGGTGATCTCGCCGTGACCGGACGGCTCGCGCGAGCCCCGAACCCGGAGGCCGGGCGGGGGATCGGCGGCCTTCTCAGGCCTGTGTGTGGCGCACGCAGGCGGTGACCACCTCGCGCAGATTACCGGTGCGTTCCCACACGTCGCGCTGGATCCGGGAGCCGTTGCCGTGCCGCAACAGCCGGGCGCAGGACGCACGGGCCCGCTCCAGGTCCCCACTGTCCGCCAGCGCGTCCTCGACATGCTCCAGCAGGGCCCGCACGACCGTCTCGGCGCGGGTCCGCCGCATGGTCGCGGGGTGCAGCAGATCTCCGTTCAGCCCCGAGCGGGCGGCGCGCCAGCCGGCCAGCCGCAGCAGGCTCACGCTGTGGTCCAGCGGCGCCCGGCCGGCCTCCCACTCACGGGCGGCGGTCTCGACGAGCCCGCGCACCAGCGTGGCGATCAGCACGGCGGTGTCCGCGTGGAGACAGACGTCCGCCACCCGCACCTCCACCGTCGGATAGCGCGCCGACAGCCGGGCGTCGAAGTAGATCATGCCTTCGTCGAGGATGGTGCCCGTGGCCACCATGTCCGCCACCTGCCGGTGGTAGCGCTCCGCCGAACCGAACAGCTCGGTCGGCCCCGCCGACGGCCAGCGCGCCCACACCCGGCTGCGATAGCTGCTGTAGTCCGTCTCCCGGCCCTGCCAGAACGGTGAGTTGGCACTCAGTGCCGACAGCACCGACAGCCAGGGCCGGATCCGGTCGACGACCGCGACGCCCTCGTCGTCCGAGTCGACGGACACATGGACATGGCAGCCGCACACCATCTGCTCGCGGGTCGCGATGCCGTACTGCTCCGCCATCCACTGGTAGCGCCGGTTCATGCTGACGGACGGGCTCACCGGCAGCGGGGACGAGGCGAGCGCGACGACCGCGCACCCGGCGTCCCGGGCGTGCCGCGCCGCCTCCCGGCGCATGTCCACGATCTCCGCGCCGAGCTCGCCCATGCCCGACTGCGGGTGGGTGGCGAACTCGAGCATCTGTTTGTGCAGTTCCTTCTCGAAGACGTCCTTCTCCGTCTCGCACCGCGAGGCGCGGGCCAGGACGGCGGCGGACAGGGCCTGCGGCTCCCCGGTCTCCGGGTCGACCAGGAGGAGTTCCTCCTCCACTCCGACGGTGCGCACGGGATTCGGCCTCTCTCTGGCGGGTGGTACGCACCCGACTGCCCTGTCCGCTGCCTGTTCACACGGACGCCGGCACCAGCCACACCGTGGCGAGCGGCGGCAGCGTGACCCTGAGCTCCCCGTTCTCCGGCGCGAGGGGCGCCGGGTGGCCGACACCGCCGCCGCCGTACGCTTCCGCGTCGGTGTTGAGCACCTCACGCCAGGCCGCGACCTCGCCGGGGACGGCGAGCCGGTAGTCGTGCCGTACGACGGGGGAGAAGTTGCTGACGGCCAGCAGCGGAGCGCCGTGGGCGTCGTGGCGCAGGAACGCGAAGACGTTGTCGTCCGCGGCGTCGCCGAGCACCCACCGGAAGCCGGCCGGGTCGGTGTCGCGCTCCCAGAGGGCCGGGGTGGCCCGGTAGACGGTGTTGAGATCACGCACCAGGTCCCGCACGCCTCGGTGATCGCCCGCCGACGCGTACCCGGGATCGAGCAGCCACCACTCCGGGCCGTGGCGCTCGGACCACTCCGCGCCCTGGGCGAACTCCTGGCCCATGAAGAGGAGTTGCTTGCCCGGGTGGGCCCACATGAAGCCCAGGTACGCGCGGTGGTTGGCACGCCGCTGCCACCAGTCGCCGGGCATCTTGGAGACCAGCGCCTGCTTGCCGTGCACCACCTCGTCGTGCGAGATGGGCAGGATGTAGTTCTCGCTGTAGGCGTACACCATCGAGAAGGTCATCTCGTTGTGGTGGTACTTGCGGTGCACCGGCTCCTTGCCGATGTACTGCAGCGAGTCGTGCATCCACCCCATGTTCCACTTCAGCCCGAAGCCGAGACCGCCGCTGTCGGTCGGCCGGGTCACCCCGTCCCAGGCGGTGGACTCCTCCGCGATGGTGACGACCCCGGGGCTGCGCCGGTACACCGTCGCGTTCATCTCCTGCAGGAACGCCATCGCGTCCAGGTCCTCCCGGCCGCCGAACACGTTCGGCGTCCACTGCCCGGAGTCCCGCGAATAGTCGAGATAGAGCATGGAGGCGACGGCGTCCACCCGCAGGCCGTCGACGTGGAACTCCTCACACCAGTAAGTGGCGTTCGCCACGAGGAAGTTGCGCACCTCGACCCGCGCGAAGTCGAACTCGTAGGTCCCCCAGTCCGGATGCTCGGCCCGCCGTGAGTCCCCGGGCTCGTACAGCGGGTCCCCGTCGAACCGCGCCAACGCCCAGTCGTCCTTGGGGAAGTGCGCCGGCACCCAGTCCACGATCACGCCGATCCCGGCCCGGTGCAGGGCGTCCACCAGGTACTTGAAGTCGTCCGGCGTGCCGAGCCGGGAGGCCGGCGCGAAGAAGCCGGTGACCTGGTACCCCCAGGAGCCCGAGAACGGATGCTGGGCGACCGGCATGAACTCCACATGGGTGAAACCGAGATCGTCGACATAGGCCGGGAGCTCCTCCGCCAACTGGCGGTACGTCAGTCCAGGTCGCCAGGAGGGCAGATGGACCTCGTAGACGGAGAACGGCGCGACGTGCACGAGAACATCGCCCCGGTGCGCCATCCACTCCTCGTCCGACCACTCGTAGTGCGAGGCGTGCACGATCGACGCGGTGTCCGGCGGCACCTCGGAGCGCCGGGCCATCGGGTCGGCCTTCAGGAAGCGGTGGCCGTAACGGGAGGTGATCTCGAACTTGTAGCGGGCGCCCTCGCCGATCCCGGGCAGGAACAGCTCCCACACCCCGGACGCACCGAGGGAGCGCATCGGGAAGGCCGTCCCGTCCCAGAAACAGAAGTCCCCGGCCACCCGCACCCCCTGGGCGTTCGGCGCCCACACCGTGAACCGGGTGCCGATCACCCCCTGGTGGGCCATCGGCTCGGAGCCCAGCGCCTTCCACAGCTCCTCGTGCCGCCCCTCACGGATGAGATGCAGATCGAGATCGCCCAGGGCCGGCAGAAAGCGGTAGGGGTCGTCCACCTTGTGCTCGGCGCCCTCGTACGACACCAGCAGCCGGTACGCGGGCACCGAGTCGAGCGGCAGCACGACGGCGAAGAGACCGTCGCCCTCCGAGACCAGCGGGGTGGGATCGCCGTGGATCAGGACGCTCACGGCGTCGGCGAAGGGCCGCAGGGTCCGGAAGACGACCCCGCCCTCCACCGGGTGCGCGCCCAGCAGCGCGTGCGGATCGTGGTGGGCGCCCACGAGCAGACGACCGCGGTCGGCCGGATCGAGTGCGGGCGCCGTGCGCGGGCGGGGGCCGGCCGACTCGGGCTCAGAGGTGTCACGCAGGGCCACAGGGGTCAGCCTCCTCGGACGGCGAGTCGTTCGATCGCCGCCATGGGTACGGGGAGCCAGTCGGGACGGTTACGGGCCTCGTACAGCACTTCGTACACGGCTCGGTCCGTCTCGTAGGCACGCAACAGGGCATGTTTCTTGCGGGGGTCCCAGCCCGCGCGGGCCGCGTAGCCCGCGCAGTACGCCTCCCGGCAGCGGCGCGCCCACTCGGGCCGCCACGGCCGGCGCTGGCGGGCCGCGTAGTCGAAGGAGCGCAGCATCCCGGCGATGTCCCGGACCGGGGAGTGGGCGCTGCGCCGCTCGGCCAGCGGACGGGACGGCTCGCCCTCGAAGTCGATGACGAACCAGTCGCGCCCGGCGCGCAGCACCTGCCCGAGGTGCAGATCGCCGTGGATGCGCTGGGCGGGCGGACCGGAATCGCACACGGAGAGCGCGCCGAAGGCGGTGGTCAGGCCCGGGACGAACGGCCGCAGCGCCGGCACATGGTGCGCGGCCGCCTCCAGCCGCTCGGTCATCGCCGCCGCCGTACGGCCGTCCTCCGCGTCCGGGCCGGCCGGCAGGGCCGCGGCCAGCGCCAGATGGACGTCCGCCGTGGCCCGCCCCAGTTCCTCGGCCTCCGCCGCGAAGTCCTCCCCGCGGGCGAGCGCCCGCAGCGCCAGCGTCCAGCCGTCCGAGGCGTCGGGCAGGAACGGCTGGAGCACGCCGAGCGTCGCCTCCTGCGGATGCGTCGTCGAGAACCAGGCCACGGGCGCGGGCACCCGCCCGCACCCCTGTCCGGCCAGCGCGACCGGCACCTCCAGGTCGGGATTCACCCCGGGCTGGATACGCCGGAAGATCTTCAGGATGAACGCGTCCCCGTACACCAGCGAGGTGTTGGACTGCTCGGCCTCCAGCAGCCGCGGCGCGAGCCCCGGGGGCAGCGACACGGACGGGTCCGACTCGAAGCACAGCGGGCCGAGCGGGCCGGGGTGACGCATCCGCTCCAGGAGCAGATGCGTCGACCGGGGGTCCTGCAACGCGTCATGGACCGTCAGACCGGCCAGCGGCCCGTCCTCCACCCTGCCGATCAGCGCCCGCCCCAGCCGCGGCGACAGATGCTCCTGGAGACCGAGGAGCAACTGGTAGCAGTCACCGGCCGGGGGAGTGCCCCCGGGCGTCGGGACGCCCGACTGACCCGCGTGCACGAGCAGATGCAGACAGCCCGGGTACAGCTCGGTCATCGACAGCATGCGCAGATCGGTGAGGGGCCGGTCCTTGCCGGCGAACCAGCGCTGCCGCGGCAGCCACTCCCGCAGCAGCGCGGCGAGCGGCCCGACCGAGCGGACGCCGCTCGCGCCGCTCGGCCGCAGGGGTGCGGTCTTCGTCACGGTGACCCATCCTTTCCGCGGCGCACGCTCACCGGCGGCGACCGATCCGGGACGCGGCTCTGGTGAGCCGGAACCAGTAGAAGCCGTGGCCCGCGAGGGTGAGCAGATAGGGCAGTTCACCGATGGCGGGGAACCGGACACCGCCGAAGAGCTCGACGGGATACCGCCCGTCGAAGCGGCGCAGGTCGAGTTCGGTGGGCTGTGCGAAGCGCGAGAAGTTGTGCACGCACAGCACCAGGTCGTCCTCGTACTCCCGCAGGAACGCGAGGACGGCCTGGTTGGAGGACTGCAGTTCGGTGTAGGTCCCGAGGCCGAAGGCGGGGTTCTGCTTGCGGATCTCGATCATGCGCCGGGTCCAGTGCAGCAGCGACGAGGGCGACGACATCGACGCCTCGACATTGGTGACCTGGTACCCGTAGACGGGATCCATGATCGCGGGGAGGGACAGCCGGCCCGGGTCGCAGGACGAGAAGCCCGCGTTGCGGTCGGGCGTCCACTGCATCGGTGTGCGGACGGCGTCGCGGTCGCCGAGCCAGATGTTGTCGCCCATGCCGATCTCGTCGCCGTAGTAGAGGATCGGCGAGCCGGGCAGGGACAGCAGGAGCGCGGTGAAGAGCTCGATCTGGTTGCGGTCGTTGTCGAGGAGCGGGGCGAGCCTGCGCCGGATGCCGATGTTGGCGCGCATACGCGGGTCTTTCGCGTATTCGGCGTACATGTAGTCGCGTTCCTCGTCGGTGACCATTTCGAGGGTGAGCTCGTCGTGGTTCCGCAGGAAGATTCCCCACTGGCAGTTGGCCGGGATCGCCGGGGTCTTGGCGAGGATTTCCGAGACCGGGTAGCGGGACTCCCGGCGGACCGCCATGAAGATGCGGGGCATGACGGGGAAGTGGAACGCCATATGGCATTCGTCGCCGCCGGCCGCGTAGTCGCCGAAGTAGTCGACGACGTCCTCCGGCCACTGGTTGGCCTCCGCCAGCAGCACCGTGTCGGGATACATGGCGTCGATCTCGCGCCGCACCCGCTTCAGGAACCGGTGGCTGGGCGGCAGGTTCTCGCAGTTCGTGCCCTCGGCCGCGAAGAGATAGGGCACCGCGTCGAGACGGAACCCGTCGATGCCGAGGTCCAGCCAGAACCGCAGAGCGGCCAGGATCTCCTCCTGCACGGCCGGGTTCTCGTAGTTGAGGTCCGGCTGGTGGGAGAAGAAGCGGTGGAAGAAGTACTGCTTGCGGACGGGGTCGAAGGTCCAGTTGGAGACCTCGGT
>NZ_JBEYIL010000013.1:0-566 GCF_040635845.1 Streptomyces sp. NPDC006872
GTTGATAGGCCGGATGTGGAAGCCCAGTAATGGGTGAAGCTGACTGGTACTAATAGGCCGAGGGCTTGTCCTCAGTTGCTCGCGTCCACTGTGTTAGTTCTGAGGCAACGACTGTTGCCGGCTAGAGCTGAAAACAAGTAAAAAGTGTGCTTGTTCGCTCGAAACCATTAGGGTTTCGGTGGCCATAGCGTGAGGGAAACGCCCGGTTACATTTCGAACCCGGAAGCTAAGCCTTACAGCGCCGATGGTACTGCAGGGGGGACCCTGTGGGAGAGTAGGACGCCGCCGAACAATCTTTGGAAGGACCCTTGGTCCCAGCGTTCAGCTGGGACCAAGGGTCCTTTTTTGCTTTTCTGGAGCGCGCCGGGTAGCCGGTTGCGCGAGAATGTTTGCGGTACCGAAGACAGGAGTCACCGATGTCCACCAACTCTCCCGACGACCGACCGGAGCGCGACCAGCGGCGACGGGACAGTGGGGACCGTGGCGACCGCGGTGCCAACCGTGGTGAGCAGCGTGGCGGTTTCCGTCGCGATGACAGTCGTGGTGGTGGTCCGCGTCGTGATGAT
>NZ_JBEYIL010000013.1:665-67480 GCF_040635845.1 Streptomyces sp. NPDC006872
TCGTGGGTCGCGTCCGGCGTTCCAGCGTGACGATCGTCGTGAGGGCGATCGTGGGCCGCGTCGGGATGACCGTGGTGACCGTCCCGCGTTCCGGCGTGACGACCGCCGCGACGAGCGTCCTCCCTTCCGCCGCGACGACCGCCGCGATGACCGCCGTGACGACCGGCGTGACGACAACCGTGGTGACCGTGGTGGCTTCCGTCGCGATGACAGTCGTGGTGGTGGTCCGCGTCGTGATGATCGTGGGTCGCGTCCGGCGTTCCAGCGTGACGATCGTCGTGAGGGCGATCGTGGGCCGCGTCGGGATGACCGTGGTGACCGTCCCGCGTTCCGGCGCGACGACCGCCGCGACGAGCGTCCCCCCTTCCGTCGTGACGACCGCCGTGACGACCGCCGTGACGACCGGCGAGATGACCGGCGTGACGACAACCGTGGTGGCGGTTTCCCCCGGCGTGACGACAACCGTGGTGGTGGCTTCGTTCGGCGTGACGATCGCCGCGACGACCGTGACCGCGGTGGTGATCGTGGTGGCTTCCGTCGTGATGACCGGCGTGACGACAACCGGCGTGACGACAACCGTGGTGACCGTGGCGGTTTCCGTCGTGATGACAGTCGTGGTGCTGGTCCGCGTCGTGATGATCGTGGGTCGCGTCCGGCGTTCCAGCGTGACGATCGTCGTGAAGGCGATCGTGGGCCGCGTCGGGATGACCGTGGTGACCGTCCCGCGTTCCGTCGCGACGACCGCCGCGACGAGCGTCCCCCCTTCCGCCGCGACGACCGGCGTGACGACCGGCGTGACGACCGTCGGAGCGATGGCCCCGGTGGTTACGTGCGGCGGGATGACAGTCGCGGGGAGCGCGGGGGCTTCCGTGGTCGGGACGACCGGGATGCTCGTGGGCCCCGTCGGGACGACCGTGGTGCACGGCCCGGTGGTTTCCGTGGGCGTGACGGGCGCGACGACCGTCGGGACGACCGGCGCGACGACCGGCGTGGTGGCGGTGGGCGGTTCCGTGATGAGCGGGACCGGGACCGGGAGCCGATCAAGCGGCTGCCGATCCCCGAGGACGTCACCGGCGAGGAGATCGACAAGGACGTACGGCAGGAGCTGCAGAGCCTGCCCAAGACGCTTGCCGATGACGTCGCCAAGAACCTGGTGATGGTCGCCCGGCTGATCGACGAGGACCCCGAGGGCGCCTACGGGTACTCGAAGGTGGCCCTGCGGCTGGCTTCGCGTGTCGCCGCCGTGCGTGAGGCGGCCGGGTTCGCCGCGTACGCCAACCAGAAGTACAGCGAGGCGCTCGCCGAGTTCCGGGCTGCGCGGCGGATGAGCGGCGGCGTGGAGCTGTGGCCCGTCATGGCCGACTGCGAGCGTGGGCTCGGGCGGCCGGAGAAGGCGCTGGACATGGCCGGCGCGCCCGAGGTGAACAAGCTCGACAAGGCCGGCCAGGTCGAGATGCGGCTCGTCGCGGCCGGTGCCCGGCGCGACATGGGGCAGCTGGACGCGGCCATCGTGACGCTGCAGAGCCCCGAGCTGGCCGCCGGCTCCGTCCAGCCGTGGACCGCGCGGCTGCGGTACGCGTACGCCGACGCGCTGCTCGCCGCAGGGCGTGAGGACGAGGCGCGGGAGTGGTTCGCCAAGGCCGTCGAGGCGGACCGGGACGGCAGCACGGACGCTTCCGACCGGCTTGCCGAGCTGGACGGGGTGGACTTCGTCGACGCTCTGGACGACAGCGAGAGCGACGCCGAAGGGGCCGTCGTCGAGAAGGCGGCGGACGACGTCGAGGAGACGGTCGAGGACGCGGCTGAGGCGAAGGCCGACCGCGACGAGGACTGATCTGTGTGAGGGGCGGGATCCGGTTCACCGGGTCCCGCCCCTTCGTGCGTTCAGGCGTCGAGTGCGCGCAGGACCAGGCCCGAGGCCGGTTTCGGGCCGAACGACGTCGACTTGCGGGGCATGGTGACGCCCTGTCGGGCGAGGTCGCGGACGACGTCCTCGTGGACGGGGTGGAGCAGGACCGCGGTTCCGCCGTCGCGTTGGGCCTTGCGCACCGTCGCCGCCGTGTCGTGGATGTAGGCGATGCGGGTGGGGTCGTCCTCGGGGATGTGCCAGATGTGGTCGAGGAGGGTGGCGTGCAGGACCGTCGCGTCCAGGGTGCGCCAGGCGTCAGGGCGGTCGGTGGGGACGGTGCGGTCGAGGAGGGCCTGGTCGGGGCGGTCGACGAGGTGGAAGGCGCCGTCGCCCGCCAGGAGGAAGGCGTTGCCCGCGCGGGCGGCGTCCGCGAGGGCTTCGAGGGCCTGGGGGAGGGGGAGCTCCAGGCGCTGGACGCGGAACCGGCCGTCGAGCGCGGCCAGGGCGTCCGCGACGGGCAGGCCGTGCAGGAGACGGTGGATGGCCCGGACGCGCAGGGGGTAGCGGACGGTGTCGACCAGGAGGACCAGGCCGTGGTCCCAGGGGCTGGGGGAGGGGTGCTCCGCCTGGAGGCGGAGGTAGGTCGCCCAGCGGTGGTGGCCGTCGGCGATGAGGGCCTGGTGGTGGGCGAGGTCCTCCTGGACGCGGGCCGTGTCGGCGGGGTCGGTGATCGCCCAGAGGCGGTGGCTGTAGCCGTCCTCCGTGGTGGTGGAGAGCAGCGGGGGCCGGTCGGCGGTGCGGTCCACGATCTCCGCCGTGGCGCCGTTGCCCCGGTAGGTGAGGAGGAGGGGTTCGAGGTTCGCGTACGTGGCGCGCATCAGGGCCGCACGGTCCGCGACGACGTGCGGCATGACGTCCTCGTGGGGGAGGACGATCCCCTCCGACGGCTCCGAGACCCGTAGGGCGCCGATGAGGCCGCGCTGGAGCATGCCGTCGGCGTGCCGCTGCTCGTAGACGTACAGGGCGGGCTCGGGGTCGGCCGTCAGGACGCCCTCGGACAGCCAGCGTTGCAGGGTGTCGGCGGCCTGTTCGGTGCGGGCGCTGGGGGTGGTCGCCTGCGGGAGGATCAGCCGGACGATGTTGTACGGGTCCGCGTCCTGGAGGTGGTGCAGGCCGTCGGGGCGTACGACGACGTCGTACGGCGGCGAGGTGACGGCGGCGAGGCTTCCGACCCGGTCGGGGTCGTAGCGCAGGCCTCGGAACGGGGTGAGTTCCAGGCCTCGGGGCGCCGTTGCTTCCGAGTGACCTGCAGTGTTCATCCCGGCATCGTACGGGGCGGACATGTGGGCGTACCTCTGTCGGTGGCATGCGGGATGATCGGGGGAAAGCGGAGCGAACGAGGAGCGATGTGCAATGAGCCGGAGCGTCAGGACGAGGCCCGAGGGCAGTGGGCAGGCCCTGAGCGAGGCGTACGACACGGCGCTGCTCGATCTGGACGGGGTGGTGTATGCGGGCGGGAACGCGATCGTTCACGCGGTCGAGTCGCTGGCCGTCGCGCGGGCCGGCGGAATGCGTCTCGCATATGTCACCAACAACGCGCTGCGGACGCCCGACACGGTCGCCGGACATCTCACCGAGCTGGGGATACCGACCGGGGCCGAGGACGTCATCACCTCGGCGCAGGCCGTGGCGCGGCTGATCAGTGAGCAGGTGCCGGCGGGGGCCCGGGTGCTGGTGATCGGCGGGGAGGGGCTGCGGGTCGCGCTGCGGGAGCGGGGGCTCGTGCCGGTGGAGTCGGCGGACGACGATCCGGCGGCGGTGGTCCAGGGGTTCGGCGGTCCGGATCTGCCGTGGGGGCGGTTCGCGGAGGCGTCCTACGCCGTTGCGCGCGGGGTGCCGTGGTTCGCGTCCAACACGGATCTGACGATTCCCAGCGGGCGGGGCATCGCGCCGGGCAACGGGGCTGCGGTGGAGGTCGTGCGGATCGCGACCGGGGCCGAGCCGCAGGTCGCGGGCAAGCCGCTGCCGCCGATGCACCGGGAGACGATCCTGCGGACGGGCGCCGAGCGGCCGTTGGTCGTCGGGGACCGGCTGGACACGGACATCGAGGGCGCGTTCAACGGTGAGGTCGACTCGCTGCTCGTCCTCACCGGTGTCACCGACGGCGCGCAGCTGCTGGCCGCGCCGCCGCAGCACCGGCCGACGTATGTCGACAACGATCTGCGCGGGCTGCTGACCGGGCAGCCGGAAGTCGTCGCGGAGGGCGATGAGTTCCGCTGCGGCGGGTGGACGGCGAGTGCGGGGGCGGAGGCTCTGGAGCTGGCCGGGGACGGCGAGGCTCTGGACGGGCTGCGGGCGTTGTGCGCGGCGGCCTGGACGGCGGCGGGGGACGGGGCCTGCGGGCTGGACGGGGGGAAGGCGCTGGCGCGGCTGGGGCTGTGACGAGGGGTTCCTGTCGCCCTGAACCTGTGGACCGGCTGGACCGGCTGGACCGGCAACGGTCGTGACCAGGGATCGAGCGGAATGGAGGGTAGGCTAACCTAACTGCGTGTTGGTCGACAGTGTTCCCGAACAGCGCGCGGAGAGCGCCTCCGCGCCCCCGAACCGATGGGCGTTGCGTTCCGTCGGGTTGCTCGCCGCCCTGGCGATCCTGCTGGTGGTGGCGGTGGCGAGCATCGCCATCGGGGCCAAGGAGCTGTCCGCCGCGCAGGTCTGGCACGGGCTGTTCGAGGACTCCGGGACGTACGCGGACGTCGTCGTCGACGAGCGGCTGTCGCGGACCGTGCTCGGACTGCTCGTCGGCGCCGCGCTGGGCCTGTCGGGGGCAGTGCTGCAGGCGCTGACGCGCAATCCGCTGGCCGACCCCGGGCTGCTCGGCATCAACGCGGGCGCCTCGGCCGCCGTCGTCACCGCCATCACCTACTTCGGCGTCACGAGCCTGACCGGCTATGTGTGGTTCGCCTTCTTCGGGGCGGCCGCCGTCGGCGCGCTGGTCTGGTTCCTCGGCGGCAGCCGGGGGGCCACGCCGGTGCGGCTCGCGCTCGCCGGCACCGCGATCAGCGCCGCGCTCTACGGCTACCTCCAGGCCGTGATGATCATGGATGACGCGGCGCTCTCCAGGATGCGTTTCTGGACGGTGGGCTCGCTGTCGACGGCGACCGACGAGACCATCTGGCAGGTGCTGCCCTTCCTGGCGGTCGGCACGCTCCTCGCGTTCGTCCTCGCCCGGCCGCTGAACGCCGTGGCCATGGGCGACGACACGGCCAAGGCGCTCGGCGCGAACCTCAACCGGACCCGGGCGCTGTCGATGCTCGCCGCGACCGTGCTGTGCGGCGCGGCGACCGCCGCCTGCGGGCCGATCGTGTTCGTCGGGCTGATGGTCCCGCACGTCGTGCGCTCGTTCACCGGCCCCGACCTGCGCTGGATCATGCCGTACGCGGCCGTCCTGTCGCCGGTGCTGCTGCTCGGCTCCGACGTCATCGGCCGGGTCGTCGCCCGGCCCTCCGAGGTCCAGGTCGGCATCATCACCGCGATCATCGGCGGCCCGGTCTTCATCTTTCTCGTACGACGGCGGAGGACGGCCCAGCTGTGAAGATCGCACAGAAGACCGGCCGGAAGTCCCCTCGTGCGGTGCGTACCCGGGGCGGGCTGTCCGTCCGGCTGGAACCGCGGGCGCTGATCGTCGTCCTGCTGCTGATCCTCGCCGCGCTCGCCGCGAGCGTCGTGCTGATCGGCACCGGCGACTTCCCGATCCCGGCCGGCGACGTCGTCAAGACACTGCTCGGCGACGGCAACGCCGGGCAGGAGTTCATCGTCAACGAACTGCGGCTGCCGCGGGTCCTCGTGGGGCTGCTCGTCGGCGCGTCGCTGGGACTCGGCGGGGCGCTGTTCCAGGCCGTGTCGCGCAACCCGCTGGGCAGTCCGGACGTGCTGGGGCTCGGGCAGGGCGCGACGGCCGGCGCGCTCGTGATGATCGTGCTGTTCTCCGGGAGCGCCGCCCAGGTGACCGTCGGCGCACTGGTGGGCGGCCTGGTGACCGGGGCCCTCATCTACCTGCTGGCGTGGAAGCGGGGGGTGCACGGGTACCGGCTGGTGCTCGTCGGCATCGGCGTCTCGGCCGTCGCCACGGCCGTCAACGGCTACCTGATGACCAAGGCGGACTTCGTGGACGCGGCCCGTGCGGTCGTGTGGATGACCGGCACCCTCGACGGACGGGACTGGAAGCAGGTCTGGCCGCTGCTCGCCCTGGCCTGCGTACTCGTGCCGCTCGTCCTCGCCAACGCGCGCGGGCTGCGGATGATGGAGATGGGCGACGACGTCTCCCACGCGCTGGGGGTGCGGGTGGAGCGCGTACGGCTGGTGCTGATGGTCGCCGCCGTGCTGCTCACCGCGGCCGCGACCGCCGCGGCGGGCCCCGTCAGCTTCGCGGCGCTCACCGCGCCGCAGCTCGCCCGGCGGCTGACCCGGTCGCCCGGGCCGAATCTCGTGCCGTCCCTGTGCATGGGCGCCGCCCTGCTGGTCATCGCCGACTGGGGCTCGCAGCGGCTCTTCGGCGACGGACAGCTGCCCGTGGGCGTGGTCACCGGTGTGCTCGGCGGGGTCTACCTGCTGTGGCTGCTGGTCACCGAGCGCAAGGCGGGACGGATATGAGCCGCGCCACCCCTGCAAGCAATGGGCCGAACACCAAGAGGAGCACCGTGAACCGCCTGTCCGCCGAGAACGTCACCCTCGCCTATGACCAGCGGGTCATAGCCGAACAGCTGTCGGTGGAGATACCGGACAACTCCTTCACCGTGATCGTCGGCCCGAACGCCTGCGGCAAGTCGACGCTGCTGCGGGCGCTGTCGCGGATGCTGAAGCCGAGCCAGGGCCGGGTGCTGCTCGACGGGCAGGTCATCCAGTCGATGCCCGCGAAGAAGGTGGCGCGGACGCTGGGGCTGCTGCCGCAGTCGTCCATCGCGCCCGAGGGGATCACCGTCGCCGACCTCGTCGGCCGTGGCCGGTACCCGCACCAGGGGATCCTGCGGCAGTGGTCGTCCGAGGACGAGCGGGTCGTGGGGGAGTCGATGGCGCAGACCGGGGTCGCCGAGCTCGCCGACCGGTTCGTCGACGAGCTGTCCGGCGGCCAGCGTCAGCGCGTGTGGATCGCGATGGCCCTCGCCCAGCAGACCCCGCTGCTGCTGCTCGACGAGCCGACGACGTATCTCGACATCCAGCACCAGATCGACGTCCTGGACCTGTGCGCGGAGCTGCACGAGGAGCAGGGGCGCACGCTCGTCGCCGTGCTGCACGACCTCAACCACGCGGCGCGGTACGCCACCCATCTGATCGCGCTGAAGGACGGCGAGGTCATCGCGCAGGGCGCGCCGGCGGACGTCGTCACGGCCGGGCTGGTGGAGGAGGTCTTCGGGCTGCGCTGCCAGGTCATCGACGACCCGGAGACGGGGACGCCGCTGGTGGTGCCCGCGGCGCGCAAGGCACGCGCGCGCGTGGTCGCTAAAGAAGCTTCCTGAGCTGGAACAGGTCCCTGAGGCCGGCCTCCAGCTTCACCCGCCCCGAGCCCCACGCCTTCGCGAAGTTCAGCTCGCCGGCGACCAGCGCGACCAGGTCGTCGCCGGTCATGGTCAGCCTGATCTGGGCCTTCTCGCGGGGAGGCCCCTGGAGGGTGTCGTGGACCACGATCCGGCCGCCTGTCATACGGCCGACGAACGTGACGTCCAGGTCGGTGATCCGGCAGCTCACCGAGCGGTCCAGGGCAGCGGCCGTCCGGACGTCGCCTTCGGCGCCCTGCATGTTGTCGGAGAGCTTCTCGAGTGCGGCACGGCACTCCTCGATCGTGGCCATCGTGATCGACGGTACCCCAGGGGTTCGCGGTAGCGTCTGGGCATGAGCGACACAGTGCCGCAGACGGGTACGGGGACCGGGACGGAGGCCGTGGCCGAGGCGCGGGAGCCGGAGCACGACCCCGCCGCTCCCGCCCCGGTGGCCGTCCCGCGCGTCGCCACCGGCAACGCCGAGGTGGACGCGCAGCTGGAGCGGCTGGCCGACGCGGACCACCTCGCCACGGACGGACATCTCGAGGTGTACGAGGATGTACACCGGGGGCTGCGCGACGCGCTCACCGCGCTCGACGCCCGCCCGGGACCTCCGGCGCCCCCGACCTCGTACGGCACTAGGAGCTGAACCGAACGTGGCAGGAGTCGCACGTCGCCGTCTGGACGCGGAGCTGGTCCGCCGGAAGCTCGCGCGCTCGCGCGAGCATGCGGGCCAGCTGATCGCCGCCGGGCGGGTCTCCGTCGGCAGGACCGTCGCGACCAAGCCCGCCACGCAGGTGGAGACGGCGGCCGCGATCGTCGTCTCCGTCGATGACGACGACCCCGACTACGTGTCCCGTGGCGGCCACAAGCTGGCCGGCGCGCTCGAGGTCTTCGTGCCGCAGGGGCTCGTGGTGGAGGGGCGGCGGGCGCTCGACGCCGGCGCGTCCACCGGCGGTTTCACGGATGTGCTGCTGCGGGCGGGCGCGGTGCACGTGGTCGCCGTGGACGTCGGATACGGACAACTCGCATGGTCTCTGCAGAGCGATGAACGCGTCACCGTCAAGGACCGTACGAACGTACGCGAGTTGACGCTTGAAGCGATCGATGGGAAGCCTGTGGATCTTGTCGTGGGGGACTTGTCCTTCATCCCGCTGGGGCTGGTGCTGCCCGCCCTGGCCCGGTGCACCGGGCCGGACGCGGACCTGGTGATGATGGTCAAGCCGCAGTTCGAGGTGGGGAAGGAACGGCTCGGCAGCGGAGGTGTCGTACGGAGTCCGCAGCTGCGGGCGGAGGCCGTGCGGGGCGTGGCCGGGAAGGCGTGGGAGCTGGGGCTCGGCGTGAAGGGTGTCACCGCCAGCCCGCTGCCCGGGCCTTCGGGCAATGTCGAGTACTTTCTGTGGCTCCGGGCGGGGGCGCCTGCCCTCGACCCGGCCGATGTCGACCGTGCAGTTGCGGAGGGGCCGCGTTGAGTCTGAACCAAGCTCGTACTGTGTTCCTGCTCGCCCACACCGGGCGGCCCGCGGCCATTCGCAGCGCCGAACTGGTGGTCAAGGGGCTGCTGCGCGAGGGCATCGGGGTGCGCGTACTGGAGTACGAGGCCGCTGATCTGCCGCTGCCGGACGAGGTGGAGCTGGTCTCCGAGGCCACCCCGCAGTGCCTGGAGGGGTGTGAGCTGCTCATCGTCCTGGGCGGTGACGGCACGCTGCTGCGCGGCGCGGAGTTCGCGCGGGCGTCCGGGGTGCCCATGCTCGGCGTCAACCTCGGGAGCGTCGGCTTCCTCGCCGAGGCCGAGCGGGACGACCTCGACAAGGTCGTCGACCGGGTGGTGACGAAGGCGTACGAGGTCGAGGAGCGGATGACCGTCGATGTCGTCGTGCACCGCAACGGGGACATCGTGCACACGGACTGGGCGCTGAACGAGGCGGCCGTGCAGAAGGCGGGCGCCGAGAAGCTGCTGGAAGTCGTGCTGGAGATCGACGGGCGGCCGGTCACCGGCTTCGGGTGCGACGGGATCGTCCTGTCGACCCCGACCGGGTCCACCGCCTACGCGTTCTCGGCCGGCGGGCCTGTGGTGTGGCCCGAGGTGGAGGCGTTGCTGATGGTGCCGATCAGTGCGCACGCGCTGTTCGCGAAGCCGCTCGTTACCTCGCCGAACTCGGTGCTCGCCGTGGAGCTGCTGCCCCACATTCCGCCCGGTGTCCTGTGGTGCGACGGGCGGCGGACCTTCGAGCTGCCTCCGGGGGCCCGGGTCGAGGTGCGGCGGGGCAGTGTCCCGGTGCGGCTGGCCCGCCTGCACCACGCCTCCTTCACCGACCGCTTGGTGGCGAAGTTCGCGCTGCCCATCTCGGGGTGGCGCGGGGCGCGGCACTAGCAGCCCTGCGCGGGTGGGGCGAGTGCACTCGGGTGGGTGATAAGTGAAGGCCCTCCGCTTTCGCCCACCTGCTGGTTCGCGCTGTGGGGGCGGGGGGCGTCGCACTCCCGCCCCCCGACCTCGTAAGGTCGTGTCCGTGTTGGAGGAGATGCGGATACGGTCGCTCGGAGTCATCGACGACGCGGTCATCGAGCTGTCGCCCGGCTTCACCGCCGTCACGGGTGAGACGGGTGCCGGCAAGACCATGGTGGTCACCAGCCTCGGACTGCTGCTGGGCGGGCGTGCGGACCCGGCGCTCGTGCGGATCGGCGCCGAGAAGGCGGTCGTGGAGGGGCGCATCAGCCTGCCCGCGGGCGCCTCGGTGGCCGTCCGGGCCGAGGAGGCCGGGGCCGAGCTCGACGACGGGGCGTTGCTCATCAGCCGTACCGTTTCCGCCGAGGGGCGGTCACGGGCGCACGTGGGCGGGCGGAGCGTGCCCATGGGCGTGCTCGCCGAGCTCGCCGACGAGCTGGTGGCGGTGCACGGGCAGACCGACCAGCAGGGGCTGCTGAAGCAGTCCCGGCAGCGGCAGGCGCTCGACCGGTACGCGGGCGACGCGGTGACCGTGCCGCTCGCCAAGTACACCGAGGCCTACCGGCGGCTGCGGGCCGTGGCCGTCGAGCTGGAGGAGATCGTCACACGCGCGCGTGAGCGGGCCCAGGAGGCCGACATGCTGCGCTTCGGGCTCGACGAGATCGCCGGCGTCGAACCGCGTGCCGGGGAGGACGTGGAGCTGGCGGAGGAGGCCGAGCGGCTCGGGCACGCGGAGGCGCTGTCGTCCGCCGCGACGGCCGGGCACGCCGCTCTGGCCGGCAATCCGGAGGATCCCGAGGGCATCGACGCCGCCACGCTCGTCGCGGGCGCGCAGCGGGCCCTGGAGGCCGTCAGGTCGCACGATCCGGCGCTGGCCGCGCTCGCCGACCGGCTCGGGGAGATCGGGATCCTGCTGGGCGATGTGGCCGGTGAGCTCGCCGGGTACGCCGACGACCTCGACGCCGATCCGCTGCGGCTGTCGGCCGTCGAGGAGCGGCGGGCCGCGCTCACCGCGCTCACCCGTAAGTACGGCCAGGACGTGAACTCCGTCCTCGCCTGGGCCGAGCAGAGCGCCGCCCGGCTCACCGAACTGGACGGCGACGACGAGCGCATCGACGAGCTGACCGCCGAACGCGACGCGCTGCGCACCGAACTCGGCGGGCTGGCGCAGGCGCTGACGGACGCGCGCACCGAGGCGGCCGCGCGGTTCGCCGCCGCCGTGACCGCCGAACTGGCCTCCCTGGCGATGCCGCACGCGCGCGTGTCGTTCGACATCCGGCAGACCGAGGACCCGGAGGGCGTCGAGGTGGGCGGGCGTCCGGTCGCCTACGGGCCGGCCGGCGTGGACGAGGTCGAGCTGCTGCTCGCCCCGCACCCGGGCGCGCCGCCGCGGCCCATCGCCAAGGGCGCGTCCGGCGGTGAGCTCTCGCGCGTGATGCTCGCCGTCGAGGTGGTGTTCGCGGGGACGGATCCCGTGCCGACGTACCTCTTCGACGAGGTCGACGCCGGCGTGGGCGGCAAGGCGGCCGTCGAGATCGGGCGGCGGCTCGCGAAGCTCGCGAAGAGCGCGCAGGTCGTGGTCGTCACCCACCTTCCGCAGGTCGCCGCCTTCGCCGACCGGCAGCTGCTGGTGGAGAAGACCAACGACGGGTCGGTGACCCGGTCCGGCGTGAAGGTCCTGGAGGGCGAGGAGCGGATCCGGGAGCTGTCCCGGATGCTCGCGGGCCAGGAGGACTCCGAGACGGCCCGGGCGCACGCGGAGGAGCTGCTGGCCACGGCTCGCGCGGACGGATAGCGCAGGCACGGCGGGGATGGCTCGGACGGGCGTTGAGGAGTCGGCGGGCGGGGGCCGTGGCGCGGGCTTCGCGCCGGCGGCAGCCGTGACACGGGCGGCGACGGCGGCTCTGCGGGCCTCGGCGCCCGGCGGGCGGCTGCGCTGGGAGCGCGAGAACCATCCGGGGCGGACGGTCGGGTTGTATCCCGGCCCGGCCGCCGCGCTGGGCGCCGCGGCCACGGCCGGGCGGGCGGCTCCGGCCGCCGCACTCGCCGTGGCGGCCGCGGGCGCCTGCGGGGCGTACGACGACGTCGTCGGCGTCGGGGATCCCCGGTGGGGCTTCCGGGCGCATCTGGGCGCGTTGCGCCAGGGCGAGGTCACGAGCGGTGCGGTGAAGCTCTTCGGGATCTCGGCGGCCGGGCCGACGGCGGGGCGCTGCTGAAGGAGCGGCCCCTGGACAAGGCGCTCGCCGGGGCGGTCGGGATCGCCGTCGCCGTGTTGCCTGCGGATCTCGGTGGGCGGGAGATGCTCGGCGACAGCGGGGCGCATGCGCTGGGCGCGTTGCTCGGGGCGGCGGCAGTGGCCGGCAACGGGCGCACGGGGCTGGTCGCGCATGCCGTCGCCGTCGCGGCCGCGGCGGTGTGCGGGGAGAAGGTGAGCGCGGCGGCGAGGTCCGCGCTCGGGTAGTCGAGACTCGGGCAGACGAGAGCCGGGTCTTCTGGAGCCGGCGGTCGAGAGCCGGGTCTTCGAGGCTCGGGTATTCGAACGGAACCCTGGCTTCCTTCACCCGTGTGGGTGATGCAGGGGGGTCTGTCGCCGGGTGGCCGGGCGCTGGGCGGCACGGAACACCCGTACGTGCTGGCATCCTTGGGCGTAGTACGTGGAGGAACGTCAGCGGTCCACCCCTCCGCACGGTCCCCTCTGTACGTTTCTTCGTGACCGTCCGACGCCGAACCAGGAGCCCCGGCCACGTGAGCAGCCACTCACCGCACGGCCAGTCGTCGCTGCGCACCGTGCAGGTGCTGGGCGGCGGCAACGCCGGCAGCAGCGCGCACGTGCGCTCCCTGGCCTCGGGGCTGGTCGCTCGGGGCGTACGGGTGACGGTATGCGCCCCTGCCGAGGCCGATCACGCCTACGACTTCACGGGGGCCGGAGCCGACCACGTGCACGTGCCGCGCAGCAGCGACCCGGGGTCCGTGGCGGCGCTCCGGGCGGCCTGCACGGACGCCGACCTCGTCCACGCGCACGGGCTGCACGCCTCCTTCCGGGCCGTCCTCGCGCTCAGCGGCCGACGCACCCCGCTCGTCGTCACCTGGCACAACCGGGCGCACGCCGAGGGCGCCCGCGCCCATCTGCTGCGGCTCCTTGAGCGGCGGGTCGCGCGGACGGCCGCCGTGGTCCTCGGCACCACCTCCGACCTGGTCGACCGGGCCCGCCGGACGGGCGCCCGCGACGCGCGGCTCGCCGCCGTGGCGCTGCCCGGGCCCGGCCGCGGCGAGGGGACCGAGGAGTCCGAGCTGCCGCCCCCGAAGATGCGGGCCGAACTCGGCGCCATCGGCCGCCCGTTGCTCATGGCGGTCGGCTCCCTGGACCGCCACCGCGGCTACGACCTGCTGCTGGACGCCTCGCGCGCGTGGCGACGACTGGACCCCGCGCCCCTGGTCGTGATCGCGGGGGAGGGGCCGCAGCGGGCGGAGCTGCAGCGCCGTATCGAGGACGAGGAGCTGCCGGTCCGGCTCGTCGGGCGGCGGGACGACGTGGGCGATCTGCTCACCGCCGCCGACCTCGCGCTCCTGCCCGGCGGCGGGGAGTCCCGCTCGGTCCTCGCACAGGAGGCCCTGCACGCGCGGGTGCCGCTCGTCGCGGCGCTGGCGGGCGGCATCCGCGAACTCGTCGGGGACGCGGCCGAACTGGTGCCGCCGGACGACGCGGAGGCCTTCGCCGCCGCCGTCGAACGACTGCTCGGCGATCCCGAACGGTCCGAGCTGCTGCGGGACCTGGGCACCCGGCAGGCGGCCACCTGGCCCACCGAGGACGAGACGGTCGCCCAGGTGCTCAGCGTCTACGACGAGCTGACCCGGCCCCGGCCGATGAGCTGAGCCGACGGGGGCCGATCACGGTACGTGTCGGCGCGCGCGGAGGGCCAGGCTCAACGCCAGGACCGTCTGCGGGTCGTCGAGATCCGTGCCGAGCAACTCGCCGATGCGGGCGAGGCGGTTGTACAGCGTCTGGCGGTTGAGATGCAGTTCGCGGGCGGTCTCCGCCTTGCGGCCGGCATGCGCCAGATAGGTCTCCAGGGTGGGCAGCAGGGGCGGTTTGGAGCGGTGGTCGTGGTCGCGGACCGGGCCGATCGCGCGGTCCACGAAGGCCGCCAGATCGGGGTGTTCGCGCAGCCGCCACAGCAGCAGGTCGATGTCCAGACGGCGGGCGTCGTACCAGGGGCGGTCCGGCAGGCCCTGGGCGGCGGTCGCCGTCTCCGCCGCGTGTCTGAGGCCCGCCGAGGCGGCCGCCCAGCCGCCCGCGACCCCGACGACCACCAGCGGCGGCTGCGCGCCCGGCCGCTGCATCCCGGCCCGCTCCACCCCGGCCCGCAGCGCGGCCGCGACCCGGTCCGCGACCGCCGACCGCTCCGACTCCGAGCGCAGCCCCAGCAGCACCGGCACCCGGCCCTCCACCGGCCGCACGCCCAGCAGCACCGGCATGCCCACCGACGCCAGCTCCTCCGCGACCGCCCGGGCCAGCACCGCCCAGCCCCCGCCGGCGGAGATGCCGTCCGCCAGCCGCATGACGACCGGGAGCAGCGGGCCCGCGCCGGGCCGGAAGCCGAGGACCCGCGCCTGCGCCGGAGCGTCCTGGGCGGCGATCCGGCCCTCGGCGAGGTCGGTCAGGAAGTCGCCCCGCCCGCGGGCCGCGAGCTCCTCCTCCTGGCGGGCCTGCATCAGCACCACGGCGAGGATCCCGGCCGTCCGCTCGGCGGCGATCCGGTGCACGGGTGCGAGCGGGGCGCGCACGGGCAGCAGCACGAGCCGGGCGCGTACCGAACCCGCCCCCGGCCCGCCCCCGGGCACGTTCACCAGCACCGAACCGGCGGGCGGCGGCGCGTCCTTGTGCGGGCCGCGCAGCCCCTCCCACACCTGAAGCGGATCCGTTCCCTCCGGACCGGCCCCGGCCGCGTACAGGAGCTGGCCGTCGGCCGTCTCCAGGAACACCGGGTTGTCGCTGAAGTCGGCCAGGATGCCCAGCACCTGCGGGATCCCGCCCCCGCCGAGCAGGGCCTCGGTGCAGCGCCGGTGCACCTCCTCCGCCTGCTGCAGCAGCGCGTAGTGGCCGTTGACGATCTCGGTGTGGACCTCCTCCGTGACCGCCACGAACGGCACCTCGCGGTGCAGTTGGACGAGCGGGAGCCCGGTCGTGCGCGCCGTCTCGACCAGGGACGCGGGCAGCCGGGTGAAACGCGGGCCCAGTTCGATCACCAGGGCCGCGATGCCCCGCTCGGCCAGGGTGCGCACGAACGCCCGCTGCTCGGCCGGGCGGGTGCCGAGGCCGTAGCCCGTGGTCAGCAGCAGCTCGCCGCCCTTGAGCAGGGAGGCGATGTGCGGGACCTCGCCCGCGTGCACCCAGCGCACCGTGCGGTCCAGCCGGTCGCCGCCCGCGAGGACCTCGGGGAGCCCGCTGCGCAGTCCGGGCAGCTCCAGCGCGCGCTGCACCGTGATGCCGGCGCTCTGGCTGTCGAATCCATGGTCCGTACGGCTGTCCATGCAGCGGACGCTACCTGCGGAGACGTTCCGGCAGCATCCCCGCACCGGATCGGACGGCCGACGCCGCCCGGGGGCGTGCTCAGGCCGGCCTGATGTTGTGGTTGAAGCGGAACACGTTGTCGGGGTCGTAGGACCGCTTCACGTCCGCGAGCCGCCGGGCGTTCTCGGCGCCCATGCCGGCCACGACCCGGTCGGCGCCCTCGTCGCCGATGAAGTTGAGGTAGACCGCGCCCGTGCTCCACGGCTGGGCGTCGGCCCGGACGTCCCGGACCCACTGGACGCAGCGCGCGTCGTCGGCCGGGTCCTCCCAGAGCCCGAAGGGGTGCACGCCCCACGGAGCGTCCCGGTACGGGACCGGGTACTCGTGCGGTCCGGCCGCGATCGCCCCGCCCTGCGGGAACAGCGCGTGCAGGGTGCCCGACGGCACGGGCAGGGACTCCCCGCGGGCGCAGTAGACGTCCACGTAGTCGTCGGGCGCGCCGGTCAGGTACTCCGCCGACCAGTAGTTCCGCATGCCCGGCGGGTCGTCGAGCATGCACTGCACGTCCACGTACGGCATCGCGCCGACGACCTCCGCCTCGTGCGGCAGCGCCAGCAGCGGCTCGGCCACCTTGCGCATGTCGCCCTCGCTGCCGGCGTACGTCAGCAGCGCACCGCACAGCAGGCTGCCGACCAGGTGCGGCGGGACGAACTCCTCGGGCGGGCCGCAGAGATAGAGCACCGCGCCGCTCGCCTCGTCCGGGCCCGCCGTGATCACGTCCCGGTAGGTGCGGGTGACCTCGGGGCCGAACTCCGGCAGGTACAGCAGCAGCGCGATGGAGAACTCGGGCAGCTCGTACAGCTTCAGGGTGAGCGCGGTGGCGATGCCGAAGTTTCCGCCGCCGCCGTGCAGCGCCCAGAACAGGTCGGCATGGTCGTCGGCGCTCGCGTGGACCCGTCGGCCCTCGGCGGTGACCACTTCGACGCCGAGCAGGTTGTCGACCGCGAGGCCGAAGCAGCGGTCCAGCCAGCCGGTGCCGCCGCCCAGGACGAAACCGCCGACGCCGGTGGTGGAGGCCCGGCCGCCGGTCGTGGCAAGCGAATGCGGCCGGCAAGCGTGGTCCAGGTCGCTCATCGTGGCCCCGCCCGCGACCCGAACCGCCTCGGCGGCGGGATCGACGGTGACCGCGCGCATATGGCGCAGGTCCACCACCACGGCCCCGTCGCCCAGCGCCATGCCGGCGACGCTGTGCCCGCCGCCGCGCACCGCGATCGGCAGATCGAGGTCACGGGCGAAGCGCACCGACCGCACGACGTCCGACTCGTCCACACACTGGGCGATCACGGCCGGACGGCGGTCGATCATCGCGTTGAAGACCGTCCGGGCCTCGTCGTAACCCGGATCCTGCGGGGCGAACACGTCGCCGACCAGATCCTCGCGCAGCGCGGCGAGAGCCGTGCCCGCCTTCGACGGGGAGGCCATGGGGCGCCCCCTTTCGTGCAGGGGCTATGACCTACCCAGCCTAGGCGGACCGGCTCCGGCCGGCCTGTTCAGCCGCCGTACGCGCCCGACGCCGTCAGTCGCAGCGCCGTGTCGATCAGCGGGACGTGGCTGAAGGCCTGCGGGAAGTTGCCGACCTGGCGTTGCAGGCGCGGGTCCCACTCCTCGGCGAGCAGACCGAGGTCGTTGCGCAGCGAGAGCAGCTTCTCGAAGAGCTTGCGGGCCTCGTCCACCCGGCCGATCATCGCGAGGTCGTCCGCCATCCAGAACGAGCAGGCCAGGAACGCGCCCTCGTCGCCGGGGAGGCCGTCGACGCCCTCGTCGCCGCCCGAGGTGGGGTAGCGCAGGATGAAGCCGTCCTCGGTGGACAGCTCGCGCTGGATCGCCTCGATGGTGCCGATGACCCGCTTGTCGTCCGGCGGCAGGAAGCCCATCTGCGGGATGAGCAGCAGGGAGGCGTCCAGCTCCTTCGAGCCGTAGGACTGCGTGAACGTGTTGCGTTCCTTGTCGTAGCCCTTCTCGCACACGTCCCGGTGGATGTCGTCGCGCAGCTCGCGCCACCGCTCCAGCGGGCCGTCGGCGTCGCCGGACTCGATGAGCTTGATCGTGCGGTCGACCGCGACCCAGGCCATGACCTTGGAGTGCACGAAGTGGCGGCGCGGGCCGCGCACCTCCCAGATGCCCTCGTCCGGCTCGTCCCAGTGCCGCTCCAGGTAGCGGATCAGCTTGAGCTGGAGCAGGGAGGCGTAGTCGTTGCGGGCGAGGCCCGTCATATGGCCCAGGTGGAGGGCCTCGGTGACCTCGCCGTAGACGTCCAGCTGGAGCTGGTGCGCCGCGCCGTTGCCGACTCGGACGGGGCCGGAGTTCTCGTAGCCCGGCAGCCAGTCCAGCTCGGCCTCGCCCAGCTCGCGCTCGCCCGCGATGCCGTACATGATCTGCAGGTTCTCGGGGTCGCCGGCGACCGCGCGCAGCAGCCACTCGCGCCAGGCGCGGGCCTCCTCGCGGTAGCCGGTGCGCAGCAGCGAGGACAGGGTGATGGCCGCGTCGCGCAGCCAGGTGTAGCGGTAGTCCCAGTTGCGGACGCCGCCGATGTCCTCCGGGAGGGAGGTCGTCGGCGCGGCGACGATGCCGCCGGTGGGGGCGTACGTCAGGGCCTTCAGCGTGATCAGCGAGCGGATCACGGCCTCGCGGTAGGGGCCGTGGTACGTGCAGTGCTCGACCCACTCGCGCCAGAAGTCCTCCGTGGCCTGCAGCGACTGCTCGGGCTCCGGCAGCGGGGGCGGCTGCTTGTGCGAGGGCTCCCACGAGATCGTGAAGGCGATCCGGTCGCCGGGGGCGACGGTGAAGTCGGCGTAGGTCGTCAGCGACTTGCCGTAGGTCTCGCAGTCGGTGTCGAACCACACCGAGTCGGGGCCCGCGACGGCCACCGTGCGGCCCTCGTGCTTGTGCACCCAGGGGACGACCCGGCCGTAGGAGAAGCGCATCCGCAGGGTGGAGCGCATGGGGACGCGGCCCGAGACGCCCTCGACGATCCGGATCAGCTGGGGCGCGCCGTCACGGGGCGGCATGAAGTCGATGACCCGGACCGTGCCGCGCGGGGTGTCCCACTCGGACTCCAGGATCAGCGAGTCGCCCCGGTAGGTGCGCCGGGCGGCCGTCGGCGGTTTGGCGTCGGAGGCGTGCGCGGGGCCGAGGCGCCAGAAGCCGTGTTCCTCCGTGCCGAGCAGACCGGCGAAGATCGCGTGCGAGTCGAAGCGGGGCAGGCACAGCCAGTCCACTGTCCCGTCACGGCAGACCAGGGCAGCGGTCTGCATGTCTCCGATGAGTGCGTAGTCTTCGATGCGCCCGGCCACGTGCAACTCCAGTCGAACGGCCACGTCACCCCCGTGTGGAACGGGGGCTGTCGCTAGTGCGGTCAAGGGGTCGTTTGTAATGCGTCGTTGAGCGCTGAAGCAAAGCAGCCGCTCAGCCGAATAGGCAAAACGCCGATTATTGCTCAACGAACTGACGAGCTCTCGTTGTTCCGGTGGGATACGGGCTGGGGTGTGCCGTCTTGCCGGCCGGGCTCGGCAGCGAGTGTCCGAGCAGGATACGACGCACGTAGATGATCTGCGTGCCGCTCTCGGCAACCTGGGTGGGCCGAACGGGTGAGCACCGGGTGAGAAACCGGTGCGGGAGCGGCCGCCCGTGTCGGGCCGTGCGCGGAGCGTGGCCGGAAGCCATCTCCCCGAGGCGCTGATACCCTGGTAGCCCGTGGACCGGTGGTCTCGAAGCCCCCGAACCGCACCCTCGAATCGCGACCACGGGAGCCCCCTCTTGGCCATGACGCCCAAATCCACGACGACCAAGCACATCTTCGTCACCGGGGGTGTCGCCTCCTCGCTCGGCAAGGGTCTGACGGCCTCGAGCCTGGGCATGCTGCTCAAGGCGCGGGGTCTGCGGGTCGTGATGCAGAAGCTCGACCCGTATCTGAACGTCGACCCGGGCACGATGAACCCCTTCCAGCACGGTGAGGTCTTCGTCACCAACGACGGCGCCGAGACGGACCTGGACATCGGCCACTACGAGCGCTTCCTCGACCGTGACCTCGACGGATCCGCCAATGTCACCACCGGCCAGGTCTACAACACGGTGATCGCCAAGGAGCGGCGCGGCGAGTACCTGGGCGACACCGTCCAGGTCATCCCGCACATCACCAACGAGATCAAGCACCGCATCCGCCGGATGGCGACGGACGAGGTCGACGTCGTGATCACGGAGGTCGGCGGCACGGTCGGCGACATCGAGTCGCTGCCGTTCCTGGAGACCGTCCGCCAGGTGCGGCACGAGGTCGGCCGGGACAACGTCTTCGTGGTTCACATCTCTCTCCTGCCGTACATCGGTCCCTCGGGCGAGCTGAAGACCAAGCCGACCCAGCACTCGGTCGCGGCCCTTCGGAACATCGGTATTCAGCCAGACGCGATCGTGCTGCGCTGCGACCGCGAGGTACCGACCGCGATCAAGCGCAAGATCTCGCTGATGTGCGACGTCGACGAGGACGCCGTCGTGGCCTGCCCCGACGCCCGCTCGATCTACGACATCCCGAAGACCGTGCACCGGGAGGGCCTGGACGCCTACGTCGTCCGCAAGCTGGACCTGCCGTTCCGCGACGTGGACTGGACGACCTGGGACGACCTGCTCGACCGCGTCCACAACCCCGACCACGAGATCACCCTCGCCCTGGTCGGCAAGTACATCGACCTGCCGGACGCCTATCTCTCGGTCACCGAGGCGCTGCGCGCCGGCGGCTTCGCCAACAAGGCTCGCGTGAAGATCAAGTGGGTCACCTCCGACGACTGCAAGACCCCGGCCGGAGCCAAGGCGCAGCTCGCCGACGTGGACGGCATCTGCATCCCGGGCGGCTTCGGCGACCGCGGTGTGCTCGGCAAGGTCGGCGCGATCCGCTACGCCCGCGAGAACAGGATCCCGCTGCTCGGCCTCTGCCTCGGCCTGCAGTGCATCGTGATCGAGGCGGCGCGCAGCCTGGCCGACATCGCCGACGCCAACTCCACCGAGTTCGACCCCGCCACCGCCCACCCGGTGATCTCCACCATGGCCGAGCAGCTCGACATCGTGGCCGGCGAGGGCGACATGGGCGGCACGATGCGACTGGGCATGTACCCGGCCAAGCTGGCCGAGGGCTCCATCGTCCGTGAGGTGTACGACGGCAAGGAGTACGTCGAGGAGCGGCACCGGCACCGGTACGAGGTCAACAACGCCTACCGGGCCGAGCTCGAGAAGAAGGCGGGCATCCAGTTCTCCGGCACCTCCCCGGACGGCAAGCTGGTCGAATACGTCGAGTACCCCCGTGACGTCCACCCCTATCTGGTCGCCACCCAGGCCCACCCCGAGCTGCGCTCGCGGCCGACGCGCCCGCACCCGCTGTTCGCCGGTCTGGTGAAGGCGGCGGTCCAGCGGACGGTCGAGGCGAGCAAGGCTTCTGAGTAACACACCAGTTGTACGGTGGCCGGGGTGCATCCCTTCAAAGGTGAGCGCCCCGGCTTCTTTTTTCCGTTTTTATTTGGCCGGTTTTCGTCTTCGGCCGGTTTCGCGGCCGGGCTTCTCCGGCCGGTCTCGTTTTGTGCGTGTGGAAGGACAGGGCATGACGATCAAGGACACCCCCGAGGCGTGGGAGATCCGGGCGAGCGAGACCCCGTTCGTGGGCAACAAGACCTCCGTCCGCACGGACGAGGTGGTCATGCCCGACGGTTCGGTGGTCCGCCGGGACTACCAGGTGCACCCCGGTTCCGTGGCCGTCCTCGCCCTCGACGACGAGGACCGTGTCCTGCTCATCAAGCAGTACCGCCACCCCGTGCTGCACAAGCTCTGGGAGATCCCGGCCGGCCTGCTCGACGTGCCCGGCGAGAACCCGCTGCACGCGGCCCAGCGCGAGCTGTACGAGGAGGCGCACGTCAAGGCCGAGGACTGGCGGGTGCTGACCGACGTGTACCCGACCGCGGGCGGCTGCGACGAGTCCGTACGCGTCTTCCTGGCCCGGAACCTGTCCGAGGCCGACGGGGAGCGCTTCGAGGTCGAGGACGAGGAGGCCGACATGGAGCACGCGCGTGTGCCGGTCGAGGAGCTCGTCCGGGGTGTGCTCGCGGGCGACCTGCACAGCAACTGCCTCGTCGTGGGCGTCCTCTCGTTGATCGCGGCGCGCGGCGGGGCAGGTCTCGACGCGCTGCGCCCGGCGGAGGCGCCCTGGCCGGCGCGGCCGTTCGAGGCGTGAGGCCGCCGCACCCCTGCCCGGTGTGACCATCGGCTGATCCGATCGGGGGATGTCTCGCTCGTGGCCCGCCGTGCTCCTCCCGGAACGTCGCAGAGCGTGAACTAGGCTCTGGAATCGCCCGATCCGGAGTCCCGGCGGGCTTGCGCGTGCGGTGGGACGGGAGTGTGGCCCGTGACGGATCAGGCAGTGGACACAGGCGGCGCGCAGCTGTCCGGACACGCTGCGACAGAGGGCCATTTCCTGGGCCGTACCCGGGAGTTGAAGGAACTGCGCGCCGACATCGAACGTGCGGGGCTGGACACCATCTCCGGGAAGAAGGCCCCCCGCGCGCGGGTCCTGCTCATCGCCGGCCGGCCCGGCTCCGGCCGTACGGCGCTCGCCGAGGAACTCGTCCGCCAGGTCGCCGACCGCTACCGGGACGGGGTGCTGCGCGCCCGCCTCGCCGAGCCCGACGGCACCCCCGTGCCGGTCGAGCGCGCCGCCCGTGGACTGCTCGCCGCGCTGGACGTGCCGACCCCGCCCGGCGCCGACGAGGACGACCTGGCGGCCATCCTGCGCGAGGCCCTCGCCGAGCGGCGCGTGCTGCTCCTGCTCGACGACGCGGCCGGTGCCGAACAGGTCGACGCGCTGCTCCCCGACACCCCCGAGTGCCTGCTCGTCGCCGTCTCCGCCGGACCGCTCACCGGCATCGCGGACGTCCGCCCCTGCACCCTGGGCGGCCTGGACACCAAGTCCGCCCTCGAGCTGCTGACCCGGTACACCGGCTCGGTCCGCGTCACCGTCGACCCACTCTCCGCCGAGGGCCTGGTGGAGGCCTGCCAGGGCCAGCCCGCCGCGCTGAACCTGGCCGGCGGCTGGCTCGCCGCCCGCCCGAAGGCGGCCGTCGCCGACCTCGCCAAGCAACTCCACGCGGAGGGCGACGAGGGCACCCCGCTCAGCCGCATCTTCCGGCTCGTGCACGCCGCCCTGCCCGCCCCGGCCGCCCGGATACTGCGACTGCTCTGTCTCGCCCCGGCCGGCCTCGCCGACCCGCACACCGCCTCCGCGCTGGCCGGCTGCTCGGTGGGCGCCGCCCGCACCACCCTGGACGACCTCACCGCCATCGGCCTGCTGCGGGCCGTGGACTCCCCGCTGCCCCAGTACGAGGTGCCGGGCTGCCTGTACCCGCTGCTGCGCGCCGCCGCCGAGACCCACGACCGCCCGGCCGAGCTCCAGCTGGCCCGCGCCCGCATGCTGGAGCGGACGGTACGGCTGCTGCAGTCCTGCCGGGCCATCACCGAGACCGACAACCCCCAGGCCCGCGAGAAGCTCCAGGGCATGCCCCGCGCCCTGCGCTTCCCCACCCCGCGCGCGGCCGCCGAGTGGCTGAGCGTCCGCCGCCCGGCCCTGCTCGCCTCGGCCCGGCTCGCGGTCGCCGACGGGGAGCTGGACACCCTCGCCCGCCGTCTGATGTCCCAGCTGGTCAGGGCGATGGTCGCGCACTTCGGCACCCAGGCGGCGGCGCCCGACCTGTACGGCGTCCATCAGCTCGTGCTGGACGTGGCCGAGCGCCGCGGGCTGCCCCGGGAGAAGGCCGCCGCCCTGCTGAACCTCGCCGACGTGGACGCCCGGACCGGCCGCACGGCGGCGGCGCTGGTGCGCTACCGGGCCGCCCTGGACGCCGGACGCGAGGCGAACGACCCCTACGCGATCGGCCGCGCGATGGAATCCGTAGGCGGCGCCCACCTGGAGCTCGGGGACTACGACCGGGCCGCCGACTGGTACGGCCGGGCCCTCGCCCAGCGGCAGGCACGGGACGAGCGCACGGACGCCGCCCGCCTCTACGGCCGCATCGCCACCGCGCACACCTACGCGGGCCGCTACGGCGAGGCGCAGCGGGCCTGGCGGGCCGCGGTCTCCGGGCACCGCAAGAACGGCGATGTCGGCGCGCACGCACGGGCGTTGAGCGAGCTGGCCAGGGTCCAGGAGTACGCGGGCCGCCCCGCGGAATCGCTGCGTACCTGTCAGGAGGCCGTGGAGTGGGCCAGGCGCGCCGAGGACACGCGTCTGCAGGCCGCGGTGCAGCTGAGGCTGGCCGACACCCTGGAGCGCCTCGGGGACCCGACGGCGGCCCGTCTGCACCGGGGCGCGGCCGAGCGCATCCTGGGAGAGGAGCTCCCGGACCGCGATCCAGAGCCAGAAAGGCCGGAACACGGCGCTAACACCTGCGAAATCCGTAGTACATCTGCTGAAGATTGATGCAATGAAAGGCTAGACAGAGGGAACGCCTTCATTAGACTGGCTCTGCCGCACCTTCTCCTGCGGTGTATCCCGGTGCGCCCTGTACCTCCGGGAATGTCTTCTGCTGTGCCCCCACACCCCCTGAGCCAAGGACCGTGATCGACGTGAAGGTCGGCATCCCCCGCGAGGTCAAGAACAACGAGTTCCGGGTGGCCATCACCCCCGCCGGTGTGCACGAACTCGTGCGCCACGGGCACCAGGTCGTCGTCGAACGCAACGCCGGTGTCGGCTCGTCGATCACGGACGAGGAGTACGTGGCCGCCGGCGCGCGGATCCTCGAGACCGCCGACGAGGTGTGGGCCACCGCCGACCTGCTGCTGAAGGTCAAGGAGCCCATCGCGGAGGAGTGCCACCGCCTCCGCAAGGACCAGACGCTCTTCACCTACCTGCACCTGGCCGCCTCCAAGGAGTGCACGGACGCCCTCGTCGAGTCCGGCACCACGGCGATCGCCTACGAGACCGTCGAGCTGCCGAGCCGCGCGCTGCCGCTGCTCGCCCCGATGTCCGAGGTCGCGGGCCGGCTGGCCCCCCAGGTCGGCGCCTACCACCTGATGCGCGCCAACGGCGGCCGCGGTGTGCTGCCCGGCGGTGTCCCGGGCGTGCTGGCCGCCAAGGCGGTCGTCATCGGCGGCGGTGTGTCCGGCTGGAACGCGGCGCAGATCGCCATCGGCATGGGCTTCCACGTGACGCTGCTCGACCGCGACATCAACAAGCTCAAGGAGGCCGACAAGATCTTCGGTACGAAGATCCAGACCGTCGTCTCCAACGCCTTCGAGCTGGAGAAGGCCTGCCTCGAGGCGGACCTCGTCATCGGCGCCGTCCTCATCCCGGGCGCCAAGGCCCCGAAGCTGGTCACCAACGAGCTGGTGTCCAGGATGAAGCCCGGAAGTGTCCTTGTCGACATCGCGATCGACCAGGGCGGCTGCTTCGAGGACTCCCGTCCGACCACCCACGCGGAGCCGACCTTCCCGGTCCACAACTCGGTCTTCTACTGCGTCGCCAACATGCCCGGCGCGGTCCCCAACACCTCGACCTACGCGCTCACCAACGCCACGCTGCCCTACATCGTCGAACTCGCCGACCGGGGCTGGGTGGAGGCGCTGCGCCGGGACCCCGCCCTGGCCAAGGGGCTCAACACCCATGACGGCAAGGTCGTTTACCGCGAGGTCGCGCAGGCGCACGGCCTGGAGCACGTGGAGCTGGAGTCCCTGCTCGGCTGACCGCCGGCGGCCTCTCGTCGAGCCGTTTTGCCCGGCCTGCGGGCCAAGTCGGCAGAAGGCAAAAGGCGATACGTCAACAGAGGTCGTCAACCTCGCGCGCCCGGCCGGACCTTGCCCGACAAGGTCCGGCCGGATGTGTGTATGGTCACTTTGCGGCTCTCGGCCAACTCGCCTCGAACGTAACCCTTCGACCGATTCGCACACCGGTGAAACCTGCCGTGCGACGGCCGTACGCCCTTGACAGCGGGATGTTTCATTGCCGACACATCGGGCCGGGTCCGGCGGATTGTGTTGCTGCGGACGCCCGACACGCCATAGAGTCGCCAACCGTCGGCATGGTGCCACGCTGACCTTGTCTAGAAGTTTCCTGGTCACCAAGGAGGTAAGACGACTTGTGAATGAGTCGACATTTGCTCCCGGGGGTGGTCAACCAGGAATGCCGTTGCGGGACCCGGGTCCCGTGGGGCTCGAGGCTGTCGGCTCCGTCGCTGTCCGAACCTTCGCAGCCCACCAGAGCCAGAGCAGCCCCCATATGGCTCTGTCAGCACACCAGAGCATGGATGGCCATCACGTGAACGCCATGGCCGGCGACGGAAGTGGCGCGCCCCACAACCACTTCGCCGACTACGACGAACTGCCCGACGGGCACTTCTACGACCCCGATGCCGAGTACGAGCCGGATCCGGAGTACGCGGCCACGCTCGCGCCCGACGCGGCCCGACAGCGCCGTGAGCGCGTCGGTCCGACCGGACGCCCGCTGCCGTACTTCCCGATCCCGGGCCCGCTGACCCATCACGGCCCCGCGACGATCATCGCGATGTGCAACCAGAAGGGCGGCGTCGGCAAGACGACGTCGACCATCAACCTGGGTGCCGCGCTCGCGGAGTACGGACGACGCGTGCTGCTCGTGGACTTCGACCCGCAGGGCGCGCTGTCGGTCGGTCTCGGCGTCAATCCGATGGAGCTCGACCTCACCGTCTACAACCTGCTCATGGAGCGGGGCATGGCGGCGGACGAGGTGCTCCTGAAGACCGCGGTCCCCAACATGGACCTGCTGCCCAGCAACATCGACCTGTCGGCCGCCGAGGTCCAGCTGGTCTCCGAGGTCGCGCGCGAGTCCACGCTCCAGCGTGCGCTCAAGCCGCTGATGGACGACTACGACTACATCGTCATCGACTGTCAGCCCTCGCTCGGCCTGCTCACCGTCAACGCCCTCACGGCCGCCCACAAGGTGATCGTGCCGCTGGAGTGCGAGTTCTTCGCCCTCCGAGGTGTGGCGCTGCTGACCGAGACCATCGAGAAGGTCCAGGAGCGGCTCAACCCGGATCTGGAGCTCGACGGGATCCTCGCCACGATGTACGACTCGCGCACCGTGCACAGCCGCGAGGTGCTCGCGCGGGTGGTCGAGGCGTTCGACGACCACGTCTACCACACGGTCATCGGGCGCACGGTCCGCTTCCCGGAGACCACGGTCGCCGGTGAGCCGATCACCACGTACGCCTCCAACTCCGTCGGCGCGGCCGCCTACCGTCAGCTCGCCAGGGAGGTGCTCGCCCGGTGTCACGCCGAGTGAGTCTGCCGGGGGCCGACGAACTCTTCCGTACGACAGGGGGAATGGCGCTTCAGCCGTCCGCGCCCCGGCGCTCCGCCAACGGTGAGGCCCGGGTGCCCGGGCCGGCCGGTGAGAGCGACGGGGTGGCGGCCGGCGGCGCGGAGGACGCGCCGCAGTCCGTGCCCGCGCAGGGCGGCGACGGCGAGGGCGCCGAGCATGCGGCGGCCGACGCCGGACAACCCGGCACCAGGGGCGCCACCGGAGAGCGCGCGGAGCGACGTCCGGACGCGCAGGAAGGTTCTGTCTCCGCCGACGGCCAGTCCCGCAAGCGTGGACGGCAGGCGGCCCGCCGGCCCAGCGGCCGGGAACGGCACGACGAGAAGATCACCGTCTATGTCTCCGCCGAGGAGCTCATGGACCTGGAGCACGCCCGGCTGGTGCTCCGCGGCGAACACGGTCTGGCCGTGGACCGGGGGCGCATCGTCCGCGAGGCGGTCGCCGTGGTCCTCGCCGACCTGGAGAGCCGCGGGGACGCGAGCATCCTCGTACGACGGCTGCGCGGGCGGTAGCGGTAGCCTGCGGGGGCCATGACCTCGAACGACGTTCCCGCCCCCGCATCTGCCTCCGGCGGCGCAGCCGGCGGCCGCAGGCGTGCGCTGGGACGAGGTCCGGGAGCGGCGCCGCCCGAGCCGGTCGTTTCGCCTCCGCCGCCCGAGGCGGTGCCGTCCACAGCCGAGCCCCCGGAACCCCCAGCGCCCCTGGCGCCACCGGAACCCCTGGCAGCCCCGGCGCCCCCTGAACCCCCGGAACCTTCCGACGGGGTCTTCAAGGTTCGGCTCGCCAACTTCGAGGGGCCCTTCGATCTGCTGCTCCAGCTGATCTCCAAGCACAAGCTGGACGTCACCGAGGTCGCGCTGTCGAAGGTCACCGACGAGTTCATGGTGCACATCCGGGCGATGGGGCCCGACTGGGACCTGGACCAGACGACCGAGTTCCTGGTCGTGGCCGCCACGCTGCTCGATCTCAAGGCGGCCCGGCTGCTGCCCACCGCCGAGGTCGAGGACGAGGCCGACCTGGCGCTGCTGGAGGCCCGCGACCTGCTGTTCGCCCGGCTGCTCCAGTACCGGGCCTACAAGCAGATCGCCGACATCTTCACGCACCGCCTGGAGAGCGAGGCCCGCCGCTACCCCCGCACCGTCGGTCTCGAACCGCACCACGCCGAGCTGCTGCCCGAGGTGGTCATCAGCATCGGCCTGGAGGGGTTCGCGAAGCTCGCGGTCAAGGCGATGCAGCCCAGGGCGAAGCCGCAGGTGTACGTCGACCACATCCACGCGCCGCTGGTGAGCGTGCAGGAGCAGGCGGGGATCGTCGTCGCACGGCTCAGGGAGCTCGGCGAGGCCAGCTTCCGGACGCTGGTGGACGACACCGACGACACCCTCACCGTCGTGGCCCGGTTCCTCGCCCTGCTGGAGCTGTACCGGGAGAAGGCCGTCGCCCTGGACCAGGAGACCGCGCTCGGCGAGCTGCTGGTGCGCTGGACCGGCGGGGACACGGACGCGCAGCCCCTGGTCACGGACGAGTTCGACCGGCCGCCCGAGGAGCCCGAGAAGGACGCGAAGGAGACGGAGAAGTGAGCAGCGAGGAGACCGTCGCCGCACTGGATCTCAAGCCGGCCCTGGAGGCCGTCCTGATGGTCGTCGACGAGCCCGCGACCGAGGAGCACCTCGCGAAGATCCTCCAGCGGCCCCGGCGAAAGGTCGCGGACGCGCTGCGCGAGCTGGCCGACGAGTACACCGTGCAGGGCCGCGGCTTCGAGCTCAGGCTCGTCGCAGGCGGCTGGCGGTTCTACACCCGGCCCGAGTACGCGGCGGCCGTCGAGGGCTTCGTCCTGGACGGCCAGCAGGCGCGTCTCACGCAGGCCGCGCTGGAGACGCTGGCGGTCGTCGCGTACCGTCGGCCGGTCAGCCGCAGCAGGGTCTCCGCGGTGCGCGGAGTGAACTGCGACGGTGTGATGCGCACCCTCCTGCAGCGCGGTCTGGTCGAGGAGGCGGGCGCGGAACCCGAAACAGGTGCGATCCTGTACACGACGACGAACTACTTTCTGGAGCGGATGGGCCTGCGCGGCCTGGACGAGCTCCCGGAGCTCGCGCCCTTCCTCCCCGAGGCGGAGGCGATCGAGGCCGAGACGCTGGAAGGGGTCCCGTCGTTCGATCCGGACGCTCCGGATTCCGAGGACGCAGACGACAAGACGGAACTTTGATGCGAAGCAGCAGCGGCAGGAACAGCAGCGGAAACAACGGCGGGAGCCGTGGTGGCAACAGCGGCGGCCGCGGCGGGAGCAGCGGGGGCCGCGGTAATCCCCGTGGCGCCGGTGGCAACCGCGACGACAAGAAGGGCGGCCGGCCGAGCAAGCCCCGCCCCGAGGAGCGCCGCTACGACGTGGGCCCCGGCGCCTCCCCGGAAGGCCCCAAGTCCGGGCGCGGCGCTTCGGCGCGCGGCGGCGCCAAGGGCCGCCCGAAGCAGTCCCCGGGCACCGGACGGGGGCGTTGGGCGCCCGCGACCTCCCGTGAGTACGACGCCCGGGCCGAGGAGCGCAACCGCGAGCGGTACGCGGGCAAGAAGGACGTCAAACTGCCCAAGACCTTCCCCGGCGCCGAGCAGGAGGGCGAGCGGCTGCAGAAGATCCTGGCGCGCGCCGGCTACGGCTCCCGGCGGGCCTGCGAGGAGCTGATCGAGCAGGCGCGGGTCGAGGTCAACGGCGAGATCGTCCTGGAGCAGGGCAAGCGGGTCGACCCGGAGAACGACGAGGTCAAGGTCGACGGCCTGACGGTCGCCACCCAGTCCTACCAGTTCTTCTCGCTGAACAAGCCGGCCGGCGTCGTCTCCACGATGGAGGACAACGAGGGCCGACAGTGCCTCGGCGACTACGTGACCAACCGCGAGACGCGGCTGTTCCACGTCGGTCGGCTCGACACCGAGACCGAGGGCGTCATCCTGCTCACCAACCACGGCGAGCTGGCCCACCGGCTGACCCACCCGAAGTACGGCGTGAAGAAGGTCTACCTCGCGCACATCGTCGGCCCGATCCCGCGCGACCTGGGCAAGAAGCTCAAGGACGGCATCCAGCTGGAGGACGGCTACGCGCGCGCGGACCACTTCCGGGTCGTCGAGCAGACCGGCAAGAACTACCTGGTCGAGGTGACCCTGCACGAGGGGCGCAAGCACATCGTGCGCCGGATGCTGGCGGAGGCCGGCTTCCCGGTCGACAAGCTGGTGCGCGTCTCCTTCGGGCCGATCACCCTGGGCGACCAGAAGTCGGGCTGGCTGCGACGGCTGTCCAACACCGAGGTCGGCATGCTGATGCAGGAAGTCGACCTCTAGGCGAAGTCGACCTCTGGTCGGCCTCTAAAGGGCTCTTCAAGTGCTCGCTGAGCACTTGTGCGTGAGCACACCCCCTTTTTATAGTCGTCCTGACTATTAAAGAGGGGGTGTTCGCCATGCAGGGCCACGGAGCCGGCTACGACAAGTACGCCCACGAGCCCTTCGCCGTCACCGTCGACCTCGCCGTCCTCACGCTGCGCGCGGGCCTCCTGCATGTGCTGCTCGTCGAGCGCGGCCAGGAGCCGTACGCCGGACGGTGGGCGCTGCCCGGGGGCTTTGTGCTGCCGGACGAGTCCGCGGAGACGGCGGCCCGGCGCGAACTCGCCGAGGAGACCGGCCTGAAGGACGTCTCCGGGCTGCATCTGGAGCAGTTGCGCACCTACAGCGAGCCCGGTCGCGACCCCCGGATGCGTGTCGTGTCGGTCGCCTTCGCCGCCCTGCTGCCCGACGCGCCCGAGCCGATGAGCGGCGGCGACGCGACGCAGGCGCGCTGGATGCCGTACGAGGACGTCGAGCCGCTCGCCTTCGACCACGACCGGATCCTGGCCGACGCCCACGACCGGGTCGGCGGCAAACTCGAGTACACCTGCCTCGCCACCGCCTTCTGCCCGCCCGAGTTCACCCTCGGGGAACTCCAGCAGGTCTACGAGACGGTGTGGGGGACGGGTCTGGACCGCCCCAACTTCCGTCGCAAGGTGCTCGCCACCCCGGGCTTCGTGGAGCCCGTCCCGGGGGCCGCACGGCTGACCGGAGGCCGCGGCAAGCCCGCCGCCCTCTACCGCGCGGGCGCCGCCGCCGCGCTCCACCCGCCCCTGCTGCGACCGCCCCGGGAAGGACGATCCGCATGACCACCTCGACCACAGTCCGCAAGCGCGCCACCGGCTCCCTGCTGGGCCTCGCCCTGGGCGACGCCCTCGGGTTCCCGACGGAGTTCAACGACGTCCCGTCGATCATCGCCAAGTGCGGGCCGTGGCGGGAGATGGAACTGCCCCAGCGCGCCTTCGTCTCCGACGACACCCAGATGACCCTCGCGGTGGGACGGGCCCTGCGCACCGCCATGGACCGGGGGCTGCTCATGCCGTCGGGGGTGGAGCGGCCGCTGCGCGCGGAGTTCGTGGCCTGGAACCGGTCCCCGGACAACAACCGGGCGCCGGGGAACACCTGCCTGACCGCCTGCGCGCTGCTGGAGGACGACAAGCGTCTGTGGCAGGACGCCAGCCAGATCGGCTCCAAGGGCTGTGGCGCCAACATGCGGGTCGCGCCCCTCGGACTCGCCCCCGGGCTCAGCGAAGAGCAGCGCGCCGGCGGCGCCCAGCTCCAGGCCGGTCTCACCCACGGCCATCCCACCGCGCTCGCCGCCTCCGACCTCACCGCCCACGCCGTACGGCTGCTCGCGCACGGCGCGGCCCCGTCCGCGCTGATCGGGCTGCTGCGCTCGTACGCCGTCGAGAACCGCACCCGCTACTACCACCGCTGGCTCGGCGACCTGTGGACCCGCAGCCAGGACGCCGGTCCGGAGCAGTTCATCGCGCGCGGCTGGGACGAGTGCCTGGGCATGCTGGACCGGCTTCAGGAGGCCCTGCGCGACCCCTCGCCCGAGACCGACCCGTGCCTGGCCACGGGGGAGGGGTGGATCGCCGAGGAGGCCATGGCCACCGGTCTGCTGTGCTTCCTGCTCTTCCCCGACGAGCCGGTGACCGTGCTGCGCCGGGCCGCCTGCACCTCCGGGGACTCCGACTCCATCGCCTGTCTGGCGGGCGCCTTCGCGGGCGCGTACGCCGGGGCGGACGCCTGGCCGAGGGCGTGGGCGGACCGGATCGAGTACCAGGGGGAGCTGGTGACGCTCGGGGCGCTCTGGGACCAGTGACCCCCCGGGACGCCGGCCTGCCGCTCAGGTCAGCTTGATCGCGCCGCCCTCGACCGTGATCTGCTCGGCGGGCAGCGGCCTGGGCGCCGGGCCGCCGGCCACCGAGCCGTCGGCGATGCGAAACTCGCTCTTGTGACAGGGGCAGTGGATGATGCCGTCGGAGACGCTGCCGACCAGGCAGCTCTGATGGGTGCAGACCGCGGAGAACGCCTTGAAGTCGTCCTTCGTCGGCTGGGTGACGACGACCTTCTCGTCGGCGAAGATCTTGCCGCCGCCGACGGGGATGTCGGTCGTCTTGGCCAGTTCCTGACCGGCGGCGGCGCCCGACGTCTTCTCGGACGAGGACGAACTGTTGTTCTCGTCGCCGTAGTTGCTGCAGCCCACCGAGAGCGCAGCCGCCGCGCCGCCCGTCGCCAGGAGAACCGTGCGTCGTGTAGCGGGGGAAGTCATGTCGTCACTCCGAACGTGCGGAAGAACCAGAGGGCCGAGGTCAGCCAGATGATCGTGAGCGCGGCGAAGACGAGTCCGCCGACGATCGGCAGCAGCCATCCCGGGAGTCGCTCCCAGCGGAGCAGCAGCATCTTTGCACTGAAGGCGCCGAAGAAGAAGCAACCCAGGACGGAGTGCCACAGAACGCGCGATTCATATGTCTGATAGCCAAGCGCGTAGAGGCAGTGCACCGCAACCGGGACCGCGATCAGAAAGGCCACGCGGCCCGACCAGCGGTGCAGGGTGCCGGACCAGGGCGGCCCCGGCAGCTTCCCGTACAGCATCGACGCCGAGACGATCTGGACCAGCGCGAAGAACATCGCGGCCGTCGCCAGCCATGACTTCACCGCGCCGGTGCTGCTGAACCCGGCCAGGTTGAAGGCCGTCCCGGCCGGATCGTGGACCTTGCCGTACACGCCCAGGGCGACCGCCACCGCGGCGGCGACCAGCGCCGGGATCAGGTAGCGGGCCGGGTTCGGGGGGCGCTCGGAGGGCTCGGGGGCGGGGAAGTCCTGGGTGGCGGCGTTCGGATCGGCGGTCATGATGCTCCCTGCTCGACGGGGCGCTCGAAGGGGTCAGGGGGTTACGGGGAGTGCCGTGAGCTGCTCGCCGTCGATCGTCACCGCTCCGGTCTCCGGGTCGATGCGGGGCGCGGCGGAGGGCTTGCCGTCACGGGTGACGATGCCGACCTGGCTGCCGTCCTTCAGGACGATCCAGCCGCCGTCGATGCTCGTGGAGGCCACGGTGGCCGTCGCCCGGTAGAGCCCGGCCGGCTTCTTCGCGTTCTCCGCGGTGAAGGTGTAGTGCCCGCCGCCGACGTCGACCGTGCCGTCGATCTGCCTGCCGTCCTGGAGCGTGCCGTCCAGCTTCGCGCCGTTCTTCCCGGTGAGCATCATCGTGCCGTCGTCCCGTACCGGACCCCTGAGCCAGGACTCCTTGGTGGCGCCGTCGCAGAAGTACGCGACCGCCTTGCCGTTGCGGACCTTGACGCCGACCGTCGCCGCCTTGTCGTCGGTGTGGCCGGAGTAGTCGGCGTCGAGGACCTGGGCGCGGGTGGGCGTCGGGGTGGGCGTCGGGGTGGGCGCGGCGACGCTGCGGGTGGGGGTCGGGCTCGGTGACTTCTCCTCCTGCGCGGACGAGGCGGTCTTCGTCCCTGTCGTCGCGTTGAGCGTCAGCAGGAACAGGCCGAGCACCAGTCCCGCGAGAAGGGTGAGCAGGGGTCCTGGACGCTTCATGTCGGGCCTTCCCCGATAGCGGGTGTCCTGCCGTCAGACTGACATGAGAGCGCAGCCCGCACCCGTCGTAAAGGGCGTATGGGGGTGTTGGGGGTGTTTCCGTCTCGGCACGCGGGCGGCGCGCACCCGACCGACGCCGCCTGACTAGGCTGGATGCGCCGGGAGCCGTACTTCGGCACATCAGCAGACCAGCACACCAGTACTTCAGCGAGGAGCAGCGCCGTGGCGGTACGAGCGGTCCGGGGAGCCGTCCAACTCGAGCGGGACGAGGCCGGCCACATGGACGAGCAGGTCGGGGCCCTGCTCACCGCCGTCCTGGAGCGGAACGCGCTCAGCGTCGACGACCTGATCAGCATCTGGTTCACGGCCACGCCCGACCTGCACAGCGACTTCCCGGCCGCCGCGGCCCGGGGGCTCGGCATCGTCGACGTGCCGCTGATCTGCGCGCAGGAACTCGAGATCGAGGGCGCCATGCCGAGGGTCGTGCGCATCCTCGCGCACATCGAGTCCGACCGGCCGCGCGCCGAGATCAGCCATGTCTACCTCGGCGCCGCGGCCGCCCTGCGCAAGGACATCGCCCAGTGAGGACCGCGCTCGTCATCGGAACCGGGCTGATCGGCACCTCCGCCGCCCTCGCCCTCGCCCAGCGGGGCGTCGTCGTCCACCTCGTCGACCACGACCCCGAGCAGGCCCGTACGGCGGCCGCGCTCGGCGCCGGCACCGACGACGAGCCCGACGGCCCGGTCGACCTCGCGATCGTCGCCGCCCCGCCCGCCCACGTGGCCGGGGTGCTCGCCGACGCGATGCGCCGGGGGGTGGCCCGCGGCTACCTCGACGTGGCGAGCGTGAAGGGCGGGCCGCGCCGCGAGCTGGAGGCGCTCGGCCTCGACCTGTCGGCGTACATCGGCAGCCATCCCATGTCGGGGCGCGAGAAGTCCGGGCCGCTGGCCGCGACCGGAGACCTCTTCGAGGGCCGGCCCTGGGTGCTGACGCCGACCCGGGACACCGACACCGAGGTCCTGAACCTCGCCCTGGAACTGGTCTCGCACTGCCGGGCCGTCCCGGTGGTCATGGACGCGGACGCCCACGACCGTGCGGTGGCGCTGGTCTCCCACATGCCCCACCTGGTCTCCAGCATGGTCGCGGCGCGCCTGGAGAACGCCGAGGAGGCCGCCGTACGGCTGTGCGGACAGGGCATCCGGGACGTCACCCGGATCGCCGCCTCCGAGCCCGGGATGTGGATCGACATCCTGTCCGCGAACCCGGGGCCGGTCGCCGACCTGCTCACCGACGTCGCCGCCGACCTGGAGGAGACGGTCCGGGCCCTGCGCGCCCTGCAGTCCTCCGACGACGCCAAGCGCCGCGAGGGCGTCGGCGGCATCCAGGACGTCCTGCGCCGCGGCAACGCGGGCCAGGTCCGCGTCCCGGGCAAGCACGGGGCCGCTCCGCGGGTATACGAGGTCGTCGCCGTGCTGATCGACGACCAGCCGGGGCAGCTGGCCCGTATCTTCGCCGACGCGGGGATGGCGGGCGTCAACATCGAGGATGTGCGGATCGAGCATGCGACGGGGCAGCAGGCGGGGCTGGTGCAGTTGATGGTCGAGCCGAAGTCCGCGGTTCTGTTGTCCTCGGCGTTGCATGAGCGAGGGTGGGCGCTGCGGCAGTAGGGCACCCGGCGTCGGTGCGGGCGTTGCTGGGGGCTGCTGCCCCCGGGCCCCCGCTTCGGCCCTGAACGGGCCTCGTCCTCAAACGCCGGACGGGCTGGGTGGTGCGGACCTCGGCCGAGAAGCCTCGCGCGGGCTAGGTGGTGCGGACCGTGGCCGAGAAGCCTCGTGCGGGCTGGGTGGTGCGGACCTCGGCCGAAAGGGTGAGCCGTGGCCGGTAACCTTGTGTGGGGCACCATCGCGGCCCCGCACATCCACCGCCTCGCACCAGGAAGGTGTCCCCCCGTGGAAAACGGCGCCGCCCAGCCCGTGATTGTCGCCATCGACGGTCCCTCCGGCACGGGCAAGTCGAGCACGTCCAAGGCCGTGGCCGGCCGGCTCGGGCTGAGCTACCTGGACACCGGCGCCCAGTACCGGGCGATCACCTGGTGGATGGTGAGCAACGGGATCGACATCGAGGACCCCTCGGCGATCGCCGCCGTAGTCGGCAAGCCCGAGATCCTCTCCGGCACCGACCCGGCCGCCCCGACGATCACGGTCGACGGCGTCGACGTGGCCGGTCCGATCCGCACCCAGGACGTCACCTCCAAGGTCAGCGCGGTGAGCGCGGTACCGGAGGTGCGGGCCCGGATCACCGAGCTGCAGCGCTCGCTGGCCGCCTCCGCCGAGCGGGGGATCGTCGTCGAGGGCCGTGACATCGGCACGACCGTGCTGCCGGACGCCGACCTGAAGATCTTCCTCACCGCCTCCCCGGAGGCCCGCGCCGCCCGCCGCAGCGGTGAGCTGAAGGGCGCCGACGTGCACAGCACCCGCGAGGCGCTGATCAAGCGGGACGCCGCCGACTCCTCCCGCAAGACCTCCCCGCTCGCCAAGGCGGACGACGCCGTCGAGGTGGACACCACCGAGCTCACGCTGGCCCAGGTCATCGAGTGCGTCGTCACCCTCGTCGAGGAGAAGCGGGCCGCGAAGTGAGTACTGATTCCGTTTCCCTGCCCACGCAGAGAGGCGCCGAGATCGGGCGGCGCATCGGCGTCGGCCTGATGTACGGGCTGTGGCGGCCGCGTGTGCTGGGCGCCTGGAAGGTGCCCGCGAGCGGCCCGCTGATCTTCGCCGTCAACCACTCCCACAACATCGACGGCCCGATGGTCATCGGCGTGGCGCCCCGCGCTTCGCACTTCCTGGTCAAGAAAGAGGCCTTCATCGGCCCGATCGGCTCGTTCATGACCCACACGGGCCAGATCAAGGTCGACCGGGACACCACCGACCGCACGGCCATCACCCGGGCGCTGGGCGTCCTGGAGAACGGCGGGGTGCTAGGGATCTTCCCCGAGGGCACCCGGGGCGACGGCGACTTCGCCGCCCTGCGCGCGGGGCTCGCCTACTTCGCGGTGCGCAGCGGGGCGCCGATCGTGCCCGTCGCCGTGCTGGGAAGCACCGAGCGGCGCGGACGGTTGATCAAGGCGCTGCCTCCGCTGCGCTCGCGCGTCGACGTCGTCTTCGGCGAGCCGTTCGACGCGGGCGACGGCAGCGGACGGCGCACCCGCAAGGCGCTGGACGAGGCGACCGAACGCATCCAGAAACAGCTGGCCGCCCACCTGGAAAACGCCAGGCGCCTGACCGGGCGCTGAGCGACACTGAATACCGAGTAGTGGATCAACCCGAACAAAACGGCTGCTCCACCGATCACCACGAATGAACGACGAGGTACGGACTTCATGAACGACCACACCCAGCCCGACGGCTCGGACGGCTTCGAGCACGATCACGGGGCGCTCGGTGACACCGAGTACGCGGAGTTCATGGAGCTCGCCGCCGTCGAGGGCTTCGACATCGAGGACGTCGAGGGCGCCATCGAGGAGGCCGGTCACGGCCCGCTGCCCGTGCTCGCCGTCATCGGCCGCCCGAACGTCGGCAAGTCGACCCTGGTGAACCGGATCATCGGCCGCCGCGAGGCCGTCGTCGAGGACAAGCCGGGCGTCACCCGCGACCGCGTGACCTACGAGGCCGAGTGGGCGGGCCGCCGCTTCAAGGTCGTCGACACCGGCGGCTGGGAGCAGGACGTCCTCGGCATCGACGCCTCCGTGGCCGCGCAGGCCGAGTACGCGATCGAGGCGGCCGACGCCGTCGTCTTCGTCGTCGACGCCAAGGTCGGCGCGACCGACACCGACGAGGCGGTCGTCCGGCTGCTGCGCAAGGCCGGCAAGCCCGTCGTGCTCGCTGCCAACAAGGTCGACGGCCCGAGCGGCGAGGCCGACGCGGCCTACCTGTGGTCCCTGGGCCTCGGCGAGCCGCACCCCATCTCCGCGCTGCACGGCCGCGGCACCGGCGACATGCTGGACGCCGTCCTGGAGGCGCTGCCGGAGGCCCCCGAGCAGAGCTTCGGCACCGCCGTCGGCGGGCCGCGCCGCATCGCGCTCATCGGCCGCCCGAACGTCGGCAAGTCCTCGCTGCTGAACAAGGTGGCGAACGAGGAGCGGGTCGTCGTCAACGAGGTCGCGGGCACCACCCGCGACCCGGTCGACGAGCTGATCGAACTCGGCGGCGTGACCTGGAAGTTCGTCGACACGGCGGGCATCCGCAAGCGCGTCCACCTCCAGCAGGGCGCCGACTACTACGCCTCGCTGCGCACCGCCGCGGCCGTCGAGAAGGCCGAGGTGGCGGTCATCCTGATCGACGCCTCCGAGTCCATCTCGGTCCAGGACCAGCGCATCGTCACCATGGCCGTCGACGCGGGCCGTGCGCTCGTCATCGCCTACAACAAGTGGGACACCCTCGACGAGGAGCGCCGCTACTACCTGGAGCGGGAGATCGAGACCGAGTTCGCCCAGGTCGCCTGGGCGCCCCGGGTGAACGTCTCCGCACGCACCGGGCGGCACATGGAGAAGCTGGTCCCGGCGATCGAGACCGCCCTGGCCGGCTGGGAGACCCGCGTCCCGACGGGCCGCCTCAACGCCTTCCTCGGCGAGCTGGTCGCGGCCCATCCGCACCCGGTCCGGGGCGGCAAGCAGCCCCGCATCCTCTTCGGCACCCAGGCCGGCACCAAGCCGCCGCGGTTCGTGCTCTTCGCCTCCGGCTTCATCGAGGCGGGCTACCGGCGCTTCATCGAGCGCCGGCTGCGCGAGGAGTTCGGCTTCGACGGCACCCCGATCCACATCTCGGTGCGGGTGCGCGAGAAGCGCGGCGCCAACAAGAAGAAGTGACCGGGCAGAAGTGAACAGGCAGAAGTGACGGCCGCATGGTGGGAGGGCGGTACCCGTGACCACGGGTACCGCCCTCCCACCATGTGCGGACCGGCCGTCCTCGGACTGGTCCGGTCAGAAGGCCCTGCGGGGGGCCGGCGGGAGCGCCGGGATGTGGTGCAGCGCGGTGGGCGTGGGCTGCTGGCCGATCTGTCCGACCCGCTGCCACTGGGACTGCTGTCCCGTCCCGTGCCGCGCGCTCTGCGCCCCCGCGCTGTAGGCGCTGTACGAGCTGCTGAACGATCCCGGGCGGGGTGCCGCGTATGTGCCCGTGCTGTGCGGGATGTTCCCGAAGGCGGTGAACCCCAGTTCGTCCTCGCCGCTGCGGTCACCCGGCAGTGAGCGGAACGTCTTGACGTACTCGGCGTAGAGCGCGTCGTAGATCGGCGTGGCCGATGGGCCGCCCTGGGAGTCCTGAGCCGGTCGCGCGGACGGGATCGACGGGAAGACCGGGCGGCGGGGAACGTCGTAGGTGTGCACGTATGTCCAAACGAGGTTGGACTTCAAGAGATGCGGTCGCACGGCATGCCTTTGGGGGCGCGGGGCTGGGTTTCATGTGCGACCGCAGTCCCCGCCCCGTGCCCCCGTGCGGGACTCAGGTCCCGGCGAGGGGAAGCGCCGCTCCGACCAGCTGTCCGTTCGCCGCGGCCTTGTCCAGCGCGTCGCGCAGCAGGTCCTCCCGGGGCTGGCGGCCGATCGACCCGACCGGGGCCGCGAACATCAGTACCTGCTGGTGCTTGTTGGCCGCGGCCCGCCACCCTTCCGTCACCTGCAGCGGCTGGTGCGCCTGCCACCAGGCGACCGGCTGGCCGCCGTTGGCCGACGGCTGCAGCACCGCGTGCAGCTGCCCCATCGCCAGCAGCACGGACCAGCCGTGCTGCACCGGCGGCACCTCGGTCAGCTCGCTCAGCGGCATGAAGCCCTGCTCGATGAGCAGCGGCAGGAAGTCGTCGCCGGCGCCGACGGTGCCGGGCCGCACGATGGGCGCGGTCGGCTCGACCACCAGGGCCGGGTGCAACTCCCCGGCGATCAGGACGAGTCCGCTGGTCACGCCGAGCACCGCCTGCTCGGGGACGACCTTGTCGGGGTCCAGGTCGACGGTGTCGCCGCTGATGGAGCGCACCGCGCCCTGCAGCTGCTCCTCGGTGACCTGGACGACCTGGGAGGGCAGGCAGGTGGCGTGGGCGAAGGCGAGGACGGCGGTCTCGTCCCCGATGAACAGGACGGTGCTGGTGCGCTCGTTCTCGGAGTCGCCCTGGGTGCGGCAGGACGTGCAGTCGTAACTGCCCGGGGCGTTGTCTCCGGCGAGTAGCCGGTCGGCTTCTTCGTCGCCGATCTCGGCGCGTACCTCGTCGCTGACGTCGAGCATGCGCGGCACGGGTGGCTCCCTCGGATGCGGTGCGTGGGCGAGGCCGGGTGGCTCCGGCTCGTGGTCCGGGCAGGTCCCCGGCTCATGAAGAAGACAACGGGCAAGCTGTGGCGGGAGTCACGCTGCAACGCTGACGGAATCGAACCATCCTGCGTGCAGCGTCACGCTGCGTGCGGAATTGGACACTCCATGTCAAGTAACGGAGAGGTTACGGCAGTTGGCCCGGTGAACTGACTCACAGTTTGTTCGAAGGCCTGGTCGACAAATCATGAAATGAGGGAATGAAGTAGGTGGCCGGAATTCGCCGCTACCCACGGTAACTGCTAACTGGCCTGGGACAACAGGGAGTCGGTTGATAACGGGTCATCAAGGTCCCTAGATTGCTCCGCCGTGTGCAACTCGCACCGCTCGGGTACGTCCGCCGGCCGCGCAGAGCCAGACGAAGCGTCAGACGCAGAGTCGGCACCGCGCAGCACCATCGCTGGCGGACGGGGCGGAGCGCGCCGACCGCGTCACCGCGCGGCCGACGCGCCCGGCCAGGGGGAGCCCGGGTACGTAGAGAGGGATCTACATGTCCGAATGTGCCGATAACTACACCCGCAAGGCTTCGCGCAAGACGGCGGTCCTCGCCGGGGCGGTACTCCTCGCCCCCCTCGGACTGCTGTCTGCGACCGGCAACGCCGCGGCGGCCGACAGCGGGGTGTGGGACCGCATCGCCCAGTGCGAGAGCGGCGGCAACTGGCACATCAACACCGGCAACGGCTACTACGGCGGGCTGCAGTTCTCCGCCGGCACGTGGCGTGCGTACGGCGGCACCGCCTACGCCTCGACCGCCGACAAGGCCAGCAAGGCACAGCAGATCTCTGTCGCCGCCAAGGTGCAGAAGGCACAGGGGTGGGGTGCGTGGCCGACCTGCTCGGCGCGTGCCGGAGCGTCCGGCAGCGCGCCGGACTCCGGTTCGTCCTCCACCAGGTCGAATTCGAGCAAGTCGAATTCGGGCAAGCAGAACTCGAGCAAGTCGAGTAAGTCGAGCTCGGGCAAGTCGAACTCCTCGAAGTCTTCGAAGTCCTCGAACTCCGGTTCTTCGAAGTCGAGTTCCTCGACGGCGCCGGAGCGTTCGACGAGCCAGACCTCCCGCGGTACGTCCCGAGGCGACTACACCGTCGTCCAGGGCGACACCCTCAGCACCATCGCGGCCCGGAACGCGACGACCTGGCAGCGGATCTACGCCGCCAACAAGGCCGTCGTCGGGGGCGACCCCGACCTGATCGTGCCCGGTCAGCGCCTGACGCTCTGAGCACCCGCCAGTGGCCTCACCCGGAGTACCGGCCGGGTGGGGCCACTACGGCGTTCCGGGCGGCCGTGCCGCCCACTCGCCCGCCTCCCCGGCGAACGCGACGGCCCCGCGGCGGAGTTCGTACACGAAGGCCCGCCGGCCGAGCAGCACGGGCGGCAGCCGCTGCTCGGCCAGCACCACGCACGCGTCGAGCGAGGCCAACAGCTCGTAGGTACGGGCCGCGACCGCCGGGGCCATGCCCTGGGTGGGCTCGTCGGCGAGGACCACACGCGCGTGCGTCGACAGGGCACGGCACAGGGCCACCATGCGCTGCTCACCGCCGGAGAGGGTGCCGGCCCTACGCGCGAGCAGGGTCTCCAGGTGGGGGTAGACGGTGTGGTCGGCGCCGGCGAGGTCCAGGTTCTCCCGCACGGTCAGCGAACCGAACACCGCCCGCCGGTCGGGAACCAGGCGCAGTCCGTGCCGCGCCCGCTCGAACGCGGGCATCCCGGTCACGTCCGTCCCGTCCCAGACCACCGCACCCCCGGACAGGGGCACGACCCCGGCAAGCGCCCGCAGCGTCGTCGTACGGCCCGAGCCGTTGCGGCCCAGCAGGACGGTGAGACCCGGGGCGGGGGCGATGAGGGAGACGCCGTGCAGGGCTTCGAGCGGGCCGTAGCGCACGCGCGCGTGCCGCAGGGCGAGCTGGGAGTGCGGGGTGGGCTGGGAGAGCTGGGCGAGCGTCACGGGTTCGCCTCCTGCGCGGCCAGGGCGTCGAGGACGCGGTCGGGCGGCCCCGAGGCGACGATCCGGCCCGCCGCCATGACGTGCACGACGTCGGCGAGGCCGGCGACCAGGTCCAGGTCGTGCTCGACGACGAGCAGGGCGGTGCCCTCGGCGGCCAGCGCGCCCAGCACCCGGGCGAGCGAGGCCACCTCGACGGTGTCGAGACCGGCGGCGGGCTCGTCGAGCAGCAGCACCCGCGGGCTGCCCGCGAACGCCCTGGCGAGCTCGACCCGGCGCATCGTGCCGGTGGGCAGCCCGGCGGCGGGCAGCGCCCTGACCGTCCCGTCGAGCCCGAACAGGGCCAACGCCCGCTCCACGGCGGCAGGATCGACGATCCGTCCCTGCTCGGCGCCGACCCGGACGTTCTCGGCCACCGTCAGCGACGGGAAAACGGCCAACTCCTGGAAGGTCCGCGCGACACCGAGCCGGGTGCGGGCGGGCGCGGGGAGCCGGGTGATGTCCCGCCCGTCGAGCAACACCTGCCCGCGCGCGGGACGCAGGGTCCCGGCGAGACAGTGGAACAACGTGCTCTTCCCGGCCCCGTTGGGCCCCACGACGGCGACGACCCGACCGGCCCCGACGCTCAACTCGACCCCGTCCAACGCGGTGAACCCGCCGTAGCGGGCACGCAGACGCCGGGCGGTGAGGAGGGGAGTGCGGGGTGGCGGGGGAGACGAGAAGGAGGCGCGGTGCGGAGCGCGGTACGGCGGGGACGGGGCGCGGTGCGGCGGGGGCGGGGGCGGGGTGCGGTCAGGGGCGGGCGGCGCGGTGGGCGGTGGGTGCGAGGCGCCCGGTCTGTCCCGCCCCGGCCTGTCCCGCCCCAGCCTTTCCCTCACCCGTGCCCCCAGCGGTGTCAACGTCGCCCTCCGCTGCCGGGCTCCCGTCCGCAGCCGCTCGCCGATTGCGCGCAGGGCGCCGTGCGGTCCGTCGGGGAAACGGCCCAGGAGCACGGCCAGGACTCCCACCAGGGCCGCCGCGACTCCGCCTCGGGCCCCTGCGTCCAGGCCCACCAGGAGGGCTGCCGCGGCCAGGGCCCCCAGGGTGCTGTCCGCGCCCAGGACGATCACGGCGGCGAACCAGAGCAGGCCCCGCACGGGGTCGTAGGCGCCCGCGTCGAAGGCGCGCAGGCCCATGCCGAGCAGGGCGCCGCCCAGCGCGGCCAGGGCGGCCCCCGCGACGAAGGCCAGGAGCTTCAGGGACGGGACGCGTACGCCCGCCGCGGCCGCGCCCGGCTCGTGGTCGCGCATCGCCGCGAGCGCCCGCCCGGTGCGGCCCCGGCGCAGTGCTCGGGTCGCGAGCAGCGCGGCCGCCAGCAGGGCCAGCTCCAGGACGTAGTACGCGCGGTCCCCGTCGAAGCCGGCGGGGCGGCCGAGGGAGAGGCCGGACGTGGCGTACGGCTGGGCGAAGACGAAGCGGCTCACCCCGACGCCGACCGCGAAGGTCGCGAGGGCCAGGGCGAGTCCGTGGCGGCGGATCGCGGGCCAGCCGGTCAGCAGGCCCAGCGGGGCCACCAGCAGGACCGCCACGGCCAGCGCCGCCAGTTCGGGGAGGCGGGGGAGCCCGGGGAAGCGGCCGGCCGCGAGCAGTGCCGTGAACAGGGCGCCCAGACCCGCGTACGCCGCCTGCCCGAGGGAGATCTGGCCGCCGCGGCCGGTGACGACCACCAGGGACAGCAGGATCACGCCGAGGGCGGGCACCTGGACCGCCGTGTGCAGGTCCGAGCCTGCGAGCCCGAGCGGCAGCAGGAACAGCACGACGGCCACGATCCAGGCCCCCGGCGGGGTCGTCACACGCGCGCGTGCCGGACGCGGGAGCGCGTCGCGCGTGCCGATGCCGGGCAGCGCCAGCGCGGCGACCAGCAGGGCGAGGACGAACAGGTTCGCGCCGACCGCCTGCAGCAGCGGCGCGCCCCACCCCGTCGGATGCAGCCGGGTCAGCTGGCTCTGCGCGACGCCGATCCCCAGGGCGACCACCACCGCGACCGGGAGACTGCGCATCCTGGCGGCCACCGCGACCGCGACGACCTCCATCACCAGCAGCGGCAGCCCGTACGGGTCCAGGCGCACGTACGGCGCCAGCAGCACGCCCGTCAGACCGGCGGTGAACGATCCGAACGCCCAGCCCGCCGCGGCCACCCGGTCCGCGTCGATCCCGCCGAGCACGGCCAGCTCCCGGTCGTCGACCACGGCCCGCAGCTCCCGCCCGAAGCGCGTCCCGCGGATCACCGCCGCCACGCCCACGGCGAGCGCCAGCACCACGGCGAGCTGCCCCCATGGATCCGCCGACGCCGACACCAGTTCCGGCACGTCGTCCCGCGCCCCCTGCCCCCACACCAGCGCCGCCCCGCCCACCAGCAGCACGAACACCCCGATGGACGCGACGAGGGTCTGGGCCGGGTCGTCGCCGAGGACGGCGAGCGGACGGAAGACGAACCGTTCCAGCAGCACCCCGACGGCCGGGGCGAACACCAGCAGCGTGACCGCCGCCGCCGGCCACAGCGGCCACCCCCACCCCACCACGCACTGCCGCAGCACGTAGGCGCACAGCATCGCGATCGCCCCGTGCGCAAAGTTGAGCACGCCCGTCGCCCGGTAGGTGACGATCAGACCGATCCCGGTGAGCGCCGCGGCGCTGCCGACCGAGAGACCGGCGAGCGTGAGGTCGTAGGTGAGCGAGGACATCAGGAGTCCGCCGCGTCCGGCTCGCAGATGGGGCACGGGTCGAGGTCGCCGGTCGCCAGCAGTCGGCCGTCCACCGGCACCGCCTCCGCCTTCCCGGCGACCAGCGGGCAGTCCGCGCGGTGCCACAGGGTGCCGCCCGGGACCATGCGCAGCTCGCCGCTGACCGCGACGGGCGCGGGTGCCGCGGACTCGTCCGGTTCCTCCGGCCCGGCCGCCACCAACAGGCCGTACAGCTCCTCCACGCGCGCGTGGGCGACGGCGCCCCGGCCGTAGGTGAGGAGGACGGCCGCGGCGACGATCAGCGCGGCGCCGGGGATCGTGCAGGAGGCCAGATAGGGCAGCTGGCGTTCGGCGTACCGTTCGCCGGAGACGCCGTACCAGCCGACCGCGCACAGCACCGCGCCGGCGGCCAGCGCCGCCCAGCCGGCCCACAGGACGGGGTGGACGTTGCGCAGCCGCGCACTCGGCGCGCTCCGCACGGTCGGCGTCGTCGGCATCGTCGGCTCCCACACGTCGTGTGTCTGGCTGCGTTCTCAAGCCGGCCAATGGCTTGCACTATGCCCTCTGGAAGCTGACCCTGAAAGCACCGGGCGTCCTTGGCCCGGACCGACACCCGGTGGTGAGCCAGATGGTTCTCGGGAGCGACCTCAGGCGGGGGAACGCAACGACGGGAGGCGGCCCGCGGGCGGCGGGACGGGGCACGGCACTGGCGGCCGCCCTGGTCCTCCTGCTCGCCCCGGCCCTCGCGGCCTGCAGCGACGACGACGGCGGCGGCGCTTCCGGTACCCCCTCGGCGTCGGCCCCGGGGACGACGACGAGCGCGCCCGCGGCCACGAACGCGCCCGCCGACCCGGCGGCGGCCGAGCGGGAGATCCGGCAGAACTGGGAGAAGTTCTTCGACCCGGCGACCTCCGCCGAGGACAGACAGGACGTCCTGGAGCACGGCGAGCTGATGGGCCCGGTCCTGGACGCCTTCAGCGGTGACCAGCGCGGCGGACAGGTGGCGGCGAAGGTCGAGAAGGTGGAGTTCACCAAGCCGACCGAGGCGACCGTCACGTACACGCTCACGCTCGACGGCGCGACCGCCCTGCCGGGCGCCTCCGGCACGGCCGTCGAGGAGGACGGCACCTGGAAGGTGTCCGTCAACTCGCTGTGCGCGCTGGTCAAGTTGAGCGGCGATGCGTCCGCGTCGGCGCTCCCGGGCTGCTGAGACGGCCGCCGCGGCGCTGCTGCTCCTGCTGAGCGCGGCCTGCGGCAGCCGGCTCCCGGAGAGCGACTTCGAGTCCCCCTCCGCGTCCTCGCGGGCCACGTCCGGGCAGAGCGGCGCAGCGCCCATCCGCGTCGGCATCATCGCCAGCGCCACCAGCCCGGTCGGCGGCAGCGCCTTCACCGGCCCGCGCGACGGCGCGCAGGCGTACTTCGACCGTCTCAACGCGCGCGGGGGCATCGACGGCCGCCGGGTCGAGGTACGGCTGTGCGACGACGGCGGCAGCGGCGTCGGTGACAACACCTGTGTGCACCGGCTGCTCGACGAGGACAGGGTCGTCGCCCTGGTCGCCACCACCGCCCTGGACTACGCCGGAGCCTCCCGCGTCTCCCGCGCGGCGGTGCCGGACATCGGCGGCCAGCCCATCGGCGCCGCCTACGACACCTGGCCGCACCTGTACGGCGTCTACGGCAGCCTCGCGCCGCGCGACGGCCGCCCGGGCTGGGACGGGGAGCTGTACGGCGGCACCGAGGTCTACCGGTACTTCAAGCGTGCGCACGGCGCGCGTACGGCCGCCGTCGTCTCCTACAACCAGGCCGCGTCCGCCGCCTACGCGAGGCTCGTGGAGCGGGGCCTGAAGGCCGAGGGCTACAAGGTCGTCAGCGAGCAGGTCGACTTCGCGCTGCCCAACTTCCGCGCTGCCGCGGCCGACCTCGGGCAACAGGGCGCCGACCTCGTCCTGGACGCCCTCGACACACACGGAAACGCCCGGCTGTGCGAGGCGATGGACGAGGTCGGCGTGAAGGTCACCGCCAAGGTGACGAACGTCCAGAACTGGACCTCGACCGTCCCCGAGGACTACAAGGACTCCCCGAGCTGCCGTAACGCCCTGTGGGCGACCGGGTCCAGCCGCAACTACGAGGACACCTCGAACCCGGCTGTACGGGAGTTCCGGGATGCGACCAAGGGGCTGAAGACGCACTCCCAGTGGCAGCTGGAGGGGTGGGCGGCGGCCAGGTGGTTCACGGAGGCGGCCGAGTCGTGCGCCGAGAGCGGCAGGACGGGGGAAGGCGGGACAGGGGGAGACACGACGGGGGGAGACGGCGTCACGCGCGCGTGCGTCGACGCCTTCATGAACCGCAGCCAGGGGTACGACGCCGGCGGGCTGCTGCTCCCCGTGCGGTTCGAGCGGCTCGCCGAACCGCCGAAGAGCCGCCGGACGTGTCTGTCGGTCGCCCGCTGGCAGGACGGCAAGGGGTGGGTCACCCAGTCGGAGATGACCGACACCTGCTTCGACGTCCCGCAACTGGCGTACACACCGTGAGACACCCGGCCCGCCGGGTACGGAGGATGTGTGGGGGAGCAGTGCATTTCCTATGCGCAGTCAGCTCCCGCGATCCCGCCCGGAATCGAAAAGGAACGGGGTGCGGAGACGGCTGTCCGAGCGCTTTTCGGCGGGTTATTCGGGGCGTCCGCGCGACGCGCGGGAATTACGTTCGAATGCACGCGGCAGGCGTACGAAACCGCTCGTACGTGTGATCTGGTTGGGCCGAAACGCGTGTCGTGGTCCTGTGACAGAAGTGTGACCGGAGTGATCCGTATCCCCGGTCCGGTCTTCCCGGGGCGCGCCCCGCGGCCTAGCGTGGCGGCATGGCACCGAATCACACTCCGCCTGCGGAGCCCCAGGACAATCCGGACGGGTACGTCGGCCTCGAGGCCGCACGGGCCGAGCGGCTCGCCCGTGAACGGGGGTGGTCGACGGTGCGCTCGCTGGCGCCCGGGACGATCGTCACCATGGAGTACCTCTTCGGGCGGCTGAACTTCGAGGTGAGGGACGGACGCGTGACCCGCGCCTGGAAGGGCTGAGCCGTTCGCAAGCGGCTCGCGCCGACACGGCGAAGGCCCCGGTTCCCGAGCTTCGGGAACCGGGGCCTTCTGGCGCGGGACCGGGTTGTGCGTACCGGGGTCCCGCCGTGTCGGGGCGGCGATCGCGCTGGTCAGCCGCCTGTGAGGGGGCGGGTCGCCGAGGCCGGCGTACCGCGGGGGAGGCGGTCGGCGTGCGGTGGGCGGCGGGTTCCGGTCGGGGTGACCGGGGTGCGTTCCGAGCGGGTCGCGTGCGGGCCGGGGGCCAGATAGGCCGGTGCGCGCGGGGACCTCGCCGGGGCGAGCGGCTCGCGGGCCGCGGCGGCCTCGTCCTGGGCCACGGGGTGCGGCTTGAGCGGCAGGGACACGGCGACGGGAGCCACCGGAACCGGAGCCGGGAACGTGGCGCTGCGGCGCTCGCGCCGGCGGTCGCGCAGGGCGAAGATCGAGACCTCGGCGCGGGCGATCAGCGGTTCGCACCAGGGCAGCGCCAGCAGGACCAGCAGGCCGGCGGCCCAGCCGAGCACCACATCGCTCAGCCAGTGCGTACCGAGGTAGACGGTGGTGAGGCCGACGCCGAGCGAGACCACCGCGGACACCGCGGACAGCCAGCGGCGAGCCCTCGGCGTGGACGCCAGATACGCCAGGATTCCCCAGGTCACCACGGCGTTGGCGGTGTGGCCGCTGGGAAATATATCGCCGCCCAGACCCATCTCGTTGGAGCCGATGGTGGTGGCGTAGTGCGGTCCCAGCCGGCCCATGCCGAGCTTCGCGGCGCCCACGGTGATGTTCAGCAGCAGCAGCGAGGCGCCCAGGGTGAGCAGCGGGCGAAGCGTGTGCTGGCGCCAGGATCTCCAGCCGAGCCAGGCGGCGACCATCACGGCGGTCGGGCCGCGCTGGCCGAGGACCACGTAGTAGTCGAGGAAGGCGTGGATCTCCGGCCACTGCTGGTACGGCCGGAAGAACATGACCTGCCAGTCGAAGCGGACCAGCCATGAGGTGACCACCACGAGCCACACGATCGCCAGATAGAAGGCCAGGGTCGCGGACAACAGGGCGACCCGGTGCCTGCTCATCTTCGGCACATCGATGTGGGCCGGTCGTTCCGGCTCACGATCGAGCCTGGCGAACACCCGGTCCAGACGGGTGAGGTTTTGTTCGGTACGCACCTAAACGACGTTACAGCGAGTGAGCTCGCGACTCGGCCGATACCGCCGGTTTGTGATGACGATGTGATGTGGGATTGCTCTCAGGGAGCTATTTATTACTGCGGAATGAGTAATCGTCGAACGCTGTTCCCTTCAATTCCTTTGATCATTCCACGGGATGCTTTTAGGGAACTTATGAAAAGGTGCACCGAAAAGCCGGACCCACCGTTACGGAGGACCGGAGCCGTTCAGCCACCACGCCCCGTACACGGCCGAGGCCGCCGCGAGGCCCGCCACCACCGCCGCCGCCCTGACGGTCCGCAGCCGGGCCAGGGCGAGGGCGAGCGGCAGCAGCAGCGGGAAGGCGGGCAGCAGCAGACGCGGCTTCGAGCCGAAGTAGCTCGACGCGCACAGCGCGAGCGCGAGGACCACGCCCCCGTACACCAGCAGCGGAAGCGGCTGGCGCTGCCGTACGCACGTGACGTACAGCCACAGCAGCAGGGCGACGCCGACGATCAGGCCGAGGCCGGCGAGGGCCGACGGGAACGACGTGAACTTGTCGGCGACGAAGCGGGCGAAGGCGTACCCGCCGTCGAAGCCGTTGCGCCAGCCCGCCTGGACGTCGAGGTAGCCGAGGAGCCCCTTGCCGGTGCGACGGCCGACCCACAGGACGTATCCGGCGGCGCCGAGGGGCGCGAGGAGCATGGCGACAGCGCGCGGTGCGAGGCGGGGCCCGTCGGCCGTGCCCCCGCGCCCGGAAGGGGCGCCGGCCGACGCGTGAGGGGCGCGCTCGGGGGCGTGCGCGCCGGACTCGGGCGCTGTGCTGCGGGTTCCCGCGAACGAGACCGTCCGGGACGACTCCCGCTCACGAAGGAAGGACGCGATGCCCGCCGCCCACACCGCCGCGACCACCGCGAGCCCCACCGGACGGGTCAGCCCGGACAACGACGCCAGCACCCCGGCGGTCACCCACCGGCCGGTGAGCACCGCGTACAGCGACCAGGCGGCCAGCGCGGTGAAGAGCGACTCGCTGTACGCCATCGACTGGACGATCCCGACGGGCAGGACGGCCCACACCAGCACCGCGCACACCCCGGCCCGACGCCCGTACACATGATCGGCGACCGCGAAGATCCCCCAGGCCGCCGCGAGCGAGGCGACCAGCGAGACGACGAAACCGGCGTCGGCGTACGACAGCGGGGTCACCGCGTGCAGCAGCCGTTCCAGCCAGGGCAGCAGCGGGAAGAAGGCCAGATTGGAGTGGACGTCGCCGTTCGGCAGCCGGACCTCGTAGCCGTAGCCCAGCTCGGCGACCCTCGTGTACCAGAGGGCGTCCCAGCGGGCGGTCAGCAGCGTGTACGCGCTCTTGTCGCGGGCGGCGCTCCACAGGGCCAGGGCGAGCAGGCCCAGGGCGCGCACGGCGGCGTACCCCAGGAGGGCGGGAGCCGCCCGGCGCAGGGCCGCGGCGCCGCGGGGCGTCACACGCGTCTCAAGATCGGTCACGGGCTCGATTATCGACGGGGTGCTCGGCGGCGCGGACCGCCGGGGCGTGCGCGACGGTGCGCACAGGCGCGTCGAGGGGCGCGGCAAGGGGCGTGGGGAGTGGCGTGGGGAGTGGCGTACGCCACATGGGTTGCCCGTGGACGGTGAGAGGTCCGCCACTTGGCCGTGGCGCGAACTCGCGTACGCTGCGTTCCACTCGTGTTCGTTTGCGCGGGCCGGAGACCACCGCTCCTCTCCGGCCGAGTCGCGGGGAGTCCCCACCCCGCGAGCCCGCCGGAACGAGGGATCACCTGGGAGGTACGTACATGTCCGGGACGACCACGGCCGCCGCTGGGCTGCGCCGTAGGGCGGCCGGGGCCGGTGCCAACCGCTGGGTCGTGCTGGTGGTGCTGTGCGTCAGCCTGCTGCTGGTCGCCGTCGACGCCACCGTGCTGCACGTGGCGGTGCCCGCCGTCACCGAGGACCTGCGGCCCGGCGGGATCGAGCTGCTCTGGATCGTCGACACCTATCCGCTGGTCTGCGCCTCGCTGCTGATCCTGTTCGGCACGCTCGGCGACAAGGTGGGCCGCCGACGGATCCTGCTGCTCGGATACGCCCTGTTCGGCGTCGCCTCCGCACTGGCGGCGTTCGCCGGGAGCGCGCAGACGCTGATCCTGGCGCGGGCGCTGCTGGGCGTGGGCGGCGCGATGATCATGCCGGCCACGCTGTCGATCCTGCGCCAGGTCTTCCCGGACCGGCGCGAACGGGCGCTGGCGATAGGCATCTGGAGCGCGGTGGCCGCGGTGGGCGCCGCGGTCGGTCCGCTGCTCGGCGGCTTCCTCCTGGAGCACTTCTGGTGGGGCTCGGTCTTCCTCGTCAACATCCCGTTGATGCTGGTCAGTCTGCCGATCGGACGACTGCTGCTGCCCGAGTCGCGGGGCGCCAAGGACGGCCCCTGGGACGTGGTCGGCGCGCTGATGGCGGCGGCCGGGCTGTTCGGTGTCGTGCTCGGCGTGAAGCGGCTGGGCGGCGGGGAGCTGGGACTGTTCACCGTGGCGCCGCTCGCGGTGGGCGCGGTGCTGATCGCGTTGTTCGTCCGCCGGCAGCGGCGGTGCGCCCATCCCCTGGTCGACCTGCGGATGTTCGGGCGGCCGGCGTTCAGCACCTCGGTGGGGTGCATCGTGCTGGCGATGCTGGCGCTGGTGGGCCTCGAACTGATCGCGGCGCAGTACCTGCAACTGGTGCTGGGTCTGTCCCCCCTGGAGACGGGCCTGCGACTGCTCCCCCTCACCTTCGCCGCGATGGCCGCGGGGCTGGCCGGGGCGCGGCTGCTGCGCCAGTTCGGCCCGCGGCGGATGGTGTGCGGGGGATTCCTGCTCACGGCGTTGGCCGTGCTGACCCTGACCGCGATGGGCGGCTCGGACAATGCGGGGCTGCTGCTGCTCGGGTTCCTCCTGCTGGGCTTCGGCCTGGAGACGACCTTGTTCGCGGCCTACGAGTCGATGCTGAGCGAGGCTCCGCCGGAGCAGGCGGGCGGCGCGGCGGCGATCGGGGAGACGTCGTACCAGCTGGGCGCGGGGATCGGGATCGCGCTGCTCGGCAGCGTGATGAACGCGGCGTACGCGCCCGGCCTCGACTCCGTGCCCGGGGTGCCGGCCGCCGCGTCGGCCTCGGCGGGGCATTCGCTGGGCGAGGCCTACGAGGTCGCCGGGCGGCTCGGGGGGTCGGCCGGGGCGACCCTGCGCCGAGCGGCTCGGGACAGCTTCGTGCACGGGCTGCATGTCACGCTGCTGGTGAGCGCGGGGCTGCTGCTGCTCGGGGCACTGATGGCGGTGCGCCTGCCGCGGGTCATGCAGTGCGAGGCGCCTGCGGCGGAGGTGGAACTCCCCGCGCCCCGGGAGGTCGCAAAGTCCCGCGTCTCCGCATGAGTCACCCACCCACCGCCCGTTCGCTGTTCCTTGATGGGTGGGCGTATCCCGTGGGGCCTGTTCGCCGTTGGCGTCTTGCGGTCGCATCGCGACTCGGGGCAGGGTGGTTAGCGGTGCTAGTTTTTGGGATCCCGGAGGCTGTTCTGTATGTCTGCGTCCTCGAAGTTGCCCCCCTTCGACCCCGCCGATCCCCTCGGTCTCGACGAGCTGCTCGAGCCCGAGGACCGGGCCGTCCGGGACACCGTGCGGGCGTGGGCCGCGGATCGGGTGCTGCCGTATGTCGCCGAGTGGTACGAGCGCGGCGAGCTGCCGGTCATCCGGGAGCTCGCCCTCGAGCTCGGCGGGATCGGGGCGCTCGGGATGTCGCTCAGCGGCTACGGATGCGCGGGCGCCAGTGCCGTGCAGTACGGGCTCGCCTGCCTCGAACTCGAGGCCGCCGACTCCGGGATCCGTTCCCTCGTCTCCGTGCAGGGATCCCTCGCCATGTACGCCGTCCATCGCTTCGGCAGCGAGGAGCAGAAGCAGGCCTGGCTGCCGAGGATGGCCGCCGGCGAGGTCATCGGGTGCTTCGGGCTTACCGAACCCGACCATGGGTCCGACCCGGCCGCCATGCGGACGTACGCCAAGCGCGACGGCTCCGACTGGGTGATCGGCGGGCGCAAGATGTGGATCACCAACGGGTCGGTCGCCGGGGTGGCCGTCGTCTGGGCGCAGAGCGAGGACGGGATCCGGGGGTTCGTCGTCCCGACCGACAGCCCTGGGTTCTCCGCCCCGGAGATCAAGCACAAGTGGTCCCTGCGGGCCAGCGTGACCAGCGAACTCGTGCTCGACGACGTGCGGCTGCCCGCCGACGCCGTGCTGCCGGAGGTCACCGGGCTGCGGGGCCCGCTCAGCTGTCTGTCCCACGCCCGCTACGGCATCGTGTGGGGCGCGATGGGCGCTGCGCGGTCGTGTTTCGAGACCGCCGTCGAGTACGCGAAGACCAGGGAGCAGTTCGGGCGGCCCATCGGGGGCTTCCAGCTCACCCAGGCCAAGCTCGCCGACATGGCGGTCGAGCTGCACAAGGGGCTTCTGCTCGCCCATCATCTGGGGCGGCGGATGGACGCCGGCCGCCTGCGTCCCGAGCAGGTCAGCTTCGGCAAGCTCAACAACGTACGGGAAGCGATCGAGATCTGCCGGACCGCCCGCACGATCCTCGGGGCCAACGGGATCTCGCTCGAGTACCCCGTCATGCGGCACGCGACCAACCTGGAGTCGGTCCTCACCTATGAAGGCACCGTCGAGATGCACCAGCTCGTGCTGGGCAAGGCGCTCACCGGACTCGACGCCTTCCGCTGACCCCCGGAGGGGGCAGGGCCGGCGAGCGGCCCTGCCTCAGCTCTGGTTGAAGAAACCGTCCGCCCGACGCGCGGACGGGTCGCCGTTCACGATCTCCGTGTTGGCGGGGGTCAGCAGGAACACCCGGGTGGACACCCGCTCGATCGAACCCCGCAGGCCGAAGATCAGCCCGGCCGCGAAGTCGACGACGCGCTTGGCGTCGCCGGCCTCCATGGCCGTGAGGTTCACGATGACCGGCACACCTTCGCGGAACAGCTCACCGATCGCCCGCGCGTCCCGGAAGCTGTCCGGGGTCACGGTGCCGATCCGTCGGCCCTTCTCCTCGGCCGTGTCCGCGGCGACCTTGACGCGGGGGTCGGTGACCCAGGCCTCTCCGGAGTCGGTCCCCTCGGAATAGTCGTCGTCGTAGTAACGCTCGTCATCGTTGTCGTCGACGAGGCCAAGCCAGGCACTCGCCTTGCGCACCGATCCCATGGACGCCTCCTCTCACAGCGGTCTTTCTGCTTTCCGCATTCCCCATGGTCGTCCATGATGCGGATGTCGCGCCAAGTGGATAGACGCCGCGCGGGGGGTTTGTGACGGTACTGGTGCACAGCGAATCCGTACAGAGCCCGCGCCCCCCAAGGGTCCTACCGCATACGGCTGCTGACTGTGAGTGAAATATGATTCTTCGTGGCGGATGGGTGACGCTCGGTGCGTCCGGGTGAACCGAGACGTTCACTCCGGCATGACAATCGGTCGATAACATGCGCCAGCTCAATGTCCCAAGGACGACGGGGGTTGTCGTGTTCGGAATCGTCAGGCCATGCAGTCACCGGCTCGGTGAGGGTCTCAAGACGCAGTGGATGGCGCACCTGTGCGGGCTGTGTCTCGCGCTGCGCGGTGATCACGGGCAGTTCGCCCGGGTCGTCACCAACTATGACGGGTTGCTCATATCGGTTCTGACAGAGGCTCAGGCCGAGCGGGTCACGGCCGGCGGGTGGCGGCGGACGGCGGGACCGTGCCCGTTGCGCGGGATGCGCACCGCGTCCGTCGCGCAGGGGGAGGGCGCGCGGCTCGCGGCCGCCGTCTCGCTGGTGCTCGCCTCCGCCAAGGTCCGCGACCACGTCGCCGACGGGGACGGGCTGCTGGCGCGGCGGCCGGTCTCCGTCGCCGCGCGCCGGGTCGCCGCGAGCTGGGGGCGGGCCGGGGAACGCGGCGGGGCCGCCGTCGGATTCGACACCGCGGTCCTCGTCGACGCCGTGGACCGGCAGGTCGGCATCGAGGCGCTCGCCGGACCGGGCACCTCGCTGCTGACCGTCACCGAGCCGACCGAGACCGCCACCGCCGCGGCCTTCGCACACACCGCGGTCCTGGCGGGCAGGGAGGGCAACGCCGCGCCGCTCGCCGAGGCGGGCAGGCTCTTCGGCCGGCTGGCCCATCTGCTGGACGCGGTCGAGGATCGGCAGGCCGACGCGGCGAACGGCGCCTGGAACCCGCTGACGGCCACGGGCACCCCGCTCACCGAGGCCCGGCGGCTCGCCGACGACGCGCTGCACGGGATCCGGCTCGCCCTGAAGGACGCCTCGTTCGTGGACGGCAAGCTGGTGCATCTGCTGCTCGCGCACGAACTGGAGCGGTCGGTCGACCGGGCGTTCGGGACGCAGAGCTGCGGGCACGCCCACGGCCCGGAGGGCGGGCACGGGCCGCAGGGCGCGTTCGGGCCGCCGACCGGCCCCTACGCCCCGCAGGGCCCGGTGGATCCGAACGCGCCCGCCGACCCCGGCAACCCGTACGGCAACCCTTACGGGGGCGAGCCGCCGCGACCCGACAAACGGGGCTTCCTGGCCGGCTGCGCGGTCGCGATCGGGCTGTGCTGCACCTGCAAGGCGTGCTGCGCCGACGAGTTCGAGGGGCCCTGGTCGAGGAAGAAGCGCGAAGGCTGGTGCAGCAACTGCGACTGCGATTGCTGCGACTGCTGTGACGGGTGCGAGTGCTGTGAGTGCTGCTCCTGCTGCGACTGCTCCTGCTGACGAGACGTCACCTGCCGTGTGCGGCTGCTCATCGTCCGTGGCGGGCGGGCGCCACGGTGAGCGGTGAGCACCCCGGGGACGTATCTCCCGGAGAGGATGCGGACGCGGAGGCTCGAAAGGATCAGTGATCATGCCCGGGCGTTCTGACAAAACCGTGCCGCTCGCCGTGAAGATCGTGGTGAGCGGCGGGCTCGGCGTGGGCAAGACCACCTTCATCAGAGCCGTCTCCGAGATCGAGCCGCTCGACACGGAGGCGGCCATCACCCAGGTGTCGGTCGGGGTCGACTCGCTCGAGGGCGTGGAGTCCAAGACGACCACCACGGTCGCCCTCGACTTCGGCCGGATCAGGGTCGATCCGACCATCGCGCTGTATCTGTTCGGCACGCCCGGACAGAGCCGGTTCTCGTTCCTCTGGGACGACCTGGTGGAAGGGGCGCTCGGGACGGTCGTCCTCGTGGACACCCGGCGGATGGAGGAGTGCTTCCCGGCCGTCGACTACTTCGAGACCCGGGGCCAGCCCTTCATCCTTGCCGTGAACCGCTTCGACGGGGCCGAGCGGTTCGAACTGAAGGACGTCCGGGAGGCGTTGGGGCTGAGCGTCGACGTGCCGGTGCTGGAGTGCGACGCGCGTGAGCGTGACTCCGTGCGGGATGTGCTGGGGGCGTTGATGGACCGGGTGATCGGGTTTCGGGCCGCCGCCAGGCGGAAGGCGGTCGGGGTGCGCTGATCGCTGTGAAGGGTGCGCGAGACGAGGGGGCGCGCGGGTGTGCGTGAAGGCTGGACCGGGTGCGGGGAAGAGCACGAGAAGGGCGCCCCGGGAACCGGGGGCCGCAGTGGGTCAGCTCAACAGGAACAGGACCACACGCGACCGAAGTCGATGTGGGAGCGGGTGACCAGCCACTGCTGCGGATGCATGGGCCAAGTGGAACAGGTCTCCGGTTTTGCGTCAACCGACGTGAGACGTACGGCTCACAGTGTGGACGGCCTTGACAGCCGGGGGAAACGCCCGCGTACTCTCACCGGACGGCCCTGCTGAGGGGCTCGGCCGTTTCCGGTGCGTGAAGGCACCCCCCGTGTCCAACCCAGCTGTCACGGAGCCTTCGCATGTCTTCCGAAACCCTCACTCCCGAATCCCCTGCCACCCTCGTGATCGTCGGGGGCGGGCCGCGGGGTACCGGTCTCATCGAGCGGATCGCCGCCAACGCGCCCGAGCTGTACGCCGGTTCGGGTCTCGACATCCACCTCGTCGACCCGCATCCGCCGGGCGCCGGCCGTATCTGGCGGGCCGCCCAGTCGCCGCTGCTGTGGATGAACTCGCACGCCGAGGACGTCACCATGTTCACCGACGAGACGGTGCAGATGGACGGCCCCGTGCGGCCCGGCCCCACCCTGCACGAGTGGGCCGGCATCGACGGGCGCACCTTCGCCGACCGGCGGATCCAGGGCGCCTATCTGCGCTGGGTGCACGAGCGGGCCGTCGCCGCGCTGCCCCCGGACATCACCGTCCACCACCATCCGCGGCGCGCGCTGCGGGTGAGCGGCTCCCGCGAGGGGCGCCAGCAGGTGTGGCTGGAGGGCCGGGACCGGCCCCTGCTCGCCGACCTCGTCGTCCTCGCCCAAGGCCACCTCGACGCCGAACTCGACGACGAGCAGCGCGAGTTGGCGGCCTATGCGCGCGAGCACGGGCTCGTCCACCTCCCGCCGGACTTCACCGCCGACAGCGATCTGTCCGCGCTCCCGGCCGGCGAACCCGTCCTGGTGCGCGGCTTCGGGCTCGCCTTCGTCGACCTGATGGCGCTCCTCACCGAAGGGCGCGGCGGACGGTACGAGGGGGACACGTACGTGCCCTCGGGGCGGGAGCCGGTGCTGTACGTCGGCTCCCGGCGCGGAGTGCCGTACCACTCGAAGATCGGCTACGACTGGACCGGCGAGCGGCCGCCGCTGCCCCGGTTCCTGGGACCCGCCGAGATCGACGGACTGCTCGCGCGGCCCGAGGGCTTCGACTTCCGGCGGGACGTGTGGCCTCTGGTGGAGAAGGAGCTGGGCTTCGCCCACTACCACCGCCTGTTCACCGTCCACGCCGAGCGGACCGCGATCGCCTGGACCGACTTCGAGGAGAAGTACGCGGCCGCCTCCGAGGGGGCCGAGCGCGAGGCGCTGGTGGCGTCCGCCGTGCCCGACCCCCGTGACCGGCTCGACCTGACCGCCCTCGACCGACCGCTGGACGGGGTGACGTACGGGTCCTTCGAGGAGTTCCAGGAGGGCCTGCGCGGATATGTCGAGGACGATCTGGGCCGCCGTCACAATGCCGCCCACAGTCCTGACCTGGCCGTTTTCCTGGGACTGCTGTCCGTCTACGGGCAACTGATCCGGCTGGGGAACATCGGCTCCTCGTGGCACGGGTTCTTCAGCTACCTCGCCTCCGGGCCGCCCGGCCCCCGGCTGCGGCAACTGCTCGCCCTGTCCCGGGCGGGACTGCTCAAGTTCGTCGGCGCCGACATGGCCGTACGCGCCGAGGACGGGGTGTTCCGGGCGTCCGGGGCGACCGTGCCGGGGTTCTCGGTCGAGGCGCGGGCGCTGGTCGAGGCCCGGCTGCCGGAGCCGACGCTCCGGCGCGCCCTCGACCCGCTGCTGCGCGAGCTGCACACCGACGGCGCCGACGAGACCCCGGACGGGCTGTTGCGGGTGGACCGCGCCGACGGCCGGATCCTGGACCGGGCCGGACTGCCGCACCCACGGCGCTTCGCGCTCGGCCCGCACACCGACGGCCGTACGCCCGGGGCGTTCACCCGGCCGCGCACGGGAGGCCCCGCGTTCCGGCAGAACGACGCGACCGCGCGGGCCGCCCTGGTGTTCCTGCGGGACCTGGGCGCCGACGCCGTCGGGTGAGCCGGTCGAGCACTGCGCAGCGGCACCGCGTCCCGTGTCAGAGAAAGGGTTCTTCCCGATGACCTCATCGCCCGGCCGGGGCCTGCTGCACCTGGCCGCCGCAGTCGACCGGCCCGGGGTGCGCGACACCGGCCCCTACGTCGAGCTGGCGCGACTCGCCGAGCGCGGCGGGCTCGACTTCGTGACGCTGGACGACGACGCCTTCGCGGGGCCCGGACCGGACGCGCCGGCCGTGCTGTCCCGGGTGGCGCCCGCCACGCACCGCGTCGGACTGGTGCCGAGGTTCACCACCGCCGACGCGGTGGCCGACCTCGACCGGGTCAGCGGAGGCAGGGCCGGATGGCGGATCGGCGGGAATGCCGTCTCCGCCGCCGAGAGCCCTTCCCCGGTGTCCGGACCTCCGCAGGGACGACCCGTGTGCGTCGTCGACGCCGTCGAGGGACCGGCCCTGTCCGTCGCCGCGCGCCGGGCCGACGTGGCACTCGTCCGGGTGGCGGACTGCGCGCAGGCCCGTGCCGTCAGCCACCGACTGCGTTCCGAGGCGGCCCGGTCGGGACGCGACCCCAACAGCCTGCGGGTCCTGGCGAGTCTGCTGATCGACCTCGGCGACGGCGAGCACGCCGCCGAACGCGGCCACGGCGGAGGCGGCCCCCGGCAGACCGCACAGGGCCCGCTCTACCGGGGCGGCCCCGTCGACCTCGCCGACCTGATCGCGTCCTGGCGGCAGGACGGCGAGGTCGACGGCTTCCACCTCATCCCCGTGGAACCGCGCCGCGACCTGGAACGGCTGGTCAACGGCACGGTGGCGCTCCTTCAGCACCGCGGTATGTTCCGCACCTTCTATCCGGGCAGCACACTCCGCGAGCACCTGGGGCTGCCGCCCCGGGCCGCCGACCGCCCGACGATCCGGACGGTCGACTTCCGGACACCCCCGGGACCCGGGTGACGGAAGAGGACGGCACCGCACTCCGGCGCACCCGACGCGGACGGATGCACAGCCGTCGACCTCCACCGTCCGTACTGCCTCCGTGCGCCTTTGCCGACGGTTTCGGCTGCCCCGGGCCGTCGCCGGGGAACACATGTCACGTGGCGGTCGAGGCAGGGGAGCGCAACCTGGTCTGAGCTGGGGCAAGAGGGCTGCGAGAGGGTTCAACTCGCGCAGTTCGATCGACGTCTGACGGCCGAAAGGCGCTCTTGCGCCGACCGGCCGTTCGGCCGAATACTCCCCCTCAGCGCTTGTCAGGGTCACGGCGTGTCCGATTTTTCGGGCGAACGTCGGTCCTGGCTGCGCCTCACGGGCCCCGACCCCACACGACGGGCCCCCGACTTCCCCTGGGAGGGAACGAAACGTGAGGATCAAGCGCACCACCCCCACCACCCCCATGAGCGGTATCTCGAGACGGATGCGGCTGACCGCGGTCGCCACCGGACTCGTGGCCGCTGCCGCCATCGCGATCCCCAACGCGAACGCGGCGGACAACGCCACCTTCAGCACGGCCGAGCTGAAGAGCGCCAGCAGCTCGGTGCTCCAGGCGGACATCGCGGGCACAGCCTGGGCGGTCGACGCCAAGACCAACCGCGTCGTGGTCACCGTCGACAGCACGGTCTCGCAGGCCGAGATCGCGCAGATCAAGGAGCAGGCGGGCAGCAACGCCGGCGCGCTCACGATCAAGCACACGCCGGGCAAGTTCAACAAGCTGATCACCGGCGGCGACGCCATCTACGGCGGCGGCTACCGCTGCTCGCTCGGCTTCAACGTCGTCAGCGGCAGCACCTACTACTTCCTCACCGCCGGCCACTGCGGCGAGGTCGCGTCGACCTGGTACTCCAACTCCGGGCAGACGACCACGCTCGGCACGAACGTCAGCTACAGCTTCCCGACCAACGACTACGCGCTGGTCCGCTACACCAACACCTCGGTCACCAAGACCGGCGGTGCGGGCAACACGGACATCACCAGCTCGGGCACGCCCAGCGTCGGCACCACGGTCTACCGTGACGGCTCGACCACCGGCATCCACAGCGGCCGGGTCACCGCGCTGAACGCGACCGTGAACTACGGCAGCGGCGACATCGTCTACGGCATGATCCAGACCAACGTCTGCGCCGAGGGCGGCGACTCCGGCGGTCCGCTGTACTCGACCAGCGGCATCGCCTACGGTCTGACCTCCGGCGGCAGCGGCAACTGCACCTCCGGCGGCACGACCTTCTTCCAGCCGGTGGCCGAGGCGCTGAGCGCGTACGGGGTGAGCGTCTTCTAGCCCGTCCGGGTCCCGCAGCACGAGCTCTCGCACCACGAGTTCTCGCACCACGAGCCCCCGCGCGCGAACCGGCGTGCGGGGGCTCGCCCTTGCCCGGAACCCGGAGTTACCGTCGTGGTACGTCAAGTGCTTCGGGAAGTTCGGGAAGCGTTTCGGACCCTTGGGGGCCGGCATGGTCGAGGAACTGTTGGCGGCGGGAGTCACGCTCGTGGCCGCCGGGGCGGTGTACGTGACGGCGGCGGCGCGGGTCGTCAAACAGTACGAGCGGGGCGTGGTCTTCCGCCTCGGAAAACTCCGGTCCGAGGTGCGCGAGCCGGGTCTGACCCTGATCGTTCCGGGCATCGACCGGCTCCGGAAGGTCAATATGCAGATCGTCACGATGCCGGTGCCGGGGCAGGAGGGCATCACCCGGGACAACGTCACCGTGCGGGTGGACGCCGTCGTCTACTTCAAGGTGACCGCGCCGGCCGAGGCGGTGGTGCGGGTGGAGGACTACCGGTTCGCCGTCTCGCAGATGGCGCAGACCTCCCTGCGGTCCATCATCGGCAAGAGCGAGCTGGACGATCTGCTGTCCGACCGCGAAAAGCTCAACCAGGGACTGGAGTTGATGATCGACAGCCCGGCCGTGGAGTGGGGCGTCACGATCGACCGGGTCGAGATCAAGGACGTCTCCCTGCCGGAGACGATGAAGCGGTCCATGGCCCGGCAGGCCGAGGCCGACCGTGAGCGGCGGGCCAGGATCATCAACGCCGACGCCGAGCTGCAGGCGTCGAAGAAGCTCGCCGAGGCGGCGAAGGAGATGTCCGAGCAGCCCGCCGCGCTCCAACTGCGGCTGCTGCAGACGGTGGTGGCGGTCGCCGCCGAGAAGAACTCCACGCTGGTGCTGCCGTTCCCGGTGGAGCTGCTGAGGTTCCTGGAACGGGCCCAGCAACCGCCGGCGGCGCCTGCGCCTGCGCCTGCTCCCGTGCCCGCGTCTGCTCCCGTGCCGGAGGCGAAGTCGAAGTCGATCGAGGAGTAGGGCAGGCCCGCGCGATTTTGCGTATGCACAGCATCGCTGTCCGGACAAGGTGGTGAAGAAGCGGAGGGCGCGCGGTGCCCACCTTGTGCGCGTCCCGAAGGCGACCTTGTGTGCTCCCTGTGCGGTTCGGAAGAGTGAGCGCCCGTCAACCAGGGCAAGTCCCGGCCTTCCGGCCCGCCGCGGTCCCCCACGGCCGCCGGGCCGACCCCCACAGGAGGACGCGAGTTGAAGCATCGACGCATACCCGGGCGACGGGCGGTCATGACGGGCGCGGGCATCGCCGCGCTCGTCGCGGCCGGAGTCACCTTCCAGACTGCGAACGCCAGCGAGTCCGCGAAGACCCCGCAGCCGACCACCCTCTCGGCCCTCGCGGCCGGACAGCTCGCCTCGACGCTCGGCGAGGACCTCGGCGCCGACGCGGCGGGCACGTACTACGACGCGAAGAGCAGGAGTCTCGTGGTGAACGTCCTCGACGAGGCCGCCGCGAAGGCCGTCGAGGCGGCCGGGGCCAAGGCCAGACTCGTCGAGAACTCCCTCGCCGAACTGACCGGCGCGCAGGCGACGCTCAAGGCGGACGCGGCCATCCCGGGCACCGCCTGGGTGACCGACCCGACCGCCAACAAGGTCGTCGTCACCGCCGACCGCACCGTCTCCGACGCCGAGTGGGCCAAGCTCGCCAAGGTCGTCGACGGGCTCGGCAGGACGGCTGAACTCCAGCGAACCAAGGGGGAGTTCAAGCCCCTCATCGCCGGCGGCGACGCCATCACCGGCGGCGGCGGGCGCTGTTCGCTCGGCTTCAACGTGGTCAAGGGCGGCGAGCCGTACTTCCTGACCGCCGGGCACTGCACCGAGGCCATCTCCACCTGGTCGGACTCCTCCGGCGCCGCGATCGGCGCCAACGAGGTCTCCAGCTTCCCGGGCGACGACTACGGCCTCGTCAAGTACACCGCCGACGTCGACCACCCGAGCGAGGTCGACCTCTACGACGGCTCCGCGCAGGCGATCACCGGCGCCGCGGAGGCCACCGTCGGCATGAAGGTCACCCGCAGCGGCTCGACCACCCGGGTGCACTCCGGCACGGTCACCGGTCTGGACGCGACCGTGAACTACGGCAACGGAGACATCGTCGACGGTCTCGTCCAGACCGACGTCTGCGCCGAGCCCGGCGACAGCGGCGGCTCCCTCTTCTCGGGCAGCAGCGCCGTCGGCCTGACCTCGGGCGGCAGCGGCGACTGCGCCTCCGGCGGGGAGACGTTCTTCCAGCCGGTCACGGAGGCGCTGTCGGCCACGGGGACGCAGATCGGCTGACCCGCCCGACGCTTGTGGAGGTCCCGCCCCGCGCGTGAGGGGCGGGACCTCATGCGTGCGCTACGGGGTGGTCGCGGGGGCGTCGGCGCCGGCGGTCTGTGTCATGTCCCCACGGTCCGGCCGTCGGGTGTTTCCGCAGGTGGGAGGCGTCCGAACGGCTGTCGTACATATGTTCGGGATTTGGTCTATGGTGGGGGTGAGCGAGTTGGGAACTGATGTTCGATATCGGAGGGGTGGATGCCAGGGTTCACGCATCTGCACACCGTCTCCGGGTTCTCCCTGCGTTACGGCGCCTCGCACCCGGACCGGCTGGCCGAGCGCGCCTCGGAGCGGGGCATGGACGCCCTCGCCCTCACCGACCGCGACACCCTCGCCGGCACGGTCCGCTTCGCCAAGGCCTGTGCGAAGGAGGGCGTGCGCCCGCTGTTCGGGGTGGACCTGGCGGTGGCGGCGCGGTTGCGGGAGGGGAGCGACGTACGGCGGGACCGACGCCGCACCCCCGTGCGCGGCGGCGCCTTCGTCGACGAGTCGACACCCCGCGTCACCTTCCTCGCCCGCGACGGCGCCCGGGGCTGGGCCGACCTGTGCCGGATCGTCACGGCCGCGCACGCGGGCGGGGCGGACGTCCCGGTGCTGCCCTGGGCCGGAAACCACGGGGACGGCCTGACCGTCCTGCTCGGCCCCGCCTCCGACGTCGGCCGTGCGCTCGCCGCGGGCCGGCCGGACCGGGCCGCGAGGCTCCTCGCCCCCTGGCGGGAGGTGTACGGCGACGCCCTGCGGCTGGAGGCCGTCTGGCACGGGCGCACCGGCACCGGACCCGGTTCCCTGCGGCTGGCCGCCCGTACCGTCGGCTTCGCCGCCGAACAGCGGATCCGGCCCGTGCTCAGCAACGCCGTCCGGTACGCCGACCCCGGCCAGGGCCCGGTCGCGGACGTCCTGGACGCCGCTCGCCGGCTCGTCCCCATCGACCCGGCCAAGGAACTGGACTCGGGCGAGGCCTGGCTCAAGGGCGCGGACGTCATGCTCGGGGCGGCGGAGCGGATCGTGGAGGCCGCCGGCTTCCGGCGCACCGCCGCCCACCACCTGCTGGAGCAGACCCGGACGGCCGCCGCCGAATGCCTGGTCGACCCCGAGGACGACCTCGGCATGGGCGCCGTCCACTTCCCGGAGCCGCACCTCGTCGGAGCCGGCCGCCGCACCGCCCAGCGGGCGCTGGCCTCACGGGCGTCGGCGGGGATGGTGCTGCGCGGCTACGACCGCTCCTCGCGGGCGCGGCACTACTGGGAACGGATGCACCGCGAACTCGACATCATCGCCCACCACGGCTTCGCCTCCTACTTCCTGACGGTCGCTCAGGTCGTGGACGACGTACGGGACATGGGCATCCGGGTCGCCGCGCGCGGCTCGGGCGCGGGGTCCCTCGTCAACCACCTCCTCGGCATCGCCCACGCCGACCCCGTCGAGCACGGGCTGCTGATGGAGCGCTTCCTGTCCAAGGAGCGGGTGGTGCTGCCCGACATCGACATCGACGTGGAGTCCGCGCGCCGGCTGGAGGTGTACCGCGCGATCATCGGCCGCTTCGGCGTCGAGCGGGTCGCGACGGTCGCGATGCCGGAGACGTACCGCGTCCGCCATGCCGTCCGGGACGTCGGCGCGGCCCTGTCCATGGACCCCGCCGAGATCGACCGCGTCGCCAAGTCCTTCCCGCACATCCGGGCCCGCGATGCCCGGGCGGCCCTGGCGGAGCTGCCCGAACTGCGCGCGCTGGCAGGGGAGAAGGAGCGCTACGGACGGCTGTGGGAGCTGGTCGAGGCCCTCGACGCCCTCCCGCGCGGAGTCGCCATGCACCCGTGCGGGGTCCTGCTCTCCGACGCCTCCCTGCTCTCCCGTACGCCGGTCATGCCGACCAGCGGCGAGGGGTTCCCCATGGCCCAGTTCGACAAGGACGACGTCGAGGACCTCGGGCTGCTCAAGCTGGACGTGCTGGGCGTGCGGATGCAGTCGGCGATGGCGCACGCGGTGGCGGAGGTGGCGCGGGCGACGGGCGAGCGGATCGACCTGGACGCGGTCGAGGGCGGTGACCCGGCGACGTATCGGCTCATCCGTTCCGCCGAGACGCTGGGCTGTTTCCAGATCGAGTCGCCCGGCCAGCGGGATCTGGTGGGGCGGTTGCAGCCGGCCACCTTCCACGACATGGTCGTGGACATCTCCCTGTTCCGGCCGGGGCCGGTCGCCGCCGACATGGTGCGGCCGTTCATCGAGGCGCGGCACGGGCGGGCGCCGATCCGGTATCCGCACCCGGACCTGGAGGAGCCGCTGCGGGACACCTACGGGGTCGTCGTCTTCCACGAGCAGATCATCGACATCGTCGCGATCATGACCGGCTGCGGACGCGGCGAGGCGGACCGGGTGCGGCGCGGGCTGTCCGACCCGGAGTCGCAGGGGCGGATCAGGGTGTGGTTCGCGCAGCACGCGGCGGCGAGGGGGTATGGGGCAGAAACGATTCAGCGGACCTGGGGGATCGTCGAGGCCTTCGGCTCGTACGGCTTCTGCAAGGCGCATGCGGTCGCGTTCGCCGTCCCGACGTACCAGTCGGCGTGGCTGAAGGCGCACCACCCGGCCGCCTTCTACGCCGGGCTGCTCACGCACGACCCCGGGATGTATCCGAAGCGGCTGCTGCTGGCGGACGCGCGGCGGCGCGGGGTGCCGATCCTGCCGTTGGACGTGAACCGGTCGGGGGTCGCCCACCGTATCGAACTGGTGTCTGAATCCGGGGTCTGGGGGCTGCGGTTGGCCCTCTCCGACGTGCACGGCATCAGCGAGGCCGAGGCGGCGCGGGTCGCGGACGGGCAGCCGTACGCCTCGCTGCTCGACTTCTGGGAACGGGCGCGGCCGAGCCGTCCGCTCGCCGGGCGGCTCGCGCAGGTCGGCGCGTTGGACGCCTTCGGTGCCAACCGGCGTGATCTGCAACTGCACTTGACCGAGCTGCACCGGGGGGCGCGAGGTGCGGGCGGCGGCCAACTCCCCCTGGCGGGCGGGCGGCAGACGGCTCCCGCCGGGCTGCCGGACCTGTCCTCCGCCGAGCGGCTCAGCGCCGAGCTGGGCGTGCTCTCCATGGACGCCTCGCGCAATCTGATGGACGACCACCGGGCCTTCCTCGACGAGCTGGGCGTGGTCTCGGCACGACGGCTGCGGGACGCCCGGCACGGGGAGACGGTGCTGGTCGCCGGCGCCAAGGCGGCCACCCAGACGCCGCCGATCCGGTCCGGCAAACGGGTCATCTTCAGCACCCTGGACGACGGCACGGGCCTGGTCGACCTCGCCTTCTTCGACGACTCCCACGACGCCTGCGCCCACACCGTCTTCCACTCCTGGCTGCTGCTGGTGCGCGGGGTGGTGCAGCGGCGCGGCCCGCGCAGCCTCAGCGTGGTGGGCGCGGCGGCCTGGAACCTCGCCGATCTCGTCGAACTGCGCGCCGAGGGCGGACTCGACGAGGTGGCGACCCGCCTTGCGGCGCCGACGCGGGAGGCGATGCCCGCGGCGATGCCCGTGGAGGTGCCCGCACCCGTGGCGGAGGGGTCCGGTGATCCGGTGGAGGGCGGCGATCCGGCAGGGGGCGGGGGTGATCGGGCGGGGAGCGGTGGCCGGACGGGGGACCGCGATCGGAGGGGGAACGGTGACCGGGCTGGGGGCCGTGGCCCGGTGGGGGGCGT